>NZ_JBWKUZ010000002.1:0-663518 GCF_059421435.1 Janthinobacterium sp. GW821-FHT03A03 | reverse complement strand
TGGGCGACGGCACAGGCCTGGCGGCGAACTACAGCGTGAATGCGCCCGCCAGCGTGACGGCGGCCATCACGCCGAAGCCTGTTACCGTGAGCGGTCTCGCCGTTGCCGATAAAACGGCTGATGGCACGACGGCGGCGACGATTTCAACGCCAGGAACGCTTGCAGGGCTCGTCGCCAACGATATCATTAACCTCGATGCCACGTCGGCCACGGCGAAATTCGCACAGTCAGCCCCCGGTATTGCCATTCCGGTCAGCGTCACTGGTCTCACGTTGATCGGTGCCGATGCCGGCAACTACGTCATGCCTGCGTCAAGCTCAAGCACAGGCAGCATATTGACGGCACCGGCCCGGGAAAACTCATCTGCTACTGCCGCAGCGGCGACGATCACGCCGCAGGCGGTAGGTATTGCGTCGTCGTTTGTCGCGCCCGCGGTAGGCGGGCTGGCTTATGTCGCCGTGGCTGAAAGCGTGACCGCGCCGCAGTCAGGCACAGCGCAGACTGCTATGGGCGGGGAGGCCGGTGCCAATGCAGCACCGGCCAGCACCCCGCAGCGTCGCCAATCGTCGAGCCAAGGTGCAGGTGCCAACCGTGATGTCAAGTATCTCGATGTGATGGTCGTATCTGGCGGCATCCGCATGCCTGCCAGCGCAAGCAGCGATACCGACAACGCCCCGGCGCCGAACAGTCTTTGACACACCCTGATCATGAGTACGCCATGAAGCATTCATCCACTCTTTTGCCGATGACGCTGTTCGTCACGAGCTGCATGCCCGCGCTTGCCCAGCAAGTGCCTGACGCGGGCACACTGCTGCAGGAAAATGCGCGTACGCTGCCGCAGCCGACCAGCCGCGCGGCACCCACGCTGCGCGTGCTGCCTGCGCCTCAACCGGCGCACCAGGTTTCCGGTGGCATGCAAATAACGCTGCAGCGCGTGACGATAAACGGCAACACACAGATCCCGAGTACGGAGCTGCTCGCCGGCCTTGGCCCTGTCACTGGCAAGACATATGACTTCGCCGGCCTGTCCGCGCTCGCCACCCACATTACCTCCCGTTACCAGCAGGCCGGCTATCCATTCGCGCGAGCTTACCTGCCACAACAGGACCTGTCCGCTGGCGAACTGCGCATCGAGATCCTCGAAGGTCGCTATGGTCTTGTGCAGGCGACAGGTGATGGAGCATTGACGTCAGGGGCGCAAGGCTTCCTGTCGGCACTGCCGAAGGGCACCTTGATCGAGGCGCATATGCTGGAGCGCACGACCCTGCTATTGAACGATCAGCCAGGCATTGTCACGGCGCCGCTGATGCGCCCTGGAAAGGAGGTCGGCACCGGCGACTTGATCGTCGATGTGCAAAGGGACCATCGCTATAAGGGGGAAGCGGGGCTAGACAATTTTGGTACGCGGGCGACTGGCCGCATGCGTCTCCACGCGAGCCTGGATGCCGACAGTCCGTTCATGCTCGGTGATCAGCTTTCCCTGCAGGCGCTATATACGGACGCCCAAATGTGGTTCGGATCGGTGGCGTATGCGGCACCGCTCGGCTACAGCGGCTTGCGCGGACGCGCCAGTTACACGCATTCGTACTACGAACTTGCCGGCAGCTTCGCGGCCCTCGGTGCCCGCGGCACGGCGGACGTGGCGAGCGTCGGGATGAGCTATCCCATCATCCGCTCGCAGTCGCGCAATCTGATTGTCTCGGCAAGCGTCGACCGCAAGTCGCTGCAGGACCGCCAAGGGGCGACGTCGTCGTCCAGTGACAAGCGAAGTACAGTCGTGCCGGTCAGTGTCTCGTTTGACGTGCGCGACCAATTCATTTACGCCGGCATCACCTACGGCGTCGTCTCGTGGGTGCATGGGCGCCTCGGACTGGATAAGGCAAGCGAGGCCATGGACAGTGCAAGCGCCCGCACGGCCGGCGGTTTCTCCAAGCTGAACATCGATCTGGCGCGTCTTCAGTCCCTCAATAGCAAGATTGACCTCTATGGTCGCCTCTCGGTGCAGCGCGCGGGGAACAACCTCGACCCGTCTGAGAAGCTGGGCATTGGTGGCGTGAACGGTGTGCGCGCGTATCCGAACGGTGAAGCGTACGGTGACAGCGGCTGGCTGGCACAGGCCGAGGTACGCTACACAAGCGGGGCGGCGGTGCCGTTCGTCTTCTACGATATGGGGCGAATTGACATCAGCAAGGACGCCTGGGCGAGCACGAGCAACCGGCGCACGCTGGCCGGCACTGGCGTCGGCGTTCGGTACGCAGGCGCCGCATGGACTGGAGGCGTGACGCTGGCCTGGCGTACCCGCGGAGGGGCGTCGCAGACAGAATCGTCGACCCATACTCCGACCTTGCTGGCGAGCCTGGCGTACCGTTTTTGAGGCCGGCGAACACTTGACGCTACTTCGCCATGTTCGAGAAACGGCTCGTTGCGCGGCCGGCGAAGCGGCAGCAATGCGATTGGATTCGCGCCATGTCCGCGCAGCGGACCGGCTTGCCCCCATCTGCGCCAGGCCCCCAAATACGTGCGCGACGCGGGTGCCGGCCATGGCAACACGGTGCTTGCGACACTTACGGGCTGCGGAGATATCCCGGGCAGCGCAAGCTGCATGGCATGAGGCTGGAATGCCACAAGCGCCGGAGATTTGTAAATTGAAGTAAATAACAATGGTTCGCATTTGCTTTGCTCCTTGCAATCGTGGCATGCTTGGCATGTGCTCTCACGCTGCGGCGTAGTGCCTCATCCGTAGCGTCTCGATTATCTTTAGCCAAATGCATAAACTTTTTTTCCATTGCCTGGCGGGCGGCAGCCTGCTCGTCTCCGGCGCCGCTGTCCAGGCGCAAACCATTACCGGTGATACCGTCGTCAAGCCGCCTGCCAAGGCGCCCGCCGTGGACGCGCCGCCGTCCGTCAGCGTGACGGCCGAACGTCCCACGGGCCGCATCGACCGGCAAGTCTACGACGTCAAGTCCGATGTCGGCAGCAGCAACGGCACGGCAGCCGACGCCTTGAACAATGTGCCATCCGTTGCCGTCGATCCAGACGGTTCCGTGTCCCTGCGCGGCAGCAGCAATGTGCAGATATTGATCGATGGCAAGCCCTCGGCCATGCTGCAGGGCGATGCGCGCGGCGCCACCCTGAACGCCATGGCGGCCGACGATATCGAATCGGTGGAAGTGATCAACAATCCCGGCGCCCAGTTCGGCAACGAGGCGGGCGGCGGGCCTATCCTGAACCTGGTGATGCGGCGCAACCGCAAGCCGGGCGGCTTTGCCACCGTGAATGCGAATGCGGGCATTGCCGGGCGCTACAACAGCTCCGTCTCCGGCAGCTACAACGAAGGGCCGTGGGGCTACCAGGGCGGCATCAATGTGCGCCACGACGGCCGCAATTCCGTGGCCGAGGTCAGCCGCGAGCGCCTGGAGCGCGGCACGGGCGCTTTCGCCCCCAGCAGCCAGCATTCCACCAGCAACGGCTTGAACGACTCGCTGGGTTTGCACGGCACCGTCAATTACAACGTGAACGCCAACGACACCCTGGCCGCCAGCGTTTCGTACAATGGCCGCAGCAACGACCAGCGCTCGCTGGACCGCTATATCAACGGCGACAGCACGGGCAGCACCATCGCCGACTATGTGCGCAGCACCGTGCGCAATGGCGACAGCCGCAACTACGGCTGGGGCGCGCGCTACGACCACAAGGGAGAATTGCCGGGCGAAACCCTCAAGATCGACCTGCGCGTGTCGTCGTCGACCAACGAGAGCGACAGCGATTACGCCAATACCTACGCGGTCGCGCCCGTGAACGCCTACGACAGCCGCGCGCGCCAGCACAGCGAGACGGGCAACCGCATCGTCGACTTCAGCGGCGACTACGAGCGTCCGCTGGCAGGCGGCACGGCCAAGCTCGGCTACAAGGTGGCCGACAACCAGAGCAGTTTCGACACTCTATATACGGACATCCATCCGGGCAGCCTGCTGGAGACCGTCAACCGCATGCGCAGCAACCGTTTCGAGATGGACGAGCGCACCGTGGCGCTGTACGGCTCCTACCAGATGCGCCTGAGCGAGCGCTGGGGCGCGCTGGCCGGCGTGCGCGCCGAATACACGGACTTGACCGTGCGCCAGATCACGGGCGGCGTCGAGGCCGGCAACAATTACGTCAACTATATTCCCAGCCTGTTCGCCACCTACAAGGTCAGCGACGAGAGCAATCTGCGCTTCAGCTATGCGCACCGCCTGCGCCGCCCGAACGCGGGCGACCTGAACCCGTACGTCGTGTACCGCGATGAGTTCAATGTGTCGGCCGGCAACCCGAAGCTGAAACCCACGCAGACGGATTCGTTCGAGGTCGGCTATGAAACGAAGATCGCCGGCCTGGAAAGCAGCTTGCGCGCCTACCACCGCCGCGACACGGACGCTATCGTCGATTACCGCTACTTTATCAGCGATAACGTGCTGCTGACGACGCGCGAAAACGGCGAGGGCAGCCATTCGAGCGGCCTGGAGTTCAGCGTCAGCGGCAAGCTCACGCCGTCGCTGACCCTGAACACGAGCGGCAACCTGGCGCGCAGCCAGCAGACCAGTTCCGACGACCTGGGCAACCGCAGCACGCGCACGGCCAACGCCCTGAGCGGCCGCGCGCGCCTCAATTACCAGATCGATCCGGCCAACCAGCTGCAACTGGCCCTGCAAATGCAAGGCAAGATGCTGTCGGGACAGGGCTACCGTTCGCCGAACAATACCCTGAACCTCAGTCTACGCCACGCGGTGACGCCGCAATTGAGCCTGGTCATGAATGTCACCGATGTGTTCAGCAGCAACAAGATGGAAACCGTCATCAACAGCGCGTCCCTGCGCGAGACGAGCACGCGGCGCTTCGATGGACGCATGATTTATGTGGGGCTGTCGTACCGCCTCGGCGGCGCCGCGCCGGCGGCGAAAGAGGGCGAGCGCGAACCGCGCTTCGGTCCGCCGGGCGGGCGGGGGCCAGGCGGCACGGGCGGTCCCGGCCCGGGAGGACCGGCAGGCGACGCGGGCTAGGCCGCCAGCGCGATCTCGTGCAGGAAGCCGATGAAATCGTCCGTATGGAGCTCGAAGCGCCATCCGCCCGTGCCATGTTCGGCGCGGTACACGGGCAAGTCGCCGTCGATGCTTCTTTCTTCCAGGTGCACGCAGTACGGATCGCCGCCGGCATCGGCAATGACCACCAGCTTCGGCGGCCAGGCCGCGATTGTGCGCAGGCTCACGGCATGGACGGAGTAGCCGTGCTGGGCCTTCACCAGCTCGGCCGCGCCGTACAGGTGCAGGCCCTGGGGGAAGCGTTTGCCGTCGACATGTACGCGCAGCGGCGAATACCATTCCAGGAAGCGGCGGTAGATCTCCGGCAAGACCCATTGCGCGTCGATCCCGGCCATGTCCTTGGCGCTGGCGACCGTCAGCCAGTTCGACGGTTGCGCCAGGTCCTGTTCGCGCTGGCGCCGCAGCGCCAGGTTGCGCTCCAGGAAGGCGGCAGCCATTTCCAGGCGCGACAGCGGCTGGGTCAGCGTCTCATGCGTGGCGGGCGCCTTGTAGCCTGCACCGTCAGGATAGCCGTCCGCTTGCCAGGCCAGCACGGCGCTTAGTCGCAGCTGTTCCGCCTTCCAGTGGCCGGGATCGGACGGCAAGCCCTGGTCAAACGGCTGGCGGCTGAACACGGCCAGGCTCTTGATCGCCCTGGCGCGCACGTCCAGGCGCGTGGCGCCGGACGCCGCCAGCGCCACCAGCGGCGCATACGCTTCCACGCCGATACTTTTCAGCAAGCCGTCGACGGCCCGGTAGGCCAGTTCCGGCTGCCCCAGTGCCCATGCAAAAAATGCCGCATGCTGGCTGCCTTCCACCAGATGCACGATATCGCTCATCAGGAAGGCGCGCCAGTGCAGCAGCTGGCCTTCCCTTGCGTAGGCGATCAGGATGTCGAGCACGGCTTGCCGCTCGTCGGCAGCATGCTTTTTCAGCAGCCGGTCTTTCAGTTTGGAAAACTTGACGCCGTCCGTTTCGTCAAACAGCTTGCGGTGCAGCGCGGCCAGCGGCGAGACCGCCATCAGACGGCCATCGCGGCCTTGATGGGCGCGTGGTGTTCATAGCCTTCCAGCGAGAAATCCGACGGTTCGATCTTTTCCAGCCATTCCGGCTCGTACTTGCCCGTCTTGGCGTAGTCGGGCACGCGTTCGGAAATGACGAAACGCGGCGCCGGGAACGGCGTGCGCTTGAGTTGCTCTTCCACCATGTCGAGGTGGTTTTCATAGATGTGCGCGTCGCCGATGAAATACGTGAACCAGCGCGGCGTGTAGCCGGTCAGGCGCGCCACCAGATGCAGCAGGGCGGCGCCTTCGGCGATATTGAACGGCGTGCCCAGGCCGATATCGTTGCTGCGCACATATAAGCACAGTGAAATTTCGCGCGTGCTGGCGTTCGGGATGAACTGGTACAGCAAGTGACAGGCGGGCAGGGCGACGGCGTCCAGCACGGCCGGATTCCAGCCGTGGAACAGGATGCGCCGGCTGCCCGGGTTCGTCATGATGGTGTCCAGGCATTCTCGCAACTGGTCGACGGCCTTGTACAGCAAGACTTTTTGCACGCCGTCTTCGACGATGGGGGCGACCAGTGTGTAACCGTTGGCTTGTGCGTCGGCAATTTGCGCCGGCTTGGCCGCGTCCAGCAATTTATATGCGGGCCATAGTCGCCACTGCACGCCGTACACGGGACCGAGGTCGTCCTCGCCCTCGCGGTAGGGGTTGGCCAGCCATTGCGCATTTTCATTGGCGTTCTGATCCCACACCTTGCAGCCCAGCGCGCGGAATTCGGCCGCATTGCGCGAGGCGCGCAGGAAGGCGCACAATTCGCCGATCACGGATTTGAAAGCCAGTTTCTTGGTCGTCACGGCAGGGAAATTGCCGTTAGCCAAGTCGAAACGCATCATGGCGCCCGGCACGCTCAGGGTGCGGATGCCCGTGCGGTTGTCTTGCCAGCTGCCCGTTTCGAGCACGGTCTTGATCAAATCTTGATATTGCTGCATGTATTTCTCCAACGGTAAGGATGGTGATTGTAACGCAGGCGCGACAGGCGGGATGCGGGATACGCACATAATTACACGCTCATATCCCCTGTAAACATGACTCTGTGGTAATTTGTGTGTCCCTAAAGAAATATAGAAACGGCAGATGCTGGCACCATGTTTTTGCGACAATTTGTAAATAATAATAACGCCGCCGTGGTGGAAATGAGCAGGGCCGACTTTCTCAAGGCTAACTTGCGCCTGATCCTCGCCTGGCCCATGCTGTGCCTGGCCCTGTGCGCCGTGCTGTGGATGGCCACCCTGCTGCAGCTGGAGGCGGAAAAAAAGGTGGCGCAGCAGCAGGCGCTCGACAGCGTGGCCTCGCAGTCGAAAGCCTACAGCCAGTATCTGCTGCGCACCCTGGAGCAGATGGACCAGCTGACCCTGCAGCTCAAGTATGAATGGGAAAACTCGCGCGGCCACCTGCGCCTGGATCAGCTGAAGACGCAGGGCATGTATGCCTTGCCGCAATTTGCCATCGTTGCCATCCTCGACCGCAAGGGCCACCCCGTGACGGCTACGGCGCCTCTGACGCGGCTGCGCACGAACGAGCGCAGCGATTTCCTCTTGCGCCACTGGCGCAGCAATTCCAGCGCCTTGCGCATCGCCCTGGGACGGGCGAACGCGCTCCCGTCCGCCGCCGGCCCCGCCGACACCCTCGTGCACTTCACGCGCCGGCTGGAAGACGAGGATGGCAATTTTGACGGCGTGCTGCTCATTTCCATCCATTCCAGCTATTTCTCCGAATTCTATGACAGCGTCAATTTCGGCAAGCTGGGCATGTCCGCCATGGTGGGCGAAGAGGGCGAGCTGTTCAGCATGCGCCTGGGCTCGCGCGTGCTGCCCGTGCATGGGGCGCATGGCGGTGCGCCCTTCCTCGATACGAGCTTCCTGGAAACGGACGGCGGCGCCATGGAGTCGGGCGGCCGCTTCGCTTTTTCCGACAAGCAAAACCGCTACGTGGGCTGGCAGGCGCTGAAAGCCTATCCATTCACGGCCGTCGTGGGCCTGGCCGACAGCGAAATGCTGCACCCCTACGAGGAAACGCGCACCATCTACACGGGCATCGCCCTGGCCGTGACCCTGCTGCTGCTGGCCTTTACCGTCGTCGCCACCGTGCTGTCGCTGCGCCTGGCCTGGCGCCACCACCAGTCCGAAGGCGTGCGCAACGCCTACCGCATGGCTACCGAGGGCACGAGCGACGGCTTTTACATCATTGCCGCCCTGCGCGACGGCGACTGCGCCATTGCCGACTTCGAGATCGTCGACTGCAACGAGCCGGGCGCCGGCTATTTCGGCGTGCGCCGCGAGCAGCTGCTGGGCATGCGCCTGCAGTCGCGCGCGCACGAACCGTATTTCCGCGACCTGATGCACAATTACCGGGCCGCCATGCAGTCGGGCTTTTCCGAGGAAGAGATTGAATTGCCGGATGGCAACCCATTCAAGCTGCGCTGGATACGCCGCCGGCTCGTGCGCAGCGGCGACCGCCTGGCCGTCACCCTGCAGGATATCAGCACGGCCAAGGAGCACGAGCGCGACCTGCGCCGCCTGGCCAACGAAGACGGCTTGACGGGCTTGCCCAACCGCTACTGGCTGCAGCAATTCCTGCCCGGGGCGCTGGCGCGCGCCGCCATCACGGGCCACATGCTGGCGCTGCTGTTCATCGACCTCGACGGCTTCAAGGATATCAACGACACGCAGGGGCACGCCGAGGGCGACAAGGTGCTGCGCGCCGCCTCCTTGCGCCTGAAGGCCGTGCTGCGGCCGGGCGACCACGTGGTGCGCCTGGGCGGCGACGAATTCGTCGTCGTGCTCGACCCGGTGGAGGACGACAGCCGCGCCGAGCAGGTGGCCCAGCGCATCGCCATCGCCTTCGACGAGCCGTTCTACCTGGGCAGCGAACGCCACAAGATGGGCGCCTCGATCGGCATCAGCCTGTATCCGCGCGACGGTGCCGAGACGGACGTGCTGCTGAAGAACGCCGATATCGCCATGTATGCCGTGAAAGTGGCGGGCAAGGGCCACCATCGCTTCTTCCAGCCCGAATTGTTCGAAACCATATGCAACCGCCGCGAACTGGAGCAAAGCCTGGTGGCGGCGCTGGAGCAGGACCAGTTCCTCGTCGTCTACCAGCCGAGGGTCGACGCCCTGAGCGGGCAGTTGTGCAGCATGGAGGCGCTGGTGCGCTGGCGCCATCCGCTGCACGGCATGGTGCCGCCGCTGGAATTCATTCCCGTGGCCGAGAGCAGCGGCCTCATTTCGCAGCTGGGCGAGGTGGTCATCGAAAAAGTGTGCCTGCAGATGGCGCACTGGCAGGCGGCAGGACAGGAGCTGGTGCCCGTGTCCATCAACGTCTCGGCGCGCCAGTTCGGCCGCGGCGACGTGCACCAGGTGCTGGCGTCCGCGCTGGCGCGCCACCGCATCGACGCGCGCATGATCGAGGTGGAGATCACGGAATCGGCCATGATGGATGAGCAGAACCGCGCCGTGGAGCAGCTGTCGGCCATCCGTGCGCTGGGCGTGCGCCTGCTGGTCGACGATTTCGGCACCGGCTATTCCTCGCTGTCGCAGCTGCAGAAGTTTGCCATGGACGGCCTGAAGATCGACCGCGCCTTCACCATGGAACTGGGCCGCTCGGAGCAGGGCGAGGTCTTCGTGCGCGCCATCCTGTCGATGGCGCATGCGCTGGGCATGAGCGTGGTGGCCGAAGGGGTGGAAACGCGCGAACAGCTCGATATCCTGCGCGGCCTGCAGTGCAATGAAGTGCAGGGCTATTTCATCTCGCGCCCCGTGCCGGCCGAGCAGATGCTGGCGCTGATGCGCAAGCGGTTTTTGATCCCGCTGCCGGCGCCGGTATTGCCGCCGTACAGCGTCGTGCAAGGTGAGGAAAACAACACTGTTTCGTAAAAAGAGCGATCGTTCGCTTTTTTTTCGAAAATATTATATGCTTCGCACATGCCGTCAGTGGATTGGAGTTCACGGCGGCAAGAACAGTGCAGGACGGGTGAGGTTGAGCCGCCCGGGACAATGTGACGAAGACCATCCATATAATAAAGAGAGACTAACTTGAAACATAAATATCTGCCCCTCCTCATCGCCGTCGCATGCGCCGGCATCGCTTCCACCGCCCAGGCATCGGGCTACCGTTTCGGCTCGCAAAGCGTGTCCGCCCAGGGCACGGCTGACGCCAGCGGCGCCGAAGCGGCCGACGCTTCCACCATTTTCTACAACCCGGCCGGCCTGTCGCGCCTGGAAGGCACGCAGTTCGTCGGCGGCGGCACCCTGGTGGTGCCGCATTCGACCTATACGGATTCGGGTTCGAAGTCCTTCTTCGCCCCCGTCCCTGACAATCACAAGCCGTTCAGCGCCACCAAGGACTATGCGCCGGACGCCGTATTCGCGCCTGCCCTGTACGCCAGCAAGAAAATCAACGATCAATGGACGGTCGGCGCGGGCCTGTTCGTGCCGTATGGCGCCAAGCTCGACTACGGCAATGACTGGTATGGCCGCTATGCGATCACCAATATCAAGCTCGAAGCCATCGCCCTGAATCCTTCCGTGTCGTTCAAGCTGGACCAGCATCACTCGTTCGGTTTCGGCGTGACGGCTGAATACATGAAGGCGGAACTGGGCCAGGGCGTGGACGTGCCTGGTTCGGTCGCTTTCCTGGGCAAATTTGCGCCGACCGCATCGCAGGCCTTCCTGGCCAATATCGCCAAGACCCAGGGCCTGGCAGCCGCACAAGCTGCCGGTGCCGCGCTGCAGGGCCCGATCAATGATGGTCACGCATCGATGGATGGCCATGACTGGGGCTTCGGCTTCAATTTGGGCTACCTGTACCAGCTGAACGAAGGCACGCGTTTCGGCATCGCCTACCGTTCGTCGATCTCGCACAAGCTCAAGGGCAGCACCATCTGGGATTTCTCGCAAGTGACGAGCAACCCGGCCGTGAACGCCTTCATCGCCAAGGCATCGAACAAGGTCAATTCCGAGGCGCTGGTGGAACTGCGCACGCCGGAAACCCTGTCGGTCAACGCCTTCCACCAGATGGATGACAAGTGGGCCCTGATGGGCGACGTCACCTGGACCCGTACTTCGCGCCTGCAGAACCTGGACATCCAGTTCCCGCCGACGGCCGAAGGCGCCGAGCGCATCCGCCAGAACTGGAAAGACACCTATCGCGTCTCGCTGGGCACCAACTACAAGTACAGCGACAGCCTGATGCTGCGCGCCGGTATCGCCCACGACCAGGCGCCAGTGCGCAGCGCGGAACTGCGCCACCCGGCCTTGCCGGACAGCGACCGCATGCAGTATTCGATCGGCGCGAACTGGAAGCTGAACGCCAATTCCTCGATCGACCTGGCCTACAGCTATATCGACTTCAAGGATGCTGACGTCAACTACACAAACGACTGCTCGCCTGTCAAGACTGGCTGCACCGGCAACGGTGAAACCACCAAGGGCCTGTTCAAGACCCGCATGCAGTTGATCGGTCTCGCTTATAACTACAAGTTCTAAGCAGGTAGTGGCGGCCGACCCGGCGGCCATGAATGAAAAAAGCGCCTCCGGGCGCTTTTTTTTGGTCACGATGGTGGCGGTGTCGGCTTGCGCGCCGTGCGCCAACCCGACCTGCGCGGGCCTGCGCGATTATGCGCTGGCGCGCATGGCCTGGTCCAGCAGGCGCAAGGCATGCCGCACGCTGTCGTCCGGCAGTTCCAGCAGGTTGTCTCCCACATACCATTCCACCACGCTGTGCCCGGGGAGTGCCGCGTGGCTGGCGCGGCCGAACAGCCAGATGCCGTGGTCTTCGGCCGCCTGGTTGCGGATGGCGATGGCCCGCTCGCGCGGCAGGGGCAGGTGCAGGTGCAGCATGTTGGCCTGCGGCTGGGCGGGATTGACGGCGATGGCCGGAAAGTCGCGCAGCAGCGCGTACAGCCATTGCGTGCGCGCGAAATAGCGGGGCATGGCGGCCAGGCGCGCATCGAACTGCATGGCGGCGGCCACCACGTAGGGCGTGCGGTGGACGATGTTGCCGCCCTGGCGGCGGAACCATTCGCGCGCCCGCTCGACAAACGGGCGGCTGCCGGCCAGCATGGCGCCGCCGAGGCCGCCGATGCCTTTGTACAGCGACACGTAGACGGAGTCAAAGCCGTCGCAGATGGCGGACAGGGGCTGCTTGAAACCGGCCTGCGCTTCCCACAGGCGCGCGCCATCCATATGCAGATGGATATTGCGCTCGCGGCAGTGCCGCTTGATGTCGCTCAACTCCTCCCACGACGGACACTGGCCGCCGATTTCACGCATCGGCAGCTCGACCTGCGCGGCGCCCAGCGCATCGGGCACGGCGCGCAGGTCGTCTACCGTCCACGGACGGTGCGGGTCGCCCAGCATCAGGCCCTTGAAGTGGTCGAGCAATTCATGGTTGCCCCGCTCGTGGCGCAGGATGTGCGACGTCGGGTGCAGCGCCACCAGGGAAGACCCCCGGTCCTGGCAGGCCAGGCGCAGGGCCGTCACCTGCGCCATGGTGCCCGTGATGCAGAACACGGCCGCCTCGAAGCCGAGCAGGCCGGCGATCTTGTCCTCGAACTGTTCGATCAGCGCGCCTTCGCCGTAGGTGTCGTGCGCGATGCCGTTCGTCTCGCACCAGGCGGCCATGGCGGCGAAGGTGGCGCTTGGGGCGGGCTGGCGGTGGCCCGGCAGGACGGTGTGGCAACGCTGTCGCAGTTCAATCTCGGTCAAGGCGGTCACGGCGCATCTCCGGTACAGTTACAGTGTGGCCGTGGCCAGTTTCGCGCCAAAGCCGATGAACATGGCGCCCACGCCGCCGCCCATGCCTGCCGACAGGCGGCGACGGCGGCGGAAGGTCTCGGCCAGGCGGGCGCCGACAAAGATGATGGCCGTCAGATAGGTAAAACTGATCACCTGGCAGATCAGGCCCAGCCCGATGAAGGACAGCACGGGGTTCGGGAAGGCCGGATCGACGAACTGGATGAAAAACGAGATGAAGAACAGGATGGCCTTCGGATTCATCAGGCTGATGATCAGGGCCTTGCGGAACGGCTCGCTTTCCTTGACGGGGGCAGCCGCGGCCGCCGCCTCGCCTTCGGCGGGAGCGGGCGCGCGCAGCTTGCGCCAGCAGCCTATCAGCATCTGCAGGCCGATCCAGCCCAGGTAGGCCGCGCCGATGTATTTCACGACATAGAACAGGGCCGGGCTGGCTTTCAGCAGCGAGGCCACGCCGCAGGCCGACAGCACCATCAGTATCAGGTCGCCGGCGAAGATGCCGAAGGCGCCCTGGTAGGCGGGCCGCACGCCGCGCTGGGCGGCGACCGACAGCACGTACATGGAATTGGGGCCGGGCAGGATGACGATGAAGATGGTCCCCAGTAAAAAGGTCCAGAAATCGGTGATGCCCAGGTTGGCGTGGAAAAGTGCGTTCATGATTATTCCGCTGGATTGAGCTGTACGTGATGGAATTGCAGTGCGGCAAGATTGGCATAGATGCCCCCGAGCGCGACCAGCGACGCATGCGTGCCCGTTTCGACGATCCTGCCGTCTTCCATGACGACGATGCGGTCGGCCCGCTGCACGGTGGCCAGGCGGTGCGCGATGATGACGGTGGTGCGGCCCAGCATGGCCGCTTCCAGCGCCTTTTGCACCAGGCGTTCCGATTCCGCGTCCAGCGCGCTGGTCGCTTCGTCGAGCAGCAGCAGCGGCGGGTTTTTCAGCAGGGCGCGGGCGATGGCGATGCGCTGGCGCTGGCCGCCGGACAGGCGCACGCCCCGTTCGCCGAGGAAGGATTTGTAGCCGTTCGGCAGGCGCTCGATGAATTCGTGGGCGGCCGCCATTTTTGCGGCCGCGATGACTTCCTCGTCGCTGGCGCCGGCGCGGCCGTAGCGGATGTTTTCCATGGCATCGGCCGAGAAGATTACCGTATCCTGCGGCACGATGCCGATGGCATCGCGCAGGGTGTGCAGGTCGAGCTGCTTGATGTCGACGCCGTCGAGGCGGATGCTGCCGCTTTGCGGGTCATAAAAACGCAAAAACAGCTGGAAGAGGGTGGTCTTGCCGGCGCCGGAAGGGCCGACGACGGCCACCGTTTCGCCGGCGCGGATGTCGAGGCTGACGTGGTCGAGCGCGTGGGTGTCGGGGCGCGACGGATACGAAAACATGACGTCGGTCAATGTCAAGGCGGCGCCATTCGCGGCGCGCGCGGGCAGCGGCAGGGGCGTGGCCGGCGACTCGATTTCCGATTTGACGGCCATCAATTCCAGCAGGCGCTCGGTGGCGCCGGCGGCGCGCTGCGCTTCGCCCATGACTTCGGACAACGCACCGATGGCGCCGGCCACGATGGAGGCGTACAGGATGAACTGGCCCAGGTCGCCGCCCGTCATCGCGCCTTCCAGCACGGCGCGCGCGCCCAGCCACAGGACGAAGACGATGGTGCCGAAGACCAGCAAAATCGCGATCACGGTGAGCAGGGCGCGCGCGCGGATGCGGCGCATGGCCGTCATGAAAGCGCCTTCGACCGAGTCGCCAAAGCGCTTCGATTCGATCTTCTCGTGCGTAAACGCCTGCACGGTGGGCATGGCGTTGAGGATTTCGCCGGCCATGGCCGAGGCGTCGGCGATGCGGTCCTGCGAATCGCGCGACAGCTTGCGCACCTTGCGGCCAAAGACGATGATGGGCACGACGACGAGGATCAACAGGCCGATGATGATGCCGGCCAGCTTGGCGCTGGTGACGAAGAGCATCACCAGGCCGCCGAGGAACAGCAGCACGTTGCGCAGCGCCATGGAGATGCTGGTGCCGACGACGGCCTGTATCAGGGTCGTGTCGGTGGTGATGCGCGACAGGACTTCGCCCGTCTGCGTGGTTTCAAAGAATTGGGGGCTTTGCGTGACGACGTGGCGGTACACGGCGCTGCGGATGTCGGCCGTGACCCGTTCGCCCAGCCACGACACGGTATAAAAGCGCGCCGCCGTGGCCAAGGCCAGGATGGACGCCACGCCGAACAGGGCGAGGAACACCAGGTCGACATGCTGGATGCTTTTCGAGCCGGCCGCGCCGCCGAAACCGAGGTCGATCATCTGCTTGAAGGCGGCGGGGATGGCCAGGGTGGAAGCGGCGGCCACCACCAGCGCGATACCGGCCAGGAAGAACTGCTTGCGGTACGGCGTCAGAAAGGGCAGCAAGCCCTTGAAGGCCGCCAGGCTGCCTTTTTTCAGTTCACGGCTGGCGCCGGTGTCGGGGGAAGGGGCTGCGCTTGTCGCTGTGCTGCTGGTATTGCCTGTATCTGTACTGGTTGTCATTGGTTTTCGCTTGGTAGGTACTGTATCCGGTCTTACATGTTCACAATTGCTTATAACTTCATCGGCTGCACGTAGCCCGTCATTTCCAGGTAGGCGCGCCCCACGGGCTGGCCGTCGCGCGCCACCGTCACGGCGCCCTCCCAGTAGACGGCGCCCGTCGAGCGGCGCGAATCGAGTTCCTGGTCTGCCTGCAAGGGCTTGATCTGCCAGCGCATGGCGCCGGTGCGGATCTCGGTGGCGACCGGGTATTCGGCCTGCGTGCGCGGCGAGCGCCACAGCTGCGTGGGCGTGAAATCGACATCGCCGGGCGCGTACTGCGTCATCTTGCCGGACGCATCGCGCCATGTCGCGTGCGCCCATAGTTTAGCACCTGTCTTGCTGCGGATCTGGAAGGCCATCAGGGCGCCGCCGTCGTCGAGGTTGGCGCCTATCCAGTTCCAGCCGCTGGCATCCGCATCAAGCACCTGGCTCGACCACTCGTGATCGAGCCAGGTGGCGCCCGTCACGGCTTCTGCCTTGCCGCCCGCGCGGGCGATCGTGCCCGTGGTACGCAGCTGCGGCTCGCTGTAGTAGTAGCTCGATTGCGCGGGCCGGGCGCCCTTGCGCGAGTAGCCGCCAACGCCTTGCAGCAGCACGGCCTGCGTGGGCGCGAGGGTCAGCTGCAGTGAAAAATCGCGCGCGGCCAGGCTGACCCGGTAGCTGCCGTCCTTTTGCCGCTGCATGCGCCAGCCGTCGAGTTTCACGTCCGTGTCGCCCACCCTGGCGTAGGCCAGGCCGAAACCTTCGCGCGCGCTTTTCTCGTCGTGCAGCAGCTTGCCCACTTTCGGGTCGGACAGGGCGGCATGGCCGATGATCAGCTGTTTCGGCGCGAAGGCGCTGGGATTCATCGCATCGGCAGCCGTGGCGCTGCGAAAGAAGGTCACCTGGTAGCCCAGCTGCTCGCCGCCGGCGGTCTTGACCCAGCCCGTGGCGTACCACCACTCCGTCTTGTAGGCAGGGTGGGCGCCGAAATCGTGCGGCAGGCGCAGGGTCTGGCCGGCCGCCAGCGGCGTGACGGGGGCGAAGGCGGGCGGCGCGGCGACGGCGGCGGCGCTGCAGAACAACAATAAACAAGTCAAACGGCGCATTACCAGTCCTCCCTGACGGCGCGGATGGGGCCAGCGGACAGCGCCTGGCGCCCCGCGATGAGGGCAGTGAGGGCGGCGGCCGCCAGCAGGGCCGCGGCCACGGTGGCGATCAACGGCCAGGGCAGGTGCAGCTGCATGGTCCAGTGGAACGATTGCGGATTGACGATGAACACCAGCACAAAGCTGATCAACAGGCCCAGGACAAAACCGGTGGCGATGCCCAGCGCCGTCAGCGCGCCCCCTTCCAGCGCCAGGATGGCTAAAATCTGCCCGCGCGTCACGCCCACATGGCGCAGCATGCCGAATTCTCGGGCGCGCGCCAGCGTTTGCGCCGAGAACGTGGCGGCCACGCCGAACAGGCCGATGACGATGGCGATGGCTTCAAGCAGATAGGTGACGGCGAAGCTGCGGTCGAAGATCTGCAGGCTCAGGGCGCGGATGGCCGACGGGTTCGACACTTCCAGGCTGGCGCCGAAGGGCAGCGCTTTCAGGCGCTGCTGCAGCTGCTCGCCCGTGGCATCCTTGGCCAGCCACAGGGCCGCGTCGCTCACGTCCATGTCGCCCGTCAGCGCGCGGTAGTCGTCCAGCGGCATCTGGATGGCGCCGGAGGAGCGCGCATAGTCGCGCCAGACGCCGGCGATGAAGAACGTGTGCAGGCCGCCCGCCAGCGGCAATGCGATGCGCTCGCCCGGCCGGTGGCGGTACAGGTCGGCCGCCGCTTCGGACAGCCACACGGGCCTCTGGCCAGCCGGCACGGGCAGGGTGTCGCCCACCAGCACCATGCTCTTGCCCGGGTCCCGCAGATTGATGGGGCGTGCCAGCAGGATCACGTTCGGGCGCTCGGCGGCCAGGGACAGGCTGCGCACGCGCTGGAAATCCACCCTGGCCAGGCCGGGCAGGGCGCGGATGGCATCCTGTTCGCGCGGATTCAGGGCCGCCGTGCTGCTGGCCGAGGTGCGCGCATACACGTCGGCCGGCAAAATCTGCAGCAGCCAGTCGTCGACGGAGACGCGGAAACTCGACACCATGATGGCCATGGCCACCATCAGGCTAAAGCTTGACAGCACGCCGCCCAGCGCGATGCCGGCCTGGCCCGAGGCGTTCGCCAGGCGCGCCAGGGTCAGGCTGCGCACGGGCGCGTGCTGGCTCGCTTGCGTGCGCAGCCAGGCGGCTTGCAGGGCGCGGAAGACGACGGCCGCCAGCTGCGGCATCAGGGCGATGGCGCCGATCAGCAGCAGCGCGATGGACAGGTAGCCGAACAGGGGCAGCTCGAACACGGGCGGCAGCAGGGTCAATGCGCCGGCCAGCAGCAGGCAAGCCAGTGCGGGCCAGGTTTTCGCCAGGCGCGTCGTCACCACTTCCTCGCTGCCTGATTTCAGGGCGATGGCGGGGGCGGCGCGGGCCGCTTCCAGCGCGGGCGCGGCGCAGCCCAGCAAGGCCACGCCCAGGCCCAGGGCAAAGTAGACGAAGGCGGCGACGGGCGTGAACTGCACCTGCGGCTGCACGCCCGCGAAATAGCCGGCGCCCAGGTCGCCGCCGAAAAAGCGCAGGGCCACGGCGGCCATGGCATAGCCTGCCGCGATGCCCAGGCCAGCGCCGACGACGCCCAGGCTGGCGCCCTCGAGCAGCACCTGGCCTAGCAAGGTTCCCCGCTCCATGCCCAGCACGCGCAGCAGCGCGAACTGGCTGCGGCGACGGATGACGGACAGCGCCTGCGTGGAAAAGACCAGAAAGGCGCCCGTAAACAGGGCGACGAGGGCCAGCACCGTCAGGTTGACCCGGTAGGCGCGGCTGAGGTTATTGTTGCGGCTATTCTGCTTGTCGTCGTTGGGCTGGCCCACCTGGAAGCGTCCCGGGTACCGCGCTTCCAGTTCCTTCGCCAATGCGGCCTGGAAGGCGTCGCGGTTGACGCCCTGGCGCAGTTTCAAGTCGATGCGCGACAGCTTGCCCAGCTTGTTGAAGCGCCACTGCGCCGCGCCGATATCCATCACGGCGATGCGCTGGCCGGCGCGCGCGCGCTGCAGCGAACCGGCCACGCGCAGGGAGATGCTGCCCGCCCCCGCTTGCAGGGACAGATTGTCGCCCTGCGCCAGATTGAGCCAGCGCAAGGCGGCCGGCGACAGGAAGATGGCGTCGTCGGACAGGGTGTCGAAGGGCTGGCCCTCGGCCGGCGCGCCGATCAGGTCGGGCGAGATGAAGCCGGCGCGGAAGACGTCGAGCGCCAGGATGTGCAGCGGGGCGCCATCGTTGCTGCTTTTGCCGGTCACGCCCGCCTGCAGTTCCAGCACGGGCGAGGCCACGGCCACGCCGTCGCGCTGCGCCAGCCACGGATAGACGGCTTCGTCGAACAGCGCTTCGCGCCCTGTCACCTGCACGTCGGCCTGGCCGGACAGGCTTTTCACGGCCGTGGAAAATTCATTGAAGGCGGCCGCGTTGATCAAATGGATGGCAAAGCCCAGCGACACGCCGACGGCGATGGCCAGGATGGCGACGACGGCGCGCACGGGATGCGCGCGCCATTCGCCCAGCAGCAGCCAGCGCGACAGCAGGCCTTGCGACGTCCGCTTTGCCTCTGGCACGCTCAATTCAGGCATTCGACGGCCAGGCGCTCGCCGGCGCGCCGCGCCTTCAGCTGCGCCGCATTGCGGGTTTTATCACCGGCGCCGACGGCGTCCTGCGCCGCCCATTTCTGCTCAAGGCGCAGCTGGGCGCAGTGCTTGTCATATATTTCCTTCTGCCTGGCGGCCCGCTCGCGCGCCTGGTCTTCCAGCTGCTCGCGCTGCCTGCGCGCCGATTCCAGCTGGCTGGCCACCCGCTCCTGGCGCGTGGCCGCGCCCTTGTCGACGGCGGCCGGTGGCGGCGGCACTTCGATGATCTGCAGCTGCCCGTCCGTGCACGGCGTTTCGCTGTAGCTGGTCTGGCCGTCCTTCACGCATTTGTAGACGCCCTGCGCGCTGGCGGAGCCGGCCAGCAAGGCCATGGCGCAGAGCAGGATGGACGGCGCTTTCACAGGATTTTCCCCGGATTCATGATGTTTTGCGGGTCCAGCGCCTGCTTCACGGCGCGCATCAGCCGCAGTTCCAGCGGCGACTTGTAGTGGGCGAGATCGGCCTTTTTCAGGGCGCCGATGCCGTGTTCTGCCGAAATCGAGCCGCCAAAGCTGTCCACCCGGTCATGCACGATGCGGTTGATGGCGTCCTGGTTGGACAGGAATACCGTGTCCGTCATGCCGGCTGGCGGCGCCACGTTGTAATGCAGGTTGCCGTCGCCCAGGTGGCCGAAGCACACGAGCTGGCAGCCGGGGAAGGCTGACTCAAGGGCCGCATCCGCGACGGCGATGAAGTCGGCGATGCGGGAAATCGGCAGCGAGATATCGTGCTTGATGTTCTTGCCCGCCTGCGCCTGCGCCAGCGGAATATGTTCGCGCAGCTGCCACAGGCCTTCGGACTGCGCCACGGAGCTGGCGACGACGGCGTCGGCGATCAACTCTTCTTCCAGGGCCGCGCCGATGCTCGCTTCCAGCAGTTCCACGGCGTGCGCCTCGGACTGGCTGCTGGACAGCTCGAGCAGCACATACTGGCCGTGCTGCTGCGCGAAAGGGCGCGGCAGCTGGGGGAACTGCTCGGCCACCAGTTGCAGGCAGTACTGCGACATCAGTTCAAATCCCGTCAGGCTGGCGCCGCAATGGTCTTGCATCAGGCTTAACAAGCGCAGGGCGTGGGCGGGCGAGTCCATGGCGGCCAGCGCCGTGATGCAGGCCTTCGGCTGCGGATACAGTTTCATGACCGCGCCGGTAATGACCCCCAGGGTGCCTTCGGCGCCGATGTAGAGGTCGCGCAAGTCGTAGCCGGTATTGTCCTTGCGCAAACCGCGCAAGCCGCTCCAGATCTCGCCCTGCGGCGTGACCACTTCCAGGCCCAGGCACAGCTCGCGCGTATTGCCGTAGCGCAAGACGGCCGTGCCGCCCGCGTTGGTGGCCAGGTTGCCCCCGATGGTGCAGCTGCCTTCGGCCGCCAGCGACAAGGGGAACAAACAGCCGGCGGCGGCCGCCGCTTCCTGGATGGTTTGCAGGATGCAGCCGGCGTCGACCGTGATGGTGCGGTTGACGGGGTCGAGCGCGCGGATGGCGTTCAGGCGCGCCAGCGACAGCACGACGGCCGTGCCGGCCGCGTCGGGAATGCTGCCCAGCACCAGGCCCGTATTGCCGCCCTGCGGCACGACGGGAATCTTCCATTGCGCGCAGGCGCGCAGCACGCCGGCCACTTCGTCCACGCTGGCGGGACGCAGCACGGCCAGCGCCTTGCCCGTAAACCGGTCGCGCCAGTCGGTGAGGAAGGGTGCCATGTCGGCATGCTCGGTGAGGACGTAGCTGCCGCCCAGCAGGGCGCGGCAGGCGGCGAGGAAGTCGGCTTGGTCATGCATGGGCTGTAGACTCATTTCTTGATGCTCACTTTATTCACTTTTTCCAGCAGTTCCCTGGCCATGCGCCTGGCTGCCTTTTTATACGGGCGCAGATACAGCACGGCACAGACAAAATACAGGCAGACGATGGCCGCCTCGCCCCAGGCCATCAGGGCCGAGGCAGGGTTCGTGTCGCTGTAGCCGCGCACCACGCCCTCGGTAAAATACAGCAGGATCACCATCGACGACCATTGCAGGGTATACACGTCGCGCTTGATGACGCCATACAGGGGGATGAGCAGGGGCGCCGCTTTCAGGGCCACCCAGGAGCCGCCCGGATGCAGGGGCGCGACGACGGTTTCCCACGCCAGGCACCAGACGATCAGGGTGGCGAGGCTGGCGATGGCGCCCCAGTGAAAATACTTGTGCAGAACGCCGTGCATCATGCGCCCGCCAGTTTCACGGCGTTTTCCGCCAGGCGCCGGCCCAGGGCCACGGCCAGGCGCTTTTCATCGTCGCTGACGGCCTTGTCGCCGGCGATGCCCGACCAGTGCGTGGCGCCGTAGGGCGAGCCGCCGGTGGAGGTGGTCATCAGTTCCGGGTGCGTGTAGGGCAGGCCCATGACCAGCATGCCGTGGTGGAAGAGGGGGATCATCATCGACAGCAAGGTCGATTCCTGGCCGCCGTGCAGGCTGCCCGTGGACGTGAACACGCAGGCGGGCTTGCCGGACAGGCTGCCGGCCAGCCAGTCGCTGGCCGTGCCGTCCCAGAAGTACTTCATGGCGGCGGCCATGTTGCCGAAGCGCGTGGGCGAGCCCAGGGCCAGGCCTGCGCATTCCTGCAGGTCGTCCAGTTCCACGTAGGGCGCGCCGTCCGGCGGCACCTCGGGCGCCGTGGCCTCGGCCACCGTGGAGACGGCGGGCACGGTGCGCAGGCGGGCGTCGCAACCGGGCACGCTTTCCACTCCCTGGGCAATCAGCTCGGCCAACTGGCGCGTGGCGCCATGGCGTGAATAAAACAATACGAGAATAATCAGATTGGTTGGCTTCATCATTGGTATTATAGGGCGCTTTACAGCCTGATACGACTGCTGTCATGGCGCCGTTCTGATTTTGCACATGTTTTCAAAATATATATTCCCCATCTTTCAATACCTGTGGCGCGCCCTGAGCATGGGACTGGCCGCCGTGCGCGGCCTGACCTGGTCCGAAACGCGCGACCTGCTGCAGTTCGCGCGCCGCCGCGTGCGCGAGGAGAGCCTGCCGCAGGTGGCCGGCAGCCTGACGTTCGCCACCGTGTTCGCGCTGGTGCCCCTGCTCACGCTGGCGCTGGCCATTTTCACCACCTTCCCCCTGTTTAATACCTTCCGCCACGCGCTGGAAGACTATTTCGTGCAAAGCGTGATGCCCAAGGGCATCTCGAACACCATCCTCGGTTATTTGACGACATTTGCCTCGAAGGCCACGCGCTTGTCGGCCATCGGCGCGGGCGCCCTGATCGTCACGTCGGTAGGCATGATGGGCTTGATCGAGCGCGTCTTCAACCGCATCTGGCGCGTGCGCCAGGAACGCCGCTGGACCAAGCGTTTGCTTGTCTACTGGGCCATCGTCACCCTGGGCCCGCTGCTGGTGGGCGTGTCGCTGACGGTGACGTCGCGCGTCTTCATGGCCACCAGCGGCGTGGTGGGCGCCGTGCCTTTCCTCGGCGCCGTGTTTTATACGCTGGTGTCGGTCGGCCTGACCATGCTGGCCTTCACCTTGCTGTACATCGCCGTGCCGAACCGCGACGTGGACTGGCGCGACGCGGCCTGGGGCGGCTTGCTGGCAGCGCTGGCCTTTGAGGTGGCGAAACGCGGCTTCGGCGAGTTCATCCAGGAATTTCCCACGTATTCGCGCATCTACGGCGCACTGGCCGCCTTGCCGCTTTTCCTCGTGTGGATATACCTGAGCTGGATGATCACGCTGGTGGGCGCCTTGCTGGTGGCGGCGCTGCCCGTCGTGAAATACGAGCGCTGGTGGTACGAGGCGGCGCCCGGCAGCGAATTCGTCGACGCCGTCGCCATCCTGAAAGTGCTGCACCGCGCCTGCCACTGCGCCGACTCGGCCCTGGTGGGCGCGGCCGAGATCCGCCGCAGCACGCGCCTGGGCTTCGAGGAAATGGAAACCCTGCTCGACAAGATGGTGCAGCAGGGCTGGGTGGGACGAGTCAACGTGGATGGCGCCGTGCGCGTGCAGTGGGGCAAGCGCGTGGCCGACAGTTCCGACCACTGGGTCTTGCTGGGCAACGTCAACCGCATTACGCTGGCCGACGTCTACCGCCTGTTCGTCTTCGGCGGCATGCGCGTGAACTCCGGCTATCCGGCCGGCTCCACCAACGAGCGCGACATCAAGGCGGCGGAAGAGGCTGCCGCGCTGGCCGCGCAGGTGGAAAACGCCGTGGAGCAGGGACTGGGCCTGAGCCTGGCGCAGCATTTCGGGGAAGTGCGCTGCAATTGACGGGCCCGGGCGGTGCGCGCGCTGCCTGCATCTGCCCCGCGCGATAGCGACGCATGTCATAGACTGGTCACCGAAGGCCGGTAAGCTTTCCTCTCCATTCATCTTGTAGAGGAAGCAAATATGCGTTGTCATTTGAGCGGTTTGAATTGGTGCCGCGGCTTGGCCATCGTGATGGTCAGCGGCATGCTGGCTGCCTGCGGCGGCAGTTCCTCTGCAGCTCCCGACGCGGTGCCCAAGGAGGGGGAGGGACTGCCGCACCAGCTTGTCGGCTGGGCAGCGTTGCCTGACACGGCGCGCTGGCCGGGGCCGATTTCCGGACAGTTCACGGCCGCGGCGCTTGGCGTCAGCCCGCCGTTTGCCAATGGCGTGCCGATTCCTGGCTTTTCCGCTCTGCTGAGGAATGACGACGGCAACTGGACTGCCATGGCCGACAATGGCTACGGCGCCAAGGGCAATTCGGCCGATTTCGTGCTCGGCCTGTATAACGTCAGCATCAACTTCCGCACGGATGCAGACGCCAGCAAGACGCCGGGCAGCATCAAGATCAACAGCTTCCTGGCCTTCAACGACGCCAGGGGTTTCTTAAACGACGGCAAGGGCGTCGATCTGAAAATCACGGCCGACTATGTCAACTACCCGAGCAACACCTCCGGCGGGCTGGTCTTTTCCGACAGCGGTATCGCCGTCGATGCGCGCATTCGCGCGGGCCGCCTGCTGACCGGTTTTGACTTCGACATTGAATCGCTCGCGCGCGCCGCCGATGGTACTTACTTCGTGGGCGAGGAGTTCGGTCCGTATATCTTGCACTTCGACAAAAACGGCACGCTCATGGGCGATCCTGTTCCCCATCCCTTCCTGCGCAGCCCGGCCAATCCGGAAGTGCTGGCCAAGGGCGCCAGCATCACCCTGTCAGGCAGCCGCGGCTTCGAAAGCCTGGCCTATAACGCCGACCGCAGCCTGCTCTACGCGGTGCCGGAAGCGGCGCCAAGCGACCCATCGCTGCGGCCCGTTGCCGCGGACGAGCGCTACCTGAACATCTTCGAGTTCGACCCCGCCGCCATGCGCTACACGGGCAAGAACCTCGTGTACCGCAAGGATGGCGCGGCCAAGGATAATGGCGTCGTGATCGGCGACATGAGCAATGTCGGCGGCAGCAAGTTCGTGCTGATCGAGCGCGACGGCTTCTGGGGCACCAAGGCCGTGATCAAGCGCCTGTACCTGGTCGACCTGAAGGAGAAAGAGGCTGATGGCGCCCTCAGGAAAACGCTGCTGGTGGACTTGCTGAACATCGCCGACCCCAAAGGCATCGGCGGGCAGGCGAGCAATATGCCCGTGGGTAAGTTCAGCATGCCTTTCGACTCGGTGGAGAGCGTTGAAGTCCTCGATGCCCACACGCTGGTCGTGGCAATTGACACGAACTACCCCGGTGAAGACGGCCGCAAGCCAGGCAAGCCGGACGATACCGAAGTCATTACCCTGCGTTTTGACAAGGCGCTGTTCGATCGCTCCGTCAAGTAAGGACGCCCCTGGCCGGCAACGGCGCGCCATGTTGCCGGCCGGGTGCAATATCAGCAGACGGGCTGGCAAGCCGTCACAGCAGCACCGGCCGCAGGGTCGCCTGCAAGGCCGCCTTGCTGAACGCGGCTGCGTCCTGCGCCCGCACCACGCCCAGATAATACGTGTCTTCGCCACCGTGCATGTTGACCAGGCGCAGATGATGGGGCGCCAGGTGGGCGGCGATGGCGGCCAGGCCGTCGGCCATCGCGTCGCCATCCTTGCGCTCTGTCCAGGCAAAATCGCGCAGTGCTGGCAGGCCGATATGCTGGGCGATGCGCGGCACTTCATCGACGGCTTTCCAGTCCAGGGTGGTGCCGTGGCCCAGCGCATCGGCGGCCGTGGACCAGAGCAGGAAGAAACAGGCCGCCTCGGGCGTATCGCCTTCGTATTCCTCTTCCGGGTCGTCTTCCGCCAGCTCTTCCAGGGTGATGTCCACGCAGCGCGCGGCCAGTGCCGCATCGCCCAGCAAGAGCATCGCGGCCAGGGCGCGCAGCTGCTCGCGGTCGGCCTGTGCCAGGATCTGCGCCGGCGTAAAGCTGCGGCGCTTGGCGGCCTGTTTCTCGGGCTTTTGCTTGCCCAGCCCCATGGCCTCGCTCAACTGAGCCGCGATGGCCGCCTTGAAGTTTTCCACCGTGTCGAGCTGTTCCAGCAACTGGCCCGCGAAATCCATGCTCCAGGCCATGCCATCGTTGACCACGTATAAAAAGTCGCTTTGCACGGCCACGCCGCGCAGATGGTGGGCGGGCGGATACAAGGGCGTAAACGCCGGTTTTCCGTCCAGGGCCAGCATGCACGCGAGGCCCTGCGCATCGATGGCGAAGATCAGGTTCTTGCGCAATTTGGGCGGCGACGAGGTGGTGGCGCAGTCGATGGCTTCGTACTGGCAGGGCGCCAGCAGCTCGCCCTGGCTATTGATCAGGCCAAACAGGAAGCGCCCGGCCACGCGCTGGCTGACGATGGCGATTTTTTTCTTCGTGCCGAAATCCTGCACGGAGCAGTAAGCGGGCGGCACGATAACCTTGCCCATCTTGTCGATCACGCCATGCACATTGCGCCTGTCGTCATCGTTTGTCTCGCCTGTCTGGCGCTCGATGTCGATCAAGCCGTCGTCGCGCTGGCACATGTTATCCACCCTGTCGATGAGCAGCGCGCCGTCGGGCAGGCGCAGCAAGCGGCTGGCGCCGTCCAGGGCGATTTGCTGTACCAGATGCGGGCTGATGACGTACAGGGCGCCGGGGGACGGCGGCAGCACCACCGTGCCGTTGAGGTCCAGCACGCCGTGTACATCGGGGGCGTCCGCCGTGGCAAAGGTAATCCATCCATCGTCCGCGTAGTAAACGCCCAGCTCCACATAGCGCTGCGACAGCGGCACGATCCAGCGGCCATAGGGCGTGACCAGGCCGGTGACGTCCGGTTCAGCGGCGGCGCTGACTGCATAGCACAGCGCGTCCTCCTCCCATCCCATCACTTCCAGGCCTTGCAGGAAAGGCAGTGCGTCCGCGCCGAGTTCCTCGACATCGGCCAGCTGCGCCTCGACCGTGGCCGACCAGTAGCCGGTGGCGGGCGAGGCGGCGCCGGCGGCCAGCAGGGGCGCCAGCGCTGCCTTGTCGCCGCGCAGCAGGGCGGCATGCAGGGCGTGCGCTTCGGCGCGCAGGGCGTCGAGTCCGGCCGCGTATTCCGGCGTGCCGATATCGTGGGGGATCAGCTGCACGCAATCGAGGATCAGCCACGGCTGGCCGCCCGCCAGCAGGCTGCTGATGGCGCCGCGCGCGACGATGGCGGCCGCGTCGCGCGGCCGGTCCATGAGCGTGGATAATGCTTGCCAGCTCGCCTGCGCCTGCGCCATCGGCGCGGCCAGCACGCAGGGGCAGTCTTCGCCATCGCCGTAGATGGGCCAGGCGACGGCTTGCGTGCCGGCGCCGATGAGCAGCTTGAACAGCACGGGCACGTCCAGCCGCCATTCAGCCAGGCCCGTGATCGTCTCGGTGTCGAAGCCGTCCTGGCCGGGTAAGAATGCGGTACTGAACAGGGCTGCGGTATTGATCATTGATATTTATCTAAGAGTAAACGGGGCATTCAGGGCGTGGGCGGCATCACCCAGTGGGCCAGCGCGCTGCGCTCTAGGCCAAGGTGTTTGGCCACGGCGGCTGCCTCGAAGGCCCACAGGCCGTAATAGCCGCCCAGGCCTTGCGCGCGCAAATGGCCGTTGAACCAGTCTTCGTGCACCAGCGCGCCATGCCAGCCGGCCAGGTAGTGCCGCAGGTGTTCGAGTCGCTGCGCTGGGTCGTCCGCGTCCAGGCACTCGAACAGGGCGGAATAGGGTTCGGCGAAATACCATTCGTCGACGGCGGGACGCTGCGCATCGATGGTCGACAGCAGCGCCTCAACCACGCCGTCTTCGCCATCGAAGGCCGTCTGCAGGGCGGCCAGGCGCTTGGCCAGGTCGTGGCGGCCGAACAGCAGGGCCGCGCCCAGCAACTGCAGGTTGCGCGCGTAATCCGTCAATTGTTCGAAATCAAAGGCGGGCAAGGCATCGTCATCGTAGGCGGCGGCCAGGGCCGCGCGCGCCGTTTCGCAGGCGGCGACGGCCGCTTCCAGCGCCGTCTCCACGTCAGGCAAGGGCAGGCCGGCCGTGTAGCGCAGCGAGAATATCTGGTAAGCCACGCTGGCGGCGGCGCACGCCCAGTAGGCGTCATCGCCGCCATCGATTTGCGCCTGTGCCTGCGCGCGTCCGTAGGCGGCCAGCAGGACGTCAAGATAGGCCAGGTTGCGGGCAAAATCGAAGGGGGTAGCGAAAGGCGCGGGCGGCGTTTGGCGCGGCGCGTGGGGCCACGGTTCCTGCGCTGGCAGACAGACATCGGCGCATTCGCGCTGGATGGCCCAGTCGGCGAAGATTTGCTGCAAATATGCCGCCGTCTCGTCGTCGTGGGCGATGGCGCCGGCGCCCACCAGGGTCGTGCCCAGCAGGGTGTAGCCTGGAAAGCGGCTGCTTTCGTAGGCGATGGTGGTCACGCTCTGGATGGCCTTGCCGTCGCTCAGGTCGCGCACGCGGAAGTACACATCGTCCCAGCCCGCCAGCGGCGGCGCTGGCGCTTCGTTCGGCAGGGTGCTCCAGCTGCCGTCTGCCTGCTCTTCATAGGCGTCGAGCAGTTCGTCGATGCCGCCGGGGCGGTCGATGCGGTTGTTGGCATCGTATTGCAGGCCCAGTTCGGCCGCAAACGCGGCCGCGTGGCGGCCCGCGAAGACCAGGTACTGGGCGTTCAGGGTGCCGACCAGCAGGTCGCTCGCCTGGCCCGCCACTGTCAGCGCCTGCGGCAGCCGGAACCAGTGGTGGCCGGGGATGCCGGCCATGGGGCCGTTTTCGTCCGCCTGCGGGTTATTGAAACGCAGCTGTTGCAGCCAGTTGTAGCGTTCATGCCGCTCCGCCTCCGTGCCGCTGCCGCGGCCGGTCAATTCATCGAACAGGGTATTCAACAACATGTGCATCTATCCTAAAAAAAGCGTTCATGCCGCTGCCGTTTGCGCAAACGCAAACAGCGCGTCGAGCACGGCGTCCGGCTGCTCGGCCATCAATTCATGTCCGCTGTCGACCTGCACCACCGTGCCATGCGCGATGGCCGCTGTCAGCAGCCGGGTCGACTTGGGCGGCGTCATCATGTCGCGCGCGCCGAAAATGAATAAAGTCGGGCAGTGTACCGAAGCGGCGGCGATTTCGCCGTTCGCGTAGGCATTGCAGGCAAAAAAATCCGTATGAAACACGTGATCGGGGTTGAGGGCGGCGATGCGCTGCTTCAGGCGCCGCGCGCCGCCCATGGCGTAAAAGCCGGGGCCGGGAAACGACGGCTTTTGCGCGATCGACGAGTGCGACCAGATATTGACCATGTCGATGGCCGCCTGTTCATCGTTGAGCGACGTTTCCAGCAGGGCCGGCGAGACTTTCATCGGATAGGTGGCGCCCAGCATGGCCAGGTGGCTGACGCGATCCGGCGCCAGGTGCGCCGCTTCCAGCGCGATCAGTGAGCCCATGCTGTGGCCGATGAGCATGGCCCTGGCCGCGCCGGCGGTGTCCAGCACGGCCAGGACCCAGCGCGCCAGTTCTGCGACAGTATCCTTTGCCGCGCCGCCGCTGCGGCCGTGGCCCGGCAAGTCGACGGCCAGCACATTCCAGCCGTGGTGGGCGAAATAGCGCGTCTGCAGGGCCCATACGCTATGGTCATTCTGCGCGCCGTGGATGAAGACGGCCGTGGGTTGATTGGGATCAAACGCTTTGCCGCCCGTGTAGCAGTAGGCCGCGGTGTTGTCGATGGTGAGCAGCATGTCAGGCGCCTTTCTGCGACAGTTTCAGGCCACGGGCCAGGTCTTCGATCAAATCGTCGGCGTCTTCCAGGCCCACCGACAGGCGCATGGTGCCCTGCGTGATGCCGGCCTGTTCCAGCTGTTCGTCGGGCACGCGGAAATGCGTGGTGGAGGCGGGGTGGATGACGAGCGACTTGGCGTCGCCCACGTTGGCCAGGTGCGAGAATACTTTCAGGCTGTCGACGAAGCGCTGGCCCGCCGCGCGGTCGCCGCGCAGATTGAAGGTGAAGACGGCGCCCGCGCCTTTCGGCAGCAGGGTTTTGGCCAGTTCATAGTCGGGATGCGACGGCAGTTCCGGGTAGGACACCGATGCCACGGCCGGATTGGCCAGCAGGAAGTCGACCACCTTGCGCGTGTTGGCCACGTGGCGGTCCATGCGCAGGCCCAGGGTTTCGATGCCTTGCAGGATGGCGAAGGCGTTGTGCGGGCTCATGACGGCGCCGAAATCGCGCAAGCCTTCGCGCCGCGCGCGCAGGGCGAACGGCGCCACCGTCGATTCCTCGGCGAAGACCATGCCGTGGAAGCCCTCATACGGTTCGCACAGTTCGGCAAAGCGGCCCGTCTTGTCGTAGGCCACCTGCCAATCAAAAATGCCGCCGTCGACCAGCAGGCCGCCGATGGCCGTGCCGTGCCCGCACAGGAACTTGGTGGCCGAGTGGAACACCAGGTCGGCGCCATGCTCGAAGGGGCGCAGCAAATAGGGCGTGGTAAACGTCGAGTCGACCATCAACGGCAGCTGGTGCTCGTGCGCCAGGGCGGCAATCTGGGGGATGTTCAGCACGTCGAGGCCGGGATTGCCCAGGGTTTCGCCGAACAGCACTTTCGTGTTCGGGCGGATGGCGCGGCGCCAGGCGTCCACGTCGCGCGGGTCGACGAAGGTGGTGTCGATGCCGAAGCGTTTTAATGTATATGCCAGCAGATTGTGCGAGCCGCCGTACAGGGCGCGCGAGGCAACGATGTGCGAGCCGGCGCCGGCGATGGTGGACAGGCCCAGGTGCATGGCGGCCTGGCCGCTGGCCGTGGCGATGCCGGCCACGCCGCCTTCGAGGGCGGCGATGCGCTCTTCGAGCACGGCGTTGGTGGGATTCGAGATGCGCGAGTACACATGGCCGGCCCGCTCCATATTAAATAGCGAGGCCGCGTGCTCCGAACTCTTGAAGGCGAACGAGGATGTGAAATGGATGGGCGTGGCGCGCGCGCCCGTGGCCGGGTCGGGCGCGGCGCCCGCATGCAGGGACAAGGTGTCAAAACCGGGGTATTTCGGGCCGCTCATGGTGTCTCCGCCAAGTTTTATAGTGGCAAGATCGTAACCTTTTTCAGGAAGGAACAAAAGGGCGGGCGTGCAGGGCGCATGGCGCCGTGGCGGCGCGCGCCCAGGGTAACCTGAAGTCGAAAAAAAGTGACTGGCGCGGCGCGGCGGTGGTAGGATATCGGGTCAGCGATTTTCGCGCTGCACCGGCCCTCGCGCGTGCGCCGCGAGGCGGGCAGCGGCACGTCAGCGAAATCCTGGACTTCAGGCGCACTCTCATTGCATGTCCACCAGGAAAATCGTATGCCCGCATTACCGTTCGACGGCGACCTTGCCGTACCCGGACCTTCCATAGTCGACGGCCTCTGCCACGCAGGCTGGGTCATGCAGGAGCATTTCATTCCCCCCGAACTGAGCCGCCAGCTGGCCGCCGAGTGCGTGCAATCCATGCTCAGCGGCAAGATGAAGGGCGCCGGCGTGGGCAGCGGCCATGCACCCCTGCTGCAGCCGGATATCCGCGGCGACCATATCGCATGGCTGGAAACGGGCAGGTCCGGCGCCTGCGACAGCTATCTGCAGCACATGGAAGCGCTGCGCCAGACCCTGAACCGGGAATTGTTCCTGGGGCTGGACGAGTACGAAAGCCATTTCGCCCTGTACGCACCGGGCGCCTTTTACCGGGCTCATCTGGACCGTTTCCGCGACGACGACAAGCGCACGGTGTCCGTCGTGCTCTACCTGAACGAGGACTGGCTGCCCGAGCACGGCGGCGCGCTGCGCTTGCACCCCGATGGCGGTCAGGTGGATATCTTGCCGCAAGCGGGGCGCATGGCCATGTTCCTGTCGGGCGAGATGCTGCACGAAGTGCTGCCGACGGCGCGCCAGCGTCTTTCCATTGCCGGTTGGTTCCGCCGCAGAGGCTGACGACGTCCAAGCAAAACCACTGCGCATCCCGGCCACGCCGCGCATCGGCTCGCTACGTTTTTGCCAGACGTCTTGATAGTGCATCTTGTTGCTTGCAATCCCCCTCGATTTGATTACGCGCAAGGCTGGATTTTTCCGCAGGCATAGGCTACAGTCGCAGTAAGGGCTTAGAATAACTAAAATACCAATCACGCGGACAGGACGGCCAATATGAAAGTATCTGAAATTCTCCAAGTCAAGGGCAACATCCTCTACACGGTCACGCCTGACCAGCCCCTGCTTGACGCGGCCAATACCATGGCTGAAAAAGACATCGGTTCGCTGGTGGTCATGGAATTTGGCGACCTGGTCGGCATGCTGACCTTCCGCGAGGTGCTCAACGCCTTGCATGAAAACGCGGGCCAGATCGGCGGCGGCACCGTGCGCAAGCACATGGACGATCACCCGATCACCGTCACGCCCGATACGGAAGTAAACGAAGTGCGCCGCATCATGCTGGAAAAGCATGCGCGCTACCTGCCTGTCATGAATGCCAAGACCTTGCTGGGCGTCATTTCCTTCTACGACGTGGCGCGCGCCGTGCTCGAAGCGCAGAGCTTTGAAAACCAGATGCTCAAGGCCTACATCCGCGACTGGCCGGCCGAAACAACAGACTGAAATGCAATAATGCAGTAAAAACAACGCCGGCAACCGCCGGCGTTTTGTATTGCAAAGGAGCAAGGCGGCGCCTACGCCGCCCCTTGCAGCGCCTCGTTGTTCAGCCAGGTGCCCAGCGCCGTGGCCGTCATGGGGCGGGCGAACAGGAAACCTTGCGCCATGGGGCAGCCCAGCGCCTGCAAAATCTGCGCCTGGCGCTCGTCTTCCACGCCTTCGGCGATGACGGCCAGGCCCAGGTTGCGGCCCAGCTGGATGACCATTTCGGCAATGCTGCTGCCGCGCGCGGAGCCGGTGATCTCGGTGACGAAGGCGCGGTCGATTTTCAGGCGGTCAACCTGCAGGCGCTGCAGGTAGGACAGCGACGAAAAGCCCGTGCCGAAGTCGTCGATGGCGATGCTCACGCCCGTCTGCTTGATCTGCCACAACATCTTGATCAATAAATCGGGCTCTTCCATGGCCATCGATTCCGTGATTTCCAGCTCGATGAACTCGGGCGGCGCCTGCGTCTCTTCCAGCGCCGCGCGCAGCATTTCCAAAAATAGCGGGTGGCGGAACTGCACTTGCGACACGTTGACGGACATGACGAAGTTGCGGTGGCCCTGTTCGCGCAGCAGCACCAGTTCACGGCAAGCCGTGCGCAGCACCCATTCGCCCAGGTCGATGATGATGCCCGAGTACTCGGCAATCGGGATGAAGCGGTCGGGCGAGATGAACTTGCCGTCCGGCGTCTGCCAGCGCAGCAGCGCTTCGGCGCCCACGGGGCGGCGCGTGGTCAGGTCGATCTGCGGCTGATAGACGACAAACAGCTGGTCCTGGCTGAAGGCCGTGCGCAGCGCGTGCATCATGCGCACGCGCTCGCGGATCTCGATGCCCATGCTGCGCGAGAAATAGAAGTGGCCGGCCCGCTGCTGGCTTTTCGCCCGTTTCAGGGCGATGTCGGCGTCTTTCAGCGCGTCGGCGCCCGTGCCCGTGTGTTCGCCCAGGCGCACCAGGCCCAGGGTGGCGGACAATTGCACGTCCTGCCCGTCGATGCTGAACGGGGTCTGGAACAGGGCCAGGATATTGGCCGGATTGACTTGCGAGGAGTCGCCCAGCACGCAGAAGATGTCGCCGCCCAGGCGCGCCACCGTCAGCTGCGGCCCGAGCTGGGTTTGCAGGCGGCCCGCCACGGCGACGAGCAGCATGTCGCCGAACTGGTGGCCCAGCGCGTCGTTGGTTTCGGCAAAGTGGTCGAGGTCGACCAGCGACAGGGTGGCGTCGTCGCGCGCCGGACCGGCCAGGGTGGCGTCGAGGATTTCCACCAGGCGCGTGCGGTTGGGCAGCTTCGACAATTGATCGTAGAAGGCTGCATTATGCAGGTGCGACACCAGCTCGACGTTGTCGAGACCCACGGCGACGTTGCTGCAGAACACTTCCAGCAGGCTTTCATCGATGGCCGAGAGGGGGCGCGGCAGCAGCAGGTAGGCGGCCGCGTCGCGGCTGGCCTTGCCGGCGAAATACAGCGTGGCATAGTCGTGCGCATACACATTGCGCCGCTGCGCCAGCGTATGCTCGATGGCGGCCATCACGCGGGGGTTCTGCACGCCGCACAGGGCGCTGTGCGGCAGGCCGGAAAAGCTGCCGGTGCAGGCCGCGACGAGCAGCTCCTTGCCGCCGCTGTCCTGCAAGTCCTGCACGCACAGCACGCCGTCGGCGCGGATGCCCAGCAGGTCGGCGATCTGCGCCAGCACGCCGGCCGAGAAATTCTGCACGCCGTGCAGCGCCATCAGCTGGGTGCTGGCGTGGACGATCTGGTCCAGGCCGCGCCGGCTGCTGCTGATCGAGCGTATCTGTTCGTAGGAGCGGATGGCCGCCGTCACCGTGGTAAACAGCTTTATGCGCGTCAACTCGGACTTGGTCTTGTAGTCGTTGATGTCGAAATCGCGGATGGCGTCGATTTCCGGCGCATAACCGGGCTGGCCCGTGCGCAGGATGATGCGCACATCCGTCATTTTCAGGGTTTCGCGGATGTAGCGCACCAGGTGCAGGCCCGCGTCGTCCTGCTCCATCACCACGTCGAGCAGGATGACGGCGATGTCGCTTTCATGCTTGAGCAGTTCGCGCGCCTGGCCGGCCGAATACGCATGCACGAATTCCAGCGGGCGGTGCTGCATTTCCAGGTTGCCCAGGGCGAAAGTGGTGGTGGAGTGGACGTCTTCATCGTCGTCGATGATCATCACCCGCCAGACGCTGCGCGCTGCGGCCGTCGTCGGCGCCGCTGGTTGTTCATCGAGGAATACCAGGTCGTCGTGATCGTCCTTGTTGGCGTCAAGGGGGATGATCGGTGCGGGCATGTATAGCTTCTCCAGGATGACTCAGTACGGGATGTGAGCACATCAGAAATGTCCATGGCGTTGTTGCACCGCCTCGCCATACTTGCGTACTGTCTTCGGCGGTGCGCCTAGCCCTGGCCATTTCTGATGCACTCAGGTCGCATCGAAAATGTAGCACTCAGGTGCTGCCGAGGCTCGCACATTTTCTGATGGTCCATCGTCCAAGTATATAGCTATTTAATAAGCAAAATGTTTTTTTAAGCCTATTCCGTAGGGCAATATTTCTTGAATTGCATGATTGCAACTCATATTTGGTGTTTTTTATATGAAAAAAAACACGGTATTTGAAAATGGCGATTTTAGCGGGGCAATATCGGCCTTGCTGCGGCATTAGCGGCATGGCATGCCCCGCAGGCTGGTAGAATTGAGTTTTCCAGTCCTCACCACTTCCTACTATGTCCGGCAATTCTTTTGGCAAGCTGTTTACTGTTACCACTTTCGGCGAATCGCACGGTCCGGCCATCGGCTGCGTGATCGACGGCTGTCCGCCGGGATTGACCCTGTCCGAAGCCGACATCCAGCCCGAGCTGGACCGCCGCAAGCCGGGCACCTCGCGCCACGTGACGCAGCGCCAGGAATCGGATACGGTGGAAATCCTCTCCGGCGTGTACCAGGGCGTGACGACGGGCACGCCCATCGCGTTACTGATCCGCAATGAAGACCAGCGCAGCAAGGATTACGGCAATATCGCGGAAAGCTTCCGCCCCGGCCACGCCGACTACACCTACTGGCACAAATACGGCGTGCGCGACCCGCGCGGCGGCGGGCGCTCCTCGGCGCGCCTGACGGCGCCCGTGGTGGGCGCGGCGGCGATTGCCAAGAAATGGCTGCTGCAGCAGTACGGCACCACGTTCAAGGGCTGCATGAGCCAGCTGGGCGACATTGCCGTGCCGTTCCAGTCCTGGGACCACGTGCATGCGAACCCCTTCTTTGCCGCCAGCGCTGACGCCGATCTGATCGCGCGCATGGAAGCGGCCATGGATCAATTGCGCCGCGACGGCGACTCCATCGGCGCGCGCATCGACGTGATCGCGCAAAACGTGCCTGTCGGCCTGGGCCAGCCCATCTACGACAAGCTCGACGCCGACATCGCCTACGCCATGATGGGCATCAATGCCGTCAAGGGCGTGGAAATCGGCGCCGGCTTCGATTCGGTGGCGCAAAAGGGTTCCGAGCACGGCGACGAACTGACGCCGGAAGGCTTTATCGGCAATAACGCGGGCGGCGTACTGGGCGGCATCTCGACGGGGCAGGATGTCAGCGTCTCGATCGCCATCAAGCCGACGTCGTCGATCCGCACGCCGCGCCGCTCGATTGACAAGGAGGGCAATCCCGTGATGGTGGAAACGTTCGGCCGCCACGACCCCTGCGTGGGCATCCGCGCCACGCCGATCGCCGAAGCCATGCTGGCGCTGGTGCTGATCGACCACGCCCTGATGCACCGCGCGCAATGCGGCGATGTGTCGGTATCGACGCCTAAGTTGAAATAAGCTGAATGTTGTCGGATCACGGGCCTGCGGCCCTGATCCGACCTGCGACCTGGATGGTCGTTTTCTCGTTTAACAACGACACTTGCGACACCTGACAAAACCGTAGCGAGCGGAAGGGAGAGGTGGCTAAGAAGCGCAACCGTACGATAGTACGGTGAGCATCGCAGGCCGCCTATACCGACGCGCAGCAGGTTTGGTCAGGTGTTCTCACGCCACCTTATTTGCCACCAGCTCGAGCTGATGGCGCATCTCCACCGACTGCACCAATAACGCCCGGATATCGTTGATCAGGTTGAATTCCGTCTGGTTCAATTGAATCGGCGGGAAGCTGTCGTCCCAGTCGCCGTACAAGAATCCCGTGGGGTGGCCGTTGGCCGACAGCGGCAGCACGACGAAGCTGCGCGCTTCCGACAGCGTCGCTTTCCACCATTGCGGCAGCTTGGCGGCAAATTTCGGGTCGCGCGCATTGTCGATGAAGATCACGCGGTCGCTGTTGAGGGCCGCGTGGAACACGTTCGGCTCATACGCGTCGCCAAACACCATCAGGTCCTGCAGGTCGGACATGCCTTCGCCCATGCTGACGCGCGCCGAATACAGGTGATCCTTGTGATTGCGCACGAACGCCACCGAGCGCGAAAAATCGAAGCCCTGGTGCAGCGTTTCGAGCGCCATCGACACCATTTGTCCGGGGCTGGCGCTGCCGATGGCGCCGCGCAGGTCGGCCAGGCCGCCGATCAGCACGCGGTTGCCCTCGGCGCGCATGCGCGTCGACGCCAGCTGGCGCGCGCGCCGTTCCGCCGGTTTCGACAGGGGCGCGATCGACAGATCGGCCGCCGCCATGGCCTTGGCCTTGTCCACCGCCACCACCAGGTCCGTCGCCGCGATGCCCAGGGTGCCCGCATAGTCGTCGATCAGCGCGTGCACCTGCGCCGCGCCGGCCGCGTCGTCGTGCCACAGCGAGTCGGCGCAGCGCGCCGCCATGGTCGACAGGCCCGCCATCCAGTCGGCGCCGCTGACGGGCGCGTTGTCCGGCGACGGGTCCATCGGGCGCATGCCGTTGATCAGGTGCTGCGGCAAGCCCCAGTGGGCGGCCGTGGCATAGCCCACTTCCGGCAGCGACAGGCCGAGGATTTCGCGCGCGGCGGCCGCCTCGTTGCCGGGCCCCGCGTGCGCCTGCATGCGGGCCCAGAAGTCCGTCATGTAGAACGTCACCATCATGCGTCCCAGGGTGTGCAGCATCGAGCAGACGACGGCCTGCTCGGCCTGCAGGCTGCCGGCGCTGGTGGCCACCTGCTGCGCCACCATCCCGGCCAGCACGGCCTTTTCCATTTCCACGTGGGCGCTGACGGAGTCGGGCGACGCCTGCGACAGCTCCTCGATCAGCTTCAGTCCCAGCGCCAGGTGGCCGATGGCGTCGATGCCCAGCACCAGCACGGCTTTCGATACCGTGTTGACGCGCTGGCCGAAGGCCGAGTACATGCCGCTGTTGGCCAGCCTGAGCACCTTGTGCGTGAGGACAGGGTCGGACAGCACCGTTTGCGTGATGTCGAATTCGTGGTCATCCTCGCCGCGCATGGCGCCCAGGATGGCGCTGATGGCTTTGGCGAAGCCGGGCATGTCGCCCTGCTGGCGCGTGCGCGCCCACAGCAGGTCAAGGGTGTTTTTGCCGAGCTGGGTCGGCGCCGTGAAATGACCGGGATTCATTGCACACCTCCGCGCGGTTCATTGGCAGACGGCGTGGGCACCAGCGCCGCATAGGTTTTTTCGCTCAAGGCCGACAGCGCGGCGTGGGCCGGCATCGGCTTGCCCGTCAGGTAGCCTTGCACGTACTGGCAGCCACGCGACTCCATGAAGTGCATCTGCTCCTCCGTTTCCACGCCTTCGGCCACCACCGACAGGTTCAAGTGCTTGGCCAGGTCGAGAATGGTGTTGCAGATGGCCGCGTCCTTGCTCGATTCGGGCAAGTCCTTGATGAAGGTGCGGTCGATCTTCAGCACGGAAATGGGGAAGCGCTTCAGGTAGGCCAGCGAGGAATAGCCGGTGCCGAAATCGTCGATGGCGATGCGCGCGCGGCGCTCCGTCATCTTGCACAGGATGGTTTCCGCATGCACGGGATCGATCATCAGCGTGCCTTCCGTGATCTCCAGCACCAGGTGTTCGCCCGAAAGTCCCGAAAAGGCGATGGCGTCGTCGAGCACGTCGAGGAATTTATCGTTGCGGAACTGGCGCGGGCTGATGTTGACGGAAATGTACAGCGCCCGCCTGGCCACTTCCTGGAACTGCTTGAGCTGCACGCAGGCCGCCTTCAGGGCCCAGGCGCCCAGCAGGTTGATCAGGCCGTTCGCCTCGGCGATCGGGATGAAGCGCGCGGGCGGCACCAGGCCCAGGGTAGGGTGCTTCCAGCGCATCAGGGTTTCAAAGCCCTGGATCTGGCGCGTGTGCGCGTCGACGATGGGCTGGTAGAAGAGCAGGAATTCGCCTTCGCGCACGGCGTGGAACATGGCCGCTTCCAGAGAAATGTCGTGTTCCGACGGGCCATTCAGGCGCGGGCTGTAGACGAGGCAGCGGGCCTTGCCAGTCTCCTTGGCGCGCGACATGGCCGCATCGGCCAGCGCCACCAGGCGCACTTCGTCTTCCGCATGCAGCGGATAAATCGATACGCCGACGGACGCCCCCACGTAGATCGTATGTCCCTCGACTTCGAACGGCGCCTGCAGGGTGGCCAGCAGGCGCCCCGTCACCAGCTTGATCTGCGCGTCGGTGGCGCTGCCGGGCAGCACGGCGACAAATTCATCGCCGCCCACGCGGGCCAGGGTGTCGCTGTCGCGCAGGGTCTTGCGCAGGCGCGCCGCGGCCAGGCGCAGCACGGCGTCGCCGACCGGGTGCCCCAGGCCGTCGTTGACCTTTTTGAAGCCATCGAGGCCGATGGTGGCCACGGAAAAGCCCTGGCCCGAGCGGGCGGCCTGGGCGATCACCATGCGGATGCGGTCCGACAGCAGCAGCCGGTTCGGCAAGCCGGTCAGCGCATCGTGCGTGGCCATGTGGCGCAGGCGTTCTTCCGTATTGTGCTGGGCCGAGGTGTCGCGCCCGACCACCAGCAATTCGGCCACGCCGGCCGCGTTCATATAGGAAGACAGGCGCAGCTCGAACCAGATCTCCTGGTCCGGCGTCTGCAGCCGCACTTCCAGCCGCCCCGGTTCTTCCAGCGCGTCTTCCAGCGCCGCCTGCAGCGCCGCGCGCGACGCTTCGGCCGCCAATGGCAGCAGCAAATGGCCGGACAGGCCCAGTGGCGCGCCGAACAGGGTGGCCGCGCGTCTGCTGGCGAACAGGATCAGGCCGTCCGCATCGAGCCGGAACACGACGTCGCCAGCCTCTTCCATGAGGTTGTCCAACTCGTGGCGGGCCTCGCGGTGGGCGGCGGATGGGGTACTGGAAAACATCGTGCTGGATTTAACCTTTATCAGTGCCGGCGCCTGCGTATTGCATGGCGCCAACGGAAATAATGCATATTGCAGTGCGCCCGGGTATCGGGCAAGAGTGACTACGGGAACGCGATCCACACGAAATGTATCATTGAAAAGCACAGCAATACATGAAATAGAGCAACATTGCTTCAGGTTTTGTAAATATTCCTGTCTTTCATGAAAAAAATCAGCATGCTTTTAATCCGTCCGCAAACACCCGGCGGTGGCGCGCTTGCCCCGCTGGCGCGTTTGCGCTAGTCTGGCTGGCAGACGATGAGGACGGTGCGCCTGCCGCGGCAAGGCGCCATGATAACAAATCGCGATGGAGATACCCATGAATGCCTTTGACACGCATGAAGTTTTCAACCAGGCGACGCCGTTCGAAAACGTCAATCTGTTCGCCAGCGATCCGGCCCTGATCGAGGCCCTGCTGCGCGAGGGCGGCGGCGCGGCGCTGCAGGAACTCGATGCGCTGGGCGAGAAGCTGGGCCGCGCCGGGACGTATGCGCTGGCGCGCGAGGCGAACCGGCACGGTCCGGAATTGCAGCAGTTCGACCGCGCCGGCCGGCGCATCGACGAGGTGCTGTTCCACCCGGCCTGGCATGAACTGATGGCCATCCTCGTGGGCGCCGGCGCGCACGCTTCGCCGTGGGCCGCGCCCGGCCCCGGCGCCCAGGTGGCGCGCGCGGCCGCCTATCTATTAGTGGGGCAGGTGGAAAACGGCGCGCAATGTCCCGTGACGATGACGTATGCCTCGGTGCCGGCCCTGCGCCAGGCCCTTGATCTGCCGCAAATCGCCGCGCGCTGGCTGCCGAAGATCCTGTCGCGCGACTACGACCCCCGTTCGCTGCCCGTGGAGCAGAAGCGGGGCGCCCTGGTCGGCATGGGCATGACGGAGAAGCAGGGCGGCTCCGACGTGCGCAGCAATACCACGCGGGCCACGCCCGTGCCGCCGGCCGAGGCGCAAGCCCTGTTCGGCGAGCAGGCCGGCGGCGCCTGGCGCATCGTCGGCCACAAATGGTTCTTTTCGGCGCCGCAGTGCGACGCCCACCTGATCCTGGCGCAGGCGGACGAGGGCGGCTTGTCGTGCTTTTTCCTGCCCCGCTACCTGCCCGACGGCAGCCGCAACGCCATCCGCGTGCAGCGCCTGAAGGATAAGCTGGGCAACCGCTCGAATGCCTCGTCGGAAGTGGAGTTCGCCAACGCCTACGGCTGGCTGGTGGGCCCGCCGGGGCGGGGCATTCCCACCATCCTGGAAATGGCCAGCCACACGCGCCTCGATTGCGTGCTGGGCAGCGCCGGCATCATGCGCGCCGCCCTGACGCAGGCGCTGCACCATGCGCGCCAGCGGGCCGTCTTCGGCAAGCCGCTCGTCGCGCAGCCGCTGATGCAGAACGTGCTGGCCGACCTGGCGCTCGAATCGGAGGCCGCCACGGCGTTTGCGCTGCGCCTGGCCCGCTGTTTCGACGAAAAGGACGATGCGCAGCAGGCGACGCTGGCGCGCGTGCTCACGCCGGCCGGCAAATACTGGATCTGCAAGCGCGGCCCCGGCTTCGGCGCCGAGGCCATGGAAGTGCTGGGCGGCACCGGCTACGTAGAAGACGCGCCGCTGGCGCGCCTGTACCGGGAACTGCCCGTCAATTCCATCTGGGAAGGCTCGGGCAACGTCATGTGCCTCGATGTCCTGCGCGCCTTCGGCAAGTCGCCGGCCGCGCGCGACGCCCTGGCGGCCGAACTGGCGCTGGCCGGCGACGCGGATGCCGCCTTTGCCGGCTACCGCACGCGCCTGCTGGCTGACCTGGACGGCCCGCAAATGGACGAATTTGGCGCGAGGCAACTTTCCGAGCGCATCGTGCTGGCCGTGCAGGCCGGCCTGCTGCTGCGCCATGCGCCGCCGTTTGTCGCACAGGCCTTCATGGAGTCGCGGCTGGTGCAGGCGCCGGGCGGCACATATGGGCGCTTGCCGGCCGGCACCGATTGCGCGGCCATCCTGGCGCGCGCCCTGCGCGAGTATTGACGGGCGCCGTCCGCAATTATTTCAAAATTCCGGCCACAGGCGGGCCGCGGGCTGGGATAATGCTGCAATCCATCATTTTATCGATACACAGCGCGCTTGCGGCCATGCTTGCCGCCGCGCCAGAGCAGAGAAAGAAAAACAATATGAAACAAGATCCGCGCTTCCCGAATTTGTTCATTACCGATCACCCTTTGATCCAGCACAAACTGAGCCACATGCGCGAGCACGACACGTCCACGCGCACCTTCCGTGAATTGCTCAAGGAAATCACCTTGCTGATGGGCTATGAAATCACGCGCGACCTGCCGCTGACCACGCGCGAAATCAGGACGCCGTTGGTGACCATCGATGCGCCCGTTATCGCCGGCAAGAAACTGGCCATCGTGCCGATTTTGCGCGCCGGCATCGGCATGAGCGACGGCCTGCTGAACCTGGTGCCATCGGCCCGGGTCGGCCATATCGGCGTGTACCGCGACCCGGCTACCCACATGCCCGTGGAATACCTGGTGCGCCTGCCGGACCTGAACGAGCGCACCTTCATCCTGTGCGACCCGATGGTGGCGACCGGCAATTCGGCCGTGTACGCCGTCGACGTGCTGAAGAAGCGCGGCGTGACGGACGAGCAGATCATCTTCCTGGCCCTGGTGGCCGCTCCGGAAGGCGTGACCGTGTTCCAGAACGCGCACCCGAACGTCAAGATGTTCTGCGCCTCGCTCGATTCGCACCTCGACGAGCACGCCTACATCGTGCCGGGTCTGGGCGACGCCGGCGACCGCATCTTCGGCACCAAGTAAGCGCATAGACGGCGAGTATCGCGATGGCAACCTTGATCGACCCGGATTTTCGCGCCCGTTTGCGCGCCCTGAACGATAAATATGCGGCTGGCGTGCCGGCCCTGATGCAGGCGATCGCGCAGGCGCAAGCGCGCTGCGACAGCGAAGGGCCGCGCCTGGAACCGCTGACGCAGCTGCACCGCGCCCTGCATGCGGTAGCCGGCTCGGCCGCCACCTTCGGTTTTGCCGCGCTGGGGCAGGAATGCCGGCGCATCGAGCAGCTGGTGCGCCTGCAGCTCAACGCGCCCGGACAGGTGCTGGCCGAGTGGCCGGCGCTGAGCGGGCAGGTGGGGGCGCTGCTGCGCTGGGCGGAGCGCGATGCGGCCGCCACCCATTTCAGCACTTGAGTGACCATTTTTCGATCTTGTGGTTGCAATGATTCATTTGATGCAACGCAAAGCATCCACGTCGCAGATTAGGATATAGTGTGTCCATGCCGCTGGTACAGGGCGCCGCAAGACGGGGATTTGGCTATTAAAGCAGTGTTCGCAAGTTTATTTTGCGAAAGAATGGTTTTTCTCAGTTTTGTTGGTATAATTGGGCATCGTTGGATTCGAGGTAGTAGTGCAGTTTGTCTGTCATTTCTTTCTTGCTTCAAACGATATAACGGGCGCAAGCCCAACTTAACTGAAATAGGAAATTGTAATGGCAACTGGCATCGTAAAATGGTTCAATGATTCGAAGGGTTTCGGCTTTATTACCCCTGACGAAGGCGGCGAAGATCTGTTCGCTCACTTCTCGGCTATCCAGTCGAACGGCTTCAAGTCCCTGCAAGAGAACCAACGCGTTTCTTTTGAAGTGACCGCTGGCCCTAAAGGCAAGCAAGCTTCGAACATTCAGCCAATCTAATACGCTGGATCAAACGAAATAAAGAAATCCTCGGTCTCCGGGGATTTTTTTTCGCCTGAATTTCCTTCAGGCAGGGGTTTTGTGGGCTTTTGCGGATGTTTGGCGCGTGCATTGTCGCTTGGCTTCGCTTCCGCGGCTGTCTGGTAGGTCGGCTTAGCGCTTGCGCGTAAGCCGACATGTATGCTCGCATTCTCTGTCGCTACCGTGCTGGCAGTTGTCGGCTTACGCTGCGCTAAGCCGACCAACGCCGGCCTACGCACCCACGTCTAGGCCGCGAGCGTCACGGCGCCCAATCGCCCCGTGACAAGCGCCGCGCGGCAGGTTTGGTCCCGCGTCTTCAAATAGCGCGTTCGCGCCAGTAGTCCGGCTGCGAATAACTGTGCCGTAAAAAATCCACGAACGCCCGTATGCGCAGCGGTAAATGGCGGCGCTGGGCGAACACGGCATAAATGTCGTTGCCCGGCGCGGCAAACTGGTCGAGCACCGTCACCAGCTGCCCCGATTCGATCTCCGCGCCCACTTCCCACATCGAACGCCATGCCAGCCCCTTGCCGGCCAGCGCCCAGTCGTGCAGCACTTCGCCGTCGTTGCAGACCATGTTGCCCGCCACCTTCAAAATCACGTTCTTGCCATTTTCGCGGAAAGTCCAGCCCCGCTGGCTGCCTTCGCTGCTGATGGCCAGGCAATTATGTTTCGCCAGGTCGGCCGGGGTGCGCGGCGTTCCCGCCCGTTTCAGATAGGCGGGCGAGCCGACCAGCACGCGCTGGTTGTCGGCCAGCTTGGTGCTCACCAGGGACGAGTCGGACAGGCTGGCGATGCGGATGGCCACGTCGATGCCTTCACCGATCAGGTCGACGAGGCGGTCGTTCAGGTTCAGCGACACGGTCACGTCGCGGTGTTCGGCGACGAACGAGGGGATCAAGGGCGCCACATGCTGGCGTCCGAAGCCGGCCGGCGCGGAAATGAGCAAATGGCCGCTGGCCTTCACGCTGCGCTCGGCCACGGCCGCTTCCGCCTCTTCCAGTTCGCCCAGGATGCGCTGGCAGTCTTCGAGGAAGGCGGCGCCTTCATTCGTCAGCGCCAGCTTGCGCGTCGTGCGCTGCAGCAATTTCACGCCCAGGCGCTGTTCCAGCGCGTCGAGGCGTCGGCCTATCATGGCCGGGGCGATCCCTTCCGCGCGGGCGGCCGCCGACAGGCTGCCCCTGGCGACCACTTCCACGAAGGTTGATATTTGTCTGAACTGGCCCATGTGATGCTCCCGCTATGTCGTCACTTGTGATAAAAACGCATAGATGAAGTGATTTTTAATCTCGTTTCCATGCCTTATAGTGCAATACTATAGAACAAACGCGCGGCCCGGCAGAGTGTTTTTGCGCCTCTGCCCAGCTTGCCTGCGCAGTCGTTCCGCTTATACTTGGATCACCAGATTATTTTTGCTTATATTTATTAAAAACCGGAGAACTTCATGACGCAGAACACGATCGCACTTCCCGAAGGCATGCAAATCACGGGTGAAATCGCCCCCGGCTACGAACAGATCTTGACGCCCGCGGCGCTGGCGCTGGTGGCCAAGCTGACGCGTGAATTCGAGCCGCGCCGCCAGCAATTGCTGGCCGTGCGCGTGGAACGGGCCAAGCGCCTTGACGCGGGCGAGCGTCCTGATTTCCTGCCAGAAACCGCGCATATCCGCGACGGCGACTGGAAGATCGCGCCGATCCCGAAGGCGCTGGAATGCCGCCGCGTGGAAATCACCGGTCCCGTCGAGCGCAAGATGGTCATCAACGCCTTCAACTCGGGCGCGGACAGCTACATGACGGACTTCGAGGATTCGAACACGCCGAACTGGGATAACCAGATCACGGGCCAGATCAATATGTACGACGCCGTGCGCAAGACGATTTCGCTGGAGCAAAATGGCAAGTCGTACAAGCTGAACGACAAGATCGCCACCCTCGTCGTGCGTCCGCGCGGCTGGCACCTTGATGAAAAGCACGTGCTGGTCGACGGCAAACGCATCTCCGGCGGCATTTTCGATTTCGCCCTGTTCATGTTTCATAACGCCAAGGAACAGCTGGCGCGCGGCGCCGGCCCGTATTTCTACCTGCCGAAGATGGAATCGCACCTGGAAGCGCGTCTGTGGAACGATATCTTCGTCATGACGCAGAACGAGTTGGGCTTGCCACAAGGCACGATCAAGGCGACCGTGCTGATCGAAACCATCCTGGCCGCGTTTGAAATGGATGAAATCCTGTATGAACTGAAGGAGCACAGCTCGGGCCTGAACGCGGGCCGCTGGGATTACATCTTCTCGTGCATCAAGAAATTCAAGCTGGACAAGGATTTCTGCCTGGCCGACCGCGCCAAGGTCACGATGACGGCGCCGTTCATGCGCGCCTACGCCTTGCTGCTGCTGAAAACCTGCCATAAGCGGGGCGCGCCGGCCATCGGCGGCATGGCGGCTTTGATCCCGATCAAGAACGATCCGGAAAAGAACGACATCGCCATGGGCGGCGTGCGCAACGACAAGGCGCGCGACGCCACCGACGGCTACGACGGCGGCTGGGTCGCCCACCCGGGCCTGGTCGAGCTGGCCATGGGCGAGTTCACGAAAGTGCTCGGCGACAAGCCGAACCAGATCGACAAGCAGCGTCCCGACATCGATGTGAAGGCGTCGGATCTGTTGAATTTCCAGCCGGAAGCGCCGATCACGGAAGCGGGCTTGCGTTACAACATCAACGTGGGCATCCATTACCTGGGCAGCTGGCTGGCCGGCAACGGTTGCGTGCCCATCCACAACCTGATGGAAGACGCGGCCACGGCCGAGATCAGCCGCTCGCAAGTGTGGCAGTGGATTCGTTCCAGCAAGGGCGTGCTGGAAGATGGCCGCAAGGTGACGGCCGAGATGGTGCGCGCCATGATTCCGGAAGAGCTGGCCAAGGTGCAGCGCGATGCGCCGGGCGGCAACGGCCCTACCTATGTGCGCGCCGGCCAGATCTTCGAGGAAATGTCGACGTCGGAATCGTTCGCCGAATTCCTGACCTTGCCGCTGTACGAAGAAATCTGATCCAGATCAAATAGAGCGATAAAAAAAATCCCGGCAATGCTTTTTGGCACTGCCGGGATTTTTGTATTGAAGTCTGCAACGCCTGACAAAACCGTAGCGAGCGGAAGGAATAGGTGGTCGAGAAGCGCAACCGTACTTCTAGTGCGGCGAGCATCGCAGGCCGCCTATGTCGACGCGCAGCAGGCTTGCTCAGGTGTCCTCAGAAGTTGTTCTTCCACATCCGCAAGGCCGCGAATGCTTCCACGGGAGAGGCGTCGGCGGCCAGCTTGCCCTCGACCTTCAGGCTGTTCAGGATGGCCGGTTCGCGGTAGCGCAGGAAGGGGTTCGTGGCTTTCTCAATGGCAATGGTCGACGGTACGGTCGCTAAACCTTGCTGGCGTTTTTCCGTGTCGATGGCGATGCGTTCCTGCAAGGCCGCATTGCCCGGCTCGACGGCGTTGGCGAAGCGCAGATTGGACAAGGTGTACTCATGCGCGCAAAATACCTCGGTATCGTCGGGCAGGGCGGCCAGCTTGCCCAGCGAATCGGCCATCTGGCCCGGCGTGCCTTCGAACAGGCGGCCGCAGCCGCCGGCAAACAGGGTGTCGCCGGAAAACAGCCACGGCGCGCCGCTGCGCTCGTCGCGCTGGCGCACGTAGGCGATATGGCCTTTGGTATGGCCGGGCACGTCGATGACGGTCATCTGCAAGCCAAGTTCGGGCACGCAGGCGACATCGCCTTCGGCAAGCGCTTGCGTGATGGCTGTGATAGCCTCATTGCGTGGGCCGAATACGGGCACGGCGAAATGCTGCAACAATTCAGGTACGCCACCCGTGTGGTCGGTGTGGTGGTGCGTGAGTAAAATGGCGGACAAGGTCAGCTGATGGGCTTTGAGCGCGTCGAGGATGGCCATAGCGTCGCCGGGGTCGACCACGGCGGCGTGGCGGCCGTCATGGATCAGCCACAGGTAATTGTCGGCAAAGGCGGGCACGGCAAGTACCGATAAAGCGTGTTCAGGGGAGTGTGTCATGTATAAAAGAGAAAACTGAATGGACAGTGCGGCATCCGAAAAATCCATTATAGCGCTTGACGGCTGGCTGCAGACGCCGGCCGGTCTGTACGTGCGCGCCTGGGAGCAGCAATGCCTCGACAGCCTGACCGTCGACATCTTCGGTTTTAATGCCGTGCAGATCGGCTTGCCCCAGCTCGACGCGCTGGCCGCCAGCCGCATGCCGAACAAATGGCTGCTCGATGCGCGCCTGCCGTCGCGTCCGCCGCAGGAAAGCCGTTTGACCCTGGTGTCGGCCTTCGACGAGCTGCCGTTCGACTCGCAAAGCCTGGATCTCGTGGTCTTGCCGCATGTGCTTGAATTTGCCGCCGAGCCGCACCAGGTCTTGCGCGAAGTCGAGCGCGTGCTGATCCCGGAAGGGCGCGTGATCGTCTGCGGCTTCAATCCGGCCAGCCTGTGGGGCATGCGCCAGGGCGTGGGGCGGGTCACGGGACGCCATTACCTGCCGCGGGCTGGCGAACTGATCTCTATGCCGCGCATGAAAGACTGGTTAAAATTGCTCAACATGGGCGTCAGTCAAAGCCATTTTGGCTGCTACGCGCCCGCTTGTCGGACGGAAAAATGGCTGCGCCGCAACGCCTTCATGGACAAGGCCGGTGCGCGCTGGTGGCCATATCTGGGCGCAGTGTATATAGTGCAGGCGATCAAGCGCGTCAAAGGGATGCGTTTGATCGGTCCGGCGTGGACCAAAAAACCGGCGACGGCGCCCGCAGGCGCACCGGTCACGAATAAAAGGCGGGAACAGCAAGATGGATAAGGTAGAAACGAAGGTTGAGATTTATGCCGACGGCGCATGCAAGGGCAATCCCGGCACAGGCGGCTGGGGCGCACTGATGGTGGCCGATGGCGCCAAGAAAGAAATTTACGGCGGGGAACTCAATACGACGAATAACCGGATGGAATTGAAGGCCGTGATCGAAGCCTTGACGGCGCTCAAACGTCCGTGCCAGGTAGTGATGTATACCGATAGCCAGTACGTGCAGAAGGGCATCAGCGAATGGATACACGGCTGGAAGGCGCGCGGCTGGAAAACGGCGGCCAAGGCGCCCGTGAAAAACGTCGACCTGTGGCAGGCACTCGACGCGGCCCAGGCCGTCCATGAAGTGGAATGGCGCTGGGTACGGGGCCACAATGGCCATCCGGGCAACGAGCGGGCCGATCAGCTGGCCAACCTGGGCGTGGAAACCGTGCGCGCGTAAGAACGCCCAACCAAACCTGGTGCGCGTCGCGCTTTGCGGCCTGTGATGCTCACCGTACTAGAGTACGCTTGCGCTTCTTGGCCACAAATCACTGCCGCTCGCTACGGTTTTGTTGGGCGTTCGAACATGTATGGGCACGATTGCAGCACACAGGTTTGCTATACTGTGCCCTTCGCTTTTTGCTTTTACGAATGAATCCGCCATGCGTCAAATTGTTCTCGATACTGAAACCACCGGCCTGAACCCGCGCACGGGCGACCGCATCCTGGAGATCGGCGCGGTCGAACTGAACAACCGCATGTTGACGGGCAACAATTTTCACCATTACATCAATCCCGAGCGCGACTCGGAAGAGGGCGCGCTGGCCGTCCACGGCTTGACGACGGAATTCCTCAGCGATAAGCCGAAATTCGCGGAGATCGCCGACGAATTCCGCGCATTTATCGCCGGCGCCGAGCTGATCATCCACAACGCCCCGTTCGATATCGGCTTCCTCAATGCGGAATTCAAGCGCCTGAACCTGCCGCCCGTGCATGAGCAGGTGCACGGCGTGATCGATACCCTGGTGCAGGCGAAGGAAATGCATCCGGGCAAGCGCAACTCGCTCGACGCCCTGTGCGACCGCTACGGCGTCTCGAACGCCCACCGCAAGCTGCACGGCGCGCTGCTCGACTCCGAATTGCTGGCCGACGTCTACCTGGCCATGACGCGCGGGCAAAACAGCCTCAGCATGGAAGAGGAAGTGGAAGTGGCCGCCGACGGTGCCGCGCTGGAAATCGTGCCCCTGGCCGAAGTCATCTTCCAGAGCGCCAGTGCCGACGAACTGGCCGCCCACGCAGCCACCATCGCCGGCCTCGACAAGGCCGCCAAAGGCCAGTGCATCTGGACAGCCGTCACGGCCCCGCCAGCGGCAGCCTGAGAAAAAAGCGGGGCATGGCAAATTTCCTCCCGCCAGCCCTTGCAGATGCCGCAACACCTATGCGATAATTCGCCTCGCTTCGGGAGGTTAGCTCAGGGGTAGAGCACTGCATTCACACTGCAGGGGTCGCAAGTTCGAAACTTGCACTTCCCACCAAGAATTCGTTTGATATCAAAGGCTTACACTGATCCGGTGTAGGCCTTTTTTGTTTGGTACGGGAAAAGTACGGGAAACAGACTTGGACCTTTGCGGTCGACGCTGGACATTGAGAGGATCGCTGCGCTGGCGTTACGATTCTGACGGCGGCGTGTTGAGGAGAGATTAGGCGCGCGCGGCAACATGAGTCCGATCTGGAGGCGGCGCTGTGGACGATTCCAGCGCAGAGCATGAAGGCCGGCAAGGAGCATCACGTGCCGCTGTCTGGTGAGCCGCCTGCGCTGCTGTGCGCAGTGCCGCGTCAAGGGGACGTCATCTTTTCAGGTCGCAAGCGTGGCGCTCAGTTGTCGGACATGAGTTTGACGGCAGTCTTGCGCCCCATGCAGTTTGACGGCATCACCGTACATGGTTTCCGTTCTTCGTTCCGCGACTGGTGCGCCGAGGCGGCAGCCAATACCTTTTCGCGCGAGGTATGTGAACATGCGCTGGCGCACCGCTTGCCGGACAGCGTGGAAGCGGCCTATAGGCGCGGCGACCTGTTCGACAAGCGTATCGTGCTGATGCAGGCATGGTCTGACTTTTGCACCATTTCCCTGCCGCCTGCTGTCTAAGGGGGGCGCAGGGACATCCTTACGCAGGCTGGCGCTTGGCGCGCCTGTTTGAACCAGTCGCACCCACCGTTTGCATCGGAGGAGCCTGTTTTGCAACAGTGACAGGATGCCGTGCGGCAACGCACGCCTGCATCCAGTGCAGCACTTCACTCTTGAGCCAGGCCGATGAGCGGCCTTTGAGTTTTACCGGGGCAGGGAAGGTGCCATCCTTGATGCCTTCATAAACGCTACTGCGCGATTTCCCGCAGGTGGCCAGCACTTCAGCCAAGCGGATGAAACGCTCTTCATTGAGCGTTGGAATTGCGGGTGGCTCTGGGTTGGAAGGAAATGTGACTTGGGTCATGGGATGCTCCTTTTGCTCCTCAGCGAGTGATACAGGTTCGGTGTCAGCATGGCGGCAATGATTCAGATCGGATCGTTGAGGTCGTGTCGCCAGCGGCGGTGTGCCGACACTGTATTCACAATCATTATTTCGAAAATACGTAGTCAGTATCGATGGCGCATACCGCCAATGCAACTGGAATCGGGCGGGTATATCGACTAGATCAAAGGTGTTTGCAAGTCGCTGCCACAAGGGCATTTGATGGTCTGCGCAGTTTTAGCTGCTAAAAACAGGTGTATGCAAGTGCACCGGTTTAATCCAGATCAAGATGGGAGCAGCTGTGTCGCGCAACTATATATGCTGTGTTTCCGCGCGGCGATGAGTTGCGCGCAACAGATGAGGAGGTCAGCATGGCCGACATTATTCAGTTTCCAGGCGTTACCAAGAGCAAGGACAAGGCATGCTCGCCTGCGCCTGGACGACGATCTGCGTCGCTGGTATCGGCAGATGGCCCTAGTGTATGCCAGATAATATGGGTTCTGACCGTGCTGTGCTGGCCAGTGCTGCGCTTCATCATGGTGTGTGACGTGCTGTTCCAGCTGCTGCGCGCGTTGGTGCTGTGGGATACGCCTGGCGCGCATGCCGGATGGACCTTCCTGCTGCACTATGGCTTTTTCTGCTACCTGACCTGGTTCGTGGCGTACGGCAAGCCGGACCAGCCGCGATGAAGAAGGCATCCGTGCCGCCGGGCGCCGGCAGCGGCCGTGCGCCGGAGGGCAGGCCGCTGGCGTTACCGCTTGAACATATCGACGAAGACCCGCTGCAGCCGCGCTCGGCCGCGAATCCGGGCTTTACGGCGCATAGCCTGGCCGAACTCGCCGCCTCGATCCGCCTGCGCGGGATCAAGACACCGATCTCCGTGCGCCATCATCCCGAACGGCCCGGCCACTACATCATCAATCACGGCGCGCGCCGCTACCGTGCATCGCGGCTGGCGCAGCTGGCGACCATCCCCGGCTTTATCGACGACGACGACAGCGAGACCGACCAGATGGTGGAAAACCTGCAGCGCAACGAGCTGACGGCGCGCGAGATCGCCAACTATATTGGCCGTGAACTGTCGAAGGGGCTGAAGCGGGGGCAGATCGCCAGCAACATCAGCAAGTCCGCCGCCTTCGTGACGCAGCATGCGGCCCTGCTGGACTTGCCCGAACCCGTCGCCCTGGAGTTTAATGAGGGCAGGGTACGCGACGTGACTTCGGTGAATGAACTGGTGACGGCTTATAAGTCGCACCCGGGCGAGGCGGCGGCCTGGCTGCGCGAAGGCGAACCGGAGATCAGGCGCAGCGCCGTCAAGCTCCTGCGCGCATTCCTCGGGGCTAAGTTTGGTGAGGAAGAAGCGGCTGCACCCGATATCGGCGACGCCGCTGCGCAGCCATTGGCGTCAGATCCCTCGCCATCTGCGCATGCCGCTCCTACCGCGTAGGCTTGCGGTGATCTCGGCGCGCACCGCGTCGACCAGGATCGCGTCAGCAGGTTGATGAAACGTTTGTACGGTGCGGCCATCGACCCAATCGACGGACCGAATCATCATTTGCGAAACATGCGAGCGCGCTACACCAAGGGCAGAACAAACCGGCTTCACTGGTCGTCCTTGCCCGACAAGTGCGAGCGCGCAATCCACTTTTTTCGCGAGCGAACTCGACAGCCTCCTTGAGAATTTCCGCCTCCATCGTCTTGTTACCAAGCATGCGCTGCAGCTGAGCGATCTGGGTACGTGCAGCGGCTAGTTCGCTCGCCGGCCCGACAGACTCGCCAGCAGTCACCGCCGTCAACGCACCTTCGCGCTCGCGCATTCGCCAGTTAAGCAACTGGCTCGCGCCCACGCCGTGTTTGCGAGCGACCAGCGACACATTTATCCCCGGCTCGTAAGTCTCGCGCACCAGCGCCGCTTTTCCTCGGCAGACCAGCGCCTGCGGTGCTCGTGGTTCACCGTCACCACCTCGATTGTTTGCTTGTTCCTAGTCATATGCACAGTCCTATTCCTATCCATAAGAATAACGCATAGGCTGTGTCCGGGGAATCAGGGGGCTATCTCACTGCCTTTTGTGGCTTTCGTCCCTTTTTGCCTACGTCCTTGGTGGATTGTGGACAGAATGCTTTAGGATTGGCTGGCCAGAGCGTCTGACCTTTGCTGTTAAGCACCTGTTCGGCGCCGCAGGCGATGCGGCTAAGCTGGAAGCTTGGCGTTCCGTCAAGGCTGTAGACTGCCTTCAGGGTTCCAGGCTGGTCAGAATCCATACGTTCATAAGCGAAAACTACTCCACGCGCTTCATTGATCACAAGTTCTTGCCACTTGGCCGGGACCAGTTGTTTTCCGCTCAGGTTATACAGAGCCAAGGCTGACTGGGCCGTCGTATTTTCCATGGCGATCAGGTAATGGCCGGTGGCATCGAGCCGGATGTCGATGTACTGCCCCGGCTCTATCAGTACCTTGCCTGCGGCGTCCATGACCCCGACTGGCGGGGTTTGCGTTGCCTGACCAAACATGGTTGTTTTTTTGAGCGGCGTATCGGGTTTGGTAAAGACAAAGAGGTTATCGTTAAGGACACCTATTTGTAAGTAGTCAGGCTGAAACACCACAACGCCCTTGTTGACGTTAAAGATGCCGTATCTATAATCACCTTGCCGCATGGCGATGCTATTGTAGCCGGGCACATTTCTGAGCATACCCATGACGCTATGACCCGCCGGGCCTGCCCAATCATAGGTCGGCTGGATCAGCCATTCACCGGAGCGGTTGATCAACCCCGCTTTTCCGTAGTTTCCATATGTGCCATCGCTAGTCTTGGTCATGACCAGCGCACCTTGCTGGCCAAATACTTCGCAGGACGAAAAAGTTGCCGGAATCGCGACCCTGCCTTGATAGTCCAGGTAACCACACGGACTGAGGGATTCCTCGTGAAAAGCCACCAAGCCGTTGCCCGGCAGACCCAGTCGCTGGTATTTGAGCTCGGTCAGCAAATTGCCATTGGCATCTGCCAGGCCTTGCCCGCCATCATTCATAGCGACCACCATGTGTCCGTCTGCAAACGAAGAAATCTTGTCAAACGTGACCTTCTTCTGTTCGCGGGTGTTGATATTGACGATCCATTTTTCGTTACCGCGCAGAGCAGTCAACCAGCCGCCTGTTTGGGCCAAGTTCGTCCAGATACCAGCGGAGTCGAATAGCAGTTCGGTGATCAATATCCCGGTTGTACTCAAAAAGCCGAGCTTGCCGTCGATTTCATATACGATGAATTCTTTGTTCCCACCGAGAAACAGGGTATCGAACTTGGCAGGCTGGATTTCATCGCCTTGCGCATTCATGACACTGAATTTTCCGTCATGGCCAATGCCGTAGTAGCCAGGCGTCAAAAACAATAGTTCGCCATCGGAAAAGCGTTCCTTGATGATCCGCTTGCCATTGGCACTAGCCAGGTTCCAGAAGCCGTCTTTGGCAAAGAGGAAGGTGTTGTGGGAAGGTGCGGAAGCGATGTTGTCATAGTCATTGTCGGGGCTAACTAGAATGGCGCCGTTTTGGTCCAGCACACCGCACTGTTCGTTGATGCACAAAGGAATGGTCATCGGAGGCAAAGCCGCGATGGGCGCAATTGTCGCGGCCACTGCTTGCCTCAGTATCTCGCAACTGGCCAACAAGAAAAAAGGTAAGGAACGTACTAAGGGGGTGAGACGGGTGTAATGGTTTTTTTTCATGGGTATCGTATCGATTTTTCTAGAATTCCTCATTCCAACATTAAATATTGTTGGTGGAAATCAGCGTATGCCTAAAGTGCACGGCCTTGTTGCCTAAATAACCTGAGAGTGTACTATGACGGGAGTACATATTTTAAAGCCCGGGAGGAAGCGCCTGTGGGTCGCGCTCGCGTACCATCGTCAGGAATTTCGCAAGCAATTCATCATGCTCCTTCACTTCTGCTGGCGCACAAGTAATGGCCGCGTAGGGCGTTTTCATGAGGGCGTGATTGATCATCTGAGGGTTCGGCAAGCCAAGTAGGTCACGCAAGCGCAGTACTGCAAGGATTTCTGTGGGATACACTGCGAGAAATTCCGAGTCAAATTCAAATTTTCCGGAATTGCTTTCACGGTCATTTAATGCAATGCGCGCCACGTGTGTATCACAGGCAAGCCGCAGCGAGGACAGCACTACATCGTTATCGGTGCTGCGCCAGTTGGCGACCAATGGTTCCCATTCCGGGTCAGATGGCAATGCATATCTTTTCAAATCGAGCGGCTGCCCCAACCAGTCGCCGACGATCGATAGGGCGAAGGCTGCGTAACGTAGCGTCGTGTCATACTGCCGATCATGGCCATCACGCATGCCGTATCCGCCTTCGATGGCGTCGAATATGGTTTGATGCAAAGGTTTAACGAGTTCCGGGCGGCCCATCGCAATGGCGCCGAGCATCAGGTGTGCAGATCCATTGAGGTCGCAGTATGTCGTCCGTTGCGAGTTCTTCATGCTGAATACATCAATCGCTTCGGCATAAATCATGCGGCTGAAACCGAAAGCCATATGCCGATTCGCCGATTCAAATTGATTCACCGCTGCCGCTAGCAGACCTTGCTTGCACTCCTGCAGTCCCAGTGAAAACAGTCCAAATATTCCGTCGACCGAGGCTGCAACACTTCCCTTGCCGGCCATATAGTCGTCAAAGTGATCGGTCGGGAACGAACGGCCTGATGCCCATTCGGGTGTCTTCTTAAGGATCTTTACCAGTCTTCCTATTGTTTCTTTTGTCATAATGTATTAACCAATACTATTTTTAGGAGTAGTGTCTAGTGTGCTCGTGGCGATTCACTATTGATCTATTCTTGATCTCGTCGTGGCTACCACCGCACGCGGCGCGCAAGGTCGAAAGCGTATCCGGGCCGCGCGCCCCGATTAAGTCTAAGAAAGCTGAGCGATCTCTTCATCGAGTATATTGACGAAGAGATCGAAATTCAGGATGCCCGTACCGATGCACGAAAATACCGTACTGCCCGCCGCATCCGTGATGGTCAGTTTCTCAGTCCAGTTACTTAGATTCATGCACTTCAGGCTGGCAAGAGGCCACCTTGCTCCGTCCACATGTAAGCTTTCGGTCGATATCGCCAATTCATGGGTCTTGAAATTCAGGAAATCACCGAAGAATCGTTTCTTGTAAACTTCGCCACCACTAATATAATGAAAGTTAACGCGTTCACCGTCTGCCAGCTTCTGTTTTAAAACGGGCATGCGGTGCGACACGTAACGGGAACGAAACTCATCCATGAAATCATCAAACCCCTTAAGTTCTCCAGTTGCCCATATCCATGGCTGGTCGGCGCCTGTGCGGTAGGCAAAATTGTTGATCATGCCGGTCATGGCGGTGGTGCCCCCAGCGAATAGATACAGGTCCTGTATATCTGCAAATGCAGCGTAGCTGCGAATGCCATCAGATTCGTGGATCACACCGTCTTCATGCAGTTCAAAACGGCTCTTCTGCCGCTTAAGCATCACCGCGCGCATCACCAGCACCAGCAGTGCGAGCAGCAATAAAAAAGCCGCAGCACCATAGAGAATATGTATGTTGCTGTGTGTACCTAATTTTGTGCCGTTACGCAGCGACATGGCAGAGGTGTCACTCAGCGTCTTTTGGGGCAGGGTCGTACTCAGATACAGCACAAAACCCGATACCGCCGCTAGGATCGCTGCGAATACCGCAAATAATACCGGCACCGTCCGGCTATGGAAAAACACTGCGAGCGCTTTACTGGTGTGCGGTATGTTTAAATGGCTCATGTAATCTTCCTTTTTAATGATAGGGGAGGAGTATTGCCCGGATGTCGAAACATACTCGGGCCGCATTGTGTCCTATCTGCTGCCGGAATGACCACACACGTGTACACTTAAATGCCCTCGACGCTTGAATTGAAACGTCTCTTCTATATAAGAAACATGGTCATTTCCACTTGGCCCGTTTTAGAACCGGAAAGGTACGCCAGCGTGTCGGGGGAGGCCTGAATCAATTGAATACGACGAGCCACTCTAGTCCGTTCATATGCTGAGTGTCGACCTGTTCGCCAATACGATTGACGAAGAAATCAGTCAGGCACTTTACGCTTGATAGGGGCTGCGTGAGCCAAGCCTCACTGTGCGTGAACTGGATCTGGACGGTCCAAGCAAGGCTGGGAGTCCCTAAGAACCTCATCACCGGCCGCGCGCGACTGGATCATGCTCTGCCATGAGAGGGGGCACATGTTCTGGTCCGGCCAGATGAGCAGCGAACCACGCACTTCAACGCCGTGTTGTACTCCGTCCAGTTGGTCGTTCGATACGTCGGTTTGCTGGGTGTACACCTGCCGACAGTTTCCCCGAGCCGCGATTCAGGCGTCGCTGGCGGAAAATTGTGCAACAGAGCCACGACGAAGTGCGCGCCCTGATCGCCAGACTGGAACTGTGCCTGGCGCGATCTCCATCGCAAGCCGATGCCGGCCCATCCGCCCAGGGCGAGAATTAGGCCAAACTAGGCCGGACGCAGCGCGATGCCGTCGAAGAGGGCGTCGATCAGCTGATCGGCGTGCAATTCCGCCTGCTGCGCCGTCATCGTATCGATGCCGTAGATGCCCTTGAGCAGGTTCATCGACGATTGCACGGAGGTCAGCATGCCGGTCATCATGATGCTGCCATACTCGACAGGATAGCGCTTGAGCAGCCCCTGTTCCTGGCATTCGAGGATCAGCGCGTCGAGCCGCGCGTGGAAGGGCTTCATGTAGGTGGCGATGATCCAGTCCAGCCGGGGACCGCCCTGGGCCACTTCCTTGAAGACCAGCGTATGCGCGGCCGGGTGCAGCACATTGATCACGGCAAAGGTTTTCAATTGCGCTTTCAAGTGCGTCAGCGGGTCGGCCGACGCTAATGTCTGGTCTACTGTGCGGGAAAACTCTTCCGCTTCCGCATACGCGCCCGCCACGACGGCGCGCCACAAGCCCTCCTTGCTGCCGAAGTGGTAATTCAATAGCGGCTGCTTGACGCCGGCCCGCTGCGCGATCGACAGCACCGACGCGCCTTCATAGCCCTTCTGCGAGAACTCGATCTCGGCCGCCTGTATCAGCCTTTGCTTGCCATTCGCTTCCGGCGCCGCCGTCGGCGGCGTGTCGGCATTGAACAGCGTGGCTCTCCAGGCGGGGCCGGCTTGTGTGGATTGCTTGTCGTCTGCTGTCATATTTTTCATTGAAGGTCACGCCACCGGGCTGTTCTGCCCGGTTCTTATTTCATCCTGTCGCGCAGCCGCAACGCTGCCCGCTTGCGCGCCATTATACGGCGCGCGCGCCGACCGCCGTCGTCCGATGCATGTCGTGGAATTGCTGTTGACTTCAATCTTATAACTATATAAGCTGCGCTGATACTTATATAAATTGACGTGGCGGACCGACCGTCATGACAGGAGACAGATATGCATGAAACAGACGTACCGGTGCTCATCGTGGGCGCCGGCCCCATAGGCATGCTCATGGCCGCCTTGCTGGCGGACCGGGGCATCGCATCCCTGATCGTGGAGCAGCGCGACGATCTGCACCTGGCGCCGCAAGCCCATGTCATCAACAGCCGCACGCTGGAAATCCTCGCGGAAATCGGCATCGGCGACGCCGAGCTGGCCGGCATCGCCACGCATGCGGATGGCGCCAGCCATGTGACGTGGCGCCGCACCCTGGCCGGCGGCGACCTGGCCAGCATCGATATCGGCGGCTCCGCGTATGCGGCAAAGCTGGCGCGCTCCAGCGGCAAGATCACGCGCAATATCCCGCAGCACCAGCTGGAGCGCCTGCTGTTCCAGCACCTGTCGCGGCGCGTGCCGTGCCGCACGGCCTTCGGCCAGACCTGGCTGGGCGCGCAGCACGGCGAGGATCACGCCATCTCGCGCCTGAAGGATGGCGCCACGGGCAAGGAGTACCGCGTGCGCAGCAACTGGATCATCGCGGCCGATGGCGCCGGCAGCCGCGTGCGGCGCGAGTGCGGCATCGCGATGGAGGGCCAGACGGACCTGGCCAACCTGATCACCATCAATTTCGAGGGCGATATCCGCCACCTGGTGCAAGACCGGCCATCGATCCTGTTCTGGATCATGTCGGCCCGCTGTCCCGGCACCTTCATCGTGCACGACGCGGCCCGCTATTCGGTGTTCATGACGCCGTATTTTCCCGCCTGCGAATCGCCGCGCGACTATCCCGTCGAGCGCTGTGAGCGCATCGTGCGCGCCGCGCTGGGCGACGACGCCATGCCGCTGCGCGTTACCTCCACTTCCAGCTGGACCATGCAGTCGCACACGGCGCAACGCTACGCCCAAGGCCGGGTTTTCCTCGTCGGCGATGCGGCGCACCGTTTCCCGCCCACGGGCGGCCTGGGCCTGAACACGGGCGCGGCCGACGCGCACAACCTGGCCTGGAAGCTGGCGCTGGTCATCCAGGGCAAGGCGGGGCCGGCGCTGCTGCAGACCTATGAAGAGGAGCGGCGGCCGGTGGCGCTGGCGAATGGCCAGGCCAGCACGGTGAACCACCACAAGATGCGCGAAGTGAGCGACGCCCTGGGCTTGAACATGGACCATTTGCCGCGTCTGGCCAGGCTGCGCGCCAGCCTGGCGGCGCGGATCCTGCCGCGCGCCGTGCGCAGCGGCGTCAAGAAGCTGTTGGTGGCCCCCATCGAGGCGCGCACGGACAAGGTGCAACTGGCGGCCGGCGGCCCGCATGCATTGCAAAGACAGCGCGTGCAGCAGGCGGCGGAAAACCAGTTCGCCCATTTCAATACCATAGGTCTGGATCTGGGCTACCTGTACCGCAGCGCGGCCGTGCGCGGTGACGGCAGCCGCGCGCCGCAGGCCGGCGACCCGGTGCTGGAGCACCTGCCGTCGTTCCACCCCGGCGCGCGCTTTCCCCACTTTCATCTGGCGGCGCCGGTTGGCGTAAAACTGTCGTCGCACAGCCTGCTCGGCGGTGAACGCTTCGTATTGGCGGGCATGGGGCGCCACGCCGGCGCCGTGCATGACCTGGCGCGCCAGGCCGCCGCGGTGCTGGGCGTGGCGCTGCACGCGGCCGATCTCGACGCGCTCGTTCATCCGGACGAGGCCGGCCGCCTGGCCGCCTTCAACCAGCAGCAGCCCGATGGCCTGTTCCTCGTGCGCCCGGACGGCCATATCGCCTGGCGCCATGCGCACGTCGACCTGCCGCAAGCCGATGACCTGATCGGCATCTTTGCCAGCCTGTTCCATCTCGGTTTGCCCGCCCGGGCGGCCGTTCTTCACTGAAGGTATCGCCGTGATTTCAACTCAAACAGATAGCCACCGCGCGCGCGGTGGCGAAACGGCGCCTGTCGCCATCGTCGGCGCCGGTACGGCCGGCTCCGTGCTGGCGCTGCTGCTGGCCCAATATGGCATCCGCAGCGTGCTGGTGGAACGCGGCACGCAAGCGGACCCGCATCCGCGCGGCAACGTCTGGTCGATACGCTCGATGGAAGTGCTGCGTTCGATCGCGCCCGAGCTGGCGGACGACTTCAGGGAAGCGAGCGCGCCGCCGCTCAAGCTGCGCTACATCACCTGGTGTACGTCGCTGGCCGGCGTGGACCTGGGCCGCTGCGTACCGCTCGGCGATCCCGCCCACACGGCGGCCTTGCTGGCATGCAGTCCGTGCCGTCCCTTGCACCTGTCGCAGAACGTGGCAGACCCCATCCTGCGCGCGCAGGTGCTGGCGCAGCCCCTGATCGAATTTTTGCCCGGGCATGCGCTGGTCGCGCTGTCGCAGGACGCGCAAGCCGCCACGCTGACCCTGGCGCACTGCGCGAGCGGCAAGAAGGCGCAGCGCGCGGCGCGCTACGTGATCGGCGCCGATGGCGCGGCCAGCGGCACGCGCCAGGCGCTGGGCATCGCCTCGGCGGCGACGCCGCTGCAAGCGGTGGTGCAGATACATTTCCGGGCAAATCTGGCGCACCTGACGTCGGCCCGGCCCAGCCCCCTGTACTGGATACTCAACGCCGGCGTCGCCGGCGCGCTGTCCGCGCACACGGCCGACGACAGCGAATGGGTACTCAGCTGCGCCGTGCTGCCGCCGCTGTTGACGGCGGCCGACATCGGCGACGCGCAGGCGCTGGCCATGGTGCGTGCGGCCATCGGCGACGCAGAAGTGCCGGTGGAGCTGATGTCGGTGCGGCCGTGGAACATGGAATTGCGCCGCGCGGCGACGCTGCGGCGTGGCCGCGCGCTGCTGATCGGCGACGCGGCGGCCGGTTTTTCCGCCATCGGCGGCTTCGGCATGAACCACGGCATCCAGGATGCGGCCAGCCTGGCCTGGCGCCTGGCGCTGCTGCTGCGCGCCGGCGATGCGGCCGCCTTGCGCGACGTCTTGCTGGACAGTTATGCGAGCGAGCGCCGGCAGAGCATCGACGACCATGCGCGCCGCACGCGCGAGCTGTCCGGCCTGTCGGACCAGGTGATGGCGGCGGCGGGGCTCGATCCCGCGGGACTGGGCAAGCTGGCCGCGCTGTCGGCATCGGCCCCCGTGCGCCTGCTGCCGCGCGCGCTGGCGCGCAAGCTGGTCGGCGGCCTGCTGGCGGGCGGCCTGAAACCGCTGGCCAGGCTGGCCGAGGCGTCGGGCGACGGCGCCGTGCTGCGCACCCGCGTGCGGCGCACCATCGACAGGCAGCGCGAAGTGTTCGTCACGCTGGGCATGGACCTGGGCCACGCCCTGTCCCGCGGTTTTGTCTGCCGCGAGCCGCATCCGCATCCCCGTTCGCCGAACGCACATACCGAGTACTGGCCTACCACCAGCCCCGGCGGCCTGATTCCCCACGCGTGGAGCGGACAGCGCGGCAGCGACCTTTCCACGCGCGACCTGGCGCGCCAGCATCCGCTGACCCTGCTGGTGCAGGCGTCGCAACGGGCTGCATGGCTGGCCGCACTCGATGCCGTCAATGCGCAATGGGGCATACGCATCGCCTGTCCCTGCATCGACGACAGCGACGCGGCCCAGTTCCGCCTCGCCGCGCCAGCCTTCGCGCAGGCGCTGGAAATGGCGCCGGACGGCGCGCTGCTGGTGCGCGGCGACGGCGTGGTGGTGTGGCGTAGCCGCCATCGCTGCGCCGCGCCCGCGCAAGCGCTGGCGGACGTCTTTGCCACCCTGTTTTCCCACAATAACTACCAATCCTGATGCGCAGGACAGACCCCACCAAGGAGACACCATGAGCCATACCATGCAGCAATTCCCGATTCCCTGTTCCGACCCGCAGGCGCGCCAGCCGGCCAAGCTCGCGCACATCGTGCTGGCCTCGCGCCATTTCGAGGAAACCATCGACTGGTGGGGCATCGTGCTGGGCGCGCGGATCATGTTCCGCAACGAGCTGCTGTGCTTCCTGTCGTATGACGAGGAACACCACCGCCTGGCCCTGATCAATACGGCCAATTTCAGCTCGAAGCGGCGCGAAAGCACGGGGCTCGACCATGTGGCGTTCACCTACGCCTCGCTCGACGACCTGTTGCACACCTACGAGCGCCTGAAGAAGATCGACATCACGCCCGTCTGGTGCATCAACCACGGGCCGACGACGTCGATGTATTTCCGCGACCCGGACGGCGTGCAGGTGGAGCTGCAGGTGGATAACTTCTCCAGCCAGGAAGAACTCGACGTGTGGTTTCACTCGGGGGCGTTTGAAAAGAACGCCATCGGCGTGGAGTTCGACCCCGACTACCTGCTGGAGCGGCACCGCCAGGGCGATGCCGACCGGGTCTTGCTCGGCGCGGGCAATGTCGTCAGCCGGCGTTTCGTCACGCTGCCATGAGGCTGTGCAGTTTTTCCGCGCCTGGCATCGAGCGCCATGCGGGCGTAGCGCTCGACGGGGGGCGCCTGCTCGATATCACGGCCCTGCATGCGTCCGATGCGCGCTTCGCCAGCCTGCTGGCCATCATTGAACACGAGGCGGCTACTTTGCCCGCGATTCAGGCCAGCCTGGGGCGCGTGCTTGAAGCATCCGTCAGCGCGCACATCCACGCGGTGCATGCCGTCACGCTGGAGCTGCCCTTGCAGCCGCCGCAAATCCGCTGTTTCAGCGTCTACGCCCAGCATCTGAAGAACGCCTTCGGCCAGATACTCAAGCGCAAGAAGAATCCGCTGGCGTCCTTGCTGCTGCGCGCGCTGTTCAAGATTCCGCCGTCGTTTTATGCGGCGCCCGCCTACTACAAGGGCGTGCGCCTGAATCTGTCGGGTCCGGGCGACACGATCGCGCCGCCATCGTCCGGCCCCATGCTCGACTACGAGGCGGAACTGGGCGTGGTCATCGGCCGTGGCGGCAAGAATATTCCGGCCGGCCAGGCGATGCGGCATGTGTTCGGCTACCTGATCTTCAACGACTTTTCCGAACGCTCGCAACTGATGAAGGAGATGGGTTCACGCCCCAGCGCGGGACCGGCCAAGGGCAAGGACTTCGATGGCAGCAACAGCCTGGGGGCCTGGCTGGTGACGCGCGACGACATCGCCGACCCGCATGCGCTGCAGGTGACGGTCAGCGTAAACGGCGAATTGCGGGGCAGCGGCACGACGGCCGCGATGAGCCACAGGATAGAACGCATCGTCGAGTACGCGTCATGGAACGAGACCTTGCAGGCGGGCGAATTGCTGGCCACGGGCTGCGTGCCCAATTGCGCGGGCATCGAGCAATGGCGCTTCCTGGCGGCCGGCGACCGGGTCGAGGTGGCCATCGACGGGCTGGGCTCGCTCGCGAACATCATCGGCAAACAGGAAGGAGGGTAGTCAGCGCAGGCGTTTCAGGAAGAGTGTTATCCAAAAATTATAAATAACGGAGACTTGCATGCAAACGAAACATCTGGCCATCGCGATGGCCGGCGCGCTCGCGCACACCCTGGCCCAGGCGGACAACGGCTTCTTCCAAGTCGGTTATGGCGCCGAAGCGCGCGGCGTCGGCGGCGCGTCGGCGGCCGTCACGCGCGAAGTGCTGGGCGGCGCCAGCAATCCTGCCACCACCATATGGATCGACGGGGCCGGCGAACGCCTGGAAGCTGGCATGGCCATCATCCAGGGCAGGACGCGCATGTCGCGCAGCACCGCCGCCGCGCCCCTGCTCGACACGTACACGGACAGTGAACGGGCTTTCGAACCGGTGGGCGAATTCGCCTACGGCACCCTGATCAGTCCCGCCATGTCGGTCAGCGTGGTCGCCTATGCGAATGGTGCCTCGACCTTCTTGCCGGACTCGACGACGGCCTGTCCCGGCACGCTGGGCAATGCCATGTGCGGCGCGGGCAGGACGGGCGTCAGCATCCGCCAGCTGATCGTCGCGCCCAGCGTGTCGATGAAGGTGGCGCCCGACGTGTCGCTGGGCGCCTCGCTGCTGCTGGTGGGGCAGCTGTTCAAGGCGGAAGGGGTGCAGATGCTGGCCGCTTCCTCGCAGTCGCCGGGGCGGGTCAGCAACCAGGGCACGGCGACGGCCCACGGACTGGGGCTGCGCCTGGGGGCCTACTGGCGCACCAGCGAGCAGCTGGGCTTGGGCGCTTCCTGGTCGCCCCGCGTGCGCATGAGCGAGTTCGGCAAATACCGGGGCTTGCTGGCCGATGCGGGCCGCTTCGACGTGCCGGAAAACTATCTGATCGGCCTGTCCCTGGCGGCCACGCCGCAGCTGTCGCTGCTGGCCGACTACCAGCGCATCAATTACAAGGGCGTGGCGGCGCTGGCGAACCGGCCCTTCGATGGCGGCAATCCGTTCGGCAGCGCGGGCGGTGCCGGCAATGGCTGGGAAAACATGAATGTCTACAAGGGCGGCGTGCGCTACCAGGCCACGCCGCGCCTGCACCTGTCGGCGGGCCTGTCGTACAACACGGCCGCATTTGCCAGCGCCAGCACTTCGGCCAACATCAATTCGCCATCCACGTTCCGCCGCCATTACACGCTGGGTGCCGGCTATGCGGGCGGCGGCGCGCAGTGGTCCGCGTATTACCTGTATGCGCCGCAGGAAACGCGCAGCGGCCCCTCCGCGCTGGCCGCCGCCATGGGCTCGTCCGGGCGGGAAAGCATCGGCACGCGCCAGCAGATCATCGGCCTGCAATACAGCCATGACTATTGACTATCTCTCTTGACCACCCATTGACCACTTTGAAAATCCGGATCCCATGAACGCTCGCATCACACCACAAGCCGAGGCCCAGCCCACGTCCCTCGATGACCGCTTCCTACTGGAAAAGGGCCAAGTCTATCTGACCGGCAACCAGGCGCTGGTGCGCATCGCGCTGGACCAGCGCCGGCTCGACGCCGCCCAGGGCAAGAATACGGCCGGCTTCATTTCCGGCTACCGCGGCTCGCCGCTGGGCCGCTTCGACATGGAGCTGTGGCGCGTTGCGCCCGTCCTGAAGGCGGCGCAAGTTCACTTCCAGCCCGGCGTGAATGAGGATCTGGCCGCCACGGCTGTCTGGGGCAGCCAGTTCGTCGGCAGTTTTCCCGGCGCCCGGGTCGATGGCGTGTTCGGCATCTGGTATGGCAAGAGTCCCGGCGTGGACCGCGCCGGCGATCCGCTCAAGCATGGCAACCTTGCCGGCACCTCGCCGCTGGGCGGCGTGCTGGTGCTGGCGGGCGATGACCATAGCGCGAAGTCGTCCACCACGGCGCACCAGTCGGACTTTGCGCTGATCGCGGCCGGCATTCCCGTGCTGTACCCGGCGAATGTGCAGGATATTCTCGATTTCAGCCTGCGCGGTATCGAGATGTCGCGGCAGACGGGCTGCTGGGTGGGCATCAAGCTGGTGACCGATGTGGTGGAGTCGGCGGCGGAAGTGACGGTGGGCCAGCTGGCGCCGTTGCCCCAGCCCACGCCGGCTGCGGCCACGCCGGGCACTTCCCTGCACATCCGCAAGTTCGAAATGGCGCCAGCGGCGGAAGAGCGGCTGTATGTGCACAAGCTGCCGGCTGCCGTGGCGTTTGCCCGGATGGCCGGCCTGAACCAGCTCGTGTGGCCGGCGCCGCAGGCGCGCGTGGGCATCATTACGGCCGGCAAGTCGTATGCCGATACCATGCAGGCGCTCACGCGCCTGGGCGTCACCGCGGACGGACCGGTCGGGCAGCGCCTGCGCCTGCTGAAGATCGGCATGGTGTGGCCGCTGGAAGACCAGATCGTGCGCGACTTTGCACAGGGGCTGGAAACGATACTGGTGGTCGAGGAAAAGCGTCCGCTGCTCGAAGCCCAGCTCAAATCGATCCTGTTCGACGCGCGCCTGTCGCCGCCGCCCGTGGTGCGGGGCAAATTCGACGGCGCGCCGGAATGGTCGAGCTTGCGGGGACGGCCGGAGCTGCCCATCTGCTATGAGCTCAACACGGGGCTGATCAGCGCCGCCATCGCGAAACTGCTGGAGATGGCCGTGGCGGCCGGGAGCGCGCCCGCCTGCCAGGCGCCGGCCGGCGCCGTGCCCCTGCGCAAGCCGAGTTTCTGCGCCGGCTGTCCGCACAACATTTCGACCCGGCTGCCGCAGGAAAGCCGGGCGCTGGCGGGCATCGGCTGCCATACCATCGCCATGCTGAACGACCCGTTGAAAACTAATACGGTATCGCACATGGGCGGCGAAGGCGTGATGTGGATGGGGCAGGCGCCGTTCACGGACGAGGAACACGTGTTTGCCAACATGGGCGACGGCACCTACTTCCACTCCGGCTACCTGGCCATCCGTCAGGCCGTGGCGGCCAATTTGCGGATGACCTACAAATTGCTGTTCAACGGCTTTGTCTCGATGACGGGAGGCCAGCCCATCGATGGCGACATCAGCGTCGACAAGGCGGTGGCACAGCTGCAGGCCGAAGGCGTGCGCAAGATCGTCATCGTCACGGACGACGTGGCCGCGTACGCGCAGCGCCGCCAGGCGCTGAATGTGCCCATCTGGGACCGCACGGCGATGGAGCGCGTGCAGCAGGAGTTGCGTGCCTATCCCGGCTTGTCCGTGCTGATCTACGACCAGGCCTGCGCGACGGAAAAGCGCCGCCTGCGCAAGCGCGGCCAGCTGCCCGATCCGCAGGTGTGCACCTATATCGACCCGGAAGTGTGCGAAGGCTGCGGCGACTGCGGCGAACAGTCGGGCTGCCTGGCGATCGAACCGCTGGACACGCCGCTGGGGCGCAAGCGCAAGATCAACCAATCGTCGTGCAACAAGGATCTGTCGTGCGTGCAGGGCTTTTGCCCCAGTTTCGTCACCTTGCACGGCGCGACCTTGCGCAAGGCGGCCGGCGCAGCGGCGCTGACGATTCCGCCGTTGCCCAGCCCCGCCGTCGCAGACCGCTTCGAACCAGTATCGCTGCTCGTCGCGGGCATCGGCGGCACGGGCGTGGTGACCATCGGCGCCGTGCTGACGATGGCGGCGCACCTCGATGGCAAGGCGGGCAGTTCGCTGGACTTGACGGGCATTTCGCAGAAATACGGCGCGGTGGCGTCGCACATCCGCCTGGCGCCCACCGCCGGCGAGCTGCATGCGGCGCGCATCGGCGAGCACGAAGCCGATGTGCTGCTGGGCTGCGACCTGATCGTGGCGGCCGGCGCCGAGGCCATGTCGCGCCTGCGCCCTGGCCTGGCCAGGGCCATCGTGAATACGGAAGTGGTGCCGACCAGCGATTTTACGCGCCAGCCCGACTGGTCTGCCGATGCGGACAGCCTGGCGCAAGGCATGCGCAGTGTGCTGGGCGAGCGCGCGCATTTCGTTGACGCCTCGGAGCTGGCGCAAGCGCTGCTGGGCGATGCCATCCTGTCGAACATGCTGTTGCTGGGTTGCGCCTGGCAACAGGGCTTGCTGCCCGTGAAGCTGGAAGCGATGCGCCGGGCGATAGAGCTGAACGGCGTGGCCGTCAAGGCCAACTTGCGCGCGTTCGACGTGGGCCGCTGGCTGATCCACGACCCGGCCGCCGTGCAGCGGCAGGTGCTGCCGGCCCAGCAAGTGCATTTCGCGCGGGCGCAGCAACCCAGCTTGCCGGCACTGATCGAAGACCGTTGCGCCAGATTGCAGGTGTACCAGGATGCGGAGCTGGCCGCGCTCTACCGCGAGCGGATGCAGGGCTTGCGCGCGGCGCTGGGCCAGGACGCGGCGTCGGAAAAGATCCTGCGCCAGGTCGCCACGCAATATTTCCGCGTGCTGGCCGTCAAGGACGAATTCGAGGTAGCGCGATTGTATAGCCGCAAGGAGTTCCGTCAGTCGCTGGCCGGCAGCTTCGAGGGCGACTTCCAGATCCGCTTCCACCTGGCGGGCGGGCCGTTCGGCAAGACCGATGCGGCCACGGGACAGGTGCGCAAGACGGCCGTGGGCGCCTGGGTGTTGCCGGCCTTCCGCCTGCTGGCCAGCCTGCGTTTCCTGCGCGGCGGGAAGCTCGACCCGTTTGCGCGTGGCGCGGAAGCGGCCTTGAACCGGCGCATCCGCAGCCTCTATGAAGACGACCTGGCGCGCATCGCGCAAGGGAAGGATAGCGGCGGGCAGATGCTGGAACTGGCTTCCTGGCCCGAGGGCATACGCGGCTACGGCCACGTGCGCGCACGCATGGCCGACGCTGCGCTGGCCAGGCGCGCCGGCATTGCGTATGCTCCCCGCTGACAGCTGTTCAGCCTACCTTGTGACGGACTCAATATGCCAACTTCCCTGACTTCCCTCGCCAGCATCGGCGATTTGCTGGCCCTCGAAGCGGCCAGCGATTTGCCGCTTGATGGCGTCGCCAGCACCTACGACTTGCTGCGGCGCGGCGCGGCGCGCGCGCCCGATGCGCCGGCGCTGTCCTTTTTCATGCGCGCACAAGACTATGCGCGAGCCCATGTCTGGAGCCATGCCGAGAATCTGGGACAGATCACGCGCGCGGCGAACATGTTCCGCAAGCTGGGCCTGGAGCGGGGCGAACTGGTCGCCTTCATCCTGCCGAACCTGCCGGAAACGCACTGGACGATCTGGGGTGGCGAAGCGGCCGGCATCGTGATGGCGATCAATCCCATGCTGGAAGCCGCCACCATCGGGCAATTGCTGCAAGCCGCGCAGCCGCGGCTGGTGGTCACCGTGGCGCCCGCCAGCGGCCAGGAGCTGTGGGACAAGGTGGCGCAAGCCGTTGCCGGCATCGCCAGCCTGCAAGCCATCGTGGCCGTGTCGACCGAGCACTATGGGACGGCGGCGCAGGGGGCCGGCGAGGCCGCGCCGCTGCAGGTCGACTTGCCCGTGCACGATTTCCACAGCCTGCTGATGCGCGAAAGCGCGCAGCAGCTCGATTTCGCAACGCCGGCACTGGATGACGTCGCCTCCTATTTTTGCACGGGCGGCACGACCGGCATGCCAAAGATCGCCGTGCGCACGCATCTGACGGAAGTGGCCAATGCGCTGCAGGTGACGGCCGTGATCGGCGATGCGCTGATGCGCCCGGGCGACACCATGTTTTGCGGCTTGCCCCTGTTTCACGTGAATGCGCAGCTGGTGACGGGCTTGTCGAGCTGGAGCCATGGCGGCCATGTACTGCTGGCCACGCCACAAGGCTACCGCGCGCCGCAGCTCATTTCCCTGTTCTGGGAAATCGTCGCGCATCACCGGGTGGTGGCGTTTTCGGGCGTGCCGACGATCTATGCGGCGCTGCTGCAGGCGCCCAGCGCGGGACTGGACCTTTCCTGCGTCAAGCTCGGCATCTGCGGCGCGGCGCCCATGCCGCAGGAGCTGTTCAAGCGCTTCATGGACACCTTCGGCATCCGCATCGGCGAAGGCTACGGCTTGACGGAAGGCGGCTGCGTCTCGACCCTGAACATCCCGGGCGGCGATTACCGCTATGGCTCGATCGGCTTGCGCCTGCCGTGGCAAGGCGTGCGCATCGCCATTCTCGATGCGCACGGCGCCTATGTGCGCGAGGCGCAAGCGGACGAGATAGGCGCCTTGCTGATCCGGGGGCCGAATCTGTTCAAGGGCTATCTCGACCCCGTGCACAACCGGGGCATCTGGGTAGCCTGCCCGGACGGGGAGGGCAGGCAGCAGGACTGGTTCAATACGGGCGACCTGGGCCGCATGGAGGCGGACGGCCATGTCTGGCTTGCGGGCCGGACCAAGGAATTGATCATCCGCGGCGGCCACAATATCGATCCGAAGTGGATCGAAGAGCCGCTGTGCCGCCATCCGGCGGTGGCGCTGGCCGCCGCCGTGGGGCGGCCCGATGCCTATGCGGGCGAGCTGCCCGTCGCGTATGTCCAGCTGCATCCGGGAGCGACGGCCACGCCGGAGCAACTGCAGCAATTTGCCATCGAACACATACCGGAACGGGCCGCGCTGCCGAAGGCCATCCATATCGTGGCTGCATTGCCGACCACGACGGTGGGGAAAATCTTCAAGCCCGACTTGCTGCGGCGCGAAATCCTGTCCGTCGTGCAGGCGGAGGCCAGCGCCTTGCAGCTCGAGCTGCTGACGCTGGAAGCGCGTCCCGATGAGCGGCACGGCACTGTCATCGAATGGAGCGCCGCGGGCGACACGACGGCATTCCAGGCCGCGCTGGCGCGCTACACCTTCCAGCACAGGGTGCGGGTGCTCTAGAACGCTTTTTTTGGCGGAAAGCTCAAGGCAGGTTGAACTTGTAAAGCATATATGACTGAATCGCTACCGGTGCTTTGGGTTACGCGACCGCAAGGGCTGCGAAGTGACCAGAGAATGTATGGTTGGAGGAGGTTCCATGATGACTTGCTCTACGAGAAAGGTTTATTACACGGACGAAGTCGTTGCCAGAATGCGCACCGACACACGGTGTTTCGGATTGCTGCCGTTCATCAAGAAAATGGCCCAAAAACACAAGCTCCCGGTCGGCCGCAGCTGGCGGATGGACGAAATCTACATCAAGGTCAATGGCATCTGGAAGTATCTTTACCGTGCCGTCGACACGCTAGGCAAGACTGTCGACTTCCTGCTCACAGCGAAGCGTGACATGACTGTTGCGAAGCGCTTTTTCAAAAGGCGATAGCGTCGAACGGCGATCCGGAAGGACACGGCCGTCCAGTTTAAGGGCAGAAGTGCCATGCCCGGATAACTTCGCCCTTTGATCAACAACGCGACAAAACCAAGCTCAGTTCGCTCAACAAAATTCGTCAGGAAATCGCCAATATGATAGAGCCGGTAACACCGCACATACACTCAGGTAACGTTTCTCAAATTGACATGTGACGATACAGGTTGCTGCGTATCCACTGCCCATTTCCAGCATCCGAGTTCTGTGTCTGCCACAGGCGGAAATCCGCGTCGGCAGTCAATGCGTCCATGCATTTTCCATAGTCAGCAAATGTTGCAAAAGGGACTGTGAATGACAAGTTCCCGGCTTCGCCAACGTTCACACTCCATAATGATGGTTCTGCGCCATACTTACGCCACAATGCAGCAACGACCTTGACGCTTTCTATCAGATTGATGAAATTGCTGCCGGGCTGCGGACGAAATTCGTACTGAACGAGGATGTTCATGGCAACTCCTTTACGTTGAACGGGATGCAAGATCAATTTTAAGTGTAGCGAGAAATGTCAAACTAACAAGTAAAATTTCTTTATTTGGAGTTCGGTTACATCGGTCTCGTTCGTACTGACTTTGAGACGACCTTGCACTTCGGCCAACGGTTTGCTTGGCTGTGAGAGAAGTGCCCGAGAGCGGTTGAATACGTAGGTGGGGAGCTTGAGGTCAGGTGGCAAGGCACCAGCTAGGAATCAAGAACCGTTGACTAGATATTGTTAAAAATTCAAGCAATTGCTATGCCCCCCCCCCCCGCGACGCTCGCTCTCCCGTCCAAATGCATGATTTATCCACAGTGCTGTCCACGTCATCTGCGGACAAATTCAGCTGCCATTTTTCTGCGCAATTGCTGGGCCAATACTCGGAGATAGTACCAGTCCCGCCGAAGGACTCAAACATGGCCATGCCGGCCTCGGATGTCATTCTCAGCAGTGATACATCTCATTACAAATGATGATTGGCGAAGGATGGCGCGGCGCAGCATAATTGATTCGTCTCCTCCAACTCCTCAAAGAATTGGATTCAACCCGCCCAAGTTGGCGGGTTTTTTTTAGCCCAAACTTTTAGCTTTGGGCGGAAGCCTGCGGCCAATTGGACATTTGGGGAGTGGTCTCATGTTGCGTTCTCTGCTTGCCTATAGAGGGAGCTCCCGTTTGTCGTGGGCAGGCCCAGCATGCACAAGGCAGTCTACACGGAGGCAAAAGCTAACCATCTCTGACCAGAGTCTTTCACACAAATATGTGAAACTTGCGCCGGAAGCAATGAATAGGTTGACAGTAGCGATAAGCGGAAATTACATAAACTATATAAATTAAATTTATTGTCCATTCTCATGGAACCCAAGTAGTTATCTGGAGTCTGGCGATTGTATCGGTCGTTTTTTTGTACTAAGAATGGAAAATATAAATATTTTTACAATTTTCGATGCATTTTGGAATTTGTATTTTTACCACTAAAAATAATAATTAAACTGCAATGATACTAATCGTGGGAGTATCCGATTGTACTGTGTGCTGCAGTGCGTCAATTCCGCGATGAGGGGCACGTTAGCGCCTTCATTCCTATGATTTGCCATGTAGGAGTTGCTATGAAATTACTTTCCTCTACTGTCACAATGTTGCTGGCACTTGCTATATCCCCATCGCTTCAGGCGAGTGCCCCACTTCCGGGCGTGGGTGCAAGCCCTGAAGGTACATCCGTGTCTGGCCTGTCGTCAGGCGCGTTTATGGCAGTGCAATACCAAGTCGCATACTCAGCCTCGGTCTCCGGGGCAGGAATAGTGGCAGGCGGCCCATATTATTGCGCTTCGAACTTCCTACTAACCTATGCCGGCATCTGCATGGGAACAGTTCCGTTTTTTCCACCCAATCCCAACTTAATGGTGGCGGCGGCCCAACTTTTCGCGTTAAACGGAGACATCGACCCACTAATTAGCTTGCAAAAAAGCCGCGTTTACGTTTTTAGTGGCACCAAGGATACTGTGGTGTATCAGTCAGCTGTTAATGCCACGGTCGATTTTTTTAAAGGTGTTGGTGTGCCAAACATAAATCTGGTCTATGTTAATAAAGTGCCGTCCGGGCATGCGTTATTGACACCAAGTTTTGGAAATGCCTGTAGTGCAAACAAGGCCCCGTTCGTCAGTAAGTGCACAGTAGGTAAGGCGGCATATGACCAACCCGGTGCAATACTTTCCCATATTTATGGGCCGCTCAATCCTCCCGCCAAGATACGTACAGGCCTGCTGCTAACATTCAATCAGCGTGAGTTCGCCGATACATCGACCAGTATGGCTGACGATGCCTATGCGTACATACCAGCAAGTTGTACCCAAGGTGTCAGCTGTAAAGTGCACGTTGCTTTTCATGGTTGCCTACAGTCGGAGAAGGTTGTCGGCGACGACTTCTACGGGAAAAGCAGTTATAACGACTGGGCCGATAGCAACAACATAATCATGCTTTATCCACAAGTGAACGATTCACAACCGCTTAACCCCCAAGGCTGCTGGGATTGGTATGGTTACACGGGGCCAAATTATGCATACAAGAGCGCACCACAGATGAAGGCTGTTCAGGCGATGATTGAGCGGCTCACGTTATCCTCGTCAGGGCCCATGGCGATGCATTGAAATCAAGTGATGACAGTATTCTCACCTGCGATGCATCTCATTACAAATGATGATTGGCAAGCTATGCTGCGGCGCAGCATATTTTAGCCGTCTTTTCCAGCTCCTCCAAAATTGAATTCAACCCGCCCTCAGTTGGCGGGTTTTTTTAGCCAAAAATTTCAGCTTCGGAGTGGATGCCTGTGGCCAGCAGGGACGTTGGAGGAGTGGCGTCATGCTGCATTCTTGGCCCGCCTATAGAGGGAGGCCCCGTTGTCGTGGCCAAGCAGAGCGCGCAAAGAGCAGCCCTCAGTCATCTATTGGGCGTGCTGGAAACCAGGTTTCGTGATGTTCAGTAAGTTCTAAGTGGACTGAGTCTAACGAACCAGGCCTGCAATCAACTTTGGGGAATCGAGTTCGCCGTAATGCAAGCGTCCAATGGAGCCGGGGTAGGCACCTGTCCGTTGTGGTCACACGCCTGATGCAGATGAATATGCCCCAGCATGAACGCATTGGCCTGTGCCTGAAACAGCGCGCCTGCGGTAAATTCATGGTCCATTCCCGCCATCGGCACCCCATGTTCTGTCATGCAGCCGATCACGGTACCGTGGGAGAGCGCGATGGCGGGAATGCGCCGCTGGCGCGCCAGTAGATTGCCTGGCGCGTAGCCGGCCAGAAGGTCAGCCAGATAGTGCCCCATGGCCTGTCCGGCTTGTTCCGCACCGACACTGGCGGCCAAATTCTCCTTGTTCATGGTCGGAACGCAGGAGCAGAGGAGGGCGCAGTCCGTGTCGCGCCAGTCATTGGCATCGAAGCGCGAGTGTGTGGAAGCCGTCCATTCACGCCGGCTGTTGAGAATGACCCGCTGCCGGCGGTTGGCCACGTGTATGGGATAACGGCCCCCTAGCGGGGAAAACAGATCCAGCGTACCGGGTGGTTCGTGTGAAAACGTCCCCTGCAACATCAGCACCGGGCAATGATCGGCCAAGCGCCGGATCTGGCGCGCAAGCGCCATCAACGCCGGCGAATGGGCGTCCAGGGCAGGCGCCACGCCAAATAGGCGTCGAGCCAGTACAGGACTGTTGCGTCGCGAAGCAGAAGCGGGCGTGCTATGCCATTCGAAGCGGCACCGGCTGGCAGCCATGGCGGAGAGCGGTGCTGGCCCGCCGCATCGATGTAATTGGCAACGGTCAATCTGGCGATCTCATTCGGACGTGCACCGGTATGGATAAGTATGAGGAGAAGGGCGATATCGCGCTGTTTGCAGCGGCTATGCCGTGCTGTGTGTAACACCAGCTGGTCAATGTGTGCCTGGGTAATGATCGGAAGTATGGTTGTGGCTGCCTGTTTCGCCAGCGGCACGAAGTGTTCCAGCGCTTTCAGGTAGTCTTTCCCATGCGCGCGGATGAGATGGGCAGTGGGAGTACTGTCCTCATCGAGGCGGACCACACCAACGACTGTCTGTAGATCCCGCGCCAAATCGCTGACGGATTTGGAGACAGTCGAGTTCGTTACACGAAACCGCGCTGCAATCTGGTCATAGGTCTGCCCTTGAAGCATGGCCAGAAGCCAGGTCGATGCGAAAGAAGGGGATCGTGGTTCCATATTTAGGCCTGCGTGGCAACGGTGCTTTTCACGATTGTTGCCGGGCCAGCTGCATGGCTCCAGTCGAAATTGCCCCTTTAAACAAGGTGTTTCGATGGTACAAGGAGAAAGAAGACTGCAAAAGCATGTATGAATTGTCTTAGAATGGCGTTGACTTGGCATGCCTGCTCAAGTCACATACAGGCCTCATCCAAATTTGTACCACTGTCAAGGAGTTCGTATGGATATCTCATCATTATCACTGGCCGAGTTAAAAAAGCTCGAAGCGCAAGTAATTCAAGAAATCAAGTCCCGCCAAAAAGACGAGCTGAAAAAAGCCCGTGCGGAAATGCTCGCTATCGCACAGCGGGTCGGCGTGCCGCTGACACAGTTGATCGCCGGCGGGCCAAAAAATGCAGCGAAGGGCGAGAAAAAGTAGTTCCAGCGATGTATCGCAACCCCGAAAATCCGGATCAGCAATGGATTGGGCGTGGACGCCAACCTTTGTGGGTCAAGTCTTGGCTGGAGAAGCATCAATCGCTTGATGGGATCCGTATCTAATTTGAGTTCCCTATTCTCATGCTTTTAGTCCGTGTCATTGGTCCTTGTCATTCTGAAGATTAGCTGTTGGGATTAGATATCTCATACGTGAGCGAGGAAGCTGTTTGGTACGGCTAAAATATTTATGGCGCCTTCGTCAATATCCTTAATTCACTAACTCATTCTCAATAATCGAATATCTTGTCTGATAGCACATTGGAGGATTTTTTTGAGGCAGGTCGTAGGCAGTTGCAAGGAAGAGACACATCATGCAGCGCGTCGTTGATTGGCTTGTCGTTGATGGTCAATAATGGATTTCGACCAGTTAAGACGATTCAGAAGTGGTAATTTCATGTTGATGAATACGCTTTATTTGCGTAGATGACAATGTGTCTTTGCACTTCATAATGCCTCAGTTAAAGGCTATTCGTCGCATTTTTTCTTGATGAATGCAATTTTTCTGGAATGTCACAAATGAGACAAGCTATTTGTCATACGAAATGCGCTCCCAGTCTTCAAGATCCTCTGGTATTCCAAGGATAGTGAGGTCAATGCCAGATGAATGACTAAAGGTGTAACCATGTGCCAAGTCCGCCGCGGCTTGTTCGGGTGAATGATAGTTCCCTAGTTTTTCATTGCAAAACACGGCATAAAATCGCCCCGTGGTTGCGTGGAAATCGATCTGCGCCAGTCCTTTTCGAGTCCCAAATATGTATATGGTTTGCATGTGGATTTTTTAGTGATGGATTTTAATATGCACTTACTACATCTAAGAAAAACCATAAGGTAGATGGAGAAAGTGGTCGAGAAGCGAATTGGAATCAATGTGTGGCGAGTATTATGGGGCATCTATACTGATGCGTATTGGATCTTGGTATGCATTCCCTCTTTTGATAGTTCGTTCAAGAATAATTTATTTGGCAAGATGGATGGCTTAAAAGATAAAAGAAATCTCTATTCTTTGCATGGGTGGATGACTCTTTGATCATCAAAATACAAGGTTTTTTAGATTTAACTATTTATTCCATATTGAATATATTGGCGCTTCTTGCAATTAATTCGAGAGATTTTAATCTGCCAGTTCGGTGGACTTGTTATCCATTGAATTGGCCCAGTTTTCTTCACTTCCGGGTAAACTATCAAATCTATGGCGCATCACCAAAGTATTATTGCATTTTAGGCTGACTTGGTATGGTTTTCCTTTGAGAAAGCTGTAGCTGGAAAGTTCATAGAAAGCTGCTAGGGCAGTTCCACAGTCAGATGTTTTTGTTGTGGACCATTGGAAAGTAAATTTCCTCAAGGTGGATAGGTAAACATAATAAATAGGTTTCTTTAGGTTTCTTGCAGACCGATAACGCTTAGCACTATTCTTCTTATTTTTTTCGGAGCTACGAAAACGGGGGAAGGATTGTGCAGGTAATCCTGTGTCAATAATGGACAAAATTGCCCTACTATGTACGAGCTCATGAGCGTATGCCGATGCTTCGATTTGCGCACCACGAAACGATTTGAAGGTGCTTGGTGTATCAATCGTCAAGGCTGGTTCAATGGTGGCGCATGTGTCGCCTCTCTTTGAGAGTAGAATCCTTCCTTTGTAACGGTATTCAGAGGTAAGTATGGCGCAAATGTGAAAAACGTAGCCATCTAAATGATGTTCGTGCGTAAATTCCATGGCAGGCATCTCCTTGATGGTATTGTGCAGCGATAAACTTCACCTCGGGAAATAATGCAAGCAAGCTTGATGTAGATCAATATAACCAATGTTCAGTTAATCAATTCCTCGCCTACATGTGCTAGTGGAAATGAAATTAAGTGTAGCGGTTTAATGTACCCGGACACTGATTTAGGCGAGAATGCTCGCCATGGAGAGGTGTTTGATGAGCAAGCAAAGACGTACGTTTTCCCCTGAGTTCAAACAGCAGGCGGCATGCCTGGTACTGGATCAAGGATATAGCCATACGGAGGCAAGCCGTCCGGTCGGCATCGGCGAATCAGTGCTGCGCCGCTGGGTGCAGCAGCTGCAGTTGGAGCGGCAGGGCATCACGCCACAGAGTAAGGCAATGACGCCTGATCAGCAGCGAATACAGGAACTCGAAGCACGCATTGCGCGTCTCGAGCGGGAGAAGTCCATTTTAAAAAAGGCTACCGCGCTCTTGATGTCGGAAGGGATAGAACGTACGAGGTAATCGATCAGATTTGTAGTAACGAGTCAATCGAGTTGATCTGCGCGGTGTTCGACGTAGCGCGGTCATGCCTGGATGCGTATCGGGAGCGCGCCCGGCACATTGATGTGGAGCGCATGGCATTGCGTAGCCGCGTGCACGAGCTGTTCGTCGAGAGTCGCAATTCGGCGGGAAGCCGCAGCATCATGGGCATGATGCGCGAGGAAGGCACGGCAATTGGCCGCTTCAAAGTCAGTCGTTTGATGGAAGAGCTGGGGCTGGTCTGCAAGCAGCCTGGCAGCCATGCCTATAAGCAGGCTACGGTGGAGCGGGTCGATGTTCCGAAACCTCAATCGTGAATTCACAGTAGAGGCGCCAAATCAGGTCTGGTGCGGGGACATCACCTATGTCTTGGCACAAGGCCGATGGTATTACTTGGCAGTGGTGTTGGAGTTGTTCGCTCGCCGAGCGGTGGGCTGGGCATTTTCGCTACGCCCCGACGCGGACCTTGTTGTGCAAGCGCCGGAAATGGCTTACCAGCAGCGAGGTCGACCGCAGGGGCTGCTGTTTCATTCGGATCAAGGTAGCCAGTACGCCAGTCGAAAATTCCGTCAGCGCTTGTGGCGCTATCGGATACGACAGTGTTCGTTTGCGAGCGGAATTGATCCGGTCGATTTGACCCTCCCTCCATGTCCTCGCGAACGCAGCGACCCTGTCGTATGACCCCTCGAACCCCAATTCTTTTAGGTCCTCATGGATCTGCTTTAGCGTGCGTCGCTGCTTGCGCGATGTAAGCGTCTGCCCAGTACCGTGTTGAGGTTCCTGGGTTAAAGCGAGATTATGCTTGTCACACCGCTGGTAAGCGGAGTTGAGCAGGCCAGTTTGGTGGCACAGTTCCAGGGCAGAAAGCCATCGACCCGGCTGACGGAGTGGAGTGTCAGGAAAAATCAGCCTACCGCAGAAAATTGTGGTTATGATCAAACAGTCATATCGTTAACGCCGCTCATCGTCGAAGGCCACCCCATGCAAGCACCACTTCAAGCAAAAAATGTCTCTGATGCCGCCCAAACGGACACTGCCACGAAAGTTGCACGGACTGGGGTACTTGCGGACAACCGGCCCGAGGCGCCGGCGCAACGTAAACTGGCCGAGATGATGAATAACAGCCCGCGTGTGTTGCAGCGGCGGGCGCTAAGCGACGTCATTCACAACAGTCCGCGGATGGTGGCGCAGCGTCATCAAATGAATGCGCTCTTTGGCGAGGCGGTCAAACCGCAAGGAGATGGTGCAATTCGAGCGGAGGCGTCGCCGGCGCAGCGCAAAGAAAAAACAAACAATACCGGCCTACCCAATCGATTGAAATCAGGAATAGAGTCGCTCTCTGGCATGAGCATGGATCATGTGAAGGTGCATTTTAACTCGCATAAGCCGGCCCTTTTGCAGGCCCACGCCTATGCGCAGGACAGTGACATTCATGTGGCGCCCGGGCAGGAAAGGCACCTGCCGCATGAGGCCTGGCACGTCGTCCAACAGGCGCAGGGCAGGGTGGCACCGACGCGGCAGATGAAAGGCGGCGTGAACGTGAATGATGATGCCGGTCTCGAGCATGAGGCCGACATCATGGGCGACCTGGCGCTTGGCGAAAGCACTGGCAAAAATGCGCACGACTCACCACAGGCCAGCGTGGAAGCGTTCGCACGCGGGCGTGAAAATCCGGTTCAGAAACGCTCGTCCACTGTAGCGGCCCAGCCGATAGTGCAACGCAAAATTGGTGAGGAGGCCAATGTTATTTTTGGACTGTCGGGACGCAGCCTTGAGCAGATAAGACTTGCGATTGCGGCGGGCTATACAACATTTGACGGCGCCGATTCTTACGGCGGGACGATTTTGAGTCTGGCGACGGCGATTGACGAGGCGGTCGCGGGTGGAAGAACGCGAGACGAATTTGACATCATCTACAAGGTCGATCACACACCTCCCGCGGGGCTTGATGCGCACATTCGGGAAGTCGCTGCGCGATTCGATGGCTATATTGACCAGGTACTCATTCACAAGGTGACCGATGCGCCGCAAGCAGCTCTCTACCAGCCCATTTTGGCTCTTCTGAAAACCGACGGTGTCATCAGCGGCTTGGGGGCCGGCGATGTGGGTGCCGGAATGGATGCGCAGTTCGCCGATAAGGACAGCTTTGAAATCAATGCCATTGAAATTTTTAACGGCGCCGATCACGAAGCCCTGGTCACCAGGCTCAATGAAGCCGACAAGCCAGTGTTTGTCTACAACGTGATCGGTGCTTTGAAGGAATTCCTGGGCCTTGGCGATTTGAATCCCAGCCACATCCAACTCTCTGCCATGGTCCAGCGGATTAAGGAGCTCGTCCCCAAGGCAGAGCCCATCCTGAGCAGCGGCGATCAGGCAAGGCAGCTCGCCAACAAAAATGTGTTTGAAATTGAAGACTATGCAGCTGTTGGTACAGCGCGGGATGCAATCATCACGGCGACGGCGGACGCGCCTGAAGCAGCGGAAGGAGCGGTAAGCATTGCTGACATGCCGGAGGGGCTAAGGGACAGGATGATGGGCATCCTTTATGGCGGTTTTGACTGGGCAGCGGAAAACCTGTTTGTCAACGAAGCGGATTATGGCAACGCGCGAGACCAGAACCTTGCACTGTTCACACCGGACGAACGCGCGCTTCGCTATCAGGGCGTGCGTGCCGATGCTGCAAAAAACTTCAGTGTACACCAGCTGATTGAGATGCTCTTCGATAGTCATGGCAATTGCCATCGTGTGGACGGCAGCAACTTCTTGTTGCGAGGCTTCGACTTGATCGAATGACGCATCAGCCGGTTCAATGCTTCTTGACCGTGGGTCTGTCGCGTGCACTGACAGCGGGCTCACCGATAACGCCATCAACAGTACCGACAAAAAAACCGGCCCCGTAGACCGGCTCTCTTCAATACAACTCTGCGCAGTCGCTTTTCTGGTGAGCGGGTTTCTGTCTTGGGTTCAAACGGTCAACTTTTCTCAATCGTTCGGGTCCAGCAAAATCAGTCACTTACCTCGCGTCAGTCCGACCAACTTTATTGTTTTAAGTCACAAAGCACCGTGAGGCCTAGGTAAGCGTCCGCTCAGCGCCATCTTGAGTGCAGGAGGGATTTGATCGATGATGGCGTCACACCGCTGGGAAGCGGCGTGATCTCAAAGGGCTGCTGGCAGGTTGCAGTTCCAAGGCAAGAAATCATCAACCCGGTTCACGGGATGATCGGCGATATGCGTCAGCACGTGACGCAACCAGGCTTCGGGGTCGACACCGTTCAGCCTAGCCGTGCCGATCAGCGAGTAGATCGCGGCGGCGCGCTCGCCGCCGCTGTCGGCGCCGGCGAACAGGTAGTTGCGGCGGCCGATGGCGACACCACGCAAGGCGCGTTCGGCCGCAGAGTTATCAATCTCGATTGCGCCGTCGTCGCGGTAGCGCAGCAGTGCCGGCCACAGCTTGAGCGCATACAGGATCGCCGCCGCCGTGTCAGATTTGCGCGATAAAGTATCGAGCGTGGCGCGCAGCCAGCGCTCCAGGTCGTCGAGCAGCGGGCGCGAACGGGCTTGCCGAACTTGTCGTCGTTCGTCGGGCGGCTTGCCCCGGATCTCAGCCTCGATCACATAGAGCTCGGCGATCCGGCGCAGCGCCTCGGTGGTCAGCGGCGTCGCGCGGGCGGCGTGCAGATCGTGGAATTTGCGCCGCGCGTGCGCCCAACATGCCGCTTCGCGGATCGTGCCGTCCTCGAACAAGGCGTTGAAGCCTGCATAGGCGTCCGCTTGCAGCACGTCTTCAAACTTGGCTAGGTGGGTCTGCGGATGGATGCCCTTGCGGTCGGGTGTGTAGGCAAACCAGACCGCTGGCGACGTGGTGTCGCCGGAAGACCTGTCGTCGCGCACATAAGTCCACAGGCGCGCCGTCTTGGTTTTGCCGTTGCCGGGGGCCAGCACCGGGATCGGCGTATCGTCGGCATGCAACTTTGATGCCGCCAGTACGTGGCGGCGAATGGCGTCGACCAACGGGCGCAGCAACGCACTGGCTGCGCCGACCCAGCTCGCCAGCAGCGCACGATCCAAGTCGACGCCCTCGCGCGCGTAGAAGACGGACTGGCGATACAGCGGCAGATGATCGGCGCACTTGGCCACCAGGATGTGCGCCAGCAAACCTGGGCCGGCGATGCCGCGCTCGATTGGCCGGCTCGGCGCCGGCGCCTGGACGATGGCGTCGCAGCAGGCGCATGCCAGCTTGGGGCGCACATGACGAATCACGCGGAAGCTGGCCGGAACGAATTCCAGTTGCTCGGCCACGTCCTCGCCCAGCGGCCGCAGGCCGCCACCGTAGGCCGGGCAGGCATCGGTCGTCGGTGCATAGACCTTCTCGTCTCGCGGCAAATGATCGGGCAACGGCCGGCGCACCGATTTCTTGCGCGGTGCCTGGTCGGCCGCCGGCATCTCGCGCGCCGCCTCCGCCTCGTCGGCCTGCAAGTCTTCCAGCTGCAACTCCAGCTGCTCGATCTGGTGGTCGAGCTTTGCCGACTTGCGACCGAACTGCATGCGCCACAATTTAGCGATCTGCAGCTTGAGGTGCTCGATCTCGACGGCGCGCGTGTTCAGTTGTTCGCGCAGCCATTCAACCACCTCGTCTTGGGCGAGCAGCAGCGCCTTCAAGGCGGCGATGTCGTTGGGCAGGTCGGCTGGGCTGAGCATGCGCCAAGTTTACGCGAGGCTTGTGTCGTTTACAAGGCCGACGTTGGTTTCCAGGTCCGTTCCGGCCGCCGCCAGTCTATGCCTTCGAGCAGCATCGACAGGTGCGCTTGCGTCAGCGCCACCGAACCGCTGGTAGCCTGCGGCCAAATGAAGCGACCGCGTTCAAGCCGCTTGGCCAACAGGCACAGGCCATCGCCGCTCCACCACAGTAATTTGACGAGGTCGCCGCGCCGGCCACGGAACACGAACACGTGGCCGCTGAACGGGTCTTCCTCAAGCGCCGTCTGCACTTTGGCAGCCAAGCCATTGAAGCCGGAGCGCATGTCGGTAGTGCCGGCGGCAAGCCACACCTTGGTACCGGCGGGCAGCCCGATCATCGTAGCACCCGATCCAATACTTGGGCCAGCGTGGCTGCGTTGGGCTGGCCTTCGATGCGTACACGGACTTCGCCCAGATCCAGCACGATGGTGCCGCCGGCGTCGCCATCGGCATCGGCGTTGTTCGGCGCGGGCGCCGACGGCGCCAGCACCACCGGCAACAAGCCATCGGTGCGCATCAACGCCGGCACACCGAGGCGCCCTTGTTGATACAGCCGGCGCCAGCTGAACACCTGGTTGGCGTTGACACCGTGGTCGCGCGCGATGCGCGCGACCGAGGCGCCCGGTTTGAGCGATAGCGCAACCAATGCGCGCTTGAACTCCAGCGGATGCTGGCGATAGTGGCCGCGTGCGTTCTTTGAAATGGTCGGTTGAAAATTTGTGTCCATAATCAGAATTTGTGGGCACAAATACTGTGCCAAAATTCGATCATGAATAACGGCGCTCAGGCAGTCCAGACGGCACTAGGAAGACGCTTACTGCGCGATCGCGCCTCTTCCGTTTTGAGCATTGCCGAAAGTTGGAATGCGTATTGGTCAATGGCTCGCTTGGAGCGCCGCTCAGCGTAGGCTGGTTCTATGGTTTCTGAGCGTAAATAGCGTCGAACGGTGTTTCGCGAGATGCCCAAGCGCCTGGCTATCTCTCTCAATGGGATCTGGTCGCAAATGTGCCAGCGTCGAATAATGCCTAGTAGTGCCACGTCGATCACTCCAATTCCCCACTCAATGTCATGAGTAGGATTGTGTCTTAAACGTGGGTCAGTTCCGTTTGCAAATTATAGGGTGAAGTGGGTCAGATTTCGCTGCAAATCAACATGATGTGGTCAATGCTCCTCATCGAAGGTCCCGCTTTCGGGATTTGACTGTATGCCAGCAGCGAAAGTTATCAACGTGGTCTGGCTTCGCTGTATTCGATGGAATAACCTGTCCCCATATGTATTCCACAGCGGTAAGGAGCAGATAGAAGATTCCCTTTGCAAGATTCACATGGGGTCTTACTGAGCAGGACTGAATCTTGCCCGCCAGGCCTGCCGCGCTCGCCCCGACGTGGTGGCGAGTACTCCGTCCACGGCGCCTGGAAGTGCAAGCAGTGCTGCATTATCCGATTCCCCATTTCTTTTGAGCTCAATTTTGAACCGGCAAACCTGTTTGCTGGCGCACTGTATGCGTCGCTGGCTATCCTGTGGCCATCGCTGCCATCGGGGAGGCCGGTGACGGATCAGTTACTGTCGTTACTAGGTTGATGATCAACGCTGATGGGCGCCCGATGACGCCGCGCTTCCACAAACCTAGCGATATGACGTGTATGGCAATGATTCTAGAGTTGGACTTGGACCAATGGCCAAGGCTGGCTGGGGGACTACGGACGAAGGAATAGGACGCTTATCGCGAGTACTTGGTTGCCCTGTTCGTCGCAGAATCTAGCCGCCATAAAAAAAAAGACGCCGGGGCGTCTTTTGGTGGCGCACTCAAGATTGCTTGCGGCGCCGGGCCAGGAAGCACAGTATGCCCAAGCCAGCCAGCAGCATGCCATAGGTTTCCGGTTCAGGAACGGGAGCCAGGTTCAGGTTGAAGGTGCCGCCATAGCTGCCGCCCTTGGTGTTGCCCATCACGGTCAGGACCAGCGGGCCATTGAACAAAATGCTCGTCGGTGCGAGTACTTCCCCCTGAGCAAAGCCAAAGACGGTGGGGCCGCCAAATCCGGTCAGTCCTATGCCGTTCAGGTTGGCGCTGGCAAAGCTGATGGACGAGCTGTCCGAGCCCGTGACGGACAGGTTGGCAAGGAAGGCCTGCGCGGTCGAGCCAAAGGTCGCAGTGGGGGTGAACGTGAAGGTATCCGTGAAGTCGCCGAGCGGGCTGGGGACAGCGTTGAAACCGCTGGTCCACAGGTTGCCCGAGGTGTTGGTGAGGTTGACAGTATAGGCGGTGGCGCTGGCGCTACCGATGGTAACGGCACTTAATACTGCCGCTGCAATGAGTGATTTTAGTTTCATGTTGATCTCCTCCAAGAATACTAAATGTTTTTAGAAAAACCGTACTGCAGTGATAAATTATCGCCAGCACAAAACATTGTCAATGTTATATTTTTTCATCGCTGCCGTCATTTGAATAGTCCATCGCTACTGCACGGGCAAGAATTCCAGGAAAATGAAAAATATAAAATAGGTACTATTAATATTTCACAAGAAATGAATGGAGTTAATTGTGTGAAAAATACTGTTGTATAGGTACCTAGTTCCGTCTGGAAAAGAGGGAAGTAAAGGCCATGCTGCGGCCCTCCCGGTGGATGAAACCATTTTGCCAATTACGTCGCTCAGCTTGCAGTTGTCTTGGAAATAATTGGAAAGTATTTTTTATAGGAACCATCTAGTAAGATTAGATGCCTAACCGCTGTTTCGAAGAGGGTATTTTTAATGATGTTGAATATTTTCAACACGGAAAAGCATCATGAAAACAGTTTCTTGGTGTACTAATTGATAATCGAGTCCGAATTGTTTCAATTCATCACTTTTGAAGTGTCAGCGATGTTCGAGTGCGGAATAATATTCCATCCGGCGGCCTCTGGTACAGCCGGGTAGGATGATGAGACCAAGCCCCTGATTTGCAGGGGCTTTTTCTTTTTTGGGATACCTGGTCCGGCAAGCTCGGGTAACGTCGAGCAGGTTCTTTTGATGGTACTCAAGATGGTATCGCCCATCTTGGGTGATGCTGTTGGTACACGTATACCATCATACTCAGCCGGGCCTTGATGGTATAAAGCCCTGTAAGTATTTGTTTTTATTGGTTTTTCCTGGCTCGAAAAACGCGATGCGCGTTGATGGTACTTTTGGCGGCCCGGGTACCATCCACGCGCTTGTAATTCGTTGTCGAATCGATTGCAAGTTGTTGATTTGTTTTGTTATTTTGGCGTCATGATGGTATACGTTTGGAGGCGAAAATGCTGACAGATGCGAAGCTGAAAAATATCAAGGGCACCGGGCGGCCATAGGTTGCGGACCGGGACGGACTGTACGTGATGGTGGCAGCGTCCGGTAGCATTTCCTTTCGCTACAACTACCGCATTAACGGAAGACAGGAGACCATTACCCTGGGCCGGTACGGTGCGGGTGGCTTGAGCTTGCGCGAAGCGCGCGATGCTCTTGCCGAGGCGCGCAAGTCCGTTGCTGCGGGCGGCGCCAGCGCGCACGAAGGAAGAGAGCATCCAACGCCGCACGGTACAGGAACCGTTTTCTGTCTGGGCTGAACGCTGGCTCGACAAGTACAGGATGGCTGAATCAACTCGTGCCATGCGCCGCTGGACGTATGAGCTGGACCTGAAAAGAGCGTTTGGCTCCTTGCTGCTATCGGAAATCAGCGATCAAATGCTGCGTGAATTGTGCGACCGCATCGTTGCACGCCAGGCTCCGGCCGTGGCCGTGCATGCGCGCGAGATCGTAATGATGGTCTTCAGGTATGCCGAGGCGCGCGGGGAAAAACATCCAAATCCCGCGGATCGCGTGCCGCCATCGTCGATCGCGACGTTCGCGCCGCGTGACCGCACCTTGACGCCGGCCGAGATTAAATTGTTCTACAAGTATCTTGATCGGACTCAGTGTGCCGCGACAGTACGCCTGGCCTGCAAGATGCTGTTGCTGACACTGGTGCGCAAGTCGGAACTGCCCGACGCTACCTGGTCGGAGATCGACTTCAAGCATGCCCTGTGGACGATCCCTGGCGCGCGCATGAAAAGAAGAAATCCCCATAACGTCTATCTGTCGCGCCAGGCCATGGATGTGCTGGTCGCGTTTAAGACCTGTGCTGGCGGCTCCCGTTATGTACTGCCTTCCAGGTACGATCCTGACCGGCCGATGAATGGCGCGACCTTGAATGCGGTGCTGGTATCCGTGGCCATGGGGATTCGACAGGAATCTTCACGCAAAACCGACTGGATCAAGGCGGCGCGCATGGCTGTGTGTCCCATGCAGGAATTGGGCGGTAATCAGGCTTTAGCAGCTAAAAATTACGCCGATGGCGGAACCAGAGCTTGTTCTGGATCAAAGTCGTTTACGGCTGGCGGAGCGACGATAGGTTCTGCCGACATATCAGTTGCACGGGTGCAGCGAAGCGGGCGGGAGGGAAGAGGCATGGCAGACATCATTCAGTTTCCACCGGTACCAAACAAGGAGAAAGCGCCACCGCTGCCGCCCGCGCCCGTTCCGCCGCCGGGCCGGCCGGGCCTGCGCACCATCCTGTGGGTTATTGCCACGCTGTGCTGGCCAGTGCTGCGCTTCATCATGGTGTGTGACGTGCTGTTCCAGCTGCTGCGCGCGCTGGTGCTGTGGGATACGCCTGGCGCGCATGCCGGATGGACCTTGCTGCTGCACTACGCCTTTTTCTGCTACCTGACCTGGTTCGTGGCGTACGGCAAGCCGGACCAGTTGCGATGAAGAAGGCGTCCGCACTACCAGGCCCCGCCAGCGGCCGCGCGCCGGAGGGCAGGCCGCTGGCGCTGCCGCTCGAGCATATCAATGAAGACCCGCTGCAGCCGCGTTCGTCCGAAAATCCGGGCTTTACGGCGCATAGCCTGGCCGAACTCGCCGCCTCGATACGCCTGCGCGGGATCAAGACACCGATCTCCGTGCGCCATCATCCCGAACGGCCTGGCCACTACATCATCAATCACGGCGCGCGCCGCTATCGCGCATCGCGACTGGCGCAGCTGGTGACCATTCCTGGCTTTATCGACGACGACTATAGCGAGACCGACCAGGTGGTGGAAAACCTGCAGCGCAACGAGCTGACGGCGCGCGAAATTGCCAACTACATTGGCCGAGAACTGTCGAAGGGGCTGAAGCGGGGGCAGATCGCCAGCAACATCAGCAAGTCCGCCGCCTTCGTGACGCAGCATGCGGCCCTGCTGGATTTACCGGAACCCATCGCCCTGGCGTTCAACGAGGGCAGGGTACGCGACGTGACGACGGTGAATGAACTGGTGACGGCCTATAAGTCGCATCCGGGCGAGGTCGGGGCCTGGCTGCGCGAGGGCGAACCGGAGATAACGCGCAGCGCCGTCAAGCTGCTGCGCGCATTTCTCGGGGCGAAGTTTGGCGAGGAGGACGAGATCACCCACGGTACCGGCGGCGCCACAGTCGTGCCATCGGCCGCCGGTCCGCCCGCATCTGCGCAGGCCACTCTTGCCGCGCCGGCTGGCGCTGGCCGCTGGCGCTGCACTGGCATGCTCGTGCGCCATGGACAGGGCGAAGGCGTGCTGGTGCTGGGACGCAGGCCTGGCGGGGAGGGGCTGGCCTGGCTGCGGCGCGCCGATGGCGTTGAAGTGGAGGTGGCGCTCGCCGGGCTTGTGCCGCTCAGGCTGCTGGGCGCGGGTGACTGACGCATCCGTGGCCCATGGCGCTTGCCGCGCGGATCAGGGCCGGTGCTACACTGCGGCTCTTGCGCTGTGCTGCAGTTTCCGCCAGCGTGTCTTGAAGTACAGACGGAACCGTCCAATTATTTGTCATGCGACCATGAATGACTTGTTGACCTACATCGGTGCTATTTTCAACCTGCCCAGCCAGGCCGTGATCGAGCGGCGAGATGTCGCGCAATCCTCCTGGCAGGAGGACGGTTTTGATGTACGGCAGGAAGTGGCCACTTATTATTTCAGCAATGGCGTAGTGGTGCGCCGCACGTCCGAAGAGGATAGCTTTCCATCGAAGGCGGCCTGCGCGGAGTGCTGGATCACCTATGAAGTGCCATCGAACGGGCAGGCGCCGGTCGAGGTGCAGCCAGCGGTCAGGCGCTTTGACAGTCGCTGCCGCGAAGCATTCTGGCTGAAATTTCACAGCGCCAACTGAGCCGCTGCCTGCTTGGTGGTGCCGGCCAGCCGTCTGCTGGAATATCTGAAATACAGCCTATGGACTGTAAAACGGAATTACAGCCTGTTTCTTGTAATTGTGTTTCACAGTTCCTATACTGTAGATACATATCCCAGGACACGCCATGGACTATCCGATCCGATCCTTGCAGCAGTTGCGGCCGATTCTCATCGGCTTCCGCAAGCAGGCCGGCCTGTCGCAGCAGGCGCTGGCGGAGCAGTTGGGCATCACGCAGCAAAGCTATGCGCAGATCGAAGCCAATCCTGCTTCCACCAGCGTCGAGCGCCTGTACACGGTGCTGCGGCTGCTGGGGGCCGAACTGCTGCTCTCGCCAGCCGGGCAGCCATCCCCGGATGCCGACATCGCGCAGGAGGCAACCGATGCGGGGCCGCCCGCCGCCCGCCTCGCGCGCCAGCGCGCGTCCGGTCCGGCGCGGCCGGAGGCGCCGGCAAGGCAGGTACCGTCACCATCGGCCAGGGAGCGCTGGTAAGCCATGGGCCGGCGAGCGCATGCGCAGCGCCTGCACCTGTGGCTGAATGGCAGTCCTGTGGCCTACTGGGATGCGTCCGCTGGCACCTCGGCGCTGACCTATTTTGACGCCTGGATCGAGGACGAGGCCGGACGGCCGCTGTCGCTGTCGATGCCTTTCAAGCCGCAGGGCGGCGCCTATCGCGGCGCGCTGGTGCAGAATTATTTCGACAACCTCCTGCCTGACAGCGAACCGATCCGCCGCCGCATGGCCCAGCACTTCCAGACTGGGGGCATCGCGCCATACCAGCTGCTCGCTGCGGCCGGGCGCGACTGTGTCGGCGCCATCCAGCTATTGCCGCCCGGCGAGGTACCCACGGACCTGTTTACCATTACGGGCGAGGCGCTCGACGAGGCTGGCGTGGCGAGGATATTGCGCAACACGGTCGCGGAAGCCCCGTTCGGGCATCCAGGCGCAGAGCCCGACCTGCGCCTGTCGATTGCCGGAGCGCAGGAAAAGACGGCGTTGCTATGGCATCGCGGCCAGTGGCACCGTCCCACCGGCAGCACGCCGACGACGCACATACTGAAGCTGCCCATGGGGCTGGTGGGTAATATGCGCGCCGACATGCGCACCTCGGTGGAAAACGAATGGCTGTGTTCGCAAATTATGCACGCGTTCGGACTGCCCACGGCGCCATGCCGCATTGCCACCTTCGAGGATCTGAAGACGCTGGTGGTGGAGCGCTTCGACCGCAGGCTGTCGGGTGACGGCAGCTGGATAGTCCGCCTGCCGCAGGAAGATTTTTGCCAGGCGACCGGCACGCCGCCCCTGCACAAGTACCAGGCCGATGGCGGGCCGGGCATCAGCCGCATCATGGACATCCTGCTGGGCTCTGCACAGGCCGAGGCAGACCGCCGCCGCTTCTTCAAGACCCAGCTGGTGTTCTGGCTGCTGGCGGCGACCGATGGCCATGCGAAGAACTTCAGCATTTTCCATTTGCCGCACAGCCGTTTCCAGTCGACGCCGCTCTACGACGTGCTGTCCGCCCATCCCATCATCGGCCCCGGCGCGCACCGGCTGCCGCGCCAGGATGCCCGGCTGGCGATGGCCGTGCGCGGCGCCAGCAACCATTATCACCTGGAGCAGATCCAGCGGCGCCACTGCCTGAGCCAGGCTCGCCAGGCCAGTTTCGGCGCGGCTGCGGCGCAAGACGTGATCGACGAGGTGCTTGACCATGCCGATGCGGTGGTGGCTGCCATGTACGGCTTGCTGCCACCCGGCTTTCCCGCTGATCTTGCCGATGCCATCCTGCAGGGCATGTCCCGCCAGGCGCGGCGGCTCAGGGATATGCCGGATGGCGAAGCAGGCACGGATGCAGTTTGATGTGTGCCACATCACGGGCATTTAGATACCCAGCGGCAAGTATCACGTCTTAAAATGGCCCATCGCCGAACGAATCGGCCGCTGTCACGTCCTACCGATAAACAGGAGCGTATTGATGAAGCAAAGAGTCTTGGTCATGAACGGGCAGCGCCTGCTGCAAAACGAGCAGGGCGGACAGTGGGCTACCAGCAAGGTGGACAAGGCAGGGGCGATCAAGCCCGGCATCTACGATATTTATCTTGCAGGTAATGCCGACAAGGCCAAGACGTATGCCGGCGTCATCGTGCATGCCGATGGGGCCAGCGTGTACCAGCAGGTTGGCAAGACATTGATCAAGCACGCCGCCAGCGATTTCGCTAAAGTACCTGGGACGGGCATCGATACCAGTGTCAGCTATGAGGACGGCCAGGCGCACAGCAGCAGTGCCAGCGTCAAACAGGGACGCAAGCTGAGCCGGTAGGGCAGAGCCCGCTGATAGAGGAGGCGGATCATGAAACTATCGATGGAGCGGCCGCAGCAAGGCAGGACAGCCAGCGCAGGCGCGCGGGGCGGCGCCGAGATGCAGGCTGACGCGCAGCTCTACCAGGCAGCGGAGGAGCAACTGGAGCAGGCGGCAATGCTGGATGCCGCCCCGCCGGACATGCAGTATGGCGCGGCGCTGGCGGCGCAGCTCGAGGCCAAGCACGAGCAGGTCGAGCGCATCGAGGACAGGCTGGAAAACCTGATCGAATCGCAGGCATCGCGCCTGCAGCGCACGCAGATGCAGCAGCCGGGCTTGCTGGCCTTTCCCGCCACGCGCGCGCAGTGGCAGCAGCAGGTGCAGCAGCAACAGAAAACCATGCAGCGCCTGCTGGGCCGCCTGGAACTGGTGCGCGAGGTGCGCGACAGCATGGGTGTGCACGCGCCGCGCATCGAGGAACTGGCCGCGCGCAAGCTGCGTACCAGGCATCCCGGGCTGGCCAGCGAGTGGGATGCGCTGCAGCAGGCGCAGCGCCTGGAAAAGCTGCTGCAGCAGCAGCAGCAGCAGCAGCAGCAGCAGACACAGCAGCTCCCTGATCGCAGCCATGTGCTGCAAGCCGGACGCGGCTCGCGGCTGGGCCTATCGCAGCACGGCCCATGAGGCCACGGCCGCCGCCAGCATGGCCAGGCAGCCGGCGGCGACATTCAACACCGCGATGGCATGTGCGGCGCGCACGGGACGTGCGAGCTGGAGCAGGGCGCCGTCGATTTCCTGGCGTGCGGCCCTTGCCGCCTGCTGGCCTCCTTCCAGCATGGCGGCAGCCATGGCTTCCCGGGCGGCGGCCAGCGCTGCATTGACGATGCGTTCGGCCTTTTCCCTGGCGTCCGTGCTCCAGCGCCGCGACAGCTCTTCCATTTCCTCCTTGAACCGATCGAGCTGGACCTGCTGGGCCCTGGCGCTGTCCTGCATCAGGCGGCTGTTGATGGTCTGCAAAACCAGGATGGGGTCGTCGCGCGCGACGGCGATGCCATGTTTCGCGGCAATTTCCCGCAGCAGTTCCTCGGTCTGGTCGCCCATCACAGCACCATCGCGGCATCGAGTTCGCCGTACACCAGGCGCCGGATGATGCTCAGGCGCTGGCGCGTCATGATCGGCAGCGCGGGCATGGCCAGCGCCTCGTCGAAGGTCAGGCGCTGCTGCAGCATGCCGGCCAGGTCGCGTCCGAAGGTTTCCTTCTTCAAGACGGGCAGCCGGACGATGGCAGACAGGCGTTCACGGTTGGCCAGATAGGTCTTCATCTGCTCGAAACCATTGCCCTCGTGCTCGACCGGACCCCAGTAGGGATTGAGCCAGGCGATGAAGCGGGTTTCCGGCGGAAACTGGCTGGCCAGGTGGGCAAAGCCGCTGATGGTATCGAGCAGGGCCTGGCCGCCCGTGATCACGGTGTGCACCACCAGCAAATGATCGAGTTCCGCCAGCAGGGCCGGGATCTGGTTGCTGATCAGGTAGTGCGACAGCGGCACGAAGGAACTGGCGCCGTTGTCGATGATGGCGTCTCCCTGCGCCTGCGCCACCAGGTCGATCAGGGCGTCGAAGCCGCGCGGATTGATTTCTTCCTCTTCCATCAGGTCGATGCGCCGGACCTGCAGCGCCTGGTAGCCATGGAAGGTGGCATTCACGGGATCGGTGTCGATGCACAGCGGCGTGCGGGCCTTGCTGAGCATGTACTGGGCGAGGATGGCGGCGATCAGCGACTTGCCAACGCCTCCTTTACCCTGCAGCATCATATGGATATGGGCCATTACAGTAGCTCCTTTTTGTCCGGGATCGGGTTGAAATGGAAGCCGGCCGGCGCTGGTGCCGGCCGGGACGTCACGGCGTCCGGTTTCCCGGAAGCCGCGCGGGACTGGCGGGATGCCGGCTGCTGGGGCGCCACGCCTTGTCCAGCCGTCTCCCCGGCCGGTGCGGAGGCTTTCAGCATGCGGTGCACGTGCTTCAGGAACGTGTCGTAGCCGAACGGTACGCGCCCCGAGGCATACATATGGCGCCAGATGGTATTCATGGGAAAGCCCGCCGCCAGTGCGGCGCGTACATCGTCGCTGACGGCGAGGAAGGCGACCAGGTATTGGTCGCGCTTGGCCGGCTTGCTGCATTTGATCCAGTCACTCAGTTGTTCGGCATAGGGTTTCTCCATGGTATTTATTCCCCTTCACGTTATGCGGAAGATGCACGGTTACACCACAAAACTGGCACGGTTGAACCACCAATCTGACACGGTTGAAGCCTGATATGCCACGGTTGGAGGCAAATAAGGCCTTTAAAGGCCTTTTCGGAATAGTGACCGATAAAATCCGCTCCGTTTTGTGCCAGAACAAGGGTTAAATCGAAAGCCTGTCCTACGATTAAATGGCTCGGTCGCTGTGCGGGCCGGGGCAGGATAGGTGAAGTTAGCTAACCGGCGGGCCGGTTATCTCTCTTCACGGTGCCTTATTCGCGCCTGCGGCGCTCAACGGACATCCTGCTCTGCGAGGCCTGCGCGTGCCGCGCCAACTGCGAGGACGCCATGCAAGAACCAGAACACTCCACCACCCGCAAGGCCCGGCAGCTGCGCGTGCCGGTGCTGCCAGACGAAGAGGCGCAGATCAAGCGGCTGGCAGCCGCGGCCGGGCTGCCGGTGGCGGCCTATCTGCGCAGGGTCGGGCTGGGCCATCGGCTGCCGGGCATCCTCGACCACCGGCGCGTCGAGGAACTGGCGCGCATCAATGGCGACCTGGGCCGATTGGGTGGCCTGCTGAAGCTGTGGCTGACCAACGACGAGCGCACTGCCGCGTTCGGCGAGGCGACGATCCGCGCCGTGCTGGCCAAGATCGCCGATACCCAGGATGAAATGCATGCCGTCATGCGTGCCGTAGTCTTGCCGCAACAGGGGCGCGGACTTTAGCAGCTAAAAAATTGGCTGCACTGGCCGGTCAACGGAAGTCGCAGCCCAGCAGGGAGAGAGCCGCATGATTGCCAAGCATGTTCCGATGAAGGTGGCCCGGAAAAGCGGCTTTGCCAGCCTGCTCGCCTACCTGGCCGATGCGCAGGCCAAGCGGGAACGCGTCGGCTGCGTGACGGTCACGAACTGCCAGTCGGACCAGGCCGCAGTGGCCGTCACCGAGATCCTCAACACGCAGGCGCAGAACCAGCGCGCGCTATCGGACAAGACCTATCACCTGATCCTCAGTTTTCCGGCCGGCGAAGAACCGCCCCCGGCCGTGCTGCAGGCCGTGGAGGCACGCATCTGCCACGGGCTGGGCTATGGGGCGCACCAACGCATCAGCGTCGTGCATCACGATACGGACAACCTGCACGTGCATATCGCCATCAACAAGATCCATCCCACCCGCTACACGATCCACCAGCCTTATCGCGACCATGCCACGCTGGGCCAACTGTGCGCGGCGCTGGAGGACGAGTTCGGCTTGCAGCGCGACAACCACCAGGCGCGGCAAACGGGCGCCGCCAGCCGCGCCATGGACATGGAGCGCCACGCCGGCATCGAGAGCCTGCTGGGACTGGTGCGCCGCGCATGCCATGCGCAGATGCGGGATGCGGCCTCGTGGCAGGAACTGCACGGCGTGCTGCTTGCGCACGGCCTGGCGCTGCGCGAACGGGGCAACGGGCTGGTGATCCTGGCCGACGACGGCACGGCCGTGAAGGCCAGTTCCGTGCACCGCGACTGCTCCAGGGCGCGCCTGGAAGCGCGGCTGGGGCCATTCACTCCCGGGCCGGCCGGGACAGGCGGCGGCCATGTTAGCCAAGCGAGCCAAATTCGCCAGCCGCTGCGCCTGCGCGTGGAAACGGCCGCGCTGTATGCGCTCTACCAGGAACAGCAGCAGGACGCCGTCCAGGTGCGCGCTGGCGCCCTGGCGGGCGCACGCGCACAGCACCAGCGCCTGATTGCCGAGGCGAAGCGCCGGGGCAGGCTCAAGCGGGCTGCCATCCGCATACTTGCCAGCGGTCCCTTTGCCAAACGCATCTTGCATGCGGCAGCCGCGAAGACGCTCATGGCGGACATCGAACGCATCAACGGCGGCTACCTTGCGGAGCGCCGCGCCATCCGCAGCCAGCACGGCCGCCTTGCCTGGGCGGACTGGTTGCGCACCCGTGCCGGGGCCGGCGACGCACAGGCGCTGTCCGCCCTGCGCGCACGCGGCGGCAAGCAGAGTTTGGCAGGAAACACGCTGGCCGGCAACCCGCTGGCAAGTGAGGCAAGCGGGGCGCAGGCGCCGAATGATTTGCGGCAGGACAGCGTCACCAAGCATGGCACGCTCATCTATTGCGCTGGCGCGACGACGATCCGCGACGACGGGCATAAGCTGAAAATCACGCGCGGCGCCACGCAGGCGGGCCTGCTGCTGGCGCTGGACATGGCGGTTTCGCGCTATGGCAGCTGCCTGCATGTCGATGGCAGCGCCGCGTTCCAGGACCAGGTCATCCAGGCGGCGGCTGCCGCGCACCTGGCGGTCACGTTCGACGACGCCGTGCTGGAGCGGCGCCGGCAGGACCTGTTGCGTGCCGTAGGCACGAAGGAGAAGCAGGATGAACAGGCAAGGCAACCGCGCCGGGGCGGACAGCCCGGTGAAGGCGCAGCGCGACGCGCTGCTGGAGCAGGCGCTGGAGTCGCTGGAGCGTGCGCCGCCACCGCGGCCGGCCGCGCAGGCGCCGGACATCGGCGCAGCTCCCACTCACAGTCCGACCCTGGCGGCGTTGGAGGCCATCCGCCGCCCGCAGCCAGGAACCGTCTGCGAAAGCTGTCCCAACTCGGTATGGTTCGCATCGGCAGTGGAACTGAAGTGCTATTGCCGCGTGATGTACCTGGTCACGTGGAGCAGCAAGGAGCCGCAGCAGATCAGCGCATGCGACGGCATGTTTCTGGGCGGGGAGGCGTAGCGGACAGGCGGGATACCGGCTCGGCGGCAGTGGATGCCTTCCTCCTTGAGCAGGAACAAACAAAGCCGCGATTGTCCGATATACCGAAATTTGAACGATATGATGGTGTCAAGGGGCCGGCTGTCTTCGCCGGGCTGCGCGAGGCGGGCGGCCAGGTGCTGGCGCTGCTGGAGCGGGGCGCGGAAACGATGGTCCTGCCGGTGAGCGGCGCCGCAGCAAGGCGCTTGCGTACGCTGGCCCCCGGTGATGCCGTCACCGTGACGCTTGACGGCGTCATCAAGACGAAAGGACGGACCAGATGAAAGACAGGTTCAATAATGCCGTCGGCCCCCAAGTGCGCAGCGCACGGCGGGGCGCCCGCAAGGCCATCCCGGCGCTGGCCGCGCTCACCCTCGTTGGCGGCTTCCAGGCGGCCACCCAGTTCTTTGCCCACGCCTTCCACTACCAGAGCGCGCTGGGCTGGCATGCCAGCCAGGTCTATCCGCCATGGGCGATCGTCGGCTGGGCTGCCAGATGGCGCGGGCAGTATCCGGATGCGCTGATGCAGGCGGGCAGCGTGGGCGTCAGCGTCGCGGGGATCGGCCTGATCGGGTTGCTGGTGGCCCGGATGATCTCGGTGAATTCGGCCCGCGCCAGCGAGTACCTGCACGGCTCGGCGCGCTGGGCGAACATCACGGACATCCGCGCCGCCGGCCTGCTGCCTGCGACGCGCTCGCTGTGGCAGCTGGTGGCCGGAAGGGCGCAGCCGGCCAGCGCCGGCGTGTACGTAGGGGCCTGGCTGGACCGGGCGGGCAGGCAGCACTACCTGCGCCACGACGGGCCGGAACACGTGCTGACGTACGCGCCCACCCGCTCCGGCAAGGGTGTCGGCCTAGTGGTGCCGACCCTGCTCGCGTGGCCGCACAGCGCCGTCATCACGGACCTGAAAAGCGAGCTGTGGGCGCTGACCTCGGGCTGGCGCCAGAAGCATGCGGGAAACAAGGTGCTGTACTTCGAGCCGGCCGCCGCCAAGGGCAGCGTGTGCTGGAACGCGCTCGACGAGATCCGCCTCGATACGGAGCACGAGGTGGGCGACGTGCAGAATCTCGCCACCCTGATCGTCGACCCGGACGGCAAGGGGCTGGAGACGCATTGGCAAAAGACTAGCCAGGCGCTGATCGTGGGCGTGATCCTGCATGCGCTGTACAAGGCGCGCGCCGAAGGCACGACGGCCACCCTGTCCGTGGTCGACGCCATGATGGCGGACCCGAACCGCGGCATCGGCGAGCTGTGGATGGAAATGATCACCTACAGCCATGCCGACGGGCGCAATCATCCGGTGGTGGGTTCGGCCGCGCGCGACATGCTCGACCGGCCCGAGGAGGAGGCCGGATCCGTGCTGTCGACGGCCAAGTCCTACCTGTCGCTGTACCGCGACCCGATTGTCGCGCGCAATGTGAGCCGCTCGGAATTCCGCATCCGCGACCTGATGCACCACGACAGCCCCGTGAGCCTGTACATCGTCACGCAGCCGACGGACAAGGCGCGCCTGCGCCCGCTGGTGCGCGTGCTGGTCAACATGATCGTGCGCCAGCTGGCCGACCGTGTCAGCTTCGAGAACGGGCGTCCCGTGGCGCGCTACCGGCACCGCCTGCTGATGATGCTCGACGAGTTTCCCAGCCTGGGCAAGCTGGACATCATGCAGGAGTCGCTGGGCTTCCTGGCGGGCTACGGCATCAAGTGCTACCTGATCTGCCAGGATATCAACCAGCTCAAGAGCCGCGAAACGGGCTATGGTCCCGATGAAAGCATCACATCGAGCTGCCATATTCAGAATGCCTATCCACCGAACCGACTGGAGACGGCCGAACACCTGTCCAAGCTGACGGGCCAGACCACGGTGGCGAAGGAGCAGGTCACGACGAGCGGGCGCCGCACCAGCGCCTTGCTGGCCCAGGTGTCGCGCACCATCCAGGAAACGCAGCGCCCTCTGCTCACGCCGGACGAGTGCCTGCGCATGCCCGGCCCCGTCAAGTCGGCCAGCGGCGACATCGAGAAGGCCGGCGACATGGTCGTCTACGTGGCCGGCTATCCGGCGATCTACGGCCGCCAGCCGCTGTACTTCCAGGATGCGGTCTTCCAGGTGCGCGCTGCGATCCCCGCGCCCACGAAAAGCGACAAGCTGCACCACGCGCACCGGCCTGCCGAAGGGGAGGGCATACGGCTATGAACAGGACATGCGTGAAACTCGGCGCCTGGAGCGCCTCGCTGGGCGCCGCGCTGCAGGTGCTGGGCGTGGCAGTCCACCTGGCTGGCGCGCGCATCAACAGCAGCCATAGCATTCCGCGCGGCTTGTACTGGACCAGTTCAGCCCCGGTGGCGCCCGGGCGCTTCGTGATGTTCTGTCCGCCCCAGCTGGGGGTGTTCGAGGAGGCGCGCCGGCGCGGCTATATCGGTGCGGGTTTCTGTCCCGGCGGCTATGGCTACATGATGAAGAAAGTGCTTGGCGCGGGCAATGACGCTATCAGCGTGGCGCCGGACGGCGTGCGCGTCAACGGGCGCCTGCTGGCGCACAGCGCGCCGCTGGCCACCGATGGCAATGGCCGTCCCATGGCACGCTTCCAGGCTGACCGCTACACCCTCAGCGAATTCCAGCTGCTGCTGATGGCGGACGCCAATCCCCGGTCTTTCGACGCGCGCTACTTTGGCCCCGTCCAGCGCATGCAGGTCCGCACGGTGATCGTCCCGGTGCTGACCTGGTAGCAGGTTCCATTTTCAACCACGTAGAAGAGGAGGAAACCGATGAAGAATGCACGAGACAGGCAGACCGGTGGCGCGATGGCCGACGAACAGGCCATGGCAGCCGTCCTGCGCGAAAAACTGGGCGACGCCGCCATACCAGGCAGCCGGGCCGAGTTCGCGCCGGATGAAGCCGAACAGGCCGGCTCCTTTGCCGAGGATGCCGTGGATGAACACGATGCGGCGGCAGGCGCCGTCGACCTGGCCGATGCCAGCGCGCCGCTGCCCCTGACAGGGAGTACCAGCCATGAACGACCTGCCCAAGTCACTGATTGAAACGATCGCCGAGAAGCTGGTGGCGCAGCTCAGGGAAGGCACGGCGCCCTGGCAGAAGCCCTGGCAGCCGGGCGAGCCGGGAGCGCTCCTGCCGTTCAATCCCACCACGGGCAAGCGCTACAAGGGCATCAACGCCCTGCACCTGATGAGCGAAGGCCATGCGGACCAGCGCTGGATGACCTACAAGCAGGCAGCGTCCGCCGGTGCGCAGGTGCGCCAAGGCGAGAAGGGCACGCCCATCCAGTACTGGAAATTCAGCGAGGAGCAGGGACAGACGGATGCCGACGGCAAGCCGGTGCTGGGCAGCGACGGCCGCCAGGCGCGCCAGTCCGTCAGGCTGGAGCGGCCGCAGATGTTCTTTTCCACGGTGTTCAACGCGTCGCAGATCGACGGCCTGGCACCGCTGGCGCCACGGCCAGTTGCTGCCTGGGCGCCGGCCGAGCGGGCGGAGCGGATATTGCAGGCATCGGGCGCCACCATCGAGCATGGCGGGCGCGAGGGTCGCGATAGCGCGTTCTACCGGCCGTCCACCGACACCATCCACCTGCCAGGCAAGGAGCAGTTCCCCACGGCGGACAATTACTATGCGACGGCGTTGCATGAACTCGGGCACTGGACCGGGCATGCCAGCCGGCTGGGCCGCGACCTTGGCCATCCCTTCGGCAGCGAGGAATATGCGCGGGAAGAGCTGCGCGCGGAAATCGCCAGCATGCTGCTGGGCGACGAGCTGGGCATCGGCCACGATCCCGGCCAGCACGCGGCCTATGTCGGATCATGGATACGCGCGCTGCAGTCCGATCCGCTGGAGATTTTCCGCGCCGCGTCGGGGGCCGAGAAGATCCAGGCCTATGTGCTGGGACTGGAACAGGTGCAGACGCTGGGGCAGGCTGCGTCGCCGCAGCAGGCGCCTGTTGGCGCGGATGCTGCCAGTTTCACTGTCAGGGAGCGGGTGGGCGGCAAGGACCTGTTTTCGCAGTCCTTCGCCGCGCTCGAGGAAGCGGCACGCAGCTACGTGACAAAGTCGCAGGCCGCCAACCGCAGCATGGAGGCGGCGGACGGGCGGAAACTCGCTGGCGTCGTGTGGGGGCCGGACGGCGACTTCGAATGCGAGCGCTTTGCATCGCAGGAAGTGGAGCAGGCAGTGGCAGCGGCCCAGGAACAGTACTGGCATGTGATCGGCGCGGCCCGAGTGGACAAGCGCGCGGAACGGGTGGAAGGGGAGACCATCGTGAAGGCGGAAATGGAAAATGCGGGCGACAGCGACGTGGCCCTGGCGCGGTTGCAGGTATTGCGTGGTGGCGGCAGCGAGGCCGGCGCCGTTCTGGACGCAGCCGCGATGCGGCATCTGGGCTTTACCTTGCCGCACGACTGGAACGGCCGCGTGATGGTGCAGGGCATGGCCACTGGCGAGGTGGATGGAGAGCAGCAGGAAGCATCGGCCGAGCAACTAGGCCTCAGGCCGGAATTCTGGAGCGTCTACGCGCAGCAGGGCGACGGCCGCCACCAGTGGCTGGCCGACTGCGGCACCCAGCGCGAAGCGGCACAGCTGGCGGCCAGGCTGGCGCTGATCGACGCGCACTCCGAAACGGATGAACGCGAGAAGGCCGTGAAACTGGCCCGCCTGCATGAAGAGCGCGTGCGGCGGGATCCCGCCAGCGCCGCGGAAGACCTGGTTGCGGCACGCGAAGCGCGCAAGAGCGCGGAACTGGCTGCCGTCACCGGCAGCGCGGACCTGCAGCGCCGGGTGGCGCAGCTTGAACAGGGCAGCGGCCAGGCCGCACCGGGCGCCAGCGTGCTGCTTGCCGTGCCTTTCAGGGAAAAGGACGAAGCCAAGGCCCTGGGCGCGCGGTGGGACAGGGCGGCGCAATCGTGGACGGTGCCGCCCGGTGGCGATCCCGCCGTGTTCGGGAAGTGGTACCGGCAACCCGCTTCGGAGGGGGCTGGCGGACAGGAGCCGAGTGACGGTATGCCAGCCGCACCGCGCCAGCTGCGCCAGTACCTGGCCGTGCCCTACGGTGAACGCAAGCTGGCCAAGGCCGCGGGCGCGGCATGGGACAAGGTGGCGAAGTCCTGGTATGCGGGAGCGAAGGCGAACATGGCGCGGCTGGCACGCTGGATGCCCGGCAAGGCAGGTCCCCAGCAGGGGCCCGCTATGACGGCGCAGGAGGAGTTTGCCGATGCGCTGCGCAGCCTGCGCTGCGTGGTGAGCGGCGGGCATCCCGTGATGGATGGGCAGAAGCACCGGATCACCGTGGAAGGGGAAAAGCATAGCGAGCATTCCGGCTCCGGCTTTTATGTCGCCCACCTCGATGGCCATCCGGCAGGCCATATCAAGAACAACAAGACGGGCGAGGCGATGGACTGGAAATACAAGGGCTATGCGCTCGACCCGGCACAGAAAGCCCGGCTGCAGGCCGAAGCGGCCACCAGGCTGCAGGAACGCCAAGCCGCTCAGGCGCAGCTGCAAGAGGCAGCGGCGAGCCGCGTCGTGCGGCATATGGCCAGCCTGCTGCCGATGGCGGAACCGACGCCGTACCTGGTGTCGAAAGGGCTGCAGCCCACCCCGGGCATATTCACCGACAAGGCAGGCAAGACCAGCTACATTCCCGCCACCGACGCCGATGGCAAGCAGTGGAGCATGCAATACATCGGCGAGGATGGCAGCAAGCGCTTCGCGCGCGACAGCCGCAAGACAGGCTGCTTCCATGCCGTCGGCGGCCTGGAGGCGCTGGCCCGGGCGCCTGCGCTGGTCATCGCGGAAGGCTATGCGACCGCCGCCAGCCTGTCAAAGTCGGTTGGCTTCGCTACCGTGGCCGCTTTTGACTCCGGCAACCTGCCGCTGGTGGCAAAGGCGCTGCACGGCCGCTTTCCGGGCAAGCCGGTGATCATCGCCGGGGACAACGACCAGCACCTGGAAGCAACGCAGGGGATCAATCCCGGCAAGGCCAAGGCACAGGAAGCGGGCCGCCTGACTGGCGGTCGCGTGCTGCTGCCCATCTTCGCCCCGGGCGAGCAGGCGGCTGATCCGAAGGGGTACACCGACTTCAATGACCTGGCCAGCAAGAGCCGGCTGGGCATGGAAGGCCTGGACCGGCAGGTGCGGCCAGTTGTGCAGTCTGAAATTGAAAGCCGGCAGGCCAATGCCAATCAGGATGTCTTGTCTCTTGCGCGGGAACCGCTGCAGCGCCGGCTAGCCAGGTCAGGACCGCAGTGACTGCATGCGGCGTGGCGGCCCATTTCAGATGGGGCAGAAGCAGGAAGCAATGAAACGGAGGCCCGAAAATGAACGTCTTGCCGATCAAGGCCGCGCCGCTGCTTATGTATACAGGCGGCGCGCGCTGCCATCCTGACCTGCCGCTTTTCGACGACGGAGATCAGGAGTCATGGGACAACTGGCTGCTAGCGCATCGCCTGGAGGTGATGCGGGTGTGGATGGAGGATGACGCCAAGGATTTGGATAGCTACAGGAAGTTTCTGGCCGGAGATCCTGCCGGGGCACTATCTGCGTGGCAGCCCTGTAAGCCGGATGGCGACCAATCCTGGTTCCTTCTTGCTGTTTTTGATGGAGGAGAGGGGCCGTGCGCCTATTTTGTGCGGAAGGCAGCGCATTTGTTCAATGGCGCATATACCCAAGTTGTGTATCCTATTGATTGATAAGGGCGCATTGATGAATGTGTTTTCTGAAAGCCTATAGTATTAATAAGTCAAAGATTCGGGTGAGCCGCTGTGGTTAATTCCCTATTTTCAGGGGATGCTACAAGTAGCGGTTTAACGTCAGGGCAAGCATCCACAATCCCGTAGTCTCCCATTGACGAGTACTATCCAGTGGTTACGTCGGTTTCAAGTAGCCCTGTCCTTGTATCATGATTTTTTAGCGAAGGACGCTGGCGATACACTTCGCGAGCCGGGTACCTTCCGTAGGACCCGAACCTGATTCCCTCGTCAGGTACGACAGGTTTGACGCGTTATTAGATGATGATATTTACGAATGGGTCATCGTTGCAGGGATACCGCGTCAAGTATCTGGGCCAAGCTGTAGGGTGTTGTTCCCACCTCGCCGTCAATGTTGTGTGATAGTTGAAAATGAGTTCCGCATTGCTGCTTGAAGCGAGGATACGCGCAATCAAAACTTGGTCCGGATGCGCGTGGATTTTTCCGTTGGTGCTGATGGCGAAACGCCGACATGAGAGTACCTGCAGGAGTGTTGCGGAGGTGTTTGATTGGCTGCCGTGGTGTGAAACTTTCAGCAGATTAATGTGCACTTTTTGTGCTGGCCAGTAAGTTGCCAGTGCTGCGCTTACCACTTCCGCGTGGGCATCGCTGCTTAACAGCACCCGTTTATGGGCGAACTGCAGTAGCAAGGCGATGCTGCTTGCGTTAGCTACGGAAGTATCTGGTGAGAAGCGTTTATCTACCAAGCTGAAGAACGATGGTGGTGGCCAACTGTCTCCGTGCCCTAGTGTGTCCCCCGGTGCAGAGTCGGCGTCTCCCGCCACTACCGCCGGCCATTGTTTCGCCAGCGCAGATAACTCCCGTGCTGTGGGCGATAGCACTCTGACAGTCATTCCGCCGGGTAAGTGAATGTCACGTCCATTAATGACAGTTACCGCTTGCCCCTGAAACGCTGCGTTCCATGGAAGACGGTTACGGTCGATGAGGTCGGCAAGGGCATCACCGTGGTGTGGTCCCAACATATCAGCGGGAGCGAGATGTTTACATCCATTGAACCAGATGTCGTTGATCTGTAGCCAAGCCGGGCGCTGCTTCAGCAGCGCGATAATGCCTCCGATATGATCGAAGTCGTAATGGGTGACCACTAGGGCCTCCAGCTTCAGTGTACCATCCTCGCGCGCCGCCGCCAGCACCTCCAAGAGATTCGGCAGTGCCTGAGTCGGTCCGCCATCGACCAAGATATGCCGAACGGGACTTTCGCCGTAGCTGACGAGGATAGCGTCCCCATGCCCGGCTTGAAGCAGCTTGACCTCCAGCAAGTCACTCATGCCGGTCGGCTCCAAGGGATATGTCTGCATCCCCGAACGCAATAAGGACCAAGCCCAAGGCATTATCTTTTGCCAGAAACTCACGGCGCAGACGGGTGATCAATTCACCGATCGTGACCGTCGTGCTAGACATCGATGCTGCCATGAGCTGGGTGGTGATGTCGGCGGCAGCAATATTTGCAAAGCGGCCTAGAACACCTGTTAGTGCGGCAATCACTACTTTAGCGCCCTCACGCAACAAGGTTGCAGGCAAACCGGAATTTGCGGTGAGGCCGATGGCGGTATTGCAGCCAATCGCGACGACGATCGGATCGGCGTCGCCAATATGGGTTCGCTCAAGTGCTCCCAGAGCAAGCTTGTCGTCGTGGCCGATATAAAGGTGATTGTTTTCGAAGTGGGGTAGCAGGACCAGCAGCTTTGGCTTGATGGCTGCGATAGACTGGCTCCACTCCTGCCAGGTGTATTTACGTTCGCCGTTAAACAGTGTCTCAATGTTTGATGTGCGCGTCAGGGTGAATGGAGGACGAACTTCATGGTCACGGAAGTCATCAGCTCTGTGCGATGCAGCAAATAGCGCGCGGCGCAGATCGGTAACCCGATTGCGCTCCCCGAGGCCGCTCGCTTGCCTCAACCATAAAGTCCTGCCCATGTTCTTGGCCCAAGTCTGGCGCTCGATAACAGTAGTAACACCCAGGAACCCCATGGGGCATAGTTGCTGTCGCGCCGCTCTGATCGTGCAATTATCTATGGCGACACCCGAAGTGAGGCACCCAGCGCGATGATCGCACAACCTAGCATCCTCGTTTGCGGGAAGGGGACCATCGTAAAGATATTCGATCGGGAAGTGGACATTTGCCGGCGTTGTCAGTTGGACCCTGGTCATGGTAGAAGGCCACTCAGGGGTAAGGTCACGTAATTCATTCAGCAGGAGTCTGCCGGAATTGGCCAAATTGAAGAGCGAGGTACTGAAGCCGCCACTTGGATGTAGACAAGCGCTTAGGTTCGCACGTAAATGGTCGAGCGTTGACACTATGCCACACACGTCCATTTCATTGAGGCGGATACCTTCGCAGGTCAGGACTGTTGTCGTTGGTATGTTGCCCAGGCTATCGTTTACTAGTAAGGAAACATCGAAGCCTTTTTTGTGATTTTCAAGAGGTGAGTTGAAGGCCTCAACAAAGAATCGAATGGGTGTGCCGGCAGCGCCCTGCAGCCGAGCGGTCTGTAGAATGCAACTGCCGTCACACACCAAAAAGCATATATCGATGGCGCGGTCAGGCGCTACTGTGTAGGTGAAAGGCACCGACGTCGAGGGGCCGCTGCGGGGCAACAGTAAGGGAGCTGAGCGTGTCTCAGCTCCCATTTCGGTCAAGTGAACCTGCAAGGCCTTCTGATCGCCATGCCAAGCGATGTTTTGTTCCGGAAAGGCGGGAGTGCCAAGTTTCAATGGCGACATGGGCTCAATGCTGATCAGAATATCAACTCTGCCATGAGGGGGAAACACACGCACCGTTTGCCCATTTTGTTTGATTCGCGCTTCCATGACACGCACAGTAGGCGGCGGCGCCTCCATTCTCATGCCCAAAATTTCCAGATTGGGAGGCGGCGGCAGTCGACGTTGCCCAATGTGCTTCTTAACCCTTGCAGAATGGACTGGTCGAGGCGTCTTCAGCCGTTCGTCGCGCTCCCGCGCGCGGGTCGACGAAGGAAGGAGGGTGCGGGAAGACTGCACCATGAACGACTGCGTGGACGCAACAATGACTGCGAATCGTGAGACTTCGCGGTTAGCGCTACTCAGCGCCAGATCAATCGACCTTTGCTCCGTGACCCTGGCACCGAAGATCTGCAGCCAGCGGTCGATGTTGGGTTGATTTGCTGGCAAAAAAATGGCGCATTGGGCGCCCGTCGTCGCGCGAATCGTATCGATGTGCGGCAGCAGCGCTTCAAGAGATGTGTCGACGATGATCAGCAATTCGCTTGAGAAAGGGTGCTGCAGAAGATCTTTCAGCGTGGCAATGGAGATCGTAGCAGGCTGCTCCGGTAAGCCCCAGTTCGCTCCTTGGACTGAATCGATGAGTTTCGCGGCGGTCTGCTGCAAGTGCTGCGTTGAGCTCACGCGGACACCTTGGCTGGTGGACGCTGGCGCACGGCGAGGGCGGCGATCAGTGGGCCACTCGACAAAGATGCGCTCCCGGTCAAAGGCGTGACCCAGGTCGTCGCAAATCTCATGGACGGAGGGCGACCCGCCCCAATCATATACAGAGCGCTGGACCTTGAGACGCAAGTCGCCTTGGCGGCGCGCTACCAGCACACGGAAAGCCTCGGCGATCGCCAACGCGGCATTCAGATCTAACCACTCCGCAGCATCCAATACTGCGGGATCGCCTCCCCACTCCGCAATGCCGGATGGCGCGACAGAGGCAAGCATAATGGTCGATGCCGCGCCGGGGTGACGCCACCAAGTCCAATCACCGCGCGCCAACAATATACCTAACGCTGCACGGACCCTAGGCGCCGCTGCCGCATGCTCACCCAGCCACTCGCTATCACCAGTAATCATTCATTATCCATTTTCCATTGTGGCTATTATAACATCAATGCAAATAGAATTTCCCATGGGAAATGTTATTTGCTTATATCATGTTGATCAAGAAATGAAATTATCTGTCTAGTCCCGTTTGATCATAAACATGCATCATGAATAGGGGCAGTTGCAGTGCGACACGGATTGTCGGTGGTTTGCCGATAATTGGCTGTGGTCCTCGCGCTGCTGTTTGCCGGAATCGCTTTTTCCGCAGTTGGACGCTTCAAAAAATGAAAACCATTTTCATTGTTTCGATTATCTCAAGGAGCATTTTTTATGGGCAATCAGCCTTCACCACTTGAGAGCTTGGCCGCTTACGGCATTGCATTTGTCTCAGGTGCAATTTCCCTCACTTTAGTAGCAGCGTCCGGCCAGTTAATGCGGCGTCGAGGTGCCCGCGAGGTGGAAACCCCGTTCGAGGTGTCGGGCGACACTCTCGGTCACTAACTTGGATCGGTATTTCTAACTGTCCAGTCCCGTTTGATCGTGATCTCGGCATTGATAAAGATAAAGCGGGGCTCATAATGGTGGGCCTGTGGAATAGTTCAGCGGATGCACCGGCTTATCTTATTGAAATTAACTAATATCCCCGCTGTCATGGCGTTTCCTGATGAGAGCTAAATAAATGTTTACGATTTTCTCTGCCCTTGACGACCGGGCGCGCGCAAAAGGCTCCCGCGATCCTCTCGGCGCCGAGGCTACCTGGAGCTTCCTTGGACGTAAAGTCGTCGGTAACCTCACTACGGTCACGGCGAATCTTGATAACTTCATGGTCGCGCTGCTCTGCTGCGCCCACGCAAATGAACAGGTCACGGACCCGGCAACGGTGCGCGAACGCTATTTGCGCGCGGAGCAGGTAGCGGCCTATCTGAAGTTGGCGGCCGATAAGGGCTCGCGCGGATTTCTTGGCATTACCCAGGCCAAAAAGAATTTCGAACAGGCCAAAATTCCACTGGGTATATCGGCCCGAGCCCAGTTGCTTGCCAGTCAAGCTGCCTACGGCTTGTGGGGTTTGTATTCGAGCGCGCTGGAAGGTGCAGGACTGATCGCCGGCGCCAGTCGCCGCCCGACCCCGGCCGGAACGGCCGTGATTTACAAGATCAAGGAACAACTGGGCGAAGAGCGGTGGGCCGAGTTTGTTCAAATGACGGCCGGGGACAATCTCGTCAAGAGCACAATATCGGCAAGCGGGCTCGCATCGGCATTCTGGGGCGCACTTACCGAGCCCGCTATGCGCAGCATGGCCGTCAACGCATTGCTGGCATTCCAGCACGGCGGAGCTATGCAGCAAGAGTTGTTTTTCCATGCGCAGGCATATCTTGCGCTGGATCGACGCGCCGAGCATCGCAGCATGGATTTCTGTGATTGGGTGCTAACGCGATCCGATAGTACGTCAGAGTTGAAAACAGCGCTGAAGCGGATTCAGACCGTCGATCCCGTATTGAAATTTGCCGATAGCGTCATGGGCTGGCTGCAGAAAAAGAACGGCGAGCCCATGATGCGCATAGAACAAGAGCTTCAGGCGAAAATGCCTGCCATGGATTGGTGTTCCGAATGGCAGCAGGAGACAAAACTGCCTCACCGCGAATTCTTGATGCGCTTGCAATCGGCTGCGCAGGAGGGCAGTGCCGCTAAGGTGATCGATGCGGTTTTGGCACAAAACCGGGTGCTGATGCGCGCGCGCGGCGGCGCCGCATGGATCGAGGCGGAGGGAGCCAACCTCATTGTGCGCGTGTCGAGCGATCACCAGAACAGCCTCGACGTATTGCGGCATCTGGGAGAGCAGTGGCGCTTTACTTATTTTGTCAGCGCATTCCTTTCCATTACTGAGCAGGGGCTCGCGTGAAATCGTTGACTATTAGCGAAGGATTTAAATTGGCGCTTCGCGAGCGCAAAGTCGAGCGGGCGTTCTTTTCCACATATTGTGTGGATCCGGATTTTTTCGAACTCGACGTCTTGCCGCTACTGCTGGGAGATCCAGCGTTGTCGACCGACGAAACAGTGCGTTATCACCAACTGCAGTCGCTGCTGAGCGACAGCTGCGGCCGATTTGCGCTTGCTTATGATTTTGACGTGTTCGATCCACGCTATACAACCCGGCTCGAAGTCGACTATATTCCGATCCGTGTCGATGGTGCTTGCCAGCATGCCAAACTGGCTGTAATCGAGGTGAGCGATGTATCTGGAGGTACTGCCCTGATCCTTGCAGCCGGGTCGTTCAACCTGACTAGGGCAGGGTGGTGGACCAATATTGAAGTCGGCCATTGGGTGGAGCTCAGTAGTACTTATGCGCCCCGCAACATCGTACGGCCACTGGTGGCGGCGCTGCAGTACTACAACCAGTATCGTGCCGTGCCCGCGCTGGGCGCGCTTCAAGCGACGGTGGAACAGTGGATGGTCGGACCGGACGACCCTGGCTGCACCTTTTATTTTTCCGGTACGGGAAAAGAGCGCCAGTCCTTTCCCAGCGCGCTGGAGTCCGTTGATCGTCAATCGCTGGAGATCGTCAGTCCGTATTTTTCTGAAGAGGGCGACCATCCCAAGGTGCTTGCATTTCTTAAGTCGTTTGGCCGACCGTCGCTGCTGCTGCCCACCGATGAAAGCGGTGCTGCTGCGATGTCTGAAGCCGTCTACCAGAAATTATCGGAGTACGTCAATTGGAAGGACTGGCGGGACGAAATGCGCACCAGCTTTGCCTTGCCTGCGGACAGGTCGGGGTTTCGAAAATTGCACGCCAAGATTTATGCGGGGCAGGGCTGGTATTTTGTTGGCTCCGTCAACCTGAGCTACAAGGCATTGCATGAGAACGTCGAAGCGGGCTTTCTGCTCCGCAGCACGCTCAAGCCTTGCTTGCTGGGACGCGGCGTTGCCGCGCAAGGCTTCTCGTCGACCGACTTGGCTGAGGCCAAGACGGTCGATGCGGCGGCCTCCATGCCGCCGATACATCTCTGCTACGACTGGCACAGTGCCGGCCTTGAGGCCATCAGCCCCGAGACCGGCGTGCTGACGTTGTTTGACGCGCAGGGAGATAGGCATGGGGGCTACGGGCTCACAGCCGACATGCCGACTACGCCGTCCGTCGGCTGGTTGCCGCGGCATCTGAAACAGTCAGCGTTTGTCACTGCAACATGGACCAGGCCGGACGGGGCGCAAAGTGCGCAGCGCTCCATCCTGGTATCGCAACGCAATGTCTATTGCCGCCCAAGCTCGTTACCTGAACTGGAGGTCCGGGACTTGTTGCGTATCTTCCAAAATATGCATCCGGAAGCGCGCATGGAGGTCATCACCGAACTGGCTGTCAAGCAGATCAGGCTGTCGCAAGATGGTGCTGCTTTCAACGAGTTCCTGCCGCCACTGCCCGTCGACGATGGCCGGGGCAGCTTTTTCTCGGAATTCTCCGAGGTGAATGGCGCCTTCTGGAACCTGCGGAAAAAGCTGGCAGCCGCCCAGATCGCGGGCAAACAGCATGAACTGGCGTATTACCTGTCTGGACAGCAACCGGATTCGCTGCCTAGCCTGGTCCGCTCGCTCAGTGTCGATGAACCAGCATCGCAGTTGCCGCTGATCGTACGCTATCTGACCTTGCTTAACCTGGTTGAATTGCTGTCGCTCTACGCGGACGCCAGCGCCGATCTCGGCGAACAGGTCAAACAGTTGCTGGCGCTGGCGGAGCGAGATCCCCAGTTTGGTGAGCTGCCTCCGGGCTACCTGGACTGGATCAAAACGGCATTCATTTCACCGGTACGGCAGGTAGTCACCGCCACCGCAAACCAGGAGTCGCAGATTGGATAAGTTGTCCATTACCACCGCCCGTGCCTTGATTGACTTTGCCGGAAAGGATGGCTTGGCTGTCGGCCTGGCGGAGCAGCAGCTACGCGGCACCGTTGCCTTGCATAATATGCTCGCCGAGCACAACGTCGCCTATCTTGCGGATGAGGTTGGCATGGGGAAGACTTATATTGCGCTTGGCGTGGTTGCGCTGATGCGCCGTTTTCAGCCGGCGCTGAGGGTGCTTTATCTGCTGCCCAAGAATAATGTGCGCGATAAGTGGCGGAAGGATTACCGCAGTTTCATCGATAAAAATTATTTGCGACATGATTGCATTGTTAAAGGATTTGGCAACGAACCAGCGGCGCCGTATCGACTTTGCAAGTCGCTGGCCGACTTGATGCAAGCCGTGGCCACCGATAGTGCAAGGGACTTCTTTATTTGTGCTTCGGCATTCAGCCTGCACATGGGCGGCACACGCGAAGAGTTGCTCACAACTTTGTCGCAGTTCCGCAGTCAATTGCCGCAAGCGGCACGCCAGGTCGAGAAGCTGGTTGCGGAGCTCGAACAGCAATCCGCCGATAGCACTGAACTGTCCGATATCAAAAAGCGCGTCAAGCAATGCTGGGCCGGCGCCCTGAACGCCATGTTGCCCCAGTTCGATCTGGTGGTGGTGGACGAGGCGCATAACTACCGCCGGGGGCTACAGAGCGCCGACCGCAACCAATTGCTAGCGACCGTGCTGGGCACGGAAAATCTATCGACGCTGCGGGCGCAACGCGTACTGTTGTTGTCGGCCACCCCATTTGACCGCGACATCAAGCAATTGCAGCGGCAACTCAAGCTGTTTGCCAAGGATACTCCGCTGCTTATGCCCGAAGAAGCCGGATGGCGGCAGGTACACGCTGCTTTGTTGCCTTTCATGGTAAGGCGTTTGAACACGCTGGATCTGGCTGGTAAGGCCCATACACGCAATATGTACCGTACCGAGCATCGTTCTGGCCAAGGGGCGGAAATTCAATTGGGCCTGAAGCAGCAGTTGTTCGCGGCGCTGCTGCAGAAGAAGGTCAGCGAATCCCTTAACGAAAACCATAGTGGGAAATTTGAACTGGGCATGCTTGCATCCCTGGAGAGTTATTTGCCGGCGCACAAGGGCAAGCCGGTACAGTTCGATGGACTGGAAGAGCAAGCGGGTGCGGCTGGCGAGCAAGAGCGCGACGTGCCTGACCGCAATGCGGTTGAGGTGCTGGTCAGCAGTTATCAGAAAAATTTTCACGCATTTCCGCCGCACCCAAAAATGGACCAAATCGCCAGCCGGGCCGCTCAGTCCGCGTTGGAAGGTAACAAGAAACAGCTTATCTTTGTTCGCAGGGTCGCCAGCGTGGGAGAACTCAAAGCTAAAATCGAGGACGAGTACAACCACTGGATAGGGTGTTACCTGGCCGGTGATGCGGTGGTGACGGAATTCTTTGGCGACTACCTGAAGCTGGTGGGCGACCGTAACCACGGCCAGCTCGACGATGAGCAGCGCTCTGAAGCAGGTAACGTATCCAGTTTCTTTTCATGGTTCTATCGTGGCGACAACGAGCGGCTTGCCATCGCTGTCGACCGTCTCGTGACCACACCGGCAAATTACCGCACCATGTTGGCATCGTCCAGTATGATGTTCGCCACAAACTGGTCAGAGTTGCCAGGCATGCCGGATCCGGCGCAGCTTGATTTCAGCCGGGTCATGACGGTGCCGCCGCTTGCGCCGAGCGCCACGCGCCTGCAGCAGTTCGAGCATGGACAGCATGCCTACCTGTCGGCGGTGGCTCTTGCGGGTGGCAAGCCGGCGATCGTCGCAAGGCGCATCCTGGCCGTGACCGACGACGCGATGCCGTCTATCCAGCCAGTGTTGCAAGCATCCGGCATAGTCGATGCGATTCAGTGGCCTACCTTTTGGGAAGCGCTGCGCCAGCACGACCAGCTACGCGCTCTTGGTATGGATTGGACTGAAGGTATTTTCGATCTGCTGGCATCGGATGACGAGGCCGACGCTGTAAGGCATATTCGCGATATATTTGTGCATTGCCGCCTGGCAGCGGCGGTTTGCCGCCTCGATCATCCTTTCGTTGACCTTTATTCTCTGCGAGCCAGCCGCGGCAAGCGCGATGACGGTAGCGCCGATGACAGGTTGATTGCCGAGTTCGTGTCTTTGCTGCTTAAACAAAGCCGACAGCCGCACGCCTTCAGCTCCTACACCATCTTGCGAGACTTGTGTCTTAACTTGTCGCTCGTATTGAAGCAGAATTTCGAGGAAGCCGGTGACAAGAAACTGGCGGAGCTGACTGCCTACCTCACACGGCAGCTTCAGCCATTGTCACCGGTGCTCGGCGCAACCGGAGAAAACTCCGCCAGCCGATCGGCGATCGCGCGCAAATTCCGCATGCCGGGCTACCCGCGCGTTCTTATTTCGACCGATGTGTTCCAGGAAGGCGAGGACTTGCATACCTTCTGCGATAGCGTCATTCACTATGGTATCTCCGCCAGTCCCATCGCGCTGGAGCAGAAGGTAGGGCGCGTGGACCGTATCGCATCAATGGCGCATCGCTCGATGCACGCTGCGCAGGCGAATATCAATGATCACTTCATCCAGGTCGTTTTTCCCCATATTCGAGAGAGTCTCGAATTTTTGCAAGTTCGTCAGGCTGCACGCAACCTGAACCAATTCCTGCTATCGATGAACAAGGTTGGTGATAGCCAGCCTCCGGCGAGCACGACGGTTGACCTGGCTGAGCAGGTGCGAGATCGCAGCCCTATCGAAGAGCCTCTTGCGGAGCTCCTGAAGAGTCCATTTGAAATTACAGATGCGCGCCTACAAGGCAAAGATCACATAGACGCTTTGCAGACGGCGGATGAAGTCATGCGTGCGCGTATCGGGCATGTGCAGAGCTTGGTGGAGTCTGCGCTGAGGCGACGTACTGGCGCTGATGTCGTATGGCGCTCAATGTTTGGGCAGCTCCAGTGGGACGGCGCAGATGGCGTGCGCGTGGCGGTGCGTGGCGCGCGTGGACGGCCACACCTGCTGCTGTCGGTGACTGCGTCGTTGTCTGCCGACGAAACAGCGGTAGGTATTAGAGCCAGCGCTACCCTTACCGGGCTGAGGGACTTGCAAAAAGATGTGTTTTCCCGCATCCTGTTCTTTTCCGATACGGATGTGCGCAAGCTGGGAACACTTGCGTATAACGCTGAAATATATGCCGGTGGAGCGAGCGTCTTGTCTGGCGGCGAGGTTTTGGATCTATGCCGGCGGGTCGCTGAGGCCGGCGGCTGCCCACCGCCGGCTACCGCGGCGCCATCGCTCCCGGGCATGATACGTGCACTCTGCGGCAAGCATGGTGCCTATCGAGTCGAGGAGGCCGGAGAGCGAGAGCTCGATTACCATTTCGAACTTGGGCAGCGCCGGCAGCGCGTGCGATGGGGGGCGAGCGGAAACTACGTGCTCTTGACGGCGCAAGTCCTCAGCACCGATCAAACGGCGGCATTGCTTTCTGCCGGGCAGCAGGCACAATTGCATACGGTGCGCCGCAATGCCGTGTTCGATATGGTTGATTTTCACATTGATGAGAATCTCGCGTTGGCGGTGAGAGCGCTGCATCCACTCGCGCACTTGGACCACGAGGAGTTGGACTTTACTGCCTCGCTAGTGGCAACCGAGGCTGATCGCTTGCTGCAAATCCTCACCGCTGGCGAAGAGGATGACGAGGATGCAGTCGATCAGGATGAGGCTGTATCCCGCCTTGACCCGAGCTTGCGCTTATGGGCTGAGGAGAACAATGCGATGTGCATCGTCCGTGACTTGCTGTCAGCGGGACCCATGAGCCCGGAAGACTTGATCCGGCAAGTAGCGTACGGACTTGGCTACCAACGTGCGGTGGCAGGTATCAGCCAGGCATTGGAAGGAGTGTTGCGCGCGGCTTCCCGGCGGGGGATTGTCGTGCGGCAAGCTGGTATGGTTCATTTATTGGCAAAATCGATAGCAGACTATGACGACGGACACTTGCGTGAGCAGTTCCTTGCAGCCCTGAGCAGAGAGAGTGCAGGCTGGATCGAGCGCGAGCACTCAGTCCGGGCATTGGCCCGGTGGATGGGCTATGCGCGGACGGGACCTGTTATCGCGGAGACCGGAGCGTCACTTATCCGAAAATTATTGCGGTCGGATCGCTTGGTGGCAGCGGGTACGCGAATCCGCAGACAAAGAGGTTAATGGACAGTTGTCGCGCCGCGCTCACAAGGCCGGAATCGGTATTGTTGCTATGGCGTTGCTAGTTCAGCATTACTACACTGTCGTTGTCATGAAACCGGGTTCCTCGTCGATGTACTAGGAAAAAGTTTTTCCTGTCGCTGTATCAACTTGGGTCTCCGGAGGTCAGTTTGTATGTGGGAAAATTCGATTCCAGCCAAAGCGCCCACTTGCGTCCTCTTATAATGATATCTTCTTGATACCGTAGATTGTATTTTGCGGTCCGCGAATGATAGTTAGCAGTTCGGGCCCATACGCTTCCCATGTCGTACAACAGGTGCTGCCTTAGCCGCCAGGCGGCAAGGTCGTAAGGGTAGCAACCTTTGGCCGCGACATCCGCCGACGAGATACCATGTCGCACCAGTCCACGGAGATAGTCAGTGTTGAACTGCATCGGGCCAATGTCGTAAGTGCCATTTCTGTTGGCGACAACCATCCCGGGCCTGCCACCTTCCTTCTCGGCAATTGCCAGCAGAATATTCGCGGGCACCTGGTATTTGATGGCGGCCGTGATCGAGCACACGATGCGTTCCTGCTGCAGGGGAGGGAGGTCGAGCATGCTGTTTCTCCTTTGTTCCGTTGGGGCGTGAGGAGCTATTCGGGCTTGCGGTCGCGGAATGCCGCCACCTCCCCAGTTGGATCTGCGGAAGAGCTGTCTCCTGCGGAGAGGCTGCCGTCGTCGATCGCTGATGCGCCGGTATCCGGCGCTCCAACTTGATCTCGGGACTTGATGGCGGCAGCAATCTGGCCGCCGATGGTTTTGCCGACGCGGTCACCGGCCGCCGCAAGACCTTGTTTGCCCTTTGCCTTGCCGACATCCCAGGTTCCTTGTGCCAGATTTCCCGCCGTGCCTGCCGCAATCCTGGCTGTTTTCGCTGCCAGTTCCGCTGCTGCGGCCGGGCTACCCATGCCGGGTGCTGTTTTTGCTACACGTTGGCCTGTTTTGCTCTCGCTACCCGCGTTGGCAGGTCCGTTCGTACTTTGCTGATTGGACGGCGAGGCGGGAGGCTGCGCTTGCTGTGACCCGCTGCCTGTTGGTTGTGTTTCTGCGCTACCACTTCCAGCCTCCGCACTGCTGCTTGCTGCCTGCGCGGTGTCGCCCATGGCTGCGGCGAGCGCGCCACTACCGGTGCCTGAAGCGGCTCCTTTTCCGCCGCCGCCTCCGGCCGAGGCCATGAAGTCGCGGGTACCGCTTCCTGCGCTTTCTGCAGCATTTGCCTTGGAGACGGCTGCCATCAACGCCTGAACTCCGCCGGCGATGTTCGCCGTACCTGCGACCGCTGCAGCACCGGCGGTTGCTGCGGCCGTCGCGGCCATGGCGGCTGCACCCAGTGCCGTTCCTGCGCCAAAGCCGCTGCCAAGCGCGCCGGTGCCACCGCCCATTGCCAGACCGCCTATTAGCGAGGGAACCTTGTTGACCAGGGCGAGCAGAATGATGGCCACGACCATGATGACGGCAAGTTCTTTCATCTTATAGGCGGCACTGATGTTGGTGTAGAACTCATCCATGAACGACTTTCCTATCCCGACGAGTAGCACCATGGTGAAAAGTTGGGCCCCAATACTCAGCACGGTCTTGTAATAGTTAATCGCCATGTCCGAGGTCCAGCGTGAACCACCAAAGCCGAGAAAGAAGATGCCTGCATACGCCAGTATCCATCCGCTGATCAGGAGCAGCAGCATGTTCACGCCGATTAGCGCCAGAACAATCAGGGTAATCAGGCTGATAGCCACGCCAACTGCGCTGCTGAACGGCGACCAGACGGTCGACTTTGAAAGTACCATGGCAAAAATATCAAAGCCGATATCGACGATTCCTGATGGAGAAAGGATGGTGCTGGAACCATTTGCGTTTGCGGCGATCACGCGCATTGAATCCATGATGGAGGTTGCAAAGGCAGGTCCAGTGCGCAGCAGCCACCAGTAGAAGCCAGTGAAAATAGTGAAGCGGGCGAATTCGGCGAAGAACTCGCCAATATCTGCCTTGCGCAGGGCCATCATGCCGAATGTCCACACCATGCTGATGGTGGCCAGGGTCCAGAACAGGCGTGTGGCGTGGGTCGTGATTGTCGCCGACCAAGTGGCGGCAATCGCGGAGTAGCGTGCCAGGACGTTATCCAGCACCCCTGTACTGTCGATTTCGGCCCGTGCGGCGAGGGGAACGAGTACCAGGCATAGTATGAGAAGCCCCCGTAATAAGGCCGTGGTTGCAGGTGCTCTGGTGGCGCCGGCAGTTTTCATCATGCACCTCACCATCCACGTGGCGGACTGGGGCGGAAGCTGTAGCGCCGCACGCATAGGTCTTCGAACTGGTTGCGGTCCTTCCGGTCCTTGATCTTCGCGATGGCCTCCGGCTCGCAGTTCTCTGCCGTCACGGGCGGCAGGGAGTCCGCCGGATCGCCAGGCGTGCACGCCACCAGCTGGACCAACAAGGCGAACAGTATGATTGACTGGCGCATGGCTAGCTCCCTACCAGCCGCGTGCGGGGCTGGGACGATAGGTGTTGCTGAGCACAACCTCGTCCGAGGCGCGCTGCATTGCCTCGCGGTCGGCCAGGCTCTGGTAGCGCGTGGCGATGACGTTTTGCTGGGAAATCAGCAGGCCGCGTATCTGCAGCAGCTGCGTGGCTTGCTGGCTGGCCAGCTGGTTGGCGTAGCCGATGGCCTGCATCTGGCCGCTGGCGCCTTGCGCCGCCGCCTGCAGTTTCACAAGCTGGCGCGCGTCGGCCTCCATGGCGTCCTGCTGGCGGTCCAGCCCACGGAAGAGGGCGTCGGTCGAACGCTTCTGCGCATCAGATCCCAGGCGCTGGGCGTCGCTCATCGCATTCCACTCGGCCTGCGTGCAGCCGCGCACCGAGAAGCAGGGCGATCCGCGGTAGTCGCTGGCGCTGCGGTACTTGCGCAGGTAGGCGTCAATGCTGCCCAGGCTGCTCTTGTAGTAGCCGAGGGTGTCGATTTCCCGCCGCAGCAGGTTCATCGTCTGGCTGGCCTGGTCCCAGATAAAGGCGGGCGGCGCGGCGGTATTTTGCAGCATGTTCTGGTACTGCTGCAGCTGGGTGCGGTACTGCTGGATCTGCTTGAGCGTATGCGCCACGTTTTCCAGGGCGCTCACGCTGTTCTGCGACAGGTTGCTGGCATCGATGACCGGCAGCCCGGCGCGTGCCGGCTGCATCGCAATGGGAATGCAGAGCACCATGCCCGCCATGATTTTAGCCGCTAAAGATTTGTCCATGATTGCTGCTCCTTGCCGTCAGTAGTCGAATGCCTTGTAGGGGCGGAAAAAGGTCAGGTCCTTGGTGACGATTACGTTGAAGCGGTAACCGGGCCGGATCTCCAGCGTCGGCGCGATGTTCATGTTCCGGGCGATCAGCTGGGCCGTCACCTGCCCAAGTTGTTGCCCCAGCGCCTCGCTCATGGCGCTGCTGGCGTTCTGGCGCGTGCCCAGGCTGAGTGTCTGCGGCTGGCTCATGGCGATGCCCGCCGTGATGCCCGACATCAGGAAGGCCGAGGAAAACAGGCGGAAGTAGTGGTTATTGACCTGGTCGCGGAAGCCCGCATAGCCAGCGCTATCCGCACCAGGCATGCTGCCGATGTCCATGGCCTTGCCATCGGGGAAGACGATGCGCTGCCACGCGACCAGCACGCGCGACTGGCCATAGGCGATGTCGCTGGAGTACTGGCCCACCAGGCGCGAGCCCTGCGGGATCAGCCGCCATTTGCCTGTCGCGGTGTCGAACACGTCCTGGCTGACCTGGGCGACGATCTGGCCCGGCAGGTCGGAATTGACGCCGGAAATGAGGACGGCCGGGACGATGAAGCCGGCGCGCAGCTCATACGACGAGCGGGGTGCCTCTGCACGGGAGTCAAGACGCCAGCGGTCGCCTTGGCCCTGTGCGTCGAACTGGCGGTAATCCTTGCCGCCCGCCGCCGGTTCGGCTGGCGGCACGGATCGGGACGCGGTGTCTCCCAGGCTTGCTGCCTGCAGCTGCTGCAACCGGGCCAGGTAGGCTGCGGCGGGGTTGTCGCGGCCCTGCGCATCGGCCTGCTGCTGCAGGGCCGCCATCTGCGTTAGGGCTTCCTCGCGGTTGAGCGGGACGCCGCCAGGCGCGGAACCGGCGCTGCGCGGGGCAGCGGCCTGCACCGTGGTGCGCGAGCGGACCGCTTCGTCGAGCTGGCGCAGCTTGTCCATGCGGCTGCGCTCGCGTTCCTCCATGCCGCGCTGCTCTTCCAGCGGCAGCGCGCCGCCAGGAGGCCGCGGTGGTGCTTCGAGGTCATCGGGGCGCGCCACGATGATGGCGCCGGGCGGGGGTATCTCTGGCATTGGCGGGGCCGTGGACTTGGCGGGCGCAACGAAACCGTCCTTTTCGCTGCCCGCGATCTCGCTGGCGAACATGCTAGTGCTGCCTGCCTTGGCTTCCAGCTGGTCCGCCGGGCGGTTTTGCTGCGCCGAGCGGTCCCAGGCTACCAGGGCCATCACCAGCAGGAAGATGCCCATGGCGCCGCCAACCAAGTAGACGGGCAGGTTGTTGACCCTGCGCACGCCGGATTTCCTGCGGACGCTGCCGGGCGAAGCGTCCGGCGACATATCTTCATCGCCGCTCATGGCGCAGCCTCCCTGCGTATCCAAGCACTGGCCGGGCGCGCCGCGCCGCCTTGCAGCAGATAGGCGCGCGTCAGCGATTCGCTTCCCGCATACAGGGTCAGGCGGACCAGGTCCGGCTCGGCAGCCATGTCCAGCACGTAGCGCAGCGCGGTGGCGCCGGTTGCCGATGGCAGTGGCGGTGCGGCGGCCGGCGTCTGGCTGCTGAATTCCCCGATGGCGTAGCCTTGCGACCGCAGCCGCTCCAGCAGTTCCTTGCCGAAGCCGTCCTGCGCCGCGTGCTGCAGCGCAAAGCGCGTGCGCGCTGGCGGATAGCTGGCGATGAGCCGCGTGGCAGCGTCGGCGGCGATGCCATTTTCCTGCGCCGGAACCGGCGCTGCCAGCAGGTTGCCGTAGGCGAGCGTGTCAGCCATGCGGTTCGCGGCGCAGCCCGCAAGGCAGGCCAGCAGGAGGTGTATAAAAATCAGGCGTGCAAGCATCAGGGCGCGCATGCTATTTCTCCCGCGTGATGGTGATCTTGTCCTGTGTGCGGCCGGCGCCGGCTATCAGGATGGCCTTGTCGAAGACCGTGTCGACGATGTAGCGGTCGCCCTGCAGGCGGTAGTTCACCATGGCCGTTTCATCTTCGCTGAACAGGCCGCCGTCCCTGCGTACCACCAGCAGGGTGGGAGCTTCCGTCTGCGCCATCGCCTGCGGCATCTGGATGATGGTCTTGCTGCCGTTGTTGTACACGCGCACGGGTTTCCAGGGGGCGGACCCCGTCACGGCATAGGCGAAACTGAGGTCGCCCAAGTACTCGCCGGTCTGCGCGATGGTACGTTCCTGCTTTTCCCTGGTATCGCGGGTCTTGATGGCGTCCCATTTCGCGGCCGCGTCTTCGACATAGGTGAAGGCGATGCGCGGCATGAACTCGCTGCGGTGCGAGCGCAGGCGGAAGTGGTAGGTGCGCCTGCTGGTGGTGACGATCAGCGAGGTTTCCAGCCCCACGTCGAGCGGCTTGATGATGAGGTGCTGGACTTCGGCAGGGCCGCTGCCCGTGATGGCCGGTTCCACGGTCCAGCGTGCCGTGTCGCCGAGGTGGATGGAATTGACCTGTTCACCCGCTTGCAGCTCGATATCGCATACCTGCAGCACGGCGCACACGATGCCGGGCTGCTGCGCGCCAAACAGGAAGCGGATTGCGCCGTCTTCCCCCGGGACTGGCTGCATGCCCGTGCCGCTGCCAGTGCGCCAGCGCTGCGCGATGGCGATCGCGTCTTTTTCCTGCCTGGTCAGTACCAGGTCCTTGCCCGAGAAATAGCTGTCGGCGACGCTCTTGCCGTCCGGTGCAGCCTGGGCCGCAGCTTGGACGGCGGCGAGTACCAGCATCAGCAGGAAGGGGATGGGTTGCATGGTAGGCCTCCTCAGAGCTGTTTCGCCCAAGAAAAATCGCGGATATAGATGCCCAGCGGGTTGTTGCGCAGCTGTTCTTCCGTGGTCTGCGGCGTGGCGGCCACGGTGTACACGGTCAGCAGCGCGCGCATGCGGAATGGCGGCGCCTTCAACACGCCCTGGCGGTCGCGCACCGTTTCCGTCCAGTCCACCTGCCAGGTATCGGCCGTCTGCGGCAGGGCGGAAATGATCTCGGTGCTGACGGTTTCCCTGGCGGCCCGTTTGAGTGGGCTGCTTTCATCGGTGCCGTTCAGCCATTCGTTGGCCTTGGCCGTCGCCGGGTCATTGGCCGCCAGCATCGAATACAGCCGGTAGACGGCCTTGCGCTGCAGCGCGATGTCCGGCGTAACCAGGCGCGCGTCGGCCACGAACGAGGCGACGGCGGCGCGCACCACGCGCTGGTCGGCTGCTGCCGCCCGCTGCGCCGGTGCTACTGCCGCGTGCTGGCCCAGCGTGTTGACCTCGACCACATAGGGCACGAAGAGGGACTGGCTGGCAATATGGACCATGCCGCCGACGGCAGCAAGGGCGACCAGCAGCGACAGCACGGCCAGTAGCTGCCAGGCCTGGCGCGAGGACGCGGCCTGGGCTGCGTGGTCGTTCCAGGTACGCCGCGCGGAAAGATAGGGGTTGTCGCTTTCGCCGCTGCGCCGCCCGCCGTCAAGGAATCCGTCCTGTGCGGGCGCCTTGCGGCTTCCGGCTGTGCGCAGCGATCTGAATATGTGGGTAAGGTTCATGCTGCTTCTCCATAGTCGTTGAGATTCAGGCCCCGGCTGGCCAACCATGCGCCGGTCCATGCGTCGCCGTGCCTGGCCTCCAGCGCCTTGACGGCCGCCACCGACTCCTTGTCCGTGGCGCCGACGAAGGCCATGGCCAGCGGCCCGAGCGCCAGGTCGTACAGGCGCCGTCCGTGCTCGGAGACATAGTAGTACTGGCGCTTCGGGATGGCCGTGGCGAGGATGTCGATCTGGCGCGCGTTCAGGCCCATGCGGCGGTATAGCGCCGCCGTGTCCTCGTCGCGCGCATACACGTTGGGCAGGAAGATCTTGGTGGCCGTCGATTCCACCATGACGTCCAGGATGCCCGAGCTGGCCGCGTCGGACAGGCTTTGCGTGGCCATCAGCACCAGGCAGTTGGCCTTGGCCAGCACCTTCAGCCAGACCCGGATGCGGGAGCGGAAGGCCGGGTGGCCCAGAGCGAGCCATGCCTCGTCGAGGATGATGGCGGCTGGCTGGCCCTGCAGGCTGCGTTCGATGCGGCGGAACAGGTACAGCAGGGTGGGGAGCGCATATTTTTCCCCCATGCCCATCAGTTCCTCGATTTCGAACACGGTGAAGTCGGACAGCGACAGGCCATCTTCCTCGGCGTCGAGAAGGTGCCCCATGCTGCCGTCGACCGTGTAGGGACGTATCGCCTGGCGCACGGCTTCATCCTGGATCGTCAGCGCGAATTCGGACATGGTCTTCGCACCGCTGGCATGCATGCTCATGATGGCGTTGCCGATTTCGTTGCGCTGGGCGGGTGTGGTGTCGACGTTATTCAGCGCCAGGATGGTGTCGATCCACTCCATGGCCCAGGCGCGGTCGCTGCGCGTGGCGAGGAACTGCAGCGGACAGAAGGCAAGGCCGTCGCCGTCGCCCGCCACCGTGTAATGACTTCCGCCCATGGCTTTGGCCAGCGGATACATGGACATGCCCTTGTCGAACACATACACCGACATGCCCTGGTAGCGCCGCAGCTGCGTGGCGATCAGGCCGAGGTGCGCCGACTTTCCGCTGCGCGTCGGACCGAACATCAATGTGTGGCCCAGGTCGCGCACATGCAGGTTCAGGCGGAACGGCGTGTCGCCATGCGTCACGCAGTGCATCAAGGCGGGTGCCAGCGGCGGATACAGGGGGCAGGGCGCCTTGTCCTGTCCTGTCCAGATGGTGCTCGTGGGGAGCAGGTCGGCCAGGTTCATGGTGTTAATCAGCGGGCGCCGCACGTTTTCCACGCCGTGCCCGGGCAGGCTGCCCAGGTAGGCGTCCATGGTATTGACTGATTCCACCCGCGCCGCGAAGCCGGTGCGGTTGATGGCTTTCTCGACCTGGCGCGCGGCCGCGTCGAGCTTGTCCCGGTCCTCGTCCATCAGGATTACCACGCTGGTGTAATAGCCTTGCGCCACCAGGCCGCTGTTGACCTCGGCGATGGCCGCCTCCGCATCGGCCACCATCGACAGCGCATCCTGGTCGACGGGTCCGGTGCTGGTGTTGAATACCTGGTCGAAGAAGCCGCGTATCTTCTGCCGCCACTTCTTGCGGAACTTGTCGAGGTGCCTGACCGCTTCGTGGACATCCATGAAGATGAAGCGCGAAGACCAGCGGTACTCGCATGGCAGTTCGCCCAGCGCGGTCAGGATGCCGGGCGTGGACTCCAGCGGGAAGCCCTCGATGGCGACGGCCTGGATGAACTTGCGGCCGATCCGGGGAACGACGCCGCCGAACAGTTCCTGGCCGCCGATGATGGCATCCAGGTACATGGGATTGCGGGGCAGGATGACCGGATGGTTCAGGCCAGTGACGCAGAACTGCAGCCAGCGCAGCAGCGCGTCATGGGTGGCGCTGCTACCATCCTCGCCAACGACCTGCGTGCCGTGCAGGCGCTCCAGCGCCACGGCCGACGACAGGCGCGACTCGATGCTGGCGCATTCGCGCCTGAAGAAATCGATCAGGCCCTGCGTGCGCGCCCTGTGGCCGGGTGCTGCCGCCTCATCGTCGAACATCAGCTCGACGAACCTGCTCTGTGCCAGCAGCGGCGGCAGATAGGTGGCGCTTAGCACGAAGTAGCCTTCATACATGGTGCCCATGCCTTCGAACAGGCGGCGGCGCTCCTCGTCGATGGCGGCGGACACCGGGTCAGGGAAGTGGGACAGGCCCGCTGGCGCGTAACCGGGCGCGGGCCGCCGCACCGCGTCGACGTGGATCATCCAGCCGTTGCCCAGTCCAGACAGGGCCTGGTTGATGCGGAAGGAGACCAGTTCGCGCTGTTCTTCCGTGCTGCTGGCGTTGTCCCCGCCGCGGTAGATCCAGGCCGCCATGAAGGCGCCGTTCTTGCCGACGATGATGCCATCGTCGACCATGGCGGCATAGTTCAGCAGGTCTGCCAGCCCTGCATCGCGCGAGCGGTGCTTTTTCAGCCGCATGCCCGCGCCTGCCGCGCAGATGCGCGCGTACAGGATGGACAGCATCAGGCAGCCGCACGCCGCCATGGCGATGGAAATCGTCTCGATCATTTGTACTGCCTCCCCTGGCTGCCCGTATTGACCCGGAAGGGCGTGCTGCGCGCGGCATAGTAGCGCCGGTAGCGGCGGTGGCGCAGGTACACCTGGCGCAGCCGCGGATCGTGCGCCGCCATCAGCCGACAGGCGAAGAGGGCGCCCGTCCACAGCAGCAGCCCCACCACCGATGCCCGCAGCTCCTGCGCGCTGAAAATGAGCGCGAAGGCCAGGAGGCCGGAAAACATGACAAGTTCCCGGTCTCCACCCATGAACAGGTTGTGCCGGTTGCCTGCCCGGCGGATGGGGATGGCGCGCAGGGCCATGGCTATGCCATCCGCGTGCCGGTGCACAGCGCGGCATGTCGGATGCCGTCGCACAGCGCGTCGCCTGCCGCAGCGATTTCTGCGCCGCGCCCGAAGAAGGTGCTCATCACGTTTTGTGCACCCACCAGCAGCGCCATCACCAGCACGATGAAGATCAGGGTACGGAAGAAGCCATTCAGGTCGCCGCCGAAAATGAGCACGCCGCCGGCGATGACGATGCCGATGATGGACAGCGCGAACGCCACGGGGCCGGTGACGGAGTTGCGCAGGTTTTCCAGCCAGCTCTCATAGGGCAGCGAGCCGCCGGTACCGGCAGCGGCGTAGGCCTGGTGCGGCAAGGACAGGAACAGCAGGACAATGACGGCAGCGCACAGCCAGAACTGCGCCTTGGCGTGCATGTGGCCCGGCGGGCCAGGCAGGAATGTAGGCATCGGGAGCTCCTTAGGGTAGGTGGGTGAGGTAGCGGCCTTCCGCGTAGCCGGAAACCTCGAGGATTTCCTCCACGCGGCGGCCAGCGGGGGTACGGGCGATATGCACGACCATGTGGACCACCTCGCCGATGAGTGGCTCAATGTCGGCCGGGGCCGATGCGTTGCGGGTGATGAGGGACTTCAGGCGCACCAGGCCTGCCGCCGGATTGTTCGCGTGCAGGGTGGCGGCGCCGCCCTCGTGGCCCGTATTCCAGGCGTCGAGCAGGTCCAGCGCCTCGGGGCCACGTACCTCGCCGACCAGGATGCGGTCGGGACGCATGCGCAGGGCGGCCTTCAGCAGGGCCGTCATGGAGACGTCGAAGGAGGTGTGGTACTGCACGAAGTTCTCGGCGGCGCACTGGATTTCCCCCGTGTCTTCGATGATGAAGACGCGTTCGCCGGGATCGCAGGCGACCATTTCGTTGATGATGGCGTTGACCAGCGTGGTCTTGCCGGAGCCGGTGCCGCCCGTGACGAGGATGTTTCGGTGGCCTGCCACCGCCTGCCGCAGGATGCTGCAGTGGTGTGCCGTCATGGTGCCGGCAGCGGCATACTCGTCCAGCGTGTAGATCGCCATGGCCTTCTTGCGGATGGCAAAGGTGGGAGAGGGGACGACGGGCGGCAATTGACCAGCGAAGCGTGAACCGTCGAGCGGCAGTTCGCCTTCCAGCAGGGGCTTGCCGCGCGTGACTTCCTTGCCATGGTAGCCCGCCACGGTCTTCACAATAGCCTCGGCCTGCGCCGCGCGCAGCGTGCCGATGCACTGCATCCGTTCACCGAGCCGCTCCTGCCACAGCCTGCCGTCGGCATTGAGCATGACTTCCACCGTGCGCGGATCGTTCAGCGCGGCCATCAGGAGCGGGCCCATGTCGCGTTCCAGCTTGCGCCGGGCCCGGTCCTTCAGCGTGGAAAAATCTTCGGTTTCAGCCATGATCGGTATACCCCTGTTGCATTTATGCCATGCCGCATATGCAAAGGATATATCGTAAAAAAACGGCTGAATTAGACCTAGCGCAAACCCTATCGGCAAATTTCTTGATGAGTTCGGTGTTTAATGCGCGTATTGCTTGACTATTTCACGCAGGATATGGATTTCCGGCGCATTTTGCGCCTTGGGCGCTACCTGGCGTCAGCCGTCTTCCGGTTTGGCGCCAGCGATATGCTTGCGGTTCGCATCATTCCACTGGCGCACCTGGAACGCTTGGTATTCCGTGAGCACGGCTGCCACGCGCACGTAGCCGGGCGGCAGGCTGCTCGGCGCCTTGCCGCCGGCAAGCATGTCCAGCGATTCCTGGTCCAGGTCGGTGATTTCCAGCAGGGCGGGAAGCGCGACGTCAAGGGCCCTGGCGATCGATTCCATGATCTTGAGCGAAGGATTGGCCTTGCCGTTGGTCAGGTCGGACAAGAACGACACCGACATGCCCGCACGGTCGGACAGTTCGTTCTTGGAGATGCCCAGTTCGTCGAGCACGCGCAGGACGTTGGTGAAGAAGATTTGGTTGTACACGGTGGCTGATGTCTGGGATTTATACTCTTGGATTATGCAAACAGTGTCAGGTTGGGTATTTTCTCGTGCATCTTTCATAGATAGGGCACGTTGAAACAGCTTTCATACCAGGGGCATTGCATATGAGGTTGCGCATCAAAAAATTTAGCAAGTTATGTTGGAGTGTCAGTAAGTGAAGGTTTCGTGGTAATGGATTTTTTCGCGACAGGTTTGAGTACCAAGTTGTTGAGCGACGCGACTTCAATCCTGTAGCCTGGACGCTCATCTTTAGCTTTGATCATACCCCAGCAATACACTTTGAGATAGTAATCTGGTTGTTGCGCCTGAGTGAGCTTGTTCAGCATGACGGCTCCACCGCGGTGCTGATTTATACGTGCTAACTGGAGGTCAATAGCAAGCGATTGGCTGCCTAGATGCTCGGGGAATTGCTCGCAATCATCAAGAAAATTAAGGTAAAGCCTAGTTGGCTTGGCCGGTGGCCACAGGCTGATACGGGCGGCACCATACAGGATCCGGTGACCATTCTGTTCTTCTGTGATCCAGGCCGGGTTAGTCACAGCTTGACGATAGCTCAACGTTTTTCCTGAAATGGCTACCTGCTGAACCTTTAATTGATCAGCGTCAAATTGCAGCCAGCAGTCGATGAATCGCTCCAACCGAGACGTACTGCTGTAGCCATCTCTGATTCTATTACGTTCCTTTTGCGTAGCTTGGTCTGCGGCAGTTGTTACAGGCGTAAGAATGTGAGTTCCGGACCTCCGTTGTTCTGGACTCCCCCGCAATGAGTCGGACTCGGCGGGCCGGAATATGTCTACGACATTAGTTTTCTTGGCACGTGCAACGCGTTGCTGAGACTCGTCCGTTGTTGGCTCTGCTAGAGACAGGCCAGTTTTTTCCTCAGACCAAATGCAAGTTTCCAGGTGTGCGTTTGCCTTAGGAGCACGAAAGTGTGGTTGGCGGTACTTTTCCGTTTCCTCTGCAAGCCGGTGGTAGTTGACGCCAGAAACTAATGGATTTTTGATGCGACGGCATTCCTCATCGGAGCAGCGGAATGTAAATCGTTTGCGACTGCTCGGTGGGTTATCGAAATAGGCACTCTGAGCTTCATAAATATCGACTATCTCGTCTAATTCGACGCAATAGGCTTGCAATATTTCCATTTTCTATTCCTTGATTGACGAGCAAAAAACAGCTTTTAAAATAATGAATGCCGGTATAGGATGTGACGATATACTATTATTTTATGTTGAGAAGTGCTATTTCAATAGCTTGACGAACGACTAGCAAATAATAGTGATTCATTAAAGATCGATCTTGCCCCCCGTATAGCCAGACACAGCCAATCGTTTAGTTAGCGCCGCTTTCCTGAGCCCGGCGCGCCAGCTCCCTCCTGAACATGCGAGGCGATTTCCATTTCAGCGACGAATGCGGATGGACCTCGTTGAAGTGCATAAAGGCGTCTGGCAGCTGAGCCAGTACGATTTTTGCGCTGCTGCGGTCCATCAAGTTCACGTAGTCCCGTTTAAACGTGTTCACGAAGCTTTCAGCGATGCCGTTCGACTGCGGGCCGCATACCGGCGTGTGCACCGGTTCAATCCCAAGGGCGCGCACCAGGGCGTGCGTTTCATGGGCCCGGTAATCTCCACCGTTGTCGCTCAAGAATTCCAGCCGGGCCGATCCGACGCTGGCCTGGCCGAATCTTGCCTCGACCGCTTCCACCAGCATGTCGCGCACGGGCTCGCCAGGCAGGCCACGTGCGGCCCACGCACGCCAGGCAATGATTTCTCGGTCACAGCAATCCTTCATGAACACACCGGTCACCACTTCGCCGTTGTCGCAGGCGATCTCGAAGCCGTCCGAGCACCAGCGCTGATTGGGTTCGTCCACCGCCACCACGCCATTGTGCACGCGGCTGCTTACTGGGCGTTTGGGCGCTTTGGGTAGCAGCAAACTGTTCGCTTTCATCACGCGATAAAACCGTTTGTGATTGATTGCTGGCAGGCCCATCAAGGCGCGCGTGCGGTTGACCAGAGCGCCAGCCCGGCGGTAGCCATAGGTCGGCAGCGCTGTAATCTCGGCGCGCACGGCGTCGACCAGGATGGCGTCGGCAGGCTGGTGGAACGTCTGAGTGGTGCGCCCGTCGATCCAGTCCGCGGGGCGAACAAGCAGCTGGGCGACGTGTGAGCGCGCTACGCCAAGGGCAGAGCAGACCGGCTTCACTGGTCGTCCTTGCCCGACAAGGGCGAGCGCGCGATCCACTTTTTTTCGCGAGCGAACTCAACGGCCACCGTCAGGACTTCCGCCTCCATCGTTTTCTTGCCGAGCATGGGCTGCAACTGGGCTATCTGTGCGCGCGCAGCGGCCAGTTCGCTGCCGGTATCACCGATTCGCCTGCAGTGACCGCCGTTAGCGCGCCTTCACGTTCGAGCTTGCGCCAGTTGAACAACTGGCTTGCAGCGACGCCGTACTTGCGTGCGACCAACGATACGTTCATGCCTAGCTCGTAAGTCTCGCGTACCAAGGCTGTTTTTCCTGCGCAGACCAGCGCCTGCGGCGCTTCCTGGTTCACCGTCACCACTTCGATTGTTTGCTTTTTCCTAGTCAAATGCACAGTCCTATTCCTATCCGTAAGAATAACGCATAGGCTGTGTCTGGTGTATCAAGGGGCTATTTCCTAAGCTGAAACCCAAGCATTCCTCTGACAACTTGACACTCACTAACCTGCGGCAACGCATGTACGGCCGCTAGAGTTGAACCTTAAGTGGAAAACAGATCAAAATAGCTGCATCCGGCCGCGTACCTTTGTCGCCGATGATAATTAGTGATAATTAGTGATAATTAGTGACAATTGAAATTTTACAGACTGACAGGGGTATGTAATTATTACGCTTGGAAGATTAATGCTATTGGATAGCATCTTCAATCGGCATGGTAGATATGGAAAATGGAATAGCCCGGCGCTGTGCGACGACACTTTTCCATACTGCTCAATATTGTGCATCTCGGAGTATTTATGAACGATAAGAACCACGGATTGATAATTGAAGGTTTCGTGCAGCGTGCCTACGATTTCTTGTTTGAGTCCAAAAAAATTGAGGTACGTCACCATCCGCTGACTAGCTGGTCCCAAGCAACGGTATCAGGCAGCCAAAATGGCTTTGAAACCACTAAGGAAAATGTTCTTCGTACACTCAATGGCGTGCAGTATGACCTCCACCACGCTGGCGAAAATAGTGAACTACTTGACGAGCTTGGGGATTTTGAAGCGCGCTTACAACAAAGCCAGAGCGTAGTAGAACTGGGAAATGCCATTGGTGAGGCAAGACCAGTCTTGGATCGCGCATTCGGCAATTGAGCAGAGATGAAATCGGTGTCCACCGGATGCATCCGCATCAGACAATCGGTCGATGCAGGGGATGTCGGCTCGAACCATGCGCCTAAAGTGAAAGAAATTATGAACAAAGCAAAGAGTAAGACACATGCAGGTTCGGCATCAGCGGCGAAGCGGAATGCGGTTAAAGATCTTGCCGCAGCACTTGGTACAACCGCCCGCCATACCTCAAGCCCCAACCACGACTTTGATGCGCTGCTTGAGGAAATCCCAAATGAATTTCGTAACAAGGCCTTGAGTTGGTATGAACGCGGCATTCGGCGCGGCATGTCGATTGCCACGGATATGATGGCTGATGGTCGGATCACTTTCGATGGCCAATACGTACGCGCGCCGAAAACGCTCACCGCAAAAGTACGCACAAAGTTTGCCAAGGGTGGATGGGAAGACCATAAATTTAGGGTTCCTGCGACGGATATTGGCTTTAACGAGTAGTAATGGAATAAACAATTTATATAGTATTTTTCTGATTAGAGTATTGAAACACCGAAGAACTCGCTGCCTACTGTAGTTGCGTAAATGTAAAAGCGCAGATATCCCTTGGCTCGTTAATCGAAATAAAATTTGGAGTGTAAGCGTGGCGTTCAAGACCCCTCTGATCGAAACCATTGTTCCTGAAAGCCCGGATCGCCTGTTTCGCGATTTGACCCGCCGCCGGTTGCCGGATGTCCTCCCGCACCAAGCTGAAGTGATGCGGCAATACGCAGCAGAAGGGGTCAATCAACATGACATTGCGCTGCAGTTGCCTACTGGTAGCGGAAAAACACTGGTAGGCTTGTTGATAGCAGAGTGGCGACGCCGGAAATTCCGCGAGCGAATCGTTTATCTGTGCCCTACGATACAGCTCGTAAATCAAGTCGCGGCTGAAGCCCACGACAAATACGGCTTGTCTGTGGCAAAGTTTATTGGTCCGATTAAAGACTATTCTCCTGCAGATAAAACAGACTACCAGTTGGCGAATAAGATTGCGGTTACAACTTATAGTGCACTGTTCAACACTAACCCTTATTTTGACAATGCCGATGTCATCCTTGTAGACGATGCGCATGTCAGTGAGAATTACATCGCAAAGCAGTGGACCATACTTGTGCCTCGGGCGGGAGAGGAGTATGCGGCACTTCATCGTGCAATAACAAACGTACTAGAGCCGCATCTTTCAGGTACGGATCTCACCCGCCTTCGTGGTGTATGGGACGACATTGTGGACAGAACATGGGTCGATAAAGTTCCTACGCCTGTTCTTGCGGAAATTGCTGACGAACTTATCGAAATCTTCGATGCACACACTGCTGGTACCAAACTTGCGTACCCGTGGTCCGCTATTCGGTCTCACCTGCTAGCGTGTCAGATGTATATCTCCTCTAATGAGATAATGGTTCGTCCGCTGCTTCCCCCAACCTATTCACACGCAGCCTTTGTCGGCGCGCGACAGCGCATCTTTATGTCAGCCACGCTGGGGGCCGGCGGCGACTTAGAACGCCTGACTGGCCGCAAGGAAATTTACCGTGTCCCGGCGCCAGCTGGCTGGGATACGCAAGGGGTTGGACGACGGTTCTTTATTTTTCCAGAGATGTCGTTGAAGCAAGACGATATTCCTGCGCTTCGGACTCGCCTGATGAGGCGTTCTGGTCGCAGCGTAGTCTTGGTCCCATCTGAGAGCGCCGCGAGCCGGGCGGCCGAAGAGATTACTCAAACAATGAACGTGCCAGTATTTAGTGCACGTAACATTGAGGATTCCAAGGCGACCTTTGTCAATGAACCGAACGCAGTTGCAGTCATCGCGAATCGCTATGATGGCGTGGATTTCGCAGGTGACGACTGCCGATTGCTATTCATCGACGGCCTTCCGAAAGCAATGAATTCACAGGAACGCTTCTTGATGTCGCGCATGGCAGCAAATACTCTTTATAACGAGCGCATTCAAACCCGCGTCGTTCAGGCGATTGGCCGATGCACCAGATCTCTTGAAGACTTTTCTGCAATTGTAGTGACAGGCGAAGAACTCCCCGACTACCTGACGGACTTGCGACGTCGTCGATACCTGCATCCCGAATTGCAGGCCGAAATTAATTTCGGCGTTCGCCAATCGCTCCAGACAGACGCAGCAAACATGTACGACAATTTTGAGATTTTTTTTGAGAACGAGAAGGATTGGGAGCAGGTTAACAATCAAATAGTTGATGAACGGTCGCGACTTGTTCAGGAACAGATGCCTGCTGTGCGTGAGCTTCAACTGGGCGCGAATTTCGAAGTTGACTATCAGATGTTCATGTGGCGCAAGGACTATGAATCTGCGGTTGATGCAGCTGAGCGTGTACTTGGCACGTACACCAGCCGCGAATTACGTGGCTACCAAGCGCTCTGGCATTACTTGGCTGGTTCTGCCGCTCACTTGGCCTTTGTGGAGGGGAGTGCCACCATGTCCGCTAAAGCGCGGGCGCATTTTGTAGAGGCGCATCAAGCAGCTCCGGACATTAGTTGGCTCGCAAAGTTCGCGCGCCAACAGCGGCTAATCGAGTGGTCGTCAAAAGCTGAAGCGCGCACTGCAATATTAACGCAGGTGGAAAGACTGGCGGCGAACCTGACACGTTTGGGTACAACTCAAGATAGAGAGTTTGCGAACCTGGAGGCATCCATTATGGGTGGATTGAGAGACCCTGAGGCCTTTGAGGCTGCACAGAAAGCGCTCGGCGATCTACTCGGTTTCGTCGCCCATAAAGTAGAGCGTGAAGGATCGCCGGACCCTTGGTGGATCTCGGGCGAACAATGTATCGTCTTTGAGGACTATGTTAACACGACTAATGAGGGCACATTGTCTGTCGAGAAAGCACGTCAAGCTGCGTCCCATCCGAACTGGATGGCCGCAAATGTCCAAGAAGCAAAGGGGTGCGCCATCACGACCATCCTGGTTTCTCCAGCGCGTTACATCCGCAAGGCTGCTATAGCCCACGTGGGCGAGGTCCGATATTGGGAATATCAGGCATTTGTTGAATGGGCTGACAAAGCACTCGGTGCAATTCGCGAATTGCGCCGCGACTTCGCCGAAGCGGGCGACTTGCTTTGGCAAGCTCGTGCTGCCGCAGTTATCCAGGATAATGGTTTAGACATGTCATCAATTATCACCGCCGCCAATCTTCGTCCGTTAGCAAACCATATGGCTTCTGTTTAACTCATGAAACAGGTTTCCTCGGTGTTTCGAGACTTTCGCTTGCCCTTTTGCCGATTCGGCACCATGGTGTTCGCCGCCCCTCAAACCGGATGACGATTTGGACTCCAGCGCTTGTTATTGCTAACCATCGAACTTAATGAAAAGGGATGATTGTCACTGATGCTTGACCAGATGTTCACCGCGGAGAACTTCCGTAATATCTATGATGCCGAAAACCGTAAGGGAGTCGACTTAGCAACTCGCTATTTCCCGACGCTCGCGCCGTTCATTCTAGCTGTGCGTAACAAGGTGCAGGACATTCGTGATTTACGGAAAATAGAGGCCACACTGACGGCCGATGATTTCAAGGCTAAGTTACTTGCGCTGAAGGTCGAATTGGATGACCTAAAAGCCGACAAGTCAACCGAAGTCGATGCCTTAATGGATAACGTCAGCCAAAAGGTGCTGAAGTCAAGTTTTAAGATCGTCCTTACTGAAAAAATCGGGCCGAAGGGAAAGCCGGTTTTCTGCATCGACGCCGAGCCAGAGACCTTTTTCGTCATAAAGCAACTCCAGCTTAATGTCCATCGAATCTATGGAGTCAAACAGGCTAACCGTCACGATTTAGTCTGCCAGCTTCGTGATATGCTCGGCAGTAAATTTCCGTTTGAACTGGTCCGCACCGATATTTCGACGTTTTATGAGAGTATTGACCGCAAGCGTCTGGTGGAAAAGTTGGATCGTGACCAACTATTGAGCGCCGCGACAAAGAAATACATCAAACAAGTACTGGACTCATACGGCGCGATCTCTGCTACCTCGACCGGCGTTCCCCGGGGTGTCGGCATCAGTGCATATCTAGCCGAGCTGTATCTGAGACCAGTTGACGAGGCGATCAGAGCCATCCCTGGTTTGGTTCTATATTGTCGGTTTGTCGATGATATTGTGGCCATGTTTGTAAGGCCACCAACAGGCAAGAACCTTGGCTCGTTCAAAGACCTGATCATTGCGATTTTTGAGAAGAATGGGCTTACCCATAACGCAGGTAAAACGTCAGAGTTTGAGCTGGCTAATGTCGATCCCAAGAAATTTGAATACTTGGGTTATCGGTTCCTACTCAAAAAAGAAAAGTTTGAAATCAGCCCTAGCGCCGCGAAGGTGGCGAAATATCGCGCGCGGATGAATGCTGCATTCGCGGATTATTGGCGGGAAAATCCTGTAAATCCGAAGAGTGCATTTAGAAAGCTGGTTGCGCGTATTAAGTTCCTGACCGGTAACACGCGCCTTTCCAACAGCAAATCATCTGCGGCCACTGGAATTTACTTCAATAATTCGATAGCGACGGAGTTGTCGAGCTTCGAGTTGCTAGATAAGCGGCTCAAGGTCCGCATCACGGAACTCAAACGGACCAGCTTACAAAAGCAGTTGAAAAATCTTAAATTCACTACAGGCTTCGAACAACGTCGGTACCATAATTTCAGTACGAAAGAGCTACAAGTGATCGTGAGGATCTGGAAACATGGCTAATCGGCGCATCTCACTCACGCATAGGAAGCAACGGTCCATACTGACGGACATGCTGCCATTTGAAGTGCCTCCTACATTCTCCAACCGGGGCTTTTATCTCTTTTTGAGAAATAACAGCATCGAGATTGAAAATGGTCAGTTATGTTGGATTTCCGATGTGGCCAACCTCGATTTAACGATGCGACTACTGTTTGGAATTTCCTCTAATGCGGTGATTACAATAAAAGTTGTGACGGAATGGGGCAAGCAAAAAACGCGTCGATCTGTGCCTATCGGCAAGTGCCGTATGGCGACTATTCCTTTCAATTTCCGTGTCGCTCATAATCTTGATGGACGCACGCTAAGCGTGGTACATCCTCGTAATCAGGTGGCTGTGGCGAGTTTCTATTCAACGCACAGCGCGCTGATCCTGTACCACACGTCTGTTAGTAAGTTTTCGATTCGCCGCCCGGCATCAGTGTCTTGCTACGCTTATTTCAAGGATAAGCTGCATGAAGAGCGTGTGGACGCCGCTGCCGGTGTAGAAGAGGAAGACCGAGAGTACGAGCAGCTCGGTTCCTTTTTTGTCTATAAAAAATACCGCAACATCCATCGTTTTTTTGAATCTCACAAATACCACCGCAGTGAGAAGAAATACGATGCAATGGTCCAGCTCGATGTAAGCAAGTGTTTCGATAGCATCTACACCCATTCACTGCCTTGGGCCGTCCTAGGCAAGGATCAGACAAAATTTAGCCTGGAGGAATCGAAAGCCACGTTTGGAGGCCGATTCGATGCCCTCATGCAAAACTTGAATCAGAAAGAAACTAACGGCATCGTCATTGGCCCGGAGTTTTCTCGAATTTTTGCCGAGATCATTTTGCAGTCGGTCGACGTGGAGCTAATCAATAAACTGAGCGAACGAGAGAATTTGACCCACAAGGTCGATTATGAAATCTTCCGTTACGTGGATGATTTCTTCGTTTTTTACAACAAGGAGTCCACGCAACTAAGAATTTTCGAGACACTCCAGGAGATTCTCAAATCAAAGAAACTGAGTATAAACACAGCGAAGATCAAATACTATCAAAAGCCGATCATCACCGAAATTACGATTGCCAAAGAGCGTATCTCGACGCTATTGAATGACGAGGTTGATCCGTTGTGTGAGGAAGATGCCTCCACGCCCCCGCAGCGGTCCCTGGTCTGCGCCATCAACGCGAACCATCTGATTGTCAGGTACAAGTCCGCCATTAAAGAGGCGAATGTCACCTATGGCGATCTGCTAAATTACACATTTGCAATATTTGAAAACAAGCTCGAGAGGCTCCTCAAATCCTATCTCGCGAGCGATAAGTTAGATCGCGACCGTAAGCGTCTCTCCAATGCACTGCTCTCGATCATGGAGTTTGCTTTTTTCGCATACTCTGCTAGCCCAAAGGTCAATCATACAATCCGGCTTTGCCGGATGATTGCGACCTCCGTAGACTTTTTGCAAGCGCAGTGCATGCCCTACGAGCTAAAGCATCTGCTGTTCAAATACATCCACGATAATGTTATGCAGCAGCTCGAAAAAAGCACGATGAGCGTTCATCGCGAGATCGAGAGCCTCTACTTGCTTATCTCTTTGTCACAGATCGGACGGGAATATTGGCTACCGGTTTCCGTGTTACTCCAGCACTTTCTAATTAAGGAGGAAGAGTGTACTGGGCACTATTTTCGTCCAGCGGGCTTCATGAGCCACTTTTCGATCACGATCCTGCTGTCCTACATAAAAGACAAAGTTCGCTATGCGAATTTGAAGGTTTTCGCGGAGGCACACATTGTCGCCAAACTCGAATATATGAAGGCCCATTGTCCCGATGACGCCGAGACATTAATTATGTTGTTAGATCTCGTGGTCTGCCCGTACATCAGTAACGTCACAAAGGAAAACATCGGGCAAATTTTCGGACTGGACTCTGCAGGGCTCGCGTCTGTTCAGGCCTCCAACGATCACTGGTTCACCGCCTGGGGTAACAAATTTGATCTTTGGAAAGAGCTGGACTCCAAACGTAGTCGTGAGGTATATTAGGGTAGGCGCTCCGCTTTATCCTTAATGGCTGTTGGCAGCCCACACACAAGCGCCCTCCCTTTCCCTATATCAATTGGGGGTGGGGTAATCAGACGGTAGGAGCGGGCCGTCTTTTCCTAATCATGATCGTGTTCGGCCGCACATAGGCCACTTCCTACTATTGGCGGTTTTAGCTGAACTAGTCGGCAACCACAAATGACGGAACATTGCTCATTTGGCAATGCGTGAAATCTCACAAAACGAAGTGGCGGCGGTGATGACAATACTTGTCGATGCCTTCGCGGTCGGGAATGTCGGTAAACCAGACCGACGCTGGTGTTGCGTCGCCGGCGGACAGTTAGTCGCGCACACAGGTTCACAGGTAGGACGTTTGGTAATCTCCCCATTTTTAGATCGTGCTAAAAGTAGAGGTTAAGCGGCTAAGGCAAGCTTCTGTTTTGGTGTAATGCCGCCAAGTGCCATGTTGCGCCGGTCGTGATTGTAAGTCCACATCCAGCAGGTTGCAAAATCCTGGATATCCTCGAGCGTTTCAAACACGTGACGGGCCAACCAGTCGTAGCGCACCGTGCGGTTATAGCGCTCGAAATAAGCATTCTGCTGCGGCTGACCAGGCTGGATGAAGTCGATGCGAATGCCGCGCTTGGCGGCCCAGGCCAGCGTCACAGCGCTGATGTACTCCGGGCCGTTATCGCAGCGAATGACCTGGGGTTTACCACGCCATTCGATGATCCTGTCGAGGGACCGGATGACCCGTTCAGACGGCAATGAAAAATCAATCTCGATGCCGAGCCCCTCACGGTTGTAATCGTCGATCACATTGAACAATCGGATGCTTCTGCCGTCGGCCAGTTGGTCATGCATGAAGTCCATCGAGCAGGTGTCATTGATCTGTGTAGGCACGGCCAGCGGCAGCGGTTTTTCGCGCACCAGGCGATGTCGCGGCTTGATCCGCAGGCTCAGTTCCAGCTCGCGATAGATCCGGTAGACGCGCTTGTGGTTCCATTTAAAACCCTTCACGTTGCGCAAATACGGGAAGCACAGACCGAAGGCCCAGTTGCGCTGGTTATTGGTCAGGCGCACCAGCCAGTCGGCCACCAGGGCGTTCTCGGCATCGAGCTTGGCGCGATAGCGATAGCAGGTCTGGCTGATGCCGAACGCCTGGCAGGCCAGTCCAATTGTGGCTGAACGCTGGGCCACGGCCCATTGCGCCATCTCCCGCCGCTGAGATGGCGTTACCACTTCTTTGTCAGGGCCTCCGCGACGATCTCGGCTTTCAAGCGTTCCTCGGCATACATCTTCTTCAGGCGCCGGTTTTCGTCCTCCAACTCCTTCATGCGGGCCATCAGCGAGGCGTCCATGCCGCCGAACTTGGAGCGCCTAGAACGTGGCATTGCTGATACCATGTTCGCGGTACAGCTCAGGGACGGGCGAGCCGCCCTCGGCTTGCTTGAGGATGGCGATGATCTGGCTATCGGTAAAACGGGACGTCTTCATGTAGAACTTTCAAAAATCTGAGTTTGGAAAAATTCTACTTTTAAACTCGATCTTTTGGCGGGGGATTACCCCGGCTGAGTTATCTGATGGTATTTAATTCCGTGAGATTGATTGTGGAGAACTTACCGATATCTATCGCCGGATGGAGGTGCGTTCCCAGGGGGGAGTTTGCGCTGTTGCCCGATCAGTACCTTCAGTCCAATCGCCCTCTATTTGCCGAATGAGCGGATATCCGTTCTCGGCCAGGCCAAGTACTTGCAAGTTCACATTCGGCATGAAACGTCGAGAGCATCGGGCTAGCACGGCTTTGGTACCTCGGGGCAGGAGGAGGGCCGTGGACTGTGCCGATCTCTACCAGTCCTATCACCAACGATCCATGACCTCGATTAGGCGCCAAAGCATGCGCTTAATCAATCCATTGTAACGCTGATGACCGACCAATATTTGATTGTTAGATGCGGCAATGTAATTGATAGCCCAACTGTCGAAGCTCTCTATTGATGATATCGAACCTACTCCTTTCAATTTTGGATCATCGAATATCAATCGATTGACCCTATCAGCCTCGTCTACAGGATTAATGTTCTTCGATTGCGCCTCGACGTGATTCATCGACTTGTGTGCAATTGCACCTCGTTTTCCTGCGAAAGCGTCGATTAAAATAATCCAATTCGGATCGATATTTTCTTGAGTTACTCCCAATGGAGTGAGTAAAGGTGCAAGATACTTTTGTCGAATTCCGTGGCTGTCCGAAAGTCCTTTTCTGTAATTATTCGCGGCGATATGGAATCGCTCCGCTATTTTGCGAAATGAACCCTTCTTGTCAGGGACGACTCTGTCCCCAGCAGACATTGTTGGTAAGCCTGAGAACGTAATCAATCCGAGCGCGGCTGTCGTGACGCGTCCCGCGCTAAACTCGGACTCGGTGAACCGAAGAATTTCTTCGCAAATCGATTCAAAATAGAACTCGATTTCGGCGTGTGCAAGTGTTATAAATGCGCGTGTCATCTCCTGTTCTTGTGCGGTAGGTATTCCAACAGTTGCAACGTTTGGAAGATAGGTTGAAACCAAAATTCCATGGGAGGCAACAAGATTATTGAAATGGATGGAAGTTGCCGGCATTACGGCAGCTCCGCCATTTCAATTTTTCCGACCTTGGATTCAATTGCAGTTCGCCAAATCGAATATCGAGTGCGGACTGCAGTAATCGATTTTGTGGTGCTGGAAATCGCCGCGACGAACTCTGGATTGTTCATACACAAATCGTATGTGATGTCGGTGAGATTCAATCCTTTTTCATCATAAAGCTGCTGATTTTTTTGTGACAAGACCGACGCCAACTGGACATCCAATAATGCCCTATTAATTGTGGACTCGCAGTCGCCGTTCTTCACCCTACGTCCAACCATTAGAGGAGAGTTGAAGTTCTTGGCCAGATAAGTAAGCGCAGCTGCAATATCATCAGTAAGCTTAACGATAGTAGGGGCAAGCGTAGACCACTGCTGATTCAGGGTGTCATGGGTAGTGTCAAGAAATTCTTTCAGATTTCCTCGGTACGCTGACAAACGGTGTGAGTAGGCGATCATCCGCAACAGTAGATCAATATCACGCATACGGAAATCGGGGCCATCCAGGTTAAGGATTTTCTGCAAAATTTCAATTTCCGATGATTTTTCACTTAAGAATTCTGTAAATTTACCTGGTTTCATCGCTTGCCTCAATTCTTGCGGAGAGAGCTTTGCGCTACCTGTATTTAGGCGAATAAACACCTCATAAAGATAATCTTCGTCAGGCCAATTGCGGATCAGGGCACTTCGAATAGTGTGATTGTCAAATTGTGTTTTAATTAGCGAAAGTGCGGGATCCTTACATATATCAGAGTATGATTTTCCATTTAGTTGATCTAATATTTTTATGCCATTTAGGCGTAGTGGTGGCACTTCTTTTGACATAGCGAGTACTGGATGCGTAGGCTCCAATTCGGCTGCAAACTGTGCAAGCGTAATCAAACGTTGTTTTCCGTCCAAAACAATATAGGTGCCTCGTTGCTCTCTTCTTTCAGCAAGTACAATTTGCGGAATAGGAATTTGAAGAGCGACGGACTCAATAAATCTGCTTTTGTTCTTTGACGACCATGCGTCTCGCCGTTGAAAGTCCGGGGACAGGTCGATGTTTCCGTCCTCGATTTGTTGAAGTATGGTCTTTACCGTCCAATCAGTGCCATAGAGCACAGCCTGGGCGAAAAAATCTGGTTGCTCTCGTTTGTCTAACTCGTCGTCAGCGTCGTCAGCAAAATTTAGTAAATCGTCGTGTTGTTCCATCGAATTCTTCCTAGTCAGATTATCATTGTATTGTAACTGTGTCTGAACATCAGGTGGTGATCGGTCAAGTGTTGGTCGAGCTTCACGGAAGGAGAGGGATCTTGGGAACTGAAATTACGCTGGATGTAGCGGGAGTGTCGGTAACGTATAGTAAGAACCATCGTGGCATCGATCATGGCTCAATTTTTCAAGAGCAAGATCGAATTGCCCTGAAGTCTGATCAGCTCAACGATAACACGGATCAGGAGCAGGGGGAGAACACTGGGGCGTCTGAGATGGCATTCAGCCGGCCGCTAGGACATGTCGTCCCTCGCCTCGAACTGCTCGGCTTTGATCTTGGACGCGTCCGCCGCGAATACGATGCCCTCGCGCAAGGATGGCTTGAAGCGCGAGAACATCTAAAGGATGATGGTGACGAAGCTGAGCTTGAGCTAATGAGCTTTGAAGAGCTCTGTGAGTTTGTTGTTGCTCATCCGCTAGGCGGCCTTGACGGTACTTTCGTTTGGGACATCGATAACGGTAGAGAGGTCAGGATCAGAGGCCGGTTCGCCGCGATGCGGCTTGATCGAATCCCTTGCTATAGGGACTATGATTGCCAAGCTTACTCCGAACGGGGATTCTTCATCGAACTGGTTGGTTTTCTCCACCCATACTCAGTACTACGTCTCCTGGCGGAGGCTCCCATGAATGCTGATGCGCCGGTAGTCTGGCAATATGGACCGCTGGTGGAAGCCGGATGGGCGACAGAACAGGAGTTCACACCTCATGCGAGGCGTGCCGAAACATTTCTAATTGCAACGGAAGGCAGCTCGGACGTCTATATTTTAAGGCATGCTCTTGCGCTACTTCGGCCAGGGATCGCTGATTTCTTTCGCTTTATAGATGTCAGTGAGAGCCATCCGTTTGCAGGCACGGGCAACCTGGTGAAGTTCGCCGAAGGGCTTGCTAAGATCGACGTTCAAAATCAAATCGTCTTTGTGTTCGACAATGACGCTGAAGGGCTGGATGCGCACCAACGCCTATCGGCACTCAAGCTGCCGTCCAATATGCGAGGAGTTATGCTTCCGGAGCTTGAAGATTTTTGTGGGTTTCCTTCGCAAGGACCTGAAGGGCTTCATATCTCCGACATCAACCGGCGGGCCGCTGCCATTGAGTGCTATCTTGATCTGAGCGTTGGTAGCCATACGCCAGCACGTGTGCTTTGGACCGTCTATAAGAAAAATTTAGGTGCTTACCAAGGAGCTTTGGAAAACAAAGAAAACTACGGCAAAGAATTCTTGAGGCTGACGGCTGGCGCTCTGGAGGCCGACAGGTACGATACCAGGAAGATCGTGTCCGTACTTAAGGTGCTCATCGCAGAGTGCACGGCAATCGTGGCTGGACGATGGGAGCCAAGTGAGGCTGACCTGAGAAACCTCTATTGAATCGAAGATTTTTTGTTGTATTGTATTTTTCGTGGTGCTGCATTGTTAGTTTTTTTTGTAACTTATTGGTTGATAGGGTATAAATTCTGTTATTTACAATTGAGTGGGAAATATTCGGATCAAGCTCTGTTGCAGTTTCGCCGATGCTCAAGTCTGTGAGATTTTCGGAATCGCACTAATTCTGACCAGAAACATGAGCAGTCGATGGCTGAAATGGGCATGCTAGCCGTTGCAAAAGAAACCTATGTTGCTTTATTTTTTTTAGCTTCATATGCTTGTGATACTTTCGGTAAAACTTGGGGCAAAGGAAGATGGCGTCAGATCGCTTTAGCGAAAAATATGCCGGAAGTTACCCATTTTTATCCTGCGCTCTTGCAAGCTATTGTGATCGATGGTCACTTTATTTCTAATTCGAAACTTGCATTGTAAAGATCAGGCAGTCCTTAGGAGGCGGACTTGATGCTGATGAAATATTTTCCAAATTGTCGAAGTGTTTTCACTTGCCATTGCTTAGCGACCTCTAAATCCAGTACTTATAGGGGGGAGGCAGGGGGGCGCCGAAGTATGCGTCGCTTTTCATAGGCATGTTCTACGGACACCGTCGACTCCACAGCCTTCGGCAAATCCTTTAATTCAAAAGACCCACAGACGATGTTGCACTGAGCGTGAGGGCCGTGGCAAGTAGTAACTATAAAACGAGTTTGGCCAAGGCGACAGCCGCGACCTCACTACGTAAATGACCATAATGCTTCTCGATCATTGCGACTGACGTGCCGCTAATTTGCGCAACGGTTAGAAGATCCAGCCCCCCATGGACAAGATCGCTGATAACACTGTGACGCAATGTATATGCACTTGTTTCTGCCGGCAGAGCTGCGTTTTTTGCTGCGTTTTTGACGGGATCTTTCCAGGAGTCCTTGTTCCAGGCTTGTCCGTCGGCACGTGCCAGAAGGGGCGCGGTTGCTGTTTTGTTTGCGGCGGCCATCTCGAATAGCTGAGCAATTTCCGGGGGGAGTTTAATTTTTCTGTCCTTGCCGCCCTTGTCTTTGCCAATTTTCAGTACGCTTAGGCGCTGGTCAAAATCCGCCACGGTGAGGGCAGCAAGGGCCCCCGGACGAAGTGGCAGCATGGATAATCCCCGCAGGAATGCTGCGAGATCGTCTGGCGCATGTCTGATGAGATTTCGCCGCTGCTCGCGATCCAGATATAAATCCCTTCGTTTGGCGACGTTCTTGAATGCCTTCAGCGTTTCGCTCCAGGAGAAGTTCGAATTGACCTTGCCGTTAGCGAACGCACAATTGAGGGCTGCACGTACCGCCGCAAGGTCGCGGTTGACGCTGTCCTTTGAACGTTCGCGGACATCACCAGCCTTGTTAATGGTGACGGGTTTAGCTACCATGCGACGACGAAAGTCGTTCATGTGGTCCCGGGTCAATTTCATCAGTTCTATCTTGTGTATAGGATCCTGCGTGATCCATCGGCGATACCGTGCGGCGAGGTCTTGTGCTGGCTTGGTACCCTTCAGCTCCTGGATCCGCTTCACATACGCGTTACAGGCATCCAATACAGTTGTCGGTTGGTGAATGGCACCAGCGTCGCCTGTGGCCGCGCGAGAAAACCATTCACGTGCGGCTGCGACAGCCCTGTCAAAACGTTCATGATGCATATATTCATCTAACGTGCCTAGGCTACTTTCGACTTCATTTCCTGTCTCATCACGATGTCGAAGCAGCCACGTTCCGCTTGAGCTATCTGACATTTTGCGAAACCCGACATAGAAGCCTTTGCTGATTCTGTGCCAATACGGTTCACGCCGGGTTTTCAGCTTGTTGCGCGCTGTAACTGTATCGATTTTGTTGGGCATGCCATCCTCCGTAACGTGCAAGAATGTTGTATGTGTTCAACCGTAGAATCAGTGCTCAATGTACGGGAAAAGTACGGGAAATAGTAGCACATTTCGGCGGCCGTTAGCAGATCAAGATGATGCTTTCTCCTATGAAGGAATAGTCCAGTGACATCCAAGCAGGTGCACGTTTTCGTCATTCACACTGCAGGGGTCGCAAGTTCGAAACTTGCACTTCCCACCAAGAATTCGTTTGATATCAAAGGCTTACACTGATCAAGTGTAGGCCTTTTTTGTTTGGTATGAAAAAAGTATGAAAAATCCGCTTCGGACAAGCCTGGACGATGCCGGACAACGGACAATGCGACGAATACATAAGTCCGGAGAGTAAACCTTTTCATCCGGGAATCGAGCGCTCTGCATGTTTCCTTCGGTACCGGCTTCAATTTACTGGCAGCGAAGATGCGGGCCGATTTTGACACGCGACGTGTCCGGTAAAGCTTGACACAACTGCTCGCCGCAGTTTCCGAAGATCATAGTTTGCAATAATAAAGTATGACACAATTTGCGCGATTCCCTAGACCTAGGCCACCGACCGCTTACGCCCTAAACGGACGTAATCGCGTCACCACCATTTACCAAACTTGTTGAGCGCTGAATGCAGCGCAAGCATTGACCCGGCATTGATCTTCAGACGAATTGCGATGCTGTCGCCATCTTGTGACTGCCTTTCCGAACGAGGATTGATCGTTAGATACTCCTGAGATGAATACCGTTCGAAGTGAAGTATTGGGTACTCGCTCATGTCATGCAGTCCCACGTCGCTGCCGTCACGGAGTTCACTTTCGAATTGACCAAGGGCGTTATACTCAAACCACAGGTGCTCGGCAGTCCAGTTGAAACTTTGACTTCCACTTGAATACTCAACTTCAAGCCGGATCTGGACGCCAAGATCTATCGGGTCTAATTCTGCAAACCAAAGCTGGAACTTGAGTGGTCCTTCGACGAAAGCTACGTCAGCAGCCATCTAAATCCTTTCTTGGGTGTGGTGGTAATCTCGGCCTATCGCAATGGCCGCTCCTGGCCGAATTGCGACTCCCGAGTGCCCCTATTCGGGAAGAGACCAGACATACCCAACCTCACTATTCTCGCTAGAACAGGCAAGCAAAAGCAGCTCTGGATTTGACGACAGCGTTGCGATTTCATCTTGGACATGAACTAGCGCCTGTACCATCGAAAGATGGAACTGCTTATCAATCACCAACTCTTCAATGTCAGCGCGGGCCACGTTGACCATAAAAAAATCCCCTAATGACAGACTTCGACCTAAGTTAGCCTGCCATAAGCTTGCTTGTTGAAGATTGCCGGCGGCGACAGCCTTCTGAAAATGGCGCAAGTTGTACCTGTTCATTGAGTGAACAATTCTTGCAGAATTTTCTTCCGTGTCAACGCAAACCGAAACGGCACCCGACTCGTGGTCATGGTAAAACGCGAACGTGAACACCGAGATTTTTTTCGATTTCACTTCTGCAATTGCGGCTTTCAAAACAGCGTCAAAATATGTCTGGTTCCTGGACGTCACTTACCCTCCTCTGAAGATCCTAATCTTCTTTGTTTTTCTCTGTCCGCTATTGGCTGCGGACTCAATCGTTCAACGCAACACTTTAACGTAAATGCATCGTTGCAAAGTAGAAATTATGCGAAAGAGAATTCGAATCGATTGCACCGCGACACGCGAAACCCGAGATTAACGTTGCAAGAGGTTTAGCCACGGAAGAGTTCATGGTGGAATCCACCGAAGCGCAAGTAGCTTTTGCTAGTACGCGGTGGGGATCCTCTGTTGGGTAGGGGGCAGGTCATTCCCGATCTCGTCGTTGGATCAGGCAGTGACGATTTCGCGCGCCAGGCGGTTGGCAAGACACCTAGCCACCTAACACGATCCATTGATCTTTCATCTTCTGGGAACTATGGATCAGGAGAGTTTAAGCGACGGGTGGCAATTCACCCCTTCCAAAATGAGTGTCAGCAACTGGATTGCGAATTAAACGGTGGTCACGAGACACTACCTTAGCCGTAAAAAATAATCCCCTTGAAAATTAGTCTTAACATTCTCTTCGGAGTCAAACATGAAAATGATCTCTGGAAATTCAGAAAAACCATAGCGGACTTTGGTGGCATTCAGTTCATGAACGAATTTTCGCTGCAACCATTCATTAATGCCGTTTTCTTGATTCCATTGCACATCAGTGTCATTTTGATAAAAAAATAAAACCACCAGTTCTCTATCCCATTCCTCTGACGTAGTAATCAATTCAGTATTCCTGAAGCTCACCCCTTTCAAGCGAGCAGCTAGAATAACTTCGTTCAGCGCAAGCTCAATGGCAGAATACGGTGGATATGGATGCTTCATATTGCTCCAAACTACGACGATGGCAAGTTACCAAATAAAAAAATTGGAATGTGGCTCACCGCTGTATACCATACTTTACTCGGTTCAGTCTCATTAACCAATATCGATGCCAAGACAAGATAGACTAACAAGGCCTAAGAACATCTTCGAATATATCGCCAGCAGATGAGTATGCCAGCAAGCGAGAGAAACGCCCGGTGGATATTGGCACGGCGTTCGTAGCGGATGCGTAATCGGCGGAAGTGGTGCAGCCAGCCCAGTGTGCGTTCGACCACCCAGCGCCATTTACCCAGGCGATCGCGCGACTCGATGTGATTGCACAGCAACGTTTTACCCGCGCCCCGCCTCACACTCATACGCGATCGCAAACGATTCGTATGGCTGCAGGCTGAGGTGGCCGGTCAAGCTGTCACGCTGGACATAGTTGCTGATCAAGCCTTGCCCGGCAATGCCGTGCAGCATCGCCGGCAGATCCAGTTCGACGTGTTCGCTGGAGAAGTTGTTGACGACAACGACCTGTTGGCTTCCCAAGCTGCGCCGGTAGGCGAATACCTGCGGGTGCTGCTCCAGCAACGGCTGGTATTTTCCGTAAACCATGACGTCCCAGTCCTTACGCAGTTCGATCAGCTTCTGGTAGTGGAAGAAGACCGAATCGGGTTGTTCCAGCGCGGCCGCGACGTTGATCTCGGGGTAGTTTGGATTCAGCTTTAGCCATGGCGTGCCAGTACTGAAGCCGGCGTTGTGTGTGCTGTTCCACTGCATGGGGGTGCGTGCATTGTCCCGTCCGTTGGCGTGGATGCCGGCCATCATCGTCTCCGGTGACACGCCGGCGGCCATGCGTTCGTGGTAGAGGTTGAGCGATTCGATGTCGCGATAGTCGTCGATGGAATCGAAACGGACATTGGTCATGCCTATTTCCTCGCCTTGATAGACGTAAGGGGTGCCCTTGAGAAAATGTAGCGCGGTGGCCAGCATCTTGGCCGACTCGACCCGATAGCGGCCGGGATCGCCGTATTTGGATACGGCGCGCGGCAGGTCGTGGTTATTCCAGAACAGTGAATTCCAGCCGGCATCGGCCAGCTCGGTCTGCCACTTACTGATGATCTGCTTGAATTCGATTAGATCGAACGGCCGCGGCTTCCATTTCCCCTCCTTGGCATCGTGGGTCATGGTGATGTGCTCAAACTGGAAGACCATCGACAGCTCCTGACGCGCCGGGTTGGAATACAGCTTGGCGATCTCCGGGGTGGCGCTCCACGTCTCGCCCACCGTCACTACATCGCGTGCGGCCAGGGTCGCTTGGTGCATTTGCTGCAGCAGCGGGTGCAGTTGTGCGCCGTTGGCGATAATCTGCTGGTCGACCTGTTTGCCGATGAGATCAATCACATCCATGCGGAAGCCGCCGATGCCCTTGTCCAACCACCAGTTCATCATGCGATGCACCTCTTCCTGCACCTGGGGATTTTCCCAGTTCAGGTCCGGCTGTCGTTTCGAGAACAGATGGAAGTAATATTCACCGCTGGCGGCATCGTATTCCCATGCACTCCCGCCAAAATACGAACGTTGCTGGTCGGGCGGTGAGCCATCGGCGCCTGCATTGCGCCAGATGTAGTAGTCACGGTAGGGGCTATCCTTGGATTTCTTCGCCTCGACGAACCAAGCATGCTCGTCAGAGGTGTGGTTGACCACAAGATCCATCAGGATACGGATGTCGCGCTTGGCCGCTCCTGCGATCAACTGCTCCATCTCGGCCAATGTGCCGAATTCAGCGGCGATATCCTGATAGTCGGAGATGTCATAGCCGTTATCGTCCATCGGCGACCTGTACACCGGCGACAGCCAGATCAGGTTGATTCCCAGATGTTGCAGGTAGTCCAGTCTGCCGATGATGCCGGCCAGATCACCGACCCCATCGTGATTGCTGTCTTGAAAACTACGTGGGTAGATCTGATACACGACGGCGTTATGCCACCATTGCTTATCCAACATGATTATCTTTCTCGCTTATGGATTGGCGGCACTGTCTTGCAACGTGCCAAGGGATCGCCAGGGGTAGGACAGATCCGATCTCGTCGTTGGATCAGGCAGCTATGAGATCGTACACCAAGCGCTTGGCAAGACACTCAGGCCACTCACACGATCCATCGGCTTTTCATCTTTCAAAACTATGGATCTAAGCTACAGGTGGCGATTCAAGATGCCGTGACCTAGAATGTGATGATGAAGTGAGCGCCATCGTTGACCGGGCGGGCGTAGCGCACAGTTCCGCCGTTCAACTGAATTAGCTGCCGCACCATTGCAAGGCCGATACCGCTTCCCTGTTTTTTGGTCGAGAAAAATGGCGTAAACATTTCCGCCGCTACCCCATCGGCAATGCCATGTCCATTGTCACGCACATCGATGCGCAACCGGCCACCTGTCGTGAGGCGCGCATCGACGGCCACTTGCGGCACCAGACTCGCGGTGGTTGCTTCCAACGCATTCTGCAGCAGGTTAACCAGAGCTTGTTCGATCTGGCCAGAGTCCGCCCGTAATGCCAGCGTGCTTGATGCGACGACGAACGTCGCGCTTCCTCCGCGGGCCTGCCAGCTCGGTGCCACCAAAGCCGATAAACGTGCAAACAAGTCCTTGATTTGGAATTGTTGAGGCAGTGGCGTAGGCAGGCTGGCCAACACGCGGTAATGGCTGACGAAATGACTCAGACTTTCAGCGCGACGGCTTATTGCGTCTAGCGCGACGTCAAGGTCTGCGGCCACGTCGGGAGCAAGAGAGCCTGCTGCCTCAGCGAGCAGCGTGCGCGACGTTTGCGAAAGGGACGCCACTGGGGTCAGTGAATTCATGATCTCATGGGTCAATACATGCACGAGCTTGCGCCAGGCTTGCATGGCTTCAGCGGAAAGTTCGTCCTCCAGCGGCAGCAGTGCAACGAGGGATTGCGGCGCACCATTGACGGTCAAAGCATTGCGGACGGCCAGGGCACGTTCAGTGCCATGCTCACTGTCGAACTGAACCAGCGTCCGCGTGCCAACGGGAAGGCCGGCTAAAGCCGTATTCAGGGAAACCGTGTCAGTGACACGTCCAGGCGCCAGTAGGCGCCGCGCGCTTGCATTCAATGGTTCCATCCTGGTCGGCATCATGTTGAACAGAGGGACCGGCGCATGTTCAAGCCGTGCTTCAAGCAATAGCAGACGGAGAGGCTCAGGCGCGTGCAAAGTCGTGAGTTGAAACGGTCTCTCTGGCGTCATTGCCGTAACGTGTACGATTGAATGCCAAATCAGCGCTGCGGCGAGCAGCACTGTCAGGATGAGCAAAACGGCGGCGCGAGCTCCCAGGCCATCAACGCTCTCATTTAGCGCACCACCTACCCACCCAGCCGCAACAAGCAGTGTCCCGCCGAGGGCGACGCGAGCCTGCCTATAACCCATGTTTGTCCAGCTTGCGATACAGCGCTGCCCGGCTTACGCCCAGCGTCTTGGCAGCCTTGCTGATATTTCCCTTAACTTCCAGCAGCGCCGCGGCGATGGCGGCACGTTCGAGTGTACCCAGTTCACGTGGGACATCGATGGTGAGCGGGGACGATAACGCAGGCACAGCTGTCTTCGCTGAAATACCAAAGTCAGCGATGGTATAGACATTTTCCCGACCTAGGATGACAGCGCGTTCACAGGCATGGCGCAGGGAGCGAACATTGCCTGGCCATGCATTTGAGCACAGTACATCGAATGCGGTCGCTGCTATGGCGCGCGCGGGTTTGCGATATTGCTGCTCGTAGTGGGCCAAATAATGGCGCAGCAAGTCCGGAATGTCGCCAGCGCGCTCGCGTAAGGGCGGGACGCGCAGGACGATAGTATTTAGGCGAAACAGAAGGTCTGTGCGAAAAAGCGCAACGTCGTGCAGCCGGTCTTCTTCGAGATTGGTGGCACTAATGACGCGCACGTCAACGCCCTCGGGAGTGTCCGCGCCCAAGGGCGTCACCTGGCGTCGTTCGAGCGCTGTTAGCAGCTTTGCTTGTGCTGTCAAGGGCATATTGCTGACTTCGTCAAGAAACAATGTGCCGCCGCACGCTGCCTGGAAGCGTCCCGCGCGGTCATTGCGTGCATCGGTGAACGCGCCGCGCCGGTGTCCGAACAATTCGCTTTCCAGCGTTGCCTCTGGCAGGCTCCCCATATCCACTGCCAGAAACTGCCGGGATGCCCGGTGTGAAGCCCGGTGAACGGCGCGCGCCACCAGTTCCTTGCCAACGCCGTTTTCTCCCAGGATCATGACGTTTGCCTCGGTGGGCCCCACACTGGCGATCATGTCACGCAAGGCAGTCATCGCAGCCGAGTTTCCGAGCAATCCATCGGCGTCGGCTGGCGCCGCGTCAGATGCTTTAGCATGAATAGGCTGACGCAAGGCCTGTCGCGCAAAGGCTGCCTCGACAGCATGCACTAGGCGCACGTTATCCCACGGCTTTGTCAGAAAATCGCTTACTCCGCCCTGCATCGCCGCAACGGCTAGAGGAACATCAGCGTACGCGGTCATCGCGATGATATCGGGTGGGTTGGGCAGCGCCCTCAATTGCGCCAAAACTTGCATACCTTCGCCACCATCCGTCCGTCCCGCCGAAAAATTCAAATCGAGGAGAACAACGTCAGGACGATTGCATGCGAGCCATGTGGGTAACTGTGCAGGATGGTCAAGTGTTGCGACCTGCGCGACGTGCCGGCGCAGCAGCATGCACGCTGCCAGCGCCACGTCTGCATCGTCGTCGAGGATCAGTACATTTGCGTGCTTGCCGGACATTGGAAATAAAAGAATTAACAAAACTCGAGTTTATCAGCATGCTTTGCATGATTCCACAGCGCGATATCACTTTGCCCAAAGTGTCCGGAAGTGGACAGTTTGCATGTGCGTTTGCGGACGAATGAGCGGGAAAGTGAAAAAAATGTCGGTCGATTGCTCCGAAATCGCGTGGCACGGATGTTGCTACAATAAAAAACATGATAAAAGACCACAGCACAAATGCATCACGCCCTACGGGGGCGGCTATGGACCAACCGGTTCTACGACAGCGCGGCCGGCATTGGGGCATGGCAATAGCGATTTTGCTCATCTTGATTGGACTGGCTGCACTGGCGTGGTGGCTCTGGCCCAGCGGACTGCAGGTGCCCGCTGCCAGCGTGCGCATCGCTGTCGTCGAGCGCGGCATCCTGCGCGACGACGTGGCCGCGCGTGCAACGGCCCAGCCGCTGCACTCGGTCGTGCTGGATGTGGTGGAAAATGGCCGGGCCGAAGAGGTGATGGTGCGCGATGGCGCGCTGGTACGCCAAGGCGAATTGATGTTCCGGCTGTCGAATCCACAGCGCCGGCTTGAGGTGCTCGCACGCGAAGCTGAGCATGCGCAGCAGATTTCAAACCTGTTGAACCTGCGCCTCGCGGGTGAAACCAGCCGGGCGGAAAGTGCGCGGCGCAGCGCCGACCTCGCGTTTGCAGTCGCTCAGGCTGAGAAGCAATTCGCGAGGAGCGCGGCACTGGCCAAGCAGGGTTTCGTGTCGGGTTCTGCACTGGAAGAAGTAGCCGACCAGCTGACGCGGCAGCGCCACGCGCTCGCCAGCGAAGACGCCGCTGGAAAAAGCGAAGAGGCAGCCCGGCGCGACGCCATCGGACAGATTGCCCAGGCGGTATCCAGGCTGGAAGATGGCCTGAAGTTGGTCAATGCCGGCGTCGACGCACTGGCCATGCGCGCGCCCGTTGCTGGCCGCCTTGCAGATTTCAAATTGCAGGTAGGGGAAACGGTCCGATCAGGACAGCGCCTTGGACGTATCGACGACGTCGCGCAATTTTGTTTGGCGGCCCAGCTCGACGAATACTATTTGCGTCGCCTTGCCACCGGCCGACCGGCGACAGCCGTGATCGATGGCCAGACCACGCACGTGGTTGTCAGCCGCATATATCCGCAAGTGAGCGACGGCAAATTCACTGTTGAGTTGACGTTCGTTGATGGCCAGCCGGCCACCCTCAGCCCAGGCCAGAGCGTCGACGTCCTGATCACGCTGGGTGCTGCGCGGACTAGCTTGCTTCTTCCAAATGATGCGTTCAGCAATGACACCGGCGGCGGCTGGGTATTCGTCGTGCGCGCTGACGGCGTACAAGCGGAGCGCCGGGCCGTGCGTTTTGGCCGGCGAAACAGCACGCAGATCGAAGTACTCGACGGCTTGGTCGCCGGCGAGCGCGTTATCGTGTCGTCATACACGCCGTATGCAACGGCGCTGCATCTTCAGCTTACCCACTAATAGGTCTCTCACGGAAATGACAAAATCATGCAATTGAATCGCACACAACAGGAAAGCATGTTCAGGCTCGTCAACATGACGAAAACATATCGTGGCGGCGAGGTGCAGACAACGGCGCTTGACCGGATTGACCTCACCATCGCCGCGGGTGAATATGTGGCGATCACCGGGCCGTCCGGCTGTGGCAAGTCTACACTGCTGGCTATGCTGGGACTGCTGGACACGCCCGATGGTGGCGAATGCTGGTTCGACGGTCGCAATGTGGCGGGCTGGAGCGAGGCACAGCTCAACCGAATACGGCGCGGACGTATCGGCTTTATTTTTCAGAATTTCAATCTGATCGAAGAATTGACGGTTGCCGAAAATGTGGCATTGGCACTTGATTACCTGGATGTGCCTGCGACGCAACGAAAGGTTCGCGTCGCCGCGATGCTTGATCAACTAGGCGTGGCGCACCGCGCCGGTCACCGTCCGTCGCAACTTTCCGGCGGACAGCAACAGCGTGTAGCCATCGCGCGCGCGCTCGTGGCCAATCCAGCGCTGCTGCTTGCTGATGAGCCGACGGGTAATCTTGATACGGCACACGGCGACGAGGTGATGCGCATTCTGCGTCAGATCAATGCAGATGGCACGACCATCGTCATGGTGACGCACTCGCCGACGCACGCCGCGCAAGCTTCTCGTACGGTACGGCTGCTGGACGGCCGTATCCTGATCGACGCCCTGCAGCCTGCCTGACCGGAGAGCGAACATGTTATTGACCACGATGCGCCACAGCGCACGCGCACTGCGGCGGGAACCCGCCTACGCTGCCATTGCCATAGTCACCCTGGCTATCGGCATCGCTTCAGCCATACTGATTCTCGGCTTAGTGCGTTACTGCTGGCAATATAATGCCGAAGTGCCCGATGTGGAACATGTCTACGTCGTGAAACAACGCGACAACGTCGATCCCACGGGTCCCTGGTACGACCAGGCGCCGCTGCTGCTGCGCTCTGTTGCAGCGGCAGCGCCCGGTGTGGCTGCGGCCACCGGCTACCTGCCATCACGCCCCGAGACAGCAGGCTTGACGGTGAACGTCGACGGCAAGCTGCATGCCCTGAAAAGCCTGACTGTCTTGCCTGGTTTTGTCGAGATGTTGGGCCTGAGGGCAGTGCGGGGCGATCTTCCCACCGCATTGGGAGCGCCGGATCAGATCGCGGTCACCGAATTGACCGCAATGCGTTTGTTTGGCACCAAGCAAGCCCTGGGCCGCAGTCTGGTTGCGGAAGGTAAATTGTTACGCGTTGGCGCGGTGCTGCGTACGCCGGCTGCGAATACCACCATGCCATTTGAAGCACTACTCGGCACCGATTCAACGCTTGCGGCCGATGTCCGCGATGAAATGCGAACCGGCCTCAAAGGTTGGCCAGGCAAGCTCCTGGTGCGTGTGAAAACCGGCGCGTCCGTGCCGATGCTTGTCCGGCAGTTGCAGGACGCGGTCGATGGCGCACCAGCATTGCATCAGCAGGCCCCCGATGTCAAGGCGCGCCTGGGCCGGCGGCCAGTCATGGACATCGCGCTAGCGCGGCTAGACGCAGCGTATTTCGATACGGGCATCAAGGGTAATTTCATCGCCGGCGCCGGCCAGCGGGGCGATCCAGTGGTCGTTGCCGGCCTTGCCGCCGTCGCCGTGCTCATCCTTGTTCTGGCTTCGATCAATTTCGTGAACCTGGCGACCGTGCGGGTAGTGCGGCGCCAGCGTGAACTGGCCATGCGTAAAGTGCTCGGCGCCTCAGGGTGGAGCATTGCGCTGGAATTGCTGGCGGAGGCATGGCTGATCACGTTCTTAGCGGCTTCTGTCGGGTTACTCCTGGCATGGCTGGCACTGCCGCTGTTTTCGACCCTGGTCGACCGCCAACTCAACGACGCGTTCACGGTTGGCGACCTGGGTTGGGTCGGTACCCTTGTCGTCGGGCTCGGGCTGTTGACGGCGGCCTGGCCGGCGTGGATCGCCTGGTCTGTCCCTTCGGCAAAATCATTGGCCGGGCGCACGGCAACTGAATCGCGTGCGACTGCGCGACTGCGGCGCGGCATGACCGTGGCGCAGCTCACCGCAGCGATTGGATTTGCCAGTGTGACCTTAGCCATCGCCTGGCAGACAAGTTACGCCATGCGTGCGTCGCCTGGATTCGACCCGGCCTCCATACTCATCGTCGATATGCCTGAACAGGTCAAATACAGCGCGCCAGCGCGCGGCCTGATGACGGCTTTGGCGGCTGCGCACGGGGTACAAGACGTGGCTGTGTCGGATGACGCGATCGGCCGTCATAACGACATGTGGCGCCGCGACCTGAAACGTCCGGATGGCACCAGTGCCACGATGGAAATCAAGCAAGTTAGCCGCAATTTTTTTATGCTTTACGCCATCAAGCCAGAAGCCGGGCGCTTATTCGATCAAATCCTGGACCGTGACGACGACCCCGTACCGCTGGTCCTCAATGCACTTGCAGCACGCCAGCTCGGCTTTGCCGACGCACGAGCAGCACTTGGTCAAATCGTCATCACGACAAGTTTTGATAACAAGCCGGTCCCAGGTCGTGTCATCGGGATCGCGCCACCACTGCGGTTCCAGTCATTGCGCGAAGCACCGGCGCCGATGGCGTTCCAATTGAGCACAGGCGGTAGTGCCTTGAGCGTGCGCACGGATGGCGACCCGGCAAAGGTGGTGAATGTCATCAGGTCCCTATGGCCAAGTTATTTTCCCTCGGCCATTGCGTCCATCCAGCCAGCGTCGAGCGTCCTCGCCGCCAATTATGCTGACGATGCGCGCATGGCCAGCCTACTCGCATTGGCAACAGGTCTCGCCCTAACCCTTGCAGCATTTGGAAGCTACGTTCTGTCGGCCGATACGGTGCAGCGCCGCGCTCGCGAAATCGTCTTGCGCAAGCTGCATGGTGCAGGTGACGTTGCTATCGGACTGCTGGTCTTGCGCGGCGTCGGAACTATGCTGTTGGTAGCCGCATCAATTGGATTGCCGGTAGCAGCAGTGGCCATCGCACGTTATCTGTCTACTTGGGTCGAAACGGCACCTGCCGGATACTTGACCTTACTGCTCGCGTTCGTCGTGACCAGCGTCGTTGCATTGGCGGCAGCCAGTCGACAAGCGTGGATCGCGATGAAGGTCCGTCCCGCCAATGCCCTTCGAATGTAACGCATCAATGTTCGTTATACACACTTGACGTAAGCAAAACGCAGCCTTTGAAAGGCTGCTTTGGGTTGCTGATTCAATCGCTCAACGCAACACTTAATTTAAATGCATCGTTGCAGAGCGGAAATGATGCGAAAGAGAACTCGAATCGATTGCGCCGCGCGCCGCGAAACCCGAGATTAACGTCGCAAAGCGTGTAGCCATGGGGAGTTCACACAGAAAACCGCCGAAGCTCAACCAGCTCGTGCACGTGCGGGGCAGAAGTCTCTGAAGGGAAGGGGACCGACTAGCTAGACTAGATGTCGTCGTGGGATCAGTGAGGTACAAGTGTAGTGGTTTGATGTACCCGGACACTGATTTAGGCGAGAATGCTCGCCATGGAGAGGTGTTTGATGAGCAAGCAAAGACGTACGTTTTCCCCTGAATTCAAACAGCAGGCGGCATGCCTGGTACTGGATCAAGGATACAGCCACGTGGAGGCAAGCCGGTCGGTCGGCATTGGCGAATCAGTGCTGCGCCGCTGGGTGCAGCAGCTTCAGTTGGAGCGACAAGGTATCACGCCTCAGGGCAAGGCAATGACGCCGGACCAGCAGCGAATACAGGGACCCGAAGCACGCATTGCGCGTCTCGAGCGGGAGAAATCCATTTTAAAAAAGGCTACCGCGCTCTTGATGTCGGAAGGGATAGAACGTACGAGGAAATCGATCAGATTTGTAGTGACGAATCCATCGAGTTGATCTGCGCGGTGTTCGACGTAGCGCGGTTATGCCTGGATGCGTATCGGGAGCGCGCCCGGCACATTGATGTGGAGCGCATGGCATTGCGTAGCCGCGTGCACGAGCTGTTTGTCGAGAGTCGCAGTTCGGCGGGAAGCCGCAGCATCATGGGCATGATGCGCGAGGAAGGCACGGCAATTGGCCGCTTCAAAGTCAGTCGTTTGATGGAAGAGCTGGGGCTGGTCTGCGAACAGCCTGGCAGCCATGCCTACAAGCAGGCTACGGTGGAGCGGGTCGATATTCCGAAACCTCAATCGTGAATTCACAGTAGAGGCGCCAAATCAGGTCTGGTGCGGGGACATCACCTATGTCTTGGCGCAAGGCCGATGGTATTACTTGGCAGTGGTGTTGGATTTGTTCGCTCGCCGAGCGGTGGGCTGGGCATTTTCGCTACGCCCCGACGCGGACCTTGTTGTGCAAGCGCCGGAAATGGCTTACCAGCAGCGAGGTCGACCGCAGGGGCTGCTGTTTCATCCGGATCAGGGTAGCCAGTACGCCAGTCGGAAATTCCGTCAGCGCTTGTGGCGCTATCGGATACGACAGAGCATGAGCCGGCGGGGGAATTGCTGGGATAACTCCCCGATGGAACGGCTGTTCCGCAGCGTCAAAACGGAATGGCTGCCGTCAACCGGTTACGTGACGGCACAAGAAGCACAACGGGACATCAGCCACTAGCTGATGCACCGGTATAACTGGATACGGCCACATCTGTTCAACCAGGGACTGGTACCGGCCGTCGCCGAAGAAAAACTTAACGTAGTGTCCGGGATGGGTTGACCGCTACACTATGAGTCGGCAAGGGAATCTCACTATCATCAGGCGGAATCCGAAGAAATCGAACCAATCTCGTTTCGAGATGACTTCCACGCCCGTGGTCAGTTGCATCCTCATTCCAGGCAATCCCGCCTCCGTCTTGCGCTAGTACGTCGAAATCCCTCTGGTTTGTCCAAAAAGTCCTCCATGGCCTCGAAGGCCTGCGGCAGCTTCAACGAATTGAGCTTGCATAATTCATGTCCAACGGCGCTCTTGATGTTCTTCACAATCCAAGCGCGACTCATCTGTACAATAATTTCGCTCGATGTTCCTGTGTTCGATGCTGCCGGCGCTTTTGTTGCTGGCGTGTTTTCCTTTGGTTTTACTCCGGCACCTCCCGGTCTGCCAGGGCGTCCCCCCAGTCGGAACTGGCGGTCCATTTGGCTCACCTTCGCTGGTATCCGGTTCGAGCAAATCTTCAGATTTCGGCAGCGCCGCGTCCTTGATCCGCCGCGCGTTATCCATCAGCTTATTTTTCACGCCGGGCTTGCAGGAGGCATTCTTCGGTGCCGTTCCCACCTTCGACGCCTTCGATTCCACGATTGCATACGGCTTGCCGCCATTGTGCGGGTCGCCCCTTTGCACTTTCCACACGCCATCAATCCCTGTGTCATGCGCTTTTCAGGGCGAACAATGGATTGAGCCGGGTCGCTTCGTTGAGTTTGCCAGGAAAGGTCGTGCTGGGCTTTTCCTTCCACTCGCTTTGCATGCCCATGTCGTGCCGGCTCCAGTCCTTGCCCCAACCGTATTTTTCATACAAAAAATAATCGGTAATCCATACTGATTTTGCCCCTGTATAAACAGACACCGCCAACCGTTTAGCTCGCGCCGCTTTCCTGAGCCCGGCGCGCTAGCTCCCTCCTAAACAGGCGAGGCAATTTCTGTTTCAGGGCCGAATGTGGATGGACCTCGTTGAAGTGCATCATAGCGTCTGGTAGCTGAGCCAGAAAGATTTCTGCGCTGTTGCGGTCCTTCAAGCTGGCATAGTCCCGTTTAAACGTGTTGACGAAGCTCCCGGTAATGCCGTACTGGAAATTTTGAGTGACGCCGTGGCACGCTCGAAGGAAGCCGGCGAAGTCACATGGCAGGAGAGCAGCGCCCGAGAGACCCTTTGATCTCGCCTGGCGGCCATAATGCAGCAGAGCATGAACTCGTGGCTCTTTGTGTTGCAATTGTGCTACGCTTAAGACTGCGACCACACGCAGCTTGGCCACGACTAACCACAACGATCTGCCATGCAGGGAAAGGTTCGATGCCATGACGGAGCCGCAGAGCAGTGACGGGCTGACAGCCGCACAGGCCGCACAGCGGTTGCTGGAAAATGGGCCCAATGCCTTGCCCGCCTCGCGTCCCTTGAGTGCGGGGCGCTTGCTGCTCGATGTCGTCGCCGAACCGATGTTCCTGCTGCTGGTCGCCTGCGGCGTCATCTATCTGCTGCTTGGCGACCGCAATGAAGCGCTGATGCTGCTGGGCTTTGTTTGCATCGTCATGGGCATCACTTTTTTTCAGCGCAGGCGTACGGAGCGCTCGCTGCATGCGCTAAGCGACCTCTCCTGTCCGCGCGCCCTGGTGATACGCGACGGGAAACAGGGGCGCATCGCCGGCAGGGACCTGGTGCCCGGAGACCTGGTGCTACTTGCCGAGGGCGACCGCGTGCCCGCCGATATCGAACTGCTCAGTACATCGAATTTGACGGCCGATGAGTCCATGCTCACGGGCGAGTCCGTGCCGGTAGTCAAGCATAGTTCCGCCGAGACTGACGGCAGTCCGGCCTGCCTGGTCTATTCCGGCACCTTGATCACGCAAGGCACGGCAAGCGGCCTGGTAGTCGCTACCGGACCCCATAGTGCGCTCGGTCGGATCGGCGCTTCGCTTGTCAGCATGGGGAGCGAGCTGACCCCGATTCAATCGGAAACGCGCCGCGTGGTCAGGAATGTCGCCATCGGCGGCTTGTGTCTCGCCGCAGGCCTGGCATTGGTTTACTGGTGGCTGCGCGGTGACGCCCTGCAAGGCCTGCTGGCCGGTCTCACGCTGGCCATGGCGATCCTGCCTGAAGAATTGCCGGTGATACTGACGCTGTTCCTGGGCTTGGGCGCCTGGCGCCTGGGGCGGGAAAGCATTCTGGCGCGTAGCATACCCGCGATCGAATTGCTGGGGGCGACGACGGTGCTGTGCGTGGACAAGACGGGTACGCTGACGGCGAACCGCATGGACGTGGCCCAGTTGTGGTCGGAGCAGTCCGCCTATGCTTGTCAAAGCAGTCACGCCGGGGCCTTGCAGGAGGAGCTGCATGGATTGCTCGAGTATGCCGTCCTGGCAAGCCATCGTCGGGCGTTTGATCCGATGGAGTGGGCCATCGGCCAGACCGGCGCCCGCTTGCTGGCAAATACGGAGCACCTGCATGCAGACTGGCGGCTGATCGACGATTATCCGCTGTCGCGGCACATGCTGGCCATGTCGCGGGTATGGCGATCGCCTGACCATTCCGAGTTCCTGGTGGCGGCGAAGGGTGCGCCCGAGGCGATCATCGACTTGTGCCATTTGGCGCCGGCACGCGCCGCCGCCATCGCGGCGCAGGTGCTGGCCATGGCGAACGATGGCTTGCGCGTGATCGGCGTCGCCAGCGCCACTTTTGCCGCGCCGCCCCTGCCTGACAACCAGCATGTCTTTGATTTTGAATTCCTGGGCCTGCTTGGCTTGCACGACCCGGTACGCCCGGAAGTGCCTGATGCGGTGGCGCAATGTCACGCGGCGGGGATACGCGTGGTGATGATCACGGGCGACCATCCCGCCACGGCAATGGCGATCGCGCGGCAGGCCGGTATCGCCGGCATGGCCAGCGGTGTGATGTCCGGCATGGACCTGGCCGCGCTGGACGACACGGCGCTACAGGCGCGTCTGGCGGAGACCGACGTCTTCTGCCGCATCGCACCAGAGCAGAAGTTACGCCTGGTGCAAGCTTTCCGCAGCCGTGGCGATATCGTCGCCATGACCGGCGACGGCGTCAACGACGCGCCCGCATTGAAGGCGGCCAATATCGGCGTGGCCATGGGCGCCCGTGGCACCGACGTCGCGCGCGAAGCGGCAGCGCTGGTATTGCTCAAGGATGACTTTTCGTCCCTGCTGCTTGCGGTGCAACATGGCCGCCGCCTGTTTGCCAATCTGCGCAAGGCCATCGTCTTCATCGTCGCGGTGCATGTACCCATCGTTGGCCTGTCCATCCTGCCGGTGCTGCTGGGCTGGCCCTTGCTCCTGATGCCTGTGCACATACTGTTTTTGCAAATGGTGATCGATCCGGCGTGCTCGATCGTGTTCGAGGCCGAGCCGATCGAAGCCGATGCCATGGTAAGCAAGCCCAGGAGGCCGGGCATGCATTTGTTCGACCGTGAAATACTGCTGCGCGGCTTGCTGCAGGGGGCTGGGCTGTTGGCCATGCTGGTCGGCTTCCATGTGTGCGTGCGGTGGATGGGAAACGCCGATGAGGTGGCGCGCGCGACGACCTTCCTCAGCCTCGTGCTGTCGAACCTGGGATTGATCTATGTCAACCGCCAATGGGCCCAGCCGTCATGGAAGAGGGGGGTGACGTCGAACCGGGCGTTCGCCTGGATCAGCATATCAGCCTCGCTGTTGCTGTTGCTGGTACTGGGCGTGGCGGCCATCCGCGCGCTGTTTGCCTTCGCGCTCCCGGACCTGCCATTGCTGATGCAGTGCACATTCGTCGCCGTGCTCGCCATCATCTGGTTCGAGTGCGTCAAGTGGGGCTTGTCGAAATGGCGACGGCCGCGCGGCTTGGCCGCGCATTGATACACGGCAATGCGGATCAGACCATCTTGCCGTCGATAATCAGAATTTCTTCGAGCCAGGCGCCATGACGCAGGACAAACAGCACGGGTGGCCAGTTCCCGGAACTGAGCAGCTACGGCCGTCTGTTCAAGTTGAGCGGCAATACGATAGGCGCGCGGGCCATCCCGCAGTCGGCGATGGGGCTCGTGAGCTTGACCAAAAGCTCGTCTCCTACAGCGGATACGCCATTCGCCGAGGACGCCGCAGTCTTGTTCCAGACGGGAAGCGTGTTCCTGGCAGGAAAAGTGACTGGCAATATTGGCGTGTTTGCCCAGGCAACCTATACAACCACGACAATCAGAAGCCCGACACGGTAGGCTGGCACGGCAAATGGGCCTCCGATAATTTCGAGCTGCGCTATGCGGATCGCCTGATCGACGTGAATCGCGACCTGATCCTCGGCCTCACATTGAACAACTATCCTTCGCTGGCAACCCATGGCAGGCCATTTATGCCGACGGCATCGGCGCTGCTGGCGTGCCGGCCCGTGCTGCCTGCCACGGCGCCAAAGGGGAGGGCATGGCGGCATTTCCGCGCCTGGCGGGCCAGCATGCCGACTATGTCGCGAAGCAGTTGACGGTATTTTAACGTACGGAAGAACGGGCCGATGGCGTGGCCATGAAGGCCGTGACCCATGCGTTGGGCAGGGACGATATGTTGAACTGGCCCCATTCGTGCAATCGATCGGTCCGGGCGCAAACCGGGTCATCACGCTATCTTTCCGTGCATTTGTCATGCGCCACCTCGGTGCGCATTTAAATGATGCGGATTGACATGACAGGGTAATCTTCACTGCATTGCTCACTTGGCAGGCAGATCTTGTGCGATCTCCCGGGCATGTGCCGCTACTTCATCTGGTGTAACTGCGCCAGCAATGCAGTTAACGCAGCTTGCGCCAGGGGACTCAGTTGCGGCGAGCGCCGGTCGATTTCATGGGCCAGGTCGGATGCCAGCCACTCCAGCTCGTCGAGCATGCGGCGCAATTCCCGTAACATGTCGGGGTCATCCTGGGCAAGGACCAGCATGCTTGCCATGCTTTCCGGATCGAAACCTGCCTGCAGGATCAACGAGCGCATGGTGGCCATGCGTTCGAACAGGAATGTCCATGCAGTGCTATCGGCCTTTGCCGGGGCAGCTTCCTGCTTGAGGATGGCGCGCAAGGTAGTCCACGTTTCCAGTACTGCAGCCATATGCTGCACCTGGGCAGTCGCGTTGCGGGCCAGGCGCATATCCTGTGCGTCGTTCGTGGTGATGTGCAGCAGGTCGCGCAAGGCATTGACGATGTGGGCGTCAAAGCGCTTCTGACCTAGCCTGAACAGCATCTCGACACGCAGGAGATCAAAGCGCCGGATTGCAGCCTCCGCAACATCGGCGACAGCCAGTACTCTTGCATGCACCGCAATGCTGTTGCCCTGCAGGGCATGCGGATAGCCGCTGCCGTCGAGTCGTTCATGATGCTGCAAAATGGCTTGCGTCGCATCGCTAGAAAAACCGGGCAAGCCTTGAACGAGGACATGGCCGGTGATGGGATGAACATGAATGTAGCGGCGTTCTTCGGGTGTGATGTCGTGCTCCGCAGCAAGTATTTCGGGGTCGGTATGCATCTCGCCGAAATCATGGCAAAGTGCTCCCAGCAGTATCGAATCCCGTTGCCCCTCTGGCAGACCGAGGCTCTGCGCCAAGGCGAAGGCGATCAGTGCGGTATGTATCGAATGCATGAACAGCTCGGGACGGCATTTGCGCATGACCGTCAAACGTAACATGACCTCTGGCGCCAGCTGCGCGCAGGCGATGGCTTGTTTAATGGCATGCGGGTCGCCCGTGCGCGCCAAGATGCGCCGATAAACAGTTTCATGCTGGATAATCTTGTCCAGCTCCACCGCAAGGCTGGGCGCATTGACGGGGAATTCTGCCGTGAGCATGCTGTCCAGCGGTGCAGTGAGGCGGTGCTGGGTCAGGCGCTTGAATTGACGGCCGTCAATGCGCGCACCCTTGGCAAGCAGCTTCATGCCATTGCTTTCGAAGATGTCCACATGGGCGATCACTTCCTGCACATCGCCCACTTGCGTGACGGCGCGAATATAGTGCGGATTTTCGTCTGGCGGGAAGGCGAGGCGGACGTCGGGAACGTTTTTGTTCATCAAGGAACCTCCGTGCAGAAGAAAATTCACAATCCGGACACCTGCGCGCCGCGGAGATGCGTGGCTCCTGTATTTGTTTCCATTAGGACACAGTATGAGCCCGGATGCGCTCGTTAGGCACGGGATAAACTCTCCGCTTCGTGTAGTAATTTCAAGGCATTCAATGTAGGGGAACACCTGCACGCTTCAGAAACGCATCAGGAATTTGTAGCCGGCAGCGCCCGGGCCCGCCCAAACCTGACCCTGAGGGCGCCATCGCAGCGGGCTTTGCGGCCTACCTTGTTGCACATTCCTTCAGGGCATGCGCTTGGGCAGCAGCACGGCGGCGCCGTCAAAGCGCCCGGCGCGCAAGTCCGCCAGCGCCTCGTTCGCTTGCAGCAGCGGATAGACCGATGGCGCCGTCTTGAGATTGAAACGCTCCGCGAGCGCCATGAAGGCCAAGCCGTCGGCGCGGGTCAGGTTGGCTACCGAGCGCACGCTGCGTTCTCCCCACAGCAGGCAATAGGGCATGGCGGGCAAGTCGCTCATGTGGATGCCGGCGCAGACCACCGTGGCCCCTTTGGCGCAGGCGGCCAGTGCCAGGGGCACCAAAGCGCCATCCGGCGCGAACAGAATGGCCGCGTCCAGCGCTACCGGGGCCGGCCCCGTCGACGCCCCCGCCCATGTGGCCCCCAGCGAGCGGGCGAAATGTTGCGTGCGCAAGTCGCCGTCACGCGTGAATGCGTAGACCTCGCGCCCTTGGGCTACCGCCAGTTGCGCCACGATATGTCCGGCAGCACCGAAGCCGTAGATGCCGAGCCTGCGCGCCGCGCCCGTCATGGCATAGGCGCGGTAGCCGATGAGTCCTGCACACAGCAGCGGGGCTGCGTGCGCGTCGTCATGGCCAGCGGGCAGCGGCAGGCAGTAGCGGGCGTCGGCCAATGTGTACTCGGCATAGCCGCCATCGCGGTCGTAGCCGGTAAAGCGCGCGGCATCGCACAGATTTTCCCGGCCAGAACAACAATACGCGCAGGCGCCGCAACTGCCGGCCAGCCAGGGCACGCCCACGCGGCAACCGATCTGCAGATTGCTTACCTGGGCGCCGATGGCAACCACCGTGCCGACAATTTCATGTCCAGGCACGACCGGCATGCGGTGCGCCGGCAGTTCGCCATCGAGCTGGTGCAGATCGGTGCGGCATACGCCGCAGGCCAGCACCCGCAGGAGCACGTCCTGTGCCGTTGGTACCGGCACAGGACGTTCCAGTGCATGCAGTCGCGCGCCAGGCCCGCCGTGTTCCAGAACCATTGCCCGCATGGCAGCTCCCTCCGTCAATGTCAGGCATTGCGGAACTATTTCGGCATTGCCGAAGCGTCGCTCAGCGCTTGCTGCAAGGGCGCGGCGCGGGCATCGTCGATGTCTCCTGTTGCAAAATCCTTGGGCGACAAGGTGCGTCCGTAAAAGGCATCCGTCAAATGCTGGTTGAAGCGGATGTCGCTCAGTCCCACGGCCACGACATCGCCGAACAGGCCTTTTGTTGCGCTCCAGGCCACGACGTCGCCTATGCCCACCGTGCCTTGCGCCATTTTCCGCCAGTTGACCACGGTCAACCCCGCTGCGGCGTTGAGGGAAAAGTTGTTTTTCTTCATGACCGCGTTGACGGCCTTGTCATTGTTCAAGACCATCACGACAGGGCCGCCTTCGGCGCCGGCCTGCAAACCCAGCGTCAAGCCGCCCAGGTTGTAGAAGGCTGGTCCGCTCCAGCTGCCATCGGGACGCCTGACAAGCAACAGCCCGCCGCCCCCTTGAGCGCCTATCCCCAGCGCCGCGCGGCCGTACGAGGGAATGATCAACATGCCTTTGGCTTGTTGCAGCAACGGCTGCATGCGCGCATCGGCCTGCAGTGCGTGCACCACTGGAATGGCGGCTTCCACGCGCTTGTTGGCGCTTTCCATCGACTTGGCGGCAAGATCGGGTGCGCTGCTCTGGAGGCTGTCGCTTTGCGCCATGGCTGGCCCCGACGCCAGCAGCATGAAGCAGCAGGCAGCGGCGGCCTGGCGACAGCGATTTTCGATAGACATGGCTATTCCTTCCGTAAGGGTACTGGTTTATGCTCGCGATGCGACCGTGCCTCATGCTAGCGCCGCTTGCCCGCCATTGACCATGATCTACATCACTGTTCCCGCTCGTGCCAGGCAGCGGCAGTGCCACTTGACGCATTGGCAGTGCTGCGACAGTATGGCTGCACAAAGAGGAGCCAGCATGCCGACGCCACCGGTCACCAGCATCAAGCCAGACGCCACCGAGCCCATGGTGCAGTCATTGATCTCGTTTCTCGAGCACGAGGTCCAGCCGATGATCGTGCTCGACGCCAACTACACCATCCTGGCCGCGAATGCCGCCTACCGGCGCCAATTTGGCACCATCGGCCAGCCGGTGACCGGCCACAAGTGCTACCGCATTTCGCATCACTACGATGCCCCGTGCGACCAGGCCGGTGAACATTGCCCCATGAAGAAAGCGCAGGAACTGCGCGGGCCTGACCGCGTGCTGCACATTCACCATACGCCGCGCGGCCCCGAACATGTCGCCATCGAACTGCGCCCGATCTTCGATGCCGGCGGCAGCATTACCGCCTATGTCGAGCGGCTGGACGTGGTGCGCAGCGCTTCGGCCAGGCCGAGCGGGGAAGGACTCGTTGGGCGTTCCGCCCCATTTAACCGGGTGCTGGCGGCATTGCAGCGGGTAGCGCCCTCGATGCTGCCCGTGCTGCTGCTGGGCGAGTCAGGCACGGGCAAGGAACTGTTTGCGCGTGCCGTGCACGAAAACAGCGCGCGGGCCGCGGGACCGTTCGTCGTGGTCGATTGCTCCGGGCTGACCGAAACGCTGTTTGAAAGCGAATTGTTCGGACATGAAAAGGGCGCCTTCACGGGCGCGACCTCGCGCAAGCCGGGACTGGTCGATACGGCGCAAGGCGGTACCTTGTTTCTCGACGAAATAGGCGACGTGCCCCTGTCCATGCAAGTCAAGCTGCTGCGCCTGATCGAGTCGGGGACCTACCGGCGCGTAGGCAGCGTCGAGACCCGGCACGCCAATTTCCGCCTCGTCGCCGCGACCCACAAGCCGCTGGAAAACATGATGGCGCGGGGCGAGTTCCGGCAGGATCTGTATTACCGCATCAGTGCTTTCCCCATCGTCTTGCCGCCGCTGCGCGAGCGGCCCGACGACATCGCATTGCTGGTGCAGTCATTCCTGCGCCGCGCGGGCGCGGGCCAGCGCACGCTGACGATAGGCGCCGAAGCCATGGCGCAGCTGCAGCGGCGCCCGTGGCCGGGCAACATCCGCGAACTGCGCAACGTGCTGGAAAGGGCCAGCCTGTTCGCCGATGACGGCGTGATCCGCGTCGAGCAAGTGCTGGCGGCGCCGGTGGAGCAGGGTGCCGCGCCATGCATGCCCGCGCGCGGTACCGGCGCCCCGTTGGCCGAGCTGCATGCCACCTTCGGCGGCACGCGCAAGGCGCTGGCGGCGCAACTGGGCATCAGCGAGCGCACCTTGTACCGCCGCCTGAAATCGCTGGGCATCGCCTAGCAGTCGCTTGGCCGGCGGCACTGCCAGGCTGCCGGCGTGGCAGTGCCGCCGGCTGACTGGCAGCGCGTTGGCGCCTGCCGCAGCGCCCCCAAGTCCCTGTTTTATAGCCACTCTTCATCTGATGTAACGCTGGCATGAAATATGCGTGGATAAAGCATGACGCGTGCCGGGAGCCTGGACGCGCGTCTCCCTGTTGTCATCGCAACGATTCACCATTGAGGAGCAAGACCATGAACGCGAACGTCGGCAATATCGATCGTGCCATCCGGATACTGCTGGGGCTGGGCCTGATTGCCGCCGCCCTGGCCGGTGCCATCGGCGCCTGGGGCTGGCTGGGCGTCATTCCCCTGGCGACGGGCATTTTCCGCTTCTGTCCCGCATATTTGCCGTTTGGCATCCGTACCTGTGCGGTGAAAAAATGAAACAGGGAAGGGCGGCGCAAACATGAGCATGCAATCTGGCGGCTACCGCGCATTGACGCAGTCGGTATCGCAACAACTGGCGGCCCTGCGCACGGATATGCCCGATGTCATGAAAGGCTTCGGCGATCTGGCGCGCGCGGCAACGCGTGACGGTGCGCTGGACAAGAAAACCAAGGAGTTCATTGCGCTGGCCCTGGGCATCGCGGCCCATTGCGATGCCTGCATAGGCTTTCATGTCCAGGCCCTGGTCAAGCTCGGTGCCACCCGGGCGGAATTCGAAGAGACCCTGGGCATGGCCATCTACATGGGCGGCGGGCCGTCGGCCATGTACTGCGCCTATGCGCTGGCGGCATTCGAGGAATTCTCCGCTGCTGCGTGAACCGGATGCTGGCGCGCACCGCCTGTGCCGTGCTGCCGCAATGTGTCAATTTAGTCTCACAGGATTTGATCTATGTCATGGAGAGCCAGTGACCTGACTGCTTGCTGTCGCGTACATTGGTGACTGGCCGTCCCGCTTGCCGCAATGGGCGTGTCGACCGTCGCTGCCGCAGCATTGGCCGGATTGCCGCCATGGGAGTAACTTCATGCAACGAACCGCACTCGTCACTGGTGGCACCCGAGGCCTGGGCAAAGCCATCTCCCTCGCATTGCAGGCGGGCGGCCACCGTGTCGCCGCCGTGTACCACTGCAATGCGGATGCTGCCAGCGCATTTTCCGAGGAAACAGCGATTCCCGTATTCCGCTGGGATGTCAGCGATTTCGACGCCTGCCGCGACGGCATTGCCGCTGTGGAACAGCAGCTGGGCCCCATCGACATCCTGGTCAACAATGCCGGCATCACCAGCGATGCGCTATTGCACCGCATGGGGCCGGATCAGTGGTGGCAGGTCATCAATACCAATCTTGGCTCGATGTTCAATATGTGCCGCCATGTCATGCAAGGCATGCGGGCGCGCGAGTTCGGCCGCATCGTCAATATCAGCTCCGTCAATGGCGAGAAGGGCCAGCTTGGGCAGGCCAACTACGCCGCCGCCAAGGCCGGCATTCTCGGCTTTAGCAGGGCGCTGGCGCTGGAGGGGGCGCGCAAGCAGATCACGGTGAACGCGGTGGCCCCCGGCTATTGTGATACCGACATGGTCGCCGAGGTTGCCGCCGATGTCTTGCAAGAAATCATCTCCGGCATCCCCGTTGGCCGGCTCGGCACGCCTGCGGACATCGCGCGCCTGGTGGCGTTCCTGGCCGACGACGCCAGCGGCTTCATCACGGGGGCAACCTTTGATGTCAATGGCGGCCAGTACATGGGCTAGCGGCAGGCGCCGCGGCGTCCCCGCGTTGCGCCGGGAGTGGCTTGCATGATCACGCTGACGGTCAACGGCCGGTCCGTCGCGGTCCAGGAAGGCGCGACCTGCCTCGATGCCGCCAGGGAGGCCGGCGTGCATGTTCCCACGCTTTGCTATTATCCGCGGCTGCCCACCCATGCCGTGTGCCGCATGTGCCTCGTGCATGTGGCCGGCCAGCCGCGCCCGCTGCCGGCCTGCATCACGCCGGCAAGGGCGGGCGACGTTGTCGAGACGGGATCGAGCGATCTGCTGGCCTTTCGTGCAATGGATGCGCAATGGCTGCTGGCGCGCCATCCGGACGACTGCCCGCGCTGCGAAGTCAATGGGTCTTGCCGCTTGCAAAGCCTGGTCAGCGAAAACCAATGGCTGGCGCGCTGGGAAAAGTCGCCGCGCGGCTCGGTGGCGCATCCGGAGCACCGCCTGATCGACCATACCTCGCCGAGTATCTGGCGCGACTTGTCCAAGTGCATCGAATGCGGGCTGTGCGTGGAAGCGTGCGGCGCGTCGGGGCAGCAGCAATACGTGATCGGCTTCGCCGAACGCGGCTCGGGGCGCTTGCCTGTCACGGTGTTCGACCATACGCTCGCGAATACCCAATGTATTTCCTGCGGTCAATGTACGCTGGTCTGTCCCGTTGGCGCGCTTGTCGAGACGCCGCACTGGCACGCGGTGCTGCAGGTACTGGATGCGCACGAGCGCGTCTGCGTGGTGCAAGTGGCGCCGGCCACGCGCGTGGCGATCAGCGAAGCGTTCGGCATGGAGGCCGGCACGGTCAGTACGGGAAAAATGATCAATGCCTTGCGGCAACTTGGTTTCGACTATGTGTTCGACACCAATTTCGGTGCCGACCTGACGGTCATGGAAGAGGCGAGCGAGTTGCTGGACCGCATCAATGGGCGGGAAGCAAGCACGCCGCCATTGCCCCTGCTGACGTCCTGCTGTCCGGGATGGGTGAACTGGGTGGAAATCAACCGGCCCGACCTGCTGCCGCACCTGAGCACGACCCGGTCGCCGCAGCAAATGCATGGCGCGCTGACGAAGCGCAGCGCCTTTGCGCGCGGGCTTGGCCCCGCCTTTGCCGAGGGCAGGGCGGAGCCCTGCGTGGTCAGCGTCATGCCCTGCACGGCCAAGAAGGACGAGGCGGCCAGGCCCGGCCTGTCCGGCGACGTCGACCATGTCCTGACGACGCGGGAGCTGGCCCGCATGATCAAGTCGCGCGGCATCGCCTTCCCTGCGCTGGCCGATGATGGCGCATTCGATGATCCCCTGGGGGAAAGCACGGGCGCGGCGCAGATCTTCGCCGCGTCGGGGGGCGTGATGGAGGCCATGTTGCGCAGCGCCGTTCATTTCCTCGGCAGGCCGGACGCGCCGGCGCTGGAATGGCAGCCCCTGCGCGGTATCGGGCCGGGGATCAAGACCGCGCAGATCGCCGGCTTGGGCACGGTCGCCATCTGCAATGGCATCGCTGCGGCGCAGCAGCTGCTGCAGACGCCGGACTGGCGCGAGCAATTCGTCGCCATCGAAGTCATGGCCTGCGCGGGGGGCTGCCTGGGCGGCGGTGGCGAACCCAAATCGCTGGATCCCCTGGTGCTGGACAAGCGCATGCGGGCGATCTACGAACTCGACAAGCATGCGGCGCGGCGCGGCGCGCATGAAAACCGGGCCGTGCAAACCTGGTATGCCGCTGAACTGCAGCAACCGCGTGCCGCCCAGGCACGCGCGCTGCTGCACACGAGCTATGCCGCGCGCAATTCCACGCGCCTGCTGCTGATGCAATTTCTCGATTGCGTGGACCGGCGCGATGGCGCGCAGGCTGCGGCCCTGCTGCATCCCGATGCGTCGTGGTCGACGGCGTCGCTATTCGGCGACATGCACGGCGCCAGCGCGATCCAGGCGCTGATCGATACACAGTTGCCTGCACGCAAGTATGGTCCGGCGTTCGCGCGGCACCGGATGCTGTCGGCCGCCGATATGCACGACCTTGCCGTCATCACCCCGACGGGCGAGCTGTGCAGCTTCAGCGTGGAGGTGGACCGCAGCCAGTCCCCGATGGTCATCACCCGGCTGGTGCGCATCTTGCACCAGGCATAGGCTGTGTTGGCAGCAGGGCACGCGCCAGGGTAGCGGCCCCGTGTCGTGACATGCCTGGCTGCGCCGCGCCTGCCGGTCCAGGGATCCACGTGCCGTTTGATGTGCATCATTCATTTTCCTGTAGCAAATCAATATCATCAGTTCAAGCATCTATCCGGGTGCCGGCAATCAGGGAGGGAACATTACCATGGCTAACCATCTGACTCGATTCGATCCATTTTCCGACATCGCGCGCTTCGAATCCTTGAACGGCATCGAGGACTGGTTTCGCGATTTTCAGCTGCGGCCCGCCCTGCGCGACTGGAATATGGAGCCGCGCATCAAGATCGATGTGGCGGAAACGGATGTGGCGTATACCGTGAAGGCGGAGATTCCCGGCGTGAAAAAGGAGGACATCAAGGTGGACGTCGAGGGCGGTGTGGTCTCGATCACGGCCGAACTGAAACGCGAGAGCGAAGTGAAAACCGGCAAGTTACTGCGTACGGAGCGTACGTTTGGCGAACAGCGCCGCAGTTTTACGCTGGCGCATGATATCGACGATGCCAAGGTGGTCGCCAGTTATGCCGAAGGCGTGCTGACCCTCAGTTTGCCGAAAAAGAGCGGCAAGGCAAGCAAGCATATCCCCATCAGCTAGCGCCGTTGCGCGGCTGGCGCAGGGCTGTCCGGCGTGGATGCGAGCGCGCATGCCTGTGGCCTGCGTGGCTGCCGCTGGCCACCGGGCGCTGCGGATGACGCCAGGCCTGGCCTGCACCGCGTATCGCCACCGTGTCGCCGCATCAGCATACTGAGGGAAAAGGCGCGTCTATGTCTGCTACAGGGCGGTTTGCTCACTACCCGCGCGGGATTTTTTTCCGGCATTTTTCCCTGGCCACGCTGGCGACGGGATGTGTCGTGCTGGCATGCCTGGCCATCCTGATGATCCAGCTGTCGACGCTATGGCGCGCGCGTGAAGTGCGCCTGCACGATGCGCGCGACGCGGCTGCGAATGTCAGCCAGGCTGTCGCACAGCATGCCTACGATACGCTCAAGGAGGTCGATACGCTGTTGCTGGGACTGGTCGAGCGCGGCGCCTTGCCGGGAGCGTCAGGCTTCGACCCATCCCGCATGCAAGCGCTGTTGAGGAGCCGTGTCGCAGAACTTCCTCAATTGCAGGCCATCATTGTCTTTGCCGATGATGGCAGGCCATTGCTCAATTCCGGGACGACGATGCCAGTCAATCTCGACAACCCGGACAATGCATATCTTCATTATCATCGTTTGCATAATGACCTGCAGCCTTATCTGGGGACGGGCGCGGGGCGGTTGGCGCATAGCGAGTGGATCATGGCGGTGTCGCGCAGAATTAATCTTCCCGACGGGAGTTTCGGCGGCGTTGTGCTCGCCACTATCCGCCTCGACTATTTCAGGAAATTCTATGAAGACTTTTCCATAGGCGAGCAAGGTACGATTCTGATGACACATGATGATGCCAGGCTCGTCTTGAAAATTCCCTATGCTGGCGGGGGAGCGGAAGCGGCGGAAATGCCATTCAGGCTGTACAGTCGGGGCTTGGGCGGTAGAGCAATGATCATCAGCTATCGCAAGATCAGCGCATATCCGCTGCTGGTCTTGACGGTCTTGTCGCAGGATGAAGTCCTGCGTGGCTGGCGCAACGATGCCTACCTGCACCTTGCGGCGTTGAGCGCCTTGATCTTGCTCATCGGATTTTTTGGCCGCCGCTTGCTCAGCCAGCTGAACTCGCGCCTCATCATCGAGGAGCGGTTCAAGGCGTCGAGCGATGAATTGAAAGTATCGAACCAGCGCCTGACCAACCTCGCCCTGCACGATGGCTTGACGGGCCTGGCAAACCGACGGAGTTTCGACGAGGCATTGACTGTCGAGTTCAGCCGCGCCCAGCGGGCAGGAAATTCCCTGGGCCTGATGATGGTCGATGTGGATTTTTTCAAACAGTATAACGACATTTATGGCCATGTGGCTGGCGATGAATGCCTGAAGAAAATCGCCAGCGTGGTCGCCACGGGCATGCGCAGGGCGGGCGATATGGCCGCACGCTATGGCGGCGAGGAAATGGTGCTGCTCTTGCCGGGGGCGGATATCGACGGCGCCGTATCGCTTGCGGAAAGCCTCCGTCGCGGCATCGAGAACGCGGGCATTGCCCATACTGGCAGTCCCCTGTGCAAGGTAACGGTCAGCATCGGCGTGGCGGTGTTTCCCCTGATTAAAATGGAAATGCTAGCCACCACCCTGCTCAATGCCGCCGACCATGCCCTGTACAAGGCCAAGGCATCGGGCCGCAACAACGTCTGCACCTGCGATTCTCGCGAAAAGAAGTTCTCCCGCATAGATGCCGTGGAAATCAATGAAAACTGGTGCCAGGAGTACCTGGGGCAGGCCGGCATGGCAGCTTCGCAGGGCTGACGATGGCCGCCAGGCCGATGCGCACGGGGTGTCGGCGCCGGCTCGTCCGTCAGTGCGGAGCATGCATCCTCCATGCCGAGTATTTTTTGATAACTGTGTTGCCTGGAGGGCCAATGTTTATCCACCGCATTGATGTAGATCATTACTGGCGCGTGACCGGCCATGCTTGAAGCGATACAGTCAGTATCAGCAGGCAGCACATTTCGCCCTCGGCGGCAAGCGCGTGGGGCTATTCAGGTACTGCCATGCACACCGGGCAAACGCACGACGACAGGAGATCACCCATGCATGCAGATATCTGGATAGTTCGGAACGGCAGTGATTATTTCTTGTTGCATGGCCATATGCGCCTGCATTCCACCTTGAACGGGGCTGGCGCCGCCTTCGTCGAGGTGGCGCATGAGGGCGTCGTCAAGATCACACGCGTATCGGGCTGTCTTCAGGTCGAATCAGGCAATGCGCTGTCACCACTTTGTGTCCAACGGACAACAGTCAAGGCCTTGGGCGAGAAACTGCCCGGCACCTGGTGACGGACGGCGGCCAGGCGCGTCACGGCGCCGGGCGCTCACCTTGATCCACGGCACGCATGCCGGCTGCGCGTTGTGCAAAAAGTGGGATTTTTTCATGCCTGTTACTGAGCTCGCTATTGCGCTAATATAAACTATGATTGTTGTTTAGTACATCTCCATCCACGAACCTTGCAAGATGTGATGCTGCAGGGGCAACTGCTAACGATGGGCATGGTTAATATGTGCGCGAAGCGAAGAAAGTACTTTGCCGTTCCTTTCCAGACTGAACAATATTGGAAATCATTGCGTCAGCATGCGGAACTGCGGCTTAAGCAGAGACTGGAATCGTCCAGGCGCCGCTCCCACGAGCGCTATCCCGCGTCGCTGCAAGCCACGCATCGCGAGATGAGCGTGCGCGAGATCGAGCTGGAAATGCAGAACGATGAGCTGCGCACCGCCCAGGCAGCGCTGAAAAATACCGGCGAACTGTATAACCGCCTGTACGACCAGGCGCCAGTCGGCTACATCAGCATGGATGCCCGCGGCATCATCATCCAATCCAATCTCACCGCATCGGCCTTGCTGGGCACGGCGCCCGAAATGCTGCCCGGGCAGCCGCTCACGCGTTTCATTGTGCCTGACGACCAGGATATTTTTTACTTCCTGCGCCAGCGCCTGCTGGACCGCGATGCATCGCATTCGGCCGTACTGCGCATGAAAAAGGGGGAAGGCGACGTATTTTCCGCCATGCTGGAGGCCAAGCTGAGCCAGGAGCATTTCGGACCCGGGGTCGTGTTGTTGGTACTCAACGATATTACCGAGCGCACTGTGGCGGCGGCGCAGCTGCATGCCAGCGAGGAGCGATTTCGCGGGGCATTTGAAAATTCGTCCTTGGGCATGATCATGGCGGACATGGAGGGCCGCTGGGTGACGGTGAACCGGGCGCTGTCCGAGATGCTGGGCTATACGGCGCCGGAACTGCTGGCGATTGGATACCTGAAACTGACGCATCCCGACGACGTTGCCAACAGCGTGCAATTCGGGCGGCGCCTGTGCAGCGGCGAGATCAGCAGCTATCGCATCGAAAAGCGCTACCTGCACAAGGATGGCCATGCCATATGGGCCATCCTCAGTGCCACGACGGTGTGCGGCGCCACCGGACTTTCCCGGCAATACGTGGGCATGGTGGAGGACATCAGCGTGCGCAAGCTGGCATTGGAAACGCTGGAAAAGTCGCACGAGCAACTGCGCCAGTTCATTGCCCATCAGGAGCGCGTGAAGGAGGGGGAGCGCATTCGGATCGCAAGGGAGATGCACGACGAACTAGGCAGTGTCTTAACTGGAGTCAAGGCCCACCTTTCCGTGGCCCTGATACATGACCAGCGCAACGGCGGTATGTTGCAGACTCGGCTAGAGGATGCCTGTGCCTTGCTCGATACGGCTACCGCAGCCGTACGCAGGGTGATCACCGAACTGCGGCCCAGCGTGCTCGACCAGCTTGGCGTATGGGCGGCGCTGGAGTGGCACGCGGAAGAGGTCTGTGCCAGGGCGGGGCTCGTCTGCCGGACCCATATTCCGCCTGAGACTGTCCTGCTGGAGCTCGATCCCGAGCGCAGCACTGCCTTGTTCCGCATATTGCAGGAAGCGTTAACCAATGTCGTTCGCCATGCCGGGGCAACGCGGGTCGATGTGCGCGTCACCCACGACGCTTCGTCGATCCGGATGGAGGTGGAAGATGACGGCAAGGGCATCGATTGCGAGAGCCTGCTGACGGCCAATTCGTGGGGGCTGGCGGGCATGCGTGAGCGCGCCCGGCATTTTGGCGGCGATATCCGTTTCATGGCCATCGCGCATGGAACCTTGTTGGTCGTGCAATTGCCGGTACGGGGGGGCGCATGAGATGCGGGAAGATCAGGGTGCTGCTGGTGGACGACCATGTCGTTGCCCGCAACGGCATTCGCTTGATGCTCGGTACGGACGACGGCATCGAAGTCGTTGCCGAGGCCGAGACTGCACGCGCGGCATTGTATCTGCTGCAGGCACAGGCGTTTGATGTTGCCATTGTCGACATCGGCCTGCCCGATCAGAATGGCTTGCAATTGTTAAGGAAATTACGCCGCGAGTGGCCACGCATGGCCGTCCTGATGCTGTCCATGTATGCCGAGACGGTGTACGCCGTACGGGCGCTGCAATACGGCGCCGCTGGCTACCTGACCAAGAACTGCAATGCCTCCGTCCTGCTTGGCGCAGTACACAAGGCTGCCTGCGGAGGGAAATACATTAGCTCGGCGGTGACGGAAAATCTGGCCGACATGATCAGCGGCAGCAGGATGGCCTGGCACGAGCAACTGTCGGATCGGGAACTGGAGGTCCTGCGGCTGCTTGCCAATGGGGAAGACCTGGCGGATATCGCGCAAATATTGCATTTGAGTATTAATACCGTGGGCACTTACCGGGCGCGCCTGCTGGAAAAGACGCGGGCCAAGAACAATGTGCAGCTGACCCGGTTTGCCATCGAGCATGGCATCGGGCCACCGATTTCCGGCAGCGACTAGCCTGCGCTCGGTCCACCGCGCCGCGCCGACGGAAGCGACGCGCCCCGGCTGCCGTGCTTGTCAAGCCTGGCTTGCTGTCTTCGCGATGGAGGCCAGTATCGCCGTGGTCTGTTGCGTGAGCGAATTGATGCTTGCCATTGCTTTCATGGGCTGGTCGTTGGCCAGCGCCTCGATGGCGCGATAATTGAGGATATGCAGATCTTTGCCGTCCGTGCTGATCCAGCCCTGGCGGCGGAATTTCGACATCAGGCGACTGACGCTTTCCATCGTCAAGCCGATATAGTTGCCGATGTCTTCACGCGACATCAGTACCGTGAAGTCGTGGCGCGAGTAGCCGCGGGCCGCGAAACGGCTCGACAGATCCAGCAGGAAGGTGGCAAAGCGCAGCTCGGCCGAACTGCCCAGGAAGCGCATGACGCGCTGATCCCGGTTGATTTCCTCGCTCAAGAGGCGATGGAAGTGTTGTTGTAGCGCTGGAATGCTTGCGCACAGCATCTGCAACTGCGCAAAGGGGACCTCGCACACCTCGCTGTCTTCAAGCGCCATGGCATTGCTGTCATGAATGCCGGTACTGATGGCGCTCATGCCCAGGATCTCGCCCGCCATGTGAAAGCCCATCACATGCTGTTTGCCATGTGCATTATCACGGAAGGTCTTGAACTGGCCGCCGTGAATAATGTACAGGCAATGAAACGGTTCACCCACCCTTAAGAGCAACTCATTGCGCTCCATCCAGTGCCGTTTGCCGATGAGTCTGTCGACCTGAGCGACGCTACGTTCATCCAGGCCGTAGGGCAGGCAGCGCATCCTTGAACTGCATTTCGCGCAGGTATTGCCGCTGCTGTAATTTTTCGCTGGCAAGGACTGATCGGTCGAGAGCAAGGCGTTCATGGGTTCCTCTTATTGCTGTTTATGATTTGCATCAAGTTTTTGTGTTTCTGACTACATGCCTGATAGTATGTGCGCACCCAGGCACAGTGGCTATAAGCTTAACCCTTGGTCTTGTGTAGTAATTTTCTCAAACTTTTGCGTAGGGAATCCCCTACATTTCTTCTTCGCCAGTACGCATGGACGGGGTCTGCCCGGCAGCGGTGGCGGGTGCAGCGAGGCGTTGACGCCGCCAGCCGTTCGGCGCAGAATCAAATGCATGAAAATCAGCGAATCACGCTAGGCAAGGCATGTTCGGGACCTTGACCATGGAAGCGGGAATCATCCGGGTGCTGTTGGTTGACGACCATGCCATCGCGCGCAATGGCGTGTCGCTGATGCTTGGCACGGCGGCTGACATTTGCGTTGGCGCCCAGGCGGCGTCCTTTGACGACGCGACTGATCGTATTGCATCCGAGCAATTCGATGTGGCCCTCATTGACATTGCCATGCCGGGAAAAAGCGGCTTGCAACTGCTGCAAGCCTTGCGCCTGGCCAGGCCAGGCATGGGGCTGCTGATCCTGAGTCATTATTCGGAAGAAATCTATGGCTTGCGGGCATTCAGCCTGGGGGCATCTGGCTACCTGAGCAAGGATGTTTCGGCCGACGTTCTTGTGCAGGCCGTGCGCAAGGTGGCATCGGGAGGGAAATATGTCAGCCCGGCGATGGCGGACCAGTTGACAATGGTGCTTGCGCAGGGGCCCTTGGGTACGCACGAGAACCTGTCCGAGCGCGAACTGCAGGTGTTCCAGCGCCTCGCTGCTGGCCAGTCGCTGGTGCAGATCGGCGCCGCTCTGAATTTGCGCCCGAATACCGTCACGAGCTATCGCGCGCGCATCCTGAAAAAGATGAAAATGGCATGTAACGCCGAGTTGACGCGCTATGCGCTGGAACTTGGCATGCTGTAGGCTGCCCACGGCTCTGTCGGGAAAAGAACCCGCGTGACACGCGCGCCATGGGACCGGACGTTCGGTAGCGACCGAGCGTCGTGCTGGTGACTGGGGAGCGATGATGAAACTGACGTTTTTGGGCGCGACGGGGACCGTGACCGGGTCGAAATACCTGGTCAGCAGCGGCAATGAGCGGATTATGGTCGATTGCGGCCTGTTCCAGGGGTATAAGCAGTTGCGTTTGCGCAACTGGGCCGGCTTGCCGCTGGCGCCGGCCGAGATCACTGCCGTCGTGCTCACGCATGCCCACCTGGACCACAGCGGCTACCTGCCGCTGCTGGTGCGCGACGGCTTTCGCGGCAAGATTTATGCGAGTGCCGCGACGTGCGACCTGTGCCGCATCATTTTGCCCGACAGCGGCCGCCTGCTGGAAGAGGAGGCCGAGTACGCGAATCGCCACAGCTTCAGCAAGCATCATCCCGCCTTGCCCCTGTACACCGAGGCCGATGCCCTCCTGGCGCTCGAACAGCTCGCTCCCATGGCGTTCGGCCAGCCCTTCGGCATTGGCTCGTCATTGCGCGTGGAGCTGCAGCGTGCCGGGCATATCCTTGGCGCGGCCAGCGTGCTGCTGCAGGGCGAGGGCATCCGCGTCGTCTTTTCCGGCGACCTGGGGCGTCCGAACGACGTGCTCATGGCACCGCCTGAGCCCTTGCCGCCCGCCGACTACCTGGTCGTGGAATCGACGTATGGCGACCGGTGCCATGAAGCCAGCGACGCCATCGAACTGCTGGGCAAGACCATCAGCGAGACTGCCGCGCGCGGCGGCGTGACGATCATCCCCGCCTTTGCCGTCGGACGGGCGCAGACGATACTGTATGACGTGCATCTGCTCAAGCAGCGCGGCGCCATCCCGGCGCTGCCCGTGTACCTGAACAGCCCCATGGCGGTCGACGCCACCATGCTGTACCGCCGCTATCCGCACGATCACCGCCTGACGCCGGCGCAGTGCGAGGCCATGTCGCACGCGGCCACGATCGTCAACAGCGCACAGGAGTCGATCGAGCTGAACCAGCGCCGCATGCCGATGGTGATCATCGCCGCCAGCGGCATGGCGACGGGCGGGCGCGTGCTGCACCACCTGAAGGCGTTCGCGCCGGATCGCCGCAACAGCATCCTGTTTGCGGGTTTTCAGGCCGGCGGCACGCGCGGCGCCTCGCTGGTCGCTGGCGCTGACGCCGTCAAGATCCATGGCGCGTATGTGCCAGTACGTGCCACCGTCCGACAGATCAGCAACCTGTCCGCGCATGCCGATGGCGATGAATTGATGGCCTGGATGGCGCCGTTGCGCCAGGCGCCACGCCACACCTTCATCACCCATGGCGAGCCGGATGCCGCCGAAGCGCTGCGGCGGCGCATAGGCGAGCAGCTTGGCTGGGAATGCAGCGTGCCGGCGTATGGCGACGAAGTGACGTTGACATGATGCGCCATGCACCGTCGCCGCCGCGCACCGCCGTCGCCGCCTCGGCATTGCGCTTGCGGCGCCTGGGCATCGACACTTATCAGGAAGCCATCGCCTATATCCGCAGCGATAGCCCCGTCTGCAAGGCGGAGGGCTTCGAAGCGCGTTCGCGGCTGGAGCTGTGGTGCGGCGAGCGCAGGATCGTCGCGACCCTGAATGTCGTGCATTTCCCCCTGATCGACATGGACGAAATCGGCCTGTCGGAGGCCGCCTGGATGGCATTCGGGCAGGCCGACGGGCAGGTGGTGCAAGTTGGCCATGCACCGGCGGTGGAATCGTTCTCGGCCGTGCGCGGCAAGATCTATGGCCGTCCCTTAGGCAACGAGGCAATCACGGCCATTATCAATGACATCGCCGCCGGCGCGTATTCGGACATCGAGCTGGCGACGCTGATCACGGCGTGCTCGGGAAGCCGGCTCGACCTGGCCGAAACGGCGGCATTGACCATGGCCATGGTCCATGCGGGGCAGCGCCTGCGCTGGGATGCCCCTGTCGTGGCGGACAAGCATTGCGTCGGCGGCTTGCCAGGCAACCGCACCACGCTGCTGGTGGTGCCTATCGTCGCCGCCTGCGGCTTGCTGATACCCAAGACTTCCTCGCGCGCCATCACGTCGCCGGCGGGGACGGCGGACACCATGGAAACCCTGGCGCCGGTGGAATTGACGGCGCAGCAGATGCACGGCGTGGTGGAGCAGGAGGGCGGCTGCATCGCCTGGGGCGGGGCTGTAGCGCTGAGCCCGGTGGATGATTTGCTCATCCGCGTGGAGCGGCCGCTGGGGCTCGACAGCGATGGCTTGCTGGTAGCGTCCATCCTGTCGAAGAAAGCGTCGGCGGGCGCCACGCACGTGCTGATCGACATGCCCGTGGGGCGCACCGCCAAGGTCCGCTCGCCCGAGGCCGCCGCTATCCTGGCCGCGCGCCTGGGGGAGGTCGCGCGCAGCCTGGGCATGGCGCTGCGCGTGCAGATGAGCGACGGTACGCAGCCCGTTGGCCGCGGTATCGGTCCGGCGCTCGAAGCGCTCGACGTGCTGGCCGTGTTGCAGAATCACGGCGGCGCGCCGGATGACTTGCGCCAGCGGGCCCTGGCGCTGGCCGCAGGCTTGCTGGAGCTGGCCGGCAAGGCGTCCCAGGGCGCCGGCCTGGCCATGGCCGCCGCGGCCCTGGACAGTGGCGCCGCCTGGCGCAAATTCCAGGCCATCTGCGCCGCCCAGGGCGGGATGCGCGAGCCGCCGCGCGCCGCCTTTACGCAGCCATTGTGTGCATTGCACGCTGGCACGGTCCTGGCCATCGACAACCGCCTGCTGGCCCGGACGGCCAAGCTGGCCGGCGCGCCCAAGACGCCGGCGGCAGGCATGGTGTTTCATGCGCCGCTGGGGACGGTGGTGGCGGTGGGGCAACCGCTGTTCACCTTGCATGCGGGTTCCCCCGGCGAACTCGCGTATGCGCTCGCCTATGCACAGGCCCAGGATAATCTCGTCACGATCGGCGACGCCGCGATAGGCGCCGGCCTGGCCGGCGCGGAATAAGGCTGCCGCCGGCGCTCAGGCGGCGCGAAAGACCAGTACCGGCACGGGGCTGTGCACGAGGACCTTGTGTGTTTCGCTTCCCAGTAGCACGCCTTTCAAGCCGAATTTGCCGTGCGTCGCCATGGCGATCAGGTCGCAGCCGTTTGCCTGGGCGGCCTCGAGTATTTTTTCATTCGGGGAATCGGCGCGCGTCAGGAAGGTGGCGCATTCGACGCCGGCTTCGCGTGCCTGCCGCAGGACGACATCGAGCACTTTCTTGCCGTTCTCCATGCTTTCTTCCAGATAAGTTGCGCGGGTCGCCTCCAGCATCTCCGTATCATGGCTGAGGACGTGAAATTCCGGCACCACGTGCAGCGCGGTAATGCGCGCGCCGCACGAATGCGCCAGCGCGATGGCTGACAGCAGCGCAGTCCGCGAGGCGGGCGACCCGTCCGTTGGAACCAGTATGTGCTTGAACATGGTGCTCTCCTCGAACTTGTTGTGGAGCGTACAGTGTGCCGTTGATACCGCAGAGAAACCATGATCCAGATCATTGTGACGACAGCAAATGGATGCCAGGCATCGCCGCCCAGGCCGGGTGGTGCCCGGCATGCCCGCTTGCGATGCGCACGGCTCCTGCCGATCAGCGATGTTGCCTTGATGTAAATTGATGCGGCCGGGCAGGCGAAGCCGGCGATAGCGGACGCAGGTGGTGCAGGCACGGCGCGGATTGCTGTTCCGCGTCAGCACGCGGGACCAGCAGGGCCAGGGCCGCGCGCTGCCGCCGCTAAGTAACCCCCAATAAATGATTGTGATTTCTGACTTCCATAACCGGCGCTCTGCGGCGTTGCCCGCTGCTAACAGTGCTCGCACTGCGGCGCAGCGGGCGTCTTGCATGGCATTTGCTTCTGTTCGTCATAAATTCACAATAATTTCCTGAGGATTACTTAGCGGTCCGGCGCACTGGCTGCCGCAAGCGCCTGCTGCAGCCCTTGGGCCTGGTCATTGCTGACGCGATCGGCCAGCACGTCGCCGACGGCCAGCGTGCGGTGGTAATAGGCGTCGGTCAATTGCTCGTCGTAGCGGATATCGTCCACGCTGACAGCCACCGCATCGGCGAAAAGGCCTTTCGTGCCGGACCAGGCGATGACGTCCCCCTTGCCAACGGTTCCGCGTGCCACTTTTTTCCAGTTGCGGACCGTCAGTCCCGCATCGGCACTGACGGAAAAGCTGCTGCGCTGCTGGAACTGCCGCATGGCCTTGTCGTTGAGCAATACGAAGACGAATGGGCCAGCTTCGACGCCGGCCTGCAGCCCGATGCCCAGTGCTCCCAGCTTGAAAAATGCGGGAGCGCTCCAGCTGCCGTCGCCCCGCTTGCCCAGCAGCACTCCGGTGCCGCCGCTGGCGCCGATGGCCAGCGCCGCACGGCGGTAGGCGGGCAGAATGAAGACGCCCTTCGACCAGCGCAGCGCTTCCGTCATCAGCGGATCCTTCGCCAGCACGGCCACAGCCGTGCGCGCGGTGTCGACATGCTGATTTGCCGTCGCCTGCAACTGCACTCTGGCCATCTCCTGGTCGGACGCAAGGCCATCCTTAGGCTGGGACAGGGCTTGCGCTGGCGCGCAAGCGAGCAGCGCGCCGCACAGCAGGCTGCCAAGCGGTTTCATGTAGGCAATCATGGCCATACTCCTGTTTAAATGGGGGCAACGGCCTTTCACACTACAGTCAGGCAGGCATCGCTTGCCATGATCTGCATCAATACCGGGCCCGAATAATGGTGCGCAGCCGCTCAGTCGCCGGTGATGGCTGTCGTCCGGCCAGGAGGCGCATGCGTGCCGATTAGCGTCGTTCTTGATATCGATCATTTTCCAGGCAGACAAGCGGGAGTTGGCCCTTTATAGTGAGCTTGGGTATCCGGTTGCCGCAGCCCGGTTCTTCCCTGCGGCATCGATTTTTGTTCAGGAGGCAGGAGATGGCACAGCATATGATGCATTTTGATCCGCTCAGCGACATCGCAAGATTCGACCCCATGCGCAGCATGGACGATTTTTTGAAGGACATGGGCTTCAAGGATGCGCTCAAGGACTTTGGCCGACCGTCGCCGATCCGGCTCGACGTCACGGAAAGCGAGCAAGCCTACCAGATCAAGGCTGAGTTGCCTGGCTTTAAGGTGGACGATATTTCGGTGGACATCGATGGCAACCGCGTCTCCATCTCGGCCGAATCCAGGCAGGAACACGAAGAGACGAACGGTCAGAAAGTCGTGCGCCGCGAGCGCCATGCGGGACAGTATTTCCGCAGTTTCTCGCTGGCACAGGACATCGACGCCGACAAGGCCGTGGCCAGGTACCGTGACGGCGTGCTCGACATGGAGCTGCCCAAGCTGCTCGGCGGCAGTGCAAAGCGCCTGCAGATCAGTTAGGGGAAGCATGGCGGGCCGTTTCAGGCAACGGAGGGGAAGTGAAGAAAAATGCACTCACAAGCGAGCCTTTGCCATTGATGGGGCCGGGTACCTTCGAACTCGATGCCGACATCAGTGCCCTGGGCATGGCCCTCATCGAAGTATTGAAGCTGCGCCAGTCGCAGCGCGAATTTGGCGAGCGCGAGCTGTCCTGGTACCGGCTGTCGCGCCTGCTGTGGGCCGCCGATGGCTGCAACCGCCCCGGCACGGGCCATCGAACGGCGCCCTCCGTCTGCAATGCGCAGGAAATCGACATCTACGTCGCCATGTCCAGCGGCCTGTACCTGTATGACCCGCTGGCACCGTCATTGCGCCAACTGAGCGCCGTGGATATCCGCGCCGTGACGGGGAAGCAGGATTTCGTGGCGACGGCGCCCGTCAACCTGCTGTACGTCGCCAATTTGTCGCGCATGCCGCCCGAGGAGCAGGCCAGGCAGTTGCTGTTTGCCGCCCTCGATGCCGGCCACATCAGCCAGAACGTGTACCTGTTTTGCGCCGCCGAGGGCCTGGCGGTGGTGTCGCGTGGCTGGTTCGACCAGCGGGAGCTGGCCGCAGCCATGGGCCTGGCGGATGGGCACCATGTGATGCTGGCGCAATCGCTGGGCTATCCGCTGGCGGCCGCCGCGCCATCGCCTTATTCCTGAGCAGCGGGATGGCAGGGGCTGCGCCGGCAGGGTGCGATCCCCGCTCCCCAGGTGCGCCAGGAGCGCCGCCTTACTGGGAGGGAGCGCTTCTCTGCCACTGCCTGTAGCCGTCGTAGACGGATGAGTAGCTACTTTCCACCATAGATTTTTGCATGTCCAGCAGGATGGCGAAGAGATTGGAGCGGTAATCATCGTTCAAGGTGCATAGCGCTTTCAAGCTGCCCGGATCGAATTCATACAGATTGGCACCGCCCTTGTCTTGTACCCGCTGCAGCAGCGCGTTCATGTTTGCCTGCGACAGGTCCTGCAGGTAATGCAGGGTCAGGCGCGCAGCATCGGCGCTACTGTCGAGCGCATGCCGGGCCACCGCATTGTAGCGGTCGAGCAAGGTACTGCTGCCGGAAGTGAGCAGGTTGGCAAATTTGAGGTGAATGTCGGGCATGTTGGCTCTCCGGTGTTGGCGTGGCGCGGCACGCAGGTTCTGCTGCAGGAAACGCAGCCACCAGGTCAGTGTAGCGGCCGGCATCCGCGGCGGAAGCCGGGGAATTGATATGTATCAAGCGCAGCAATAATCGGCAAGGCATGGTGACTTACCCTGTTTCAGCTGACTTCAAACAATTCGGTGTGGCCGAAACCCAGTTCATAGTTCAGCAAGGAAATGACGCTTGGGCGGATGCGCAGGAAGACGAGGCCCGGCCACGGCGCGGCCGTGCCGGCCCCCATGATGTCGCGCATCTGGGGAAAGCGAAACAGCATCAGGTCGGCCACCTGCTCGGTTTCGTCGGCGTTGTCGACCAGGGCAGCCGTGCCCGCCATGGACAGGCCGCGGATATGCTGCCAGTCCTGGTACGCGGGCGTAATGGCCAGCGAGACCTTGTCGTGCTGGCGGATATTGTGCGCTTTCTGGCTGTTCAGCCCGATGCAGGAATACAGCGTCAGGCCGTCGTGCACGTAACTGACCACCGTCGTCTGCGGATAGCCATCCGGACGCACGGTGGCCAGGGCCATGTCCTGCGTGGCAGCGAGTACGTCGAAAATGAACTGGCGGTGGGATGAGTCCAGCGGCATCATGGTGGCTCCTTGACGCAATGCACGGTGGGCGCGCTGCGCCCGGACTTCGATAGTAGGAAATTGCGCCGTGCCTGGCAATGCGCCAGATCATGTGCAGGCGATGTTGCTGCTGCAGCTAGGTCGCGGATGCCGGCGCTGTCGTGGCGCGGGCATGGATATTGCCCGGCAGATAAGGTTATCTGGCGGCGCGGCAGTGGGCGGGAGGCAGCGCCGCCATGCTGCCCTGACTTCGTCGAGGTACGGCAGCGGGATGAGGCGCAGTTTGCGTCCCGTCCATGCGCGCGGACAATTCAGCTGCCCACCTGAAGCTGGTTCGTGACGGCGGTAATGCCCGGCGCCATCCAGGCCGCGCGCTCGACCTCGTCGCGTTCGCTCCAGGAACGCACCTTGCCACTGAGGATGACCGCGTCGCCATCCGCCTCGACCTTGATGCCGCTGGCCTCGATCAGGGCGCTGCGCTTCAGCGCCGCCTGGATGCGCGCCTTGATATCGGCCGGGATGGCCTTGTGGCTGATCGCGATGGCGTTCTCGATGCCGCGTATGCCATGCATGTGACGCAGTGCCAGTTGGGCGTGCTCGCGCTGGTAGTTCCAGTCGACCGTGCCTTCCAGCCTGACATGGCCGTGCTCGACGATGACCTTGATCGTTTTCGACGATACGGGCAGCTGCAGCGCGATGGCGGCAATGGCGTCGTGGGCAATTTCCGCGTCCAGCCGCGAGTGGGGGCGCACCTCGATGTCATTGGCCACGCCCAGCACGCCGGCGAGGCGTTGCGCGTCGCGCTCCGCGTGCAGCTTGTGGCTGTAGGCGTGCACGAAGCCCGATAGCGCGACGACGCGGTCGTTGACCGAGACGCCAATATGGCTGGGATCGATGCTCACATCCCACAGCAATTCCTGTTCGACTTGCGTCTTGATGTCGTTGTCGGTGATCATGAACGTGCTCCCAGTCGGACAAGAAAGCGCCTGCGGCCTGCGCCGCGGCGTCGGCGGCGCCCCTCAGTGGCCCAGCAATACTGGCAGGCGCGACTGGCTCAGCAGGCTGTGCGTGGTGCCGCCGAGCACCCATTCCTGGAAGCGGCTGCGGCCGAATGCCCCTGCCACGATCAGGTCCGCGCCGCTGTCCTGGGCCAGGCGGCACAGCGCCGTACCGCATTCTTCGCTCGTTTCGCTGCGGCTCACTTCCGCGCGCACGCCATGGCGCGCCAGGTAGGTGGCCAGGTCCGCGCCCGGCTCCTGTCCATGCTGCCCGTAATGCTGGCGCGGGTTCAGCACGATGATCTGCACGCGCTGCGCCCGCACCAGCAGCGGCAGCGCGCCAGCGACCGCGCGGCTGGCCTCGGCAGTGGCGTTCCAGCCGATGACGACGGAGCGGCCGGGGATGGTCACGGGGCCATCGCCATCGGGGATGACGAGCAAGGGGCGGGCGCTGTGCAGGGCGAGATAGGCGGGCAGGCGGGTCGACCAGATCAGCGACCGGTCGCTCAGGTCGCTCTGGCCCGTGATGACCAGATCGCAGTACAGCGACTGCAGTATCAGCGCATCGGCCGCGCTGCTGTCCTGAAAGCGGGTTTCATACGAGGCGACGCCCAGCTGGCGGCAACGCTCGTCGAAGCGCGCCAGCTGCTCCCGCGCCGCTTCCCGCAAGGGTTCGTAGTCGATCGGCGGGGGCGGCGCCAGCGTGACCGCCCCGTAGACCAGGTAATCGAGTTGCGGCCCGCCGCTGGCGACGGTTCCTATCAGATGGGAATCAGCTTCGCTGGCGAGCGCCGCTGCCACTTGCAGGCGCCGTTCGAAGCCGGAAAACTGGTCGGCATACATCAGGATGGTCTTGTACATGTTGGACTCCGTTAAAAATTCACGATACCTGTTTCCGGCGCGCCTGTAAGGAGGGCCAGCTGATCCAGGTCAAGCCGGCCCGCAATTCTCAGCTCAGGGAACTGGCGCAGGGCAAGCATTGATCCAGATCATATTTTCTGGCGCTGTGGCCATGCTAGGATCACTGCCGGGCCGGCGATGCACGGCAAGAAGATGCTGTGCGCGCGGCATCCGGCCTGCGGAGGAAAGCATGTTGAACGATGCCGAAGTAAGGCGGAATGTGGAGCATGAACTGAGCTGTGTTGCCCGGCTAGGGCCACCTGCCATCGTGGTGTCCGTGCGTCATGGCGTCGTCACCTTGTCGGGGCTGGCGCCCGATTTCGTCGGCAAGATACAGGCCGGGCGATGCGCCGGGGAAGTGGCCGGGGTGGCTGGCGTGCTCAACAAGATCGAAGTGGTGCCCGGGGGACAGGAGCGCTCGGATGCGGACCTTGCGCGCGCGGCGCTGGCGATCGTCAAGGCGCAATTGCCCAGCTCCGCCGATGCCGTTACGGTGGCGGCGCAAGACGGCGTGCTGCGGCTGGAAGGGATGCTGGGCTGGAACTATCAGCGCAAGCGGGCCGAGGAGGCGGTGTATGGCTTGCGCGGGGTGCGCGGCGTCGAGAACCGCATTGCCCTGGCGCCGGCAGGCCCTGCCGGTGAAATGCGCTGGAAAAGGCGGCTGCCTCCCCATGCCCTTGGCGGCGTCCAGGCGCTCGGGCAGAACGGGGCCGCGCAGCCGGGGGCGTCGCCGCTGCTTGACCAGGGGCCGATGCCTGCGCCGCAAGGCGGGCACCGGTGGCCTGCCGCCGAGCAAGGCAGCGGGAAGCACGAGGTCGGGCGGCAGACCAGGCTATTGCACCGCCTGGCAAATCGCCTCGACAGCGCCGATGCGCGGGTGCGGCTCATCGTCACCGATATTTCGCGCATCCTGCTGGTGGGCGACCTGGCCTACAAGTTCAAGACGGCCCTGCAGCGCGACGTGCTCGATTACAGCACCCTGTCGGCACGGCGGTATGCGTGCGAGGAGGAACTGCGCCTGAATCGACGCCTGGCGCCCGAGTTGTACCTGGGCCTGGCGAGCATCACCGGCACGCGGGCATGTCCGTCCATCGATGGCGACGGGCCGGTACTCGAGTATGCCGTGCGCATGCGCCGCTTTGACCAGTCCGCCCTGTGGCAGGCGCGCTTGAATGCCGGCCTGCTTGGCGCGGATGAGGTCAGCGCCCTGGCGCTGTTGCTGGCGGATTTTCATGCCGGCGCCGCGCGGGCGGCACCCCAGTCGCCCTGGGGCAATGCCGCATTGATCGTCGCCCGCACCCACGAGGACGTGGCCGGCATCGGCGCCGTGCTCGACGACGCGCGCCAGCGTGCCATGCTCGACGAGATTGCGGCCTGGCTGACACGGCAGGAGCAAGCCCTGGCGCCGGTATTGACAAAGCGCAAGGCTGATGGCTGGGTGCGCGAATGCCATGGCGATTTGCATTGTGGCAACATCCTGACCGTGGCCGGACAGGTGCGCGTATTCGACGGCATTGAATTCAACGCCGCATTGCGCTGGATCGACGTGGCGCAGGACCTGGCCTTTGCCTGGATGGACCTGCAATGCCAGGGGCGGCGCGGCCTGGCCGCCCGCTTGCTGAACGATTATCTGGAGCGTTGCGGCGATTATGGCAGCCTGGCGCTGCTGCCTTATTACCGGGTACAGCGGGCGCTGGTGCGTTGCAAGGTGTTCCTGCTGCGCTCCCTGGGAGGCAGCCGCGGACGCTCTTCGGCATTGCTGCATGCGCAGCGCTATCTGGCCTTCGCCCATGCGTGCATCGCCCCCGCCGCGCCGGCGCTGCTGATCGCCTTCGGACTGGCCGGCAGCGGCAAGTCATGGCTGTGCAACGCGCTGGTCGAGCCGCTGGAGGCGGTGCGGCTGCGCTCGGATGTCGAGCGCAAGCGCCTGTTTTGCGCCCCTGCCGCCAGCGGCGCCGCTGCCTTGCCAGCGCAGGGAATGTATGACCGGGCCGCCAATGGCGCGACGTACCGGCGCCTGGCGCGGCTCGCCCGGCAAGGGCTGGCGGCCGGTTTCGTGATGGTGGTCGATGCCACCTTCCTGGAGCGCCGCCGGCGCCTGGCCTTTCGCGCGCTGGCGCGCCGCAGCCAGGTGCCGTTCCTGCTGCTGCACGTCGATGCGCCGCTGCCCGTGCTTGCGGCGCGCCTGGCTGCGCGGGCGCGCGCCGGCACCGACCCTTCCGATGCGGACATGGCCGTTCTCGCTGGCCAGATGGAGCGCTGCGCCGGGCAAGGCTTGCGTCCCGGCGAAACGGCTGACGTCATTGAGATCGCCAATGGCGCCGATTTCGGCGCCGAGGCGCTGGCGTTGCTGGTGGAACAGGTGCGCCAGGCCTTGCAGCGGTGCGCCACAGCATGCGAGCCGCATCGAAACACGACGTGACCTGCCTCCTCTGGAGCCGTGCTGCTTGCTGCGGCGCTGATGGATGCGGCCATCAATATTGGCATTGTGAAAACTACATGCCGTCAATCTTGCTGCCAAGCGATAGTCATGTCACGGGCACCTTCGCAGGGAAGCGGATCGACTGCCGCCGAGGCAGTTGTTCGCCTTTGCCGTGCCGGGCATGGCGGCGCTGGCGCTCTGCTGCCTGGTACCCTTGCTGGCGCTGGCATGGTGCGAGCTGCTCAAGCGCTATGCGCCGCCTGCCGACGGCGCGGCCGCATGATGACGCGGCGCCGCTGCCAGGCCAGCGCCGCGACGCCCATGCCGAAGAGCGCGATGGTTGCGGGCTCCTCCACCTGCAGTATCAGCACGGGAATCTCGTCCAGCGCGACGGGAATGCGGTTGCCGGCCGCATCGCCCAGCAGGATATCGTCGGCGAACAGAAAGGTATTGGCCGGCACCGGGCCGCCGGGCATCCGCGCCTGGAACGCCAGCGTGGCGAGGCGGAAGCCATCGCCTTGCAGCTGGCCCAGCGTCAGTGCGTCGAGCAGCGACACCTCGTCCAGATGCAGCAGGCCGGGCGTGCCGTGGCCGGCGAACGCCAGCGCCTGGGCGCCGCCGGCCGTCTGGCCCAGCGCCGTGCCCCAGCCCGATGGCGCGCCGGGCAGATAGAACAGCAGGTCGGGGTCGTAGTACAGGTCCAAATGGAAAGCGCCCAGTTCCGTGCTCAGTCCTGCGGATTGCAGGCCGGCAATGTTCAGGTCCACCAGCACCGTGCCGCCCGGGGCGATCTGGTAGCCGCCGCGCGGCACCAGGGTCATCTGCAGCGCCTGCGCCAGCGGCGAACAGCCCAGGCAGGCGAGCCAGAGCAGTGCCGCAAGAAATAGCTTATTCATGATCACCTCTCCCGCAATATGAGCAAGCCGGCCGCACACGGCCGGCGTGAAAGATTGGCGTACCGGCATCGGCTTACTTGCCGCACAGCGCACGGGTGCAACTGGCGACCAGCTTGCGCACGTCGAGCACGGTGATGCGTCCATCATGGTCGAGGTCGCGTGGGTCGTTCGACGCCGATGCCACGGTGTTCAGTCCCAGCAGCAGGATGTTCAGGTCGTCGCGATCGACGGCGCCGTCGTTGTTCAGGTCGCCAGAAGCGGCATCGACAGTGGTGTAGGTGATGCTCAGCTGCGAAAAATCCAGCATGGTGTCGTCGGCCAGCAGCACGTCCAGATGTTGTGCGTTCTTCAGCATGGGCAACAGGTTGACCACCTGGTCCGGCTGGCCGGTCACCGCATCGGCGGTGAAATTGCGCAGCGGCGTCTTGGCCAGGTTCCACGTGACGTCATAGCTAGCGCCTGACTGCGGGGGAAAGCCCAGCAAATCATGCAGCGCAATCACCCGGCTGGCCTGTCCTTGCTCAGGAACATTGCTTTCGTTAAATAAAATGACGTCGTTATCGGGGATATCGCCCGTCATCCTGACGTGCAGCTTGACGGTCGCCGAGGTGATCAGCGCACCGTCCGGTAGCGTGGCGTCGTGGCTCAGGCCGACCGACTGCTTCGCCGCGGGCTGGTCCAGGTTGATGGCGGGTGCCGCCACGAGATGGTCCTGCATGTCGAGCACGTGCTGCGACCTGGGCGCGGTGTCGGCCGGATCGCCGCCGTGGAAGTTGTCCACGTCGCCGATCAGGCTGGTCAAGACCGGCGCCAGCTTCACCAGCACGCGCTGTGGCGACGCCATAATGTTGTAGCTATCGAAAAATACCCAGTGATAGCTACCGTTATCGGTGGCGCGGATCTCGATCAGGTTCGCGCCAGGCTGCAGCCCCGGCGTCAGATCCATGACGACCGCTTCAGGCTGGCCATCGGGCATGTGCTCGGCCAGCTCGTAGCTGCCGATCGTGACGCCATTGACGGTGAGCGTCATCTGGTCGTCGGCCGCCACCAGCGCGACAATCTGCGGCAGCAGACCCGGTTCCAGGTTGAGCTGGTAGCGGAAGTAGGCGCTGGTCGGCGGGCTGCCTGGTGCGGGCAGCCCGGGGCCGGGCCAGTACCACATCAGGTTGGCATGCACGCCCTCCGGGTTGATATGGGGATTGGGCATGGTGACCGGGTTCGGGTAGGGGCCGTAGGCGGGAATCCAGCCGTCGACGCCGTTGGGACTCGCTTGCCAGCCGCTGCCGTCGGTACGGCCCGCGCCGCTTAACAGGTCGCTGCGCTGGCTGGCCGCCATGGCCGCTGGCGCCAGCAGCAAGCCGGCGCAGGCGGCCATGGCGAAGCTGCGCCGGCACCAGCGGGCGGCGCTTGCCGCGATGTTTGTAGGGAAAGCAGTCATGATGTCGTCTCCTCGGGTACTGCGGCCAGGGACATGGCTGGCACGCGGGCAGGCCATGCTTGCGGCAGAGACGAGAGCAAGAACAGGGCCAGCGGTGCAAGCTACTGATTCATATGTAAAATTTTTTTGAAGAGTGAGATTTGCGGGCTCGACTGTCAAATTCTTCGACAGGCGCCGGGGGGGCGGGCTGCGCATCGGCAGGCAGGGGCGCTGAACTTTCCTGGCGCCGTCCGGGCCGCATCCCGGTGCCGCTACGGTATCTGCGTTGTAAAATTGCATCACGGCAGACAATCTCTCTAGCTCTGCGGCAATGTGTGCAAGTGGGCCTATTGCCGCTGAGCATACACTCCACGAATCTCAACTGATATAATACTTACAATCAGTTAACGCCACGAAATCTGCGCCCCGAGGCTTCCGCAACCGTCTGTGTACCGCAAGACTCGCCCATGAGCTCACTTTTCGACCACGAGATCATCAAACAGCTGCACAGCGGTGCCCGCTCGCGGGTTTACCGCGCCAGGGCCGCCGATGGCACCGCGCTGATCGTCAAGATGCCGAACCAGCCGTTTCCTTCCTTTCAGCAAGTGGCACAATTCAAGCGTGAATTTGCGATCGCGCGCCGCTGCCGCCATCCGGGCGTGGCGCACCCGCTTGCGCTGCAGCTGCACGCGGGGCGCTGGACGATGCTCCTGGAAGATGCCGGCGGCCAGGCGCTCGACCAGCTTGTGCGCGCGCAGGCGGCGGCGCGCTCGTCGCCATCGCAGCCCGCGCTGGCGCTGGACGATTTTTTCGACATCGCCCTGCAACTGTGCGCGGCGCTGGACGAGGTACACCGGCAGGGCGTGATCCACAAGGATATCAATCCATCGAACCTGGCGTGGAATGGCGAGCGGCGCCGGCTGCAGCTGATCGATTTCGGCATCGCCTGCGAACTGCCATTTGAAAGCCATGGCATCGTCAATCTCCATGTTCTGGAAGGCACGCTGCGCTATATGGCGCCGGAGCAGACGGGGCGCATGAACCGGCGCGTCGACTACCGCGCCGATTTCTATGCGCTCGGCGCCACCTTGTACGAATTGCTGGTCGGCCAGGCGCCATTCGAGGCAGGCGATGAGATGGAGCTCGTGCATTGTCACATCGCGCGCAGTCCGGACTGGTCGCACCCGGCGCTCACGGGCTTGCCTGGCCAGCTGCTGCCCATCCTTCAGCGGCTGCTGGAAAAGAATGCCGATCAACGCTACCAGAGCTTGCAAGGCTTGCGCAGCGACCTTGAGGCATGCCGTGCGGCAAAGCCGGCGCAGCCACTCACCTTGTCCGGCCACAACGGCCGCTTCCTGATTCCACAAACGCTGCACGGGCGCGAGGACGCCATCGCCGTGCTGCTGGCCGCGTTTGAACGCAGTGCCGCAGGCCGCTGCGAGCTGCTGCTGGTGGCCGGCCATTCCGGCATCGGCAAGTCGGCGGTGGTGAACGAAGTGCAAAAACCGATCGTTGCCCGGCGCGGCTGCTTCTTGTCTGGCAAGTTTGACCAGCTCCAGCGCGACGTGCCCTATGCCTCGCTGGTCCAGGCATTCCAGGGGCTGGTGCGCCAGTTGCTGGGCCAGCCAGAAGAAACGCTGCGGCAGTGGTCCGGAAAACTGCATGCCGCCCTGGGCAGCGGCCTGGGCGTGATCGTCGAACTGATACCCGAGCTGGCGCTGATCGTCGGTCCCACCGACGCCGTGCCCGATCCGGCGCCGGAACAGGCCCAGCTGCGCCTGGACCGCCTGTTTCCCCGCTTCGTCGAAGTGTTCGCCGCCGCCGGGCATCCGCTGGTGCTGTTCCTCGACGACCTGCAATGGGCCGACATGGCCACGCTGCGGATGCTTGAGCGGCTCATGGTTTCCTGCGACACGTGCTGCATGCTGTGCATCGGCGCGTACCGCGACAACGAAGTGGACGCCGCGCATCCGCTCAGGGGCTTGCGCGACAAGCTGCTGGCGCGCGGCGCGCGCCTGTCCACGCTGTTGCTGGCCGCACTGACCGAGCCGCAGATTGCGCAAATGGTGGCGGCCACCGTGCGCGTGGCAGTCCCCGACTGCGCGCCGCTGAGCCGCATCTGCTACCGGAAGACGGCCGGCAATCCCTTCTTCCTCAATCAGTTCCTCGCGGCGCTCAATGATGCCGGCCACCTGCGCTACCAGGCCGACGGCGATTGCTGGGAGTGGGACTTGCCGGCGATCGAACAGGCCAGATACACTGACAACGTGGTCGAGGTGCTGCTCGAGAAAATCCGCCGCCTGCCCGGCGTCACGCAGCATCTGCTGCAACTGGCGGCATCGAGCGGCAACCGCTTCACGCTCGATACGCTCGCCCTGGCCGTGGACCGGGCACCCTGGCGCACGCAGCAGGAACTGTGGCCGGCGCTCAAGGCAGGGCTGATCCAGCCGCTCGACGAACGCTATAAATATGTCAATGGCGGCACCGGGCGTGGCGAGAGCGGCGTCAGTTACCGATTCCTGCACGACCGGGTCCAGCAGGCGGCCTACCTGGTCGCCGATGACGGCGCGCGCGCGGCCAACCATCTGCTCATCGGCCGCCTGCTGCTGCGGCATACGACGCAGCAGTGCCTCGATGGCGCGCTGTTTGAAATCGTCGAGCAGCTCAACGCCGGCCGCGCGCTGATGCGCGATGCGGGCGAACGCGCGCGGCTGGCCGCGCTCAATCTGCAGGCCGGCGGCAAGGCGCGCCGCGCCGCCGCGTTCCAGGCTACCTTGGAGCACATGCGCACCGGCCTGGAGCTGCTGCCGGCGCAGGCCTGGCGCGGCCATGCGGACCTCTGGCTCGACCTGCAGCTGGGCGCGGCCGAAGCGGCCTATCTGTGCGGCCAGTTCGACGCCGCCGAGGCCATCTATCCGCTGCTGCGCGCCCGCGCCTTGAGTCCGCTGCAGCAGCTGCGCTGCATCGCCATCCAGGCGCACCAGTACCAATTGCAGGGGCGCCTGCTCGAAGCCATCGCCGTGCAGCGCGACGGCCTGGCGCAGCTGGATATCGACATTCCCCACGACGTGGCGCACATGAAGGCGCGCTTCGCCGATATTCTCGCCGACATCGGGCGGCTGCCCGGCGCGCACGCCCCCGACGCCTTGCTGGCGGCCGGGGAAATGAACGATCCGGGCGCCGTGGCCGCGATGCAGATGATGCAGGGCCTGTGGATGGCCAGCTATTACGCGGGCCAGCAGGATCTCAGCGCGCTGATGGTGGTGTCGATGACGCGCCTGTCCATGCAGCAGGGGAATAGCGACTTCAGCGCTGTCGCCTATGTCGGCTACGCGCTGATGCTGGCGCTGTACGGCGGCGACGTCGCGCGCGGCTACGACTTCGGCGCCATGGCGATGGCGCTGGCCAGGCGCCGCGCCAACCTGCAGACGCGCACCCTCACGGCGCTGATGTTCGGCGCACTCAGCAACCACTGGACGCGGCCGCTACGCAGCTCCGACGCCCTGTACGAGGAAGCGTTCGGCTGGGCGCTGGAAATCGCCGATTTCGTCCAGGTCGGCGTGGTGGCGGCCGTGCGCGCGACGGAGCGCATCATCCTCGGCGATTACCTGCCGCACCTGATGCACGACATCGGGCAAGACCTGGCGCTGATGCGCGCCAACGGCCAGCAGGCGATGGCCGACTGCTGCGTGGCGGCCGCGATCCAGCCGATCAAGTGCCTGATGGGCCTGCTTCCCCGTCACGACAGCTACGACGATGCGACGTTCAGCGAAGCGCGCTTTCTTGAGCAATATGGCCATTCGCAGCTGTACCGCGCCTATTTCTTGCAAGGCAAGATACGCAACGCCTACCTGTTCGACGGCGCCGACGCCGAGATGCTGGCTGGCCAGCTGGGCATGGTCACGCAGATCATGCGCGGCCAGGCCAAGGTTGCCGAGTCCAGCTTCTACGCCGCGCTGATCCTGCTGCGCGCCTTGCGGCGCGATCCCGCGCGTCCGGACGCCGCGGACGTGCTGGCCGTGATCGGCACGCTGCAAGCCAGTCTGGCCGGCTGGGCCAGGCAAGGCTCGGACAATAGCGCCGCCAAGCATCTGCTGGTGACGGCCGAGATGGCGCGCTACCGGCAGGACCTGCCGCTGGCCACGCGCCTGTACCAGCAGGCCGTCGACGCCGCCGGCCTGGCCGGCTACGTCAACGTGCAGGCGCTGGGCAATGAGCTGTGCGGCGAATGCTGGTCGGACCAGGGGCAAGCGCGCGTGGCCGCCGTGTTCCTGCGGGACGCCATCGCCCATTACGGCCAGTGGGGCGCGGAAGGCAAGGTGGCGCAGCTGCGGGCGCGCCATGCTGCGCTGCTGCCCGCAGGGGCGGGACGCGCCCTGCAGCCGCATTTTGCCTCCCTCACGCACGGCAGTTCCGCGCTCGACCTGGTGTCGCTGCTGAAAGCGGCCCAGATCCTGTCGAACGAAGTCGGCCTGCGCAACGTGTTGACGCGCCTTATCTCCATCGTGTGCGAAAACGCCGGCGGGCAGGTGGCGCGCCTGCTGCTGCTGTCCGATGGCGCCTACCAGCTGGAGGCCGACATCGATGGCGACGCCGTCACCGTGCTGCAGGCGCGCCGGCTCGACCTCGACGCCGCCAGCGACCCGCAGTTTCCGCTGTCGCTGCTGCGCTACGTCATCCGCACGGGCGCCGCGGTCATCGAGGACAGCATCGCCGACGTGTCGCGCTTTGCCGGCGACCCCTACGTGCGCTTGCAGCGGCCGCGTGCCGTCATGTGCCTGCCGATCCGGCATGGCGGCCAGATCGACGGCGTCCTGTACTTCGAAAACCGGCTTGCCGACGCCTCGTTCACGGAGGAGCGCGTGGCCTTCCTGCGCATGCTGGGCGCGCAGGCGATGATCTCGATCTCCAGCGCCAGGCTGCATGACAGCCTGGAACGGCGCGTTGCGGAGCGTACCGAGCAGCTGGAAGACGCCAACCGCAAGCTGGCCACGCTGTCCATCACCGACGGCTTGACGGGCCTGGCAAACCGCCGTCATTTCGACGACGTGCTGCGCGCCGAATGCGCGCGCGCCACCCGCGTCGGCCAGCCGCTTGCCGTCATCATGCTCGACGTCGATTACTTCAAGCGGTACAACGACCATTACGGCCACCAGCCCGGCGACGCGTGCCTGATCCGCGTCGCGCACGCCCTGCTGGCCAGCATGCGCCGCGCAGGCGACCTGACGGCGCGCTACGGCGGCGAAGAGTTTTCGATCGTGCTGCCAAATACGGGCGCGGACGAGGCGCGCCTGATAGGCGAAGCGCTGCGGCGCGCCATCGCAGACCTGGGCATCGCCCACGCGGGGGCGGATGCGGGACAGGTGACGATCAGCGTCGGCGTCGCGATCCAGCCGGTGCCGGGCGCCGCCGATCCGGATGCGCTGATGCGCCTGGCCGATGCCGCGCTGTACAGCGCCAAGGATGCGGGGCGCAATTGCGTCGTGCTGCGGGCGCTTGCCATGCCATGAAGAAACTGCGCCGCATCGTCGACAAGGAGGCGGCACCGATGCCGCTTTCGTTTGGATATTGCTTTTATTTAATTTGTTTCCATTGTCGCATACATGCCGCATCGTCTGTGCTGCCGGCATTTCAAGACGGAAAATGGCCATTCCGGGCTGCCGCCGCCAGATATTTGCTGTCTTATATAAGATTCCTCGGCATCTGATACACAAACAGCGGCAGGACAGTCTAAAATACGTGGTGGGCAAGCACGGCGTCACCGCCGGCACACTAGCCGTCCAAAGCAAGGCTAACCGTCCTGTGTTTGGAATGAAGAAAGTTAACCACCAGGCATCACCGCATACAAGGGAATGAACATGGCAACACAAAAATCCAAAATCATCTACACGCTGACTGACGAGGCGCCGCTGCTGGCGACGTATTCCCTGTTGCCGATTATTAAAAAATTCACCGCGCCGGCCGGCGTGGACGTGGTTTCCAGCGATATTTCGGTGGCGTCGCGTGTACTGGCCGAATTCCCCGAATTCCTGACGGACGAGCAAAAAGTCCCGAACACCCTGGCTGAACTGGGCAAGCTGACCCAGAATCCGGACACCAACATCATCAAATTGCCGAACATCAGTGCTTCCCAGGGCCAGCTGATCACCTGCGTGCGCGAACTGCAAGCCCGCGGCTACAAGCTGCCGGACTACCCGGAAGAGGCGAAGACGGAAGAAGAAAAAGCCCTGAAGGCCCGCTACGGCAAGTGCATCGGCAGCTCGGTCAATCCGGTTCTGCGCGAAGGCAACTCCGACCGCCGCGCACCGAAGGCTGTCAAAGAGTACGCCCGCAAGCACCCGCATTCGATGGGCGAGTGGAGCCAGGCGTCGCAGACCCACGTGTCGCACATGCACCATGGCGACTTCTACCATGGCGAAAAGTCGCTGACCCTGGAAAAGGCGCGCGACGTCAAGATGGAACTGGTCACCGCCTCGGGCAAGACCATCGTGCTGAAACCGAAGGTTTCCCTGCAAGCGGGCGAAATCATCGACAGCATGTTCATGAGCAAGAAAGCGCTGCTGGAATTCTACGAGAAGGAAATCGACGACGCCTTCAAGACGGGCGTGATGTTCTCGCTGCACGTCAAGGCCACCATGATGAAAGTGTCGCACCCGATCGTTTTCGGTCACTGCGTGCGCATTTTCTACAAGGACGCGTTCGCCAAGCACGCCGAACTGTTCGACAAGCTGGGCGTCAATGTCAACAACGGCATGAGCAACCTGTACGACAAGATCGAGACCCTGCCAGCGTCGCAAAAGGATGAAATCCTCAAGGACCTGCACGCCTGCCACGCGAACCGTCCGGAACTGGCCATGGTCGACTCGGCCAAGGGCATCACCAACTTCCATTCGCCGAACGACATCATCGTCGACGCGTCGATGCCCGCCATGATCCGCATCGGCGGCAAGATGTGGGGCGCCGACGGCCGTCCGAAGGATGTCAAGGCAGTCATGCCGGAATCGACTTTCGCGCGCATCTACCAGGAAATGATCGGCTTTTGCAAATGGCATGGCAACTTCGATCCGAAGACCATGGGCACCGTGCCGAACGTGGGCCTGATGGCGCAGCAGGCGGAAGAATACGGTTCGCACGACAAGACGTTTGAAGTGCCGGAAGGCGGCACCGCCAACATCACCGACCTGGAAACGGGCGAAGTGCTGCTGACGCAGACGGTGGAAGAGGGCGATATCTGGCGCATGTGCCAGGTCAAGGACGCGCCGATCCGCGACTGGGTCAAGCTGGCCGTCACGCGCGCGCGCAACTCGGGCATGCCTGCCGTGTTCTGGCTCGATTCCTACCGTCCGCACGAGAACGAAGTGATCAAGAAGGTACAGGTTTACCTGAAGGAACACGACACCAAGGGCCTGGACATCCAGATCATGTCGCAGACGCGCGCCATGCGCTACACGCTGGAACGCGCCTTCCGCGGCCTGGACACCATTTCCGTGACCGGCAACATCCTGCGCGACTACCTGACCGACCTGTTCCCGATCCTGGAACTGGGCACGTCCGCCAAGATGCTGTCCATCGTGCCATTGATGGCCGGCGGCGGCATGTACGAAACGGGCGCCGGCGGTTCGGCGCCGAAACATGTCAAGCAGCTGGTGGAAGAAAACCACCTGCGCTGGGATTCGCTGGGCGAATTCCTGGCCCTGGCCGTGTCGCTGGAAGACATGGGCATCAAGACGGGCAATGCGAAGGCCAAAATCCTCGCCAAAACCCTGGACGAAGCCACCGGCAAGTTGCTGGACAACAACAAGTCGCCATCGCCACGCACCGGTGAACTCGACAACCGCGGCAGCCATTTCTACCTGGCCCTGTACTGGGCGCAAGCCCTGGCCGCGCAGAAGGATGACGCGGAACTGGCGGCACACTTCGCGCCGCTGGCGCAAACCCTGGCCGCCAATGAAGAGAAGATCGTTGCCGAGCTGAAAGAAGTGCAAGGCAAGGAAATGGATATCGGCGGCTACTACCTGCCCGATCCGGTGAAAACGGACGCCGTCATGCGTCCGAGCGCCACGCTGAACGCGGCCCTGGCCAGCATCTGATGCAATCTTGACAGGCGGTAAGTTCTTTACTGCCTGACAAAAAACGCCGCGGGGAGCGATCCCGGCGGCGTTTTTTTATGGCCGTTCAGCCTTATTTGTAATGCTTGTAGACCGTGGTGCTGCCATTGTTATTGACGAGGAAGACGTCGTACGGATCCTTGCGCGGACCTTCCATGCCTGGCGAGCCCATCGGCATGGCCGGCACGGCCAGGCCCTTGGCCTTCGGTTTTTCGCGCAGCAGCTGCTTGATCTCGCTGGCGGGCACATGGCCCTCGATGGCGTAGCCGTTGACGAGGCCCGTGTGGCATGAACCGAGCTGGTCGGGAATGCCGGACAGCTTGCGGTATTGCGCCGGCATCTCGACATTTTTCGCGCGCACCGTGAAGCCGTTCGCTTCCAGGTGCTTGATCCAGTCGGCACAGCAGCCGCACGAGGCGCTCTTGTAGACTTCAATGACGGGCAAGGCCGCCATGGCGAACGTGGGCAGGCCCAGCATGCCGGCGAAGGCGCCGCGCAATAAGAAATGTTTGATCATGGTGTTGTTTTCAAATAAATAAGATAATCGTGGCCACCCGCGTGGCCCGCTCTGGGTTTGCGCGCGCGCAAACGTGCCGGCGTTGCTGCCGGCGCTTAGGCGGAAAGCGGTCGCGGCGGCCGGCGCAAGCCGTCGGGAATGAATCCCGGCAGCAAGGCGGCAGCGGAGGCGGCGGCATGTGCCGCGCCATTGGCGGCGGCGGCAGGCAGGGCGCAGGGGGGCGGCATCAGCGCGCCCAGGCAAAAGGCGGAACAGGCGCCGCAAGCGGGGTGCTTGGCAGGGGCGGTCTTGGCGTCGCCGGGCGCGCTGGCGCCGTCCGGCGCGGCTGACGGCGCCGCACCGTGATGCTGGCAGGCCGTTGCCGCCACGGCGGCAGGCGCGGCGTGCGCCGGCGGCGTGCATGCCCGGGCAACGCCCGCAGCGGCCGCTTGCAGCGGCACCGCCGCCATCAGCAGCAGGATCAGCCATGTTTTGAAGAGTTTCAGCATCGCTGGAAAGTATAGCATAGGGGCAATTGCCGCCAGGAGGCGGCCGCTAGCGCGCCGCCGCGGCAAGTAGCTTCGCGGCGTACATGGCGCGGTCCGCATGACGCAGCAGTTGCTGCATGGTGTCGCCGTCTTCCGGATAGTGGGCCACGCCGATGCTGACGGCGATCTGCAACTGCTGTCCGTTACCCAAGTGCAACGGCGCGGCCAGCGCCGCGTGGATCTTTTGCTCGATCAGGCTGACGTCCACCGGCGTGGCGTTGCTTTCCAGAAGCACGACGAATTCATCGCCGCCCATCCTGGCCAGGGTATCTGTTTCCCGCATGCAATCCCGCAGGCGGCCCGCCACCGTCTGCAGCAGCAGGTCGCCGCAGGCGTGGCCATGGAAGTCGTTGACCAGCTTGAAGTTGTCGAGGTCCAGGAACAGCAGCGACAGCCGGCCTTCCTGGCGGTGCGCGCGCGCGAACGCCGTGTGCAGGCGGTCGTGGAACAGGCGGCGGTTCGGCAGCCGGGTCAGCTCATCGTGCATGGCCATGAACTGCATTTGCGTCTGCAATTGCCGGCGCTCGATGGCGGTGGCCAGCTGTTTGGCGACAAATTGCAGCAGATCCTGGTCTTGCTCCGTGCCGATGACGGCGTCCGGGCTGCCTTGCAAGGCCAGCACGCCGATGCTGCCGCTGGAGGAATACAGCGGCACGGCCAGCCAGCACCCGGACAAGGTGCCGGCCGCCGCTTGCAGCGCGGGCGGCAGGCCGGCCAGTTGCCCCGCCTGCAGCAGCAGGGAACGCCCGCTGCGCAGCACTTCGTCGCACAGCAGGCTGGCCAGCGGCGACGCGGGCTGCGGCGCGCCGTCGTCGGCATGACAGGTCATGAAAGGTTGCGCGCCGTGTTCGTCCTGCAGCAGCAAGGTCAGGCTGCGCGCAGGCAAGTGTTCGCCGATGATGTGCTGTATGCGGTACAGCAAGGCCGGCAAGTCCTGCGTCGCCTGCATGGCTTCGGAGATGGCGTACAGCGCAGCCTGCTTCGCCTGTGCTTGTTTCAGTAAGGTAACATCGTGCGCCACCGCCACGCGCAGCTGGTCGGCGGCGGACCAGCGGGCCGACCACATGATGTGGGCCAGGCTGCCGTCCTTGCGCAGGTAGCGGTTTTCAAAATGCGTCTGCGCATGGCCGTCCATGATGGCGCGCGCGGCCGCCAGGGTGCGCGCGCGGTCGGCGGGGGCGACCATGTCGAGCATGAGCTTGCCGATCATTTCCTGCTGCGTATAGCCGAAGATGCGCTCGCAGGCGGCGCTGACGAAGACAAAGCGGCCCTCCACATCGACCATGCACACGGCGTCGAGCAGCAAATCGGTGAAACTGGCGACCGGCGCGCTAAGCATATGTTTCATATGTTCACTATTCTAGTGGACATTGCCGATTGATATTGAAATTGTTGTTTTTAGGGATAAATGACTGGGCAGCGCGACTTGCCCGGGAGGCAATGGCGATGACATGCCCAAGCATGTCACCTAGGAAGAGCTACCGGGCAAGCAGCTGCTTGCCAGGCGCAGGAGGGCGGCCTGGCACTGGCGATGGCCAGGCTTTAATCACTGACGACAAACGCGCCCGGGTCCAGTTGATCCAGCGTAACGATGGTGCCGCTGCCCGGCGCGCCGCTGCTCTGGCTGAGCCGTACATGCAGCTGTGCCAGATAGTCGGCGCGGCAGCGGCGCAGCAGGTAATCGCGGAAGTTATCGTGTTCCAGGGTGCGCCAGGCGCGTTCGCGTCCTTGCGCCGAGCGCAGGCCGGCCAGCTCGATCAGCGCGGGCGTGATGCTGGCGTCGCCGCGGCTCAGGCGCGCGTAGCCGTAGCGGTCCATATACGGTCCGGTGAGCGTTTCGATGATGTTGATGTCATCGTCCGACAGTTGCTGCCTGAATTTGTCGATGTTGGCCGCGATGGGCGCATAGCAGTTGGCCGACCAGAGCGACGACAACTGCGCGATTTGCCGCGCTTCCGCCGACGCGGTCACATCCAGCATTTGCGGCAGGAAGGCGATGCCGAGAAAGTCACATACCTTTTCCAGCGTCTCCCTTTGGCGCGACAGGAAATCTTCATAGCGTAGCGTCAGCACGCGTGCCCCATAGCGTTGCACGACCTGGTCGGCTGCCGCATGGGCGGCCAGCCAGGTCCTGGCATTGAGCAGCGTGTCAAAATCGTGGATGATGGCGCGGTTCATCGATGCCACCTGCGCGCGCGGATCGCGCACCACGTTCAGGAACAGCATGTCCGGGTACAGCCGCACGATGTCGTCGGCGTAGTGCACGCTGTCGAGTGACTTGTCCATCACCACCTGCGCCTGGCGGTGTTCGCCCGCGCGCAGCAGCAGTTCCCATGCCACGCGGTGGATGCTGCGCGGCTGGCTGCGCAGCGTCTCGAATACTTCCACTGGATCGAAGACGACCCCCGGCCACTTGACCATGCTGACCGCCGCCAGGCCCACCACATCGACCACCAGGCGAAAGTAGGCGCGGTCGTCGCGCAAGTCGCCGTACAGGGGCAGCAATGGCATCATGTCGACCAGGTGCAGCGGATACGGTGAATAAAACTGGGGCGACAGGTTCAGGCGCAGCCGCAGGGCATGGCTGCCGCAGCGGCGCAGGGGGATCATCATGACAGGGCGCGGGCGCCTACCGTGGCCGCAATGGTGGCTGCTGCTCATTTCATCATTCCTCTGAAAAGTGGGCGCGACATCAGATGAAGCACGGGCGCAGTTGCTGGAACAGCCGTTCGCAAGCCTGGTCCAGCGACAGCGTGCCGGTATCGAGCGTCAGCGCCGGCGCCAGCGGCACTTCGTAGGGCGCCGAGACGCCCGTAAATGCAGGGATCAGTCCGGCCCGCGCTTTCCGGTACAGTCCTTTGGGATCGCGTTCCTCGCACAGCGCGCATGGCGTGCTGATGTAGGCTTCGATAAAATTATCGCTGCCGATGATCTGGCGCGCCATTTCGCGGTCGCCGCGCAGCGGCGAGATGAAGGCACAGATGACCATCATGCCGGCATCGTTCATCAGCCTGGCCACGACGGCGCTGCGGCGGATGTTTTCCTGGCGGTCGCGGGGAGAGAAACCCAGGTCGCCATTCAGGTGGTGCCGCATATTGTCGCCGTCGAGCACGCAGCTCAGGTGGCCCTCCGCCAGCAGCCGCCTTTCCAGCGCGTAGGCCAGCGTCGATTTGCCTGCACCGCTCAGGCCGGTCAGCCACAAGGTCGCGCCTTGCTGGCCGGCCAGCACGCTGCGTTGTGCCTTGCCGATATGGCCCGCATGCGGGAAGATGTGTTGCGCTACGCCGCCCGCAGCGGCGATCTGTTCCAGTTTACCCACGTGCGTCACTCCCCCGTTGCCGGCTCAAAACTGCTCCCATTCGATTTCGCGGGGCTTGGCAGCGGCGGGGCGCGGCACTGCCAGGGGCGCTGGCGGACGGCTGACCACGCGCAGCCCCGCATCGCGGCGGCCGTCCCTGTTTTCCACGCGGAAGACGCTGACCACCTCGTTCAGGCTGTTGACCTGTTCCTGCATCGCTTGCGCGGCGGCGGCGGCTTCCTCGACCAAGGCCGCGTTTTGCTGCGTGACATTGTCCATTTGCGTCACGGCCATATTGATTTGCTCGATGCCGGCCGATTGTTCCTGGCTGGCGGACATCATTTCAGACATGATGCCGGTGACGCGCCGCACGCTGGCGACCACTTCATGCATGGTCGATCCTGCCTGTTCCACCAGCCGGTTGCCGGCCTGGACTTTGTCGACGGAGTCGCCGATCAAGTCCTTGATTTCCTTCGCCGCAGCGGCCGAGCGCTGCGCCAGGTTGCGCACCTCGGTGGCCACCACGGCAAAGCCGCGCCCCTGTTCCCCGGCGCGGGCCGCCTCGACCGCCGCGTTCAGCGCCAGGATATTGGTCTGGAAGGCGATGCCGTCGATGACGGCGATGATGTCGACGATCTTGCGCGCCGAGACATCGATGGCGGCCATGGTGTCGACCACCTGCGCCACTACGGCGCCGCCCTTGGTGGCGACATCGGAAGCCGTTTCGGCCAGCCCGTTGGCCTGGCGCGCATGGTCGGTGTTGATACGCACGGTGCTGGTCAGTTCTTCCATGGATGAAGCGGTTTGCTCCAGCGTGCTGGCCTGCTGCTCCGTGCGCGAAGACAAGTCCAGATTGCCCATGGCGATTTGTCCCGCCGCCGTGGCGATGGTCTCGGTGCTGGCGTGAACTTGCTGGACGATTTGCGCCAGGCTGTCGCGCATCGATTGCATGGCGTACAGCAGGCTGTGCGTGTCGCCGGCGCGGGTATGAATGGGGACGGCCAGGTTGCCGCCGGCGATCTGTCCGGCAATCGCCGCCGCTTCGTCGGGTTCGCAGCCGAGTTGGCGCGTCACGCTGCGGGTGATCAGCACGGCGGCCAGCAGGCTGGTGACCAGCGCCAGCGAGCCGATACTCAGCATCATCAGGCGCGCCTGGCTGTAGGCGGCCTCGGCGATGATGGAGGCTTCGCTATTCTGTTTTTCCTCGACGGCGATCAAGGTGCGCAGCAATTCCCACCAGCGCTTCTGCACGGGGCGGAATTCATAACGCAGCAGCTTGTAGGCATCGTCCTGTTTCTGGTGCAGCGCCAGGTCGGCGGCCCGCTGTATGAAGGGGGCCGCCAGCTCGCTTTGTGTGCGGATCTGTTCGAGCAGGCTTTTTTCTTCGCTCGATGTGCCCTCCAGCCTGCCGAACATCGCCCCCAGCTTTTGCTGGGCGATGGCGTATTTCTTTTCCTGCTCCCCGATGCGCGCGACCTCGATCTGGATTTCCTTGTCTTCTTTCAGCAAGATCAGATTGCGCAGGGCCAGTGCCCGCTCGGTCACCGTCAAATCCATGGTCTGGGCCAGCCTGGTTTCGACGTCGTTGACCTTGGTCGCTTCATCCATGCGATCCTGGATTTGCCGCATGCTGGTCAGTCCCAGCGCGATGACCAGCAACAGGAACAGGGCGACCAGGCCAAAGCCCATGCCGAGCCGTTTGGCGATGGTTAAGTGCATAAATTTCATATTGCCTCCTTAAGGCCGTGCTTGCGGTTCCGAGTAAGCATATGCAGCTTTATCACCAAGCACTCAGCGATCATATTGATTGCGGGCGGGCGAAAAATCACACATAGTCACTTTCAGCATTTGAGCAACAGTAGAAATTTACTTGTGGCAACTGTTCAAATTGAGTTAGATGGCGAACACCTGCGAACGCTGGCATGGCGGCGGAGCGTGATTTGTATCAAGAATGAAAAATTTTCATGCTCCTTCGCGCTCATGATTTCACATTTCACGTCGTTATAGCAGTGTCTGCTTAGCGCTTGAGATGCGACCCATCCCTTGCTCTGAGAAAACATGGCAGTACTCGACGGCTAGCAGTTATCAAAAAATGAAAGTTATGCATACTTTACCTAACCACCCATCTTCGTTTAGCAAGGCATAAGACCCATGACCTCCGTCTCTTCGATCCCGAGCTGGAATCCAAGTCCCTCACGCGCGCTCAATGCCGCTGCCACCAAGGCGGATGCCACGCCGTCTCCGGCGCCGAGCCCGTCCTCCATTGTTGACATCGGGGCGACGCAAGCCGTCGCGCAGCTGCTGCCTTCGCCGACGATATGGGAAAGCGCGACCCGCAACAAGGTGAGCGACGCGATGACAAAGAGTTTCTCTTCGCATGCGTTTGGCGGCCGCTTCAGCGGCCTGGGCGCGGCCATGCTGGGGCAGGCCAAGCTTGGAAACTACAATTTCGCGCAGGCGATGCGGCAGCCGCCGCCGAGCACCACGCCCAATGTCTACGCGGCGTCCGGCATCGCGCCGGGCAGCCTGCACGGCAATGGCGAGGACAAGGTTGCCCTCACCATCACCACCAAAAGCGGCGTGGAAGTCAAGCTGTCGCTCGACAGCCAGCAAGACGGCCTGGCCGTGAGCATGACGACGAGCGGCGAGCTCAGCGACGCTGAAGCCAGCGCCCTGGGCGACCTGGCGAAAGGTTTTCAGGACGCCATCGATGGCATGGGACGGGATACGCCGAAAATCAAGCTGGAAGGCCTGATGCAGTTTGACCAGCAGCTGCTGGCGTCGGTGAAGCTGCATGCGGAAGTCAAGGTGCGCGGCGAGCCGGAAAGTATTCAAACCCTGGATTTCCAGGCCGATGGCGCGCAGCGCAAGATCAGCTTCAGCGGCTTGGCCGGCAGCCTGGACCTGAAGGTCGACGCCAGCCAACTCAATACCTTGGGCAGCAAGGAACGGCAAGCCAAGGCGCTGGGCAGTTACATGAAGCAGTTCGACCAGGCGGCGTCGCGCGGCCATGGCGACGCGGGGCTGGTGGCCATGCTCAAGGACAGCTTTACTGCCCTGCACAGCAATACCGCCGCGCCGCAAGCGGCCACGGACACGCCCGCGACGGGCAAGTGGCGCCTGGCGGCCGAGGACAAGTCCATCCTGACGGGACTGGCCGATTTCAGCGCCTCCGTGTCGCAGACCGTGCAATTCAGCAATCCCATGCGCAGTTCGGAAAAGGATGGCTTCAATTATGAAGTGTCGCAAAAGACGGAGCAGACCGGTGCCAGCCAGGATGCACGTTCGGTCAGGCAGCAGCAGCAATCGAAGCTCAGCGCCAGCTTCCATGAGACTCTCGTCCCCGGCGTGCCGCTGCGCCTGACGACCAGCACGGAATCGCAGAACTATACCTACCACCAGATCGAGGATACGGCCAGCAGCGACGCGCAGGTGGCCTACAAGGATGGCAAGATGGTGAAGGCGAGCTTGCGGCAGGAGGCCAGCCAGTCCGAGCATGTCATGAAATATTTCCTGGGCAAGCTGGAATCGGACAAGACCACGCCGGGCAACTATTCCGTGCTGCGCGACCTGCTGTCCGTGCTGGGGCCGTACAAGACGGGTGAGCTGGGCATGACGCCCGAGAAGAAGGCGGAGCAGCGCCAGCAGGCGATGCTGACCCTGAACGACGAAGTGCTGCTGCAATCGTATCCGGGCCAGACCATCGGCCTGTGGCGCGCCGACGTGCTGCCGGAAGAGGGCGGGGCCGCCGCTTAGCAATAGACGGCGAGACCGCGTTGAATGCAAAAAGCCCGCCTTCCTGCGAAGACGGGCTTTTTGCTTGATGCGGTGTAAAACAGCCTATGCCTTGGCCTTGTTTTGCTTGATCCAGTAGCCGACGCCCAGCGCGGCCAGCCACACGGGAATCAGGTAGACGGAGATGCGCAGGCCCGGCGTCAGGTACATGATCACCAGGATGCCGGCCAAAAACAGCAGGCACAGGTAGTTGGTGAACGGGTAGCCCAGGCTCTGGAACAGGGTCGTCTTGCCTTCGATTTTTTTCTGCGCGCGGAAGCGCAAATGGATCCAGCTGATCATGGCCCAGTTGATGATCAGCGCCGAGACCACCAGTCCCATCAATACCTGGAATGCTTTGCCCGGCATGAGGTAATTGACCACCACGCAGGCGCCCGTCGCCAGGGCGGAGACGCCCAGGGCGACGAGCGGCACGCCGCGGCGGTTCAGCTGCAGCAGCGCGCGCGGGGCGTTGCCCTGCTTGGCCAGGCCGAACAGCATGCGCGTGTTGCAGTACACGCCGCTGTTGTAGACGGAGAGTGCCGCCGTCAGTACCACCACGTTCAGTGCCGTGGCCACCAGGTTGCTGTCGAGCGCATGGAAGATCAGGACAAAAGGGCTGCCGCCGGTGACGACGTTTTGCCATGGGTACAGGGATAGCAGAATGCCCAGCGCGCCGATGTAAAAGATCAGGATGCGGTAGATGGCCTGGTTGGTGGCGCGGGGAATCGTCGTGCTCGGATCGTCCGCCTCGGCCGCCGTGATGCCCACCAGTTCCAGGCCGCCGAACGAAAACATGATGACGGCCATGGCCATCACCAGGCCTTGCCAGCCATTCGGGAAGAAGCCGCCGTGCTGCCACAGGTTGGCCACCGACGCCTGCGGTCCGGCATCGCCGGAAGCGAGCAGATACGCGCCGAAGACGATCATGCCGATGATGGCGACCACCTTGATGATGGAGAACCAGAATTCCATCTCGCCAAATGCCTTCACGTTCAGCAGGCTGATGGCGTTGATGACGCAAAAGAACACCAGCGCCGAGACCCAGGTCGGCACGTCCGGCCACCAGTACTGCACGTAGATGCCGACGGCCGTCAGTTCGACCATGCTGACGAGCACATACAGCACCCAGTAGTTCCAGCCCGACAAAAAGCCGGGCAGGTGGCCGCAGTATTTGTCGGCAAAGTAGCTGAAGGAGCCGGCCACCGGTTCATCGACGACCATCTCGCCCAGCTGGCGCATGATCAGAAAGGCGATGACGCCGGCGATGCCATAACCGAGCAGCACGGAAGGCCCGGCCATCTTGATGGTTTGCGCGATGCCCAGAAACAGGCCGGTGCCGATGGCGCCGCCCAGGGCGATGAGCTGGATGTGGCGGCTTTTCAGGCCGCGCTTGAGCTCTTGTGGTTCGGTATTCCCGACTGCCGTCATATGTTTTATCCTGTTTTTACGGGGCTGAGGTCGCTGATTCTAAAGCATGCTCGGGCAAAGCAGGAGCGAAATGCATGTTGCACTGCGGAGGTGCAAGAAACGCCCCGCATCTTCGCCGAACGGCGTGCAAAACGGCTGCAGGCCGCGGCGGCGCCACGGTATCATGATGGAAAATTTCAAGGAGTGGGTATGAATCTTGCGCAGCGTAGCCGTTTGCAGGGCGTCAGCCTGGGCTTTTTGGCCGGCTATGTCGATACCTTGGGCTTCGTCGCCCTGTTTGGCCTGTTCACGGCCCACGTGACGGGCAACTTCGTGCTGATCGGCGCGGCGCTGGCCAACGCCACGCATGCCTCGATCGCCCTCAAGCTGCTGGCGTTTCCCGCGTTTGTCGCGGGCGTGGCGGCGGCGCGGCTGTTGACGGTGGCGGCCGAACGCCGCGGTGGACCGGCGCTGCGCCTGGCGTTGCTGCTGGAGCTGGCGCTGCTGCTCGGTTTCATGGTGTTGGGCGTGCTGGCCGAGCCGCTGGGCCCCGAGCCGGGCGCGCTGGCCATGACGGCCGGCCTGTCCGGCGCGGCGGCCATGGGCGCGCACAGCGCCATCAGCCGGCTGCTGCTGGCCCATCTGGCGCCCACGTCCATGATGACGGGCAATGTGACGCAAGTGGTGATCGACACGGTCGACGTGCTGCGCGGCGCGGCTGACGGCGCCACGCGCGAACGTTGCGTCAAATTCTTCTGGCCCCTGCTGGGCTTTGCCGCGGGCGCCATCCTGGCCGCCTTTGCCTACCTGGCCGTGGGCTTTGCCGCGCTGGCCGTGCCGCTGGCCATTCTGCTGGTGCTGATCGCGCTGGAACCGGCGCGCCTGGCCGCTTAGTCCCGCGCAGGCGCGCGCGCAGCGACGACGGCCGGCTCGTATGCGGCCAGGAACTCGGGCGGCAAACGGCGCGCGCGGCCGCTGCTCAATTCGATGCAGATCAAGTCCCAGCGTCCGCGCACGACGGTGGCGCCGTCGCTGTCGCGCACCAGCTGGAAGCGCCGCTCCATGCTGGAGCGCCCATCGCTGGCGCACAGCCAGGTGGCCAGGCTCAGCGCTTCGCCGGCCCGCGTCGGCAGCAGGTAGTCGTATTCGCCGCGGCGGATCGCCATGGCCCGGTCCAGGCGCCGGTAATCGTCGAGGTCCAGCCCCAGGGTGGCCGAGTGGTGCCAGGCGATATGCTCGCACCAGCGCACGTAGACGGCGTTGTTCGTATGCTGCAAGCCGTCGATATCGGCCGGTTCGGGGCTGACGGGCAGGGTGCAGGCGTGCGGAAAATCCCAGTTCAAGAGCAATCCTTTCGAGACGGTGGCGGCTGATTGTACGGTCTTGCGGCCGTTTGCGCTGGCGTTGCGCACGGTATGAAGCAGTGTTTTTTCTCTTGATGTATGATGCATCATAATTTTTCAACTCTCGAGCATACGCATGAAGCGCCAATTGGACAGTCTGCTGCACGTCAACCTCGGCAAGTCCGTGTATGCGATGCTGCGCGAAGCCCTGGCGGCCGGGCGCTTCCAGCCGAACGACCGGCTGCGCATCCGCGAGCTGGCGCTGCAGCTGGGCACCAGCGTCACGCCCGTGCGCGACGCCATGCTGCAGCTGGTGCAGGAAGAGGCGCTGGTGCTGCGCTCGCCGCGCGACTTTCGCGTGCCCGTGCTCAGCGTGGCGCGCTACCTGGAAATCCGCGCGCTGCGCCTGGAACTGGAAGGGCTGGGCGCGTTCGAGGCGGCGCAGCGCATCGACGCCGCCACCCTGGCCGACCTGGAGCGCCTGCTGCAGGCGAATGAAGCGGCGATTGCGCGGCACGACCAGGCGGCGGCCCTGCAATGCAACCAGGCCTTTCACCTGGGCCTGGCGCAGGCGGCCGGCATGCCGACATTGAAACGCTTCGTCGACCACCTGTGGATGCAGACGGCGCCCCTGATCGCCGTCGGCTACGCCAGCTTTTCTCCCGACATGCGGGTCGGCCACCACCACGCCATCCTCGACGCGCTGCGCCGGCGCGACGGCGCGGCCGCGCGGCGCGCCATCGAACAGGACATTCTCGACGGCGGCACGCAAATGCTGGCCTATGTGATGCGCCAGGAGCGCATGCATGCCGGCGCAACACAACAGGACAAGGAAGCACATGACGCACATCAAGCACAAGATTGAACGGAGCATGGAACAGAAGACCGCCATCGTCACGGGCGCCAGCCGCGGCATCGGCCACGCCGTGGCCGAGCGCTTCCGCAGCCTGGGCTGGCGGGTCATCACCGTCTCGCGCAGCCCGATACCGGGCGGCTGCCCGCGCAGCCAGGAGCACAACACGCATGTGTGCATGGATCTGTCGGACCTGAGCCAGATCGGGCAGATGGTCGATACCCTGCGCCCCATGCTGGGCGACTCCAAACTACATGCGCTGGTCAACAACGCGGGCGTGTCGCCGAAGGGGCCGGGCGGCGCGCGCGTCAATTCGCTGACCACCGACATGCGGACGTGGCAGGAAATGTACAACACGAATTTCTTTGCGCCGCTGGCCCTGACGCGCGGCTTTGCGCAGGAATTGTCGAATGCGCACGGCGCCGTCGTGAACCTGTGCTCGATCGCCGGCTACCGCGTGCATCCGTTCGCCGGCTCCGCCTACGCCAGCTCGAAGGCGGCGCTGGCGTCCTTGACGCGCGAAATGGCCAATGACATGGCGCCGCTGAACGTGCGCGTGAATGCGATTGCGCCGGGCGAGATCGACACGGCGATTCTGTCGCCGGGGACCTCGCACATCGTCGACACGCAAATTCCGCTGCGCCGCCTGGGCACGACGGCCGAAGTCGCGGACCTGGTGGAGTTTTTATGCAGCGAGCGCGCCTCGTACATCACGGGCGCGGAAATCCCCATCGACGGCGGCCAGCGCATTTAAGTGAAAAGGAAGATCGCATGACTCAACATATCGGCATCGTCGGCTGTTCCGCCGAAGGGGCGGCCCTGTGCTACCGCACCATCTGCGAAGAGGGCGCGCATGCGCTGGGCGCCTATGAACATCCGGAAGTGACGCTGCACACGCCGCCGCTGGCGCGCTACGTGGAATGCCTGAACAGGGGCGATCTGGCCGGCGTGGCCGGGCTGATGCTGGCGTCGGCGCACAAGCTGGCCGCCGCCGGCGCCGACTTCCTGATCTGCCCCGACAACACCATCCACCAGGCGTTTGCCCTGATGGCGCCCCGGTCGCCGCTGCCCTGGCTGCATATCGCCGACGTCGTGGCCAGTGAGGCGGCCGCGCGCGGCTACCGGCGCGTGGGCCTGACGGGCACGCGCTGGCTGGTCGACAGCGCCGTGTATCCGGACAGGCTGGCCGCGCGCGGCATCGCCTGCGTGCGGCCCGGCGAGGACGAGCGCGACGAGATCAACCGCATCATCATGGAAGAACTGGTGCCGGGCGCGGTCCAGCCGGACAGCGTGGCGCGCTTCCAGGCCGTCATCGCAGGCTTGCGCGAGCGGGGCTGCGACGCCGTCATCCTCGGCTGCACGGAAATCCCGCTCATCATCAGCGACGCCAATGCGCCGCTGCCGACGCTCGATTCCACGCGCCTGCTGGCGCGCGCCGCCCTGCGCCATGCAGTCGGCGGTTGACTATTTGTCCAGTTGCGCCTGCAGGGCAGCCACTACCAGCGCGTGGTCGTCCGCCTGCGCCAGGCCGGATACGGTGACCGTGCCGACCAGTCCCACGCCGCGTATCAGCAGGGGAAACGCGCCGCCATGGCCCGCGTACTCGACGTCTTCGAGGTATTTGACGTCTTCGAAGGTGCTGCCGCGGCTTTTATGCGAGATGCCCATGTAATAGGAGCTGCGGCAAAAGCGCTGTACCGTGTTGTTCTTGCGGCGTATCCAGTCCGCCTGGTCCGCCGTGGCGCCCGTCATGGCGTGGTGGAACAGGACCTGGCCGTTGCGGGTGATATTGACGGTGACGGCCTTGCCCCGCTTGCGCACTTCTTCGACGATCCACAGGCCCACGGCCAGCGCGGCGTCGTTGTCGAAGCGCTCGAATTGCAGGGATTGTTCCTGTTGCGCCAGGGTGTGCAGCAAATCGGCGTAATGATCCATCGTGGAGGCGGGTGGTAGTGGCTGGAAGCGCTACTGTAGCGCACCATGGGGGCTTTTGTGTAATGCGGCTAAAATAGGCGCCATGAACCTGTCCCTGTTTGCCGATGAAGACCAGGCTCCGGCCGGCCCGGCGCCGCTGGTGCCGGGATCGTCCGCGTCGGTCCTGCTGCGCGCATTCGCGCTGCCTTGCCTGGCGCAGCTGCTGCCGGCGCTGGACGCCATCATGCTGGCGGCGCCCCTGCGCCACATGGCCACGCCGGGCGGCTTGCGCATGTCGGTCGCCATGAGCAATTGCGGCGCCCTTGGCTGGGTCACGGATGGACGCGGCTACCGCTATGCGCGGCTCGATCCGGCCAGCGGCCGTCCCTGGCCGCCGATGCCTCCCGTGTTCCTGCACCTGGCGCAGCAGGCGGCGCTGGCGGCCGGCTATGCGGACTTCATGCCCGACGCCTGCCTGGTCAACCGCTATGCGCCCGGCGCGCGCATGGCCCTGCACCAGGACCGCGACGAGTGCGATTTCAATGCGCCCATCGTCTCCGTCTCGCTCGGTTTGCCCGCCACCTTCCTGTTCGGCGGCGCGGAGCGGGCCGACAAGGCTATCCGCATCCCCTTGCTGCATGGCGACGTGGTGGTGTGGGGCGGCGCCGACCGCCTGCGCTTCCACGGCGTGGCGCCCCTGAAGGAGGGTGAACACGCGCTGCTGGGCGCGCAACGCATCAATCTGACGTTTCGCAAGGCTGCCTGAGCTGGCGCCAGGCCGTTCCCGGCTTGACGACGTACTGCGCGTGCATATGGCGCCACGGGATGGCCAGGTAGACCAGCACGACGAACGCGCATTCAAACGCGGTTGCCGCGGTGGCGGGATCGATCTGGCCGTTCAGCCATTGCGGCAGCGGCACGAGCAGCAGCCAGAGGGTCTTCCACAGCGCCTCCCACAGCAGCAGGGGCAGCATCTGCAGCGGATAGCGCAAGCCCAGCAAGCATAGCAGCGAGAACGCGGCCAGCATGCAGTTGACGGTGCCGCGCGCCAGTTCCCACGGCGCGTGCGGCGTGACGATGCCGGGCCACAGCACGCTGCCCAGCCCCAGGACAACCAGCAGATACATGGCGCGCAGCGCATACAGGCGGGCGGTCGATACGGTATTCATGGTGCGGTCTCCTGGTCGTGGGGTGGCGATGAAAGGGTTTACTCGACTTCCTTGAGTATCGTTTCCAGGCTGCCCAGGCGCGCCTGGATCTGCGCCACGGAGGCGTTCAATGCGGCCAGCGACGCTGCCGTTTCCGCCTGCGCGGCGGCTGCGGACCTGGCCAGCTCCTGGTAGGCGCCATCCTGCGCCAGCCGGGCGCGCGCCTGCACGATGCCGGACGTGTATTTGAGGGCGAAGATGATGACGGCGGCCGTGCAGGGGAAGAAGAAGGCGGCGAAAAAGATATTTTCAGACATGATGACCTCTACAGTTCAGGATTGATCCGGGTTGGGGGTGAGCGTGGACGCCGCCGCGGCGATGCTGGCCGGCGTCAGCAGCAATTCAAACGGGCTGGCTTCAAAGTAATTGAGGGCCTTGCCGTCGTGCGACAGTTCCAGCTGGCTGGTGACGAGTCCCGCGTGTTCCAGCTTCTGCAGGTGCAAATGCAGCAGGGGCCGACTGATGCCCAGGTCGCGCGCCAGCTGGCTGATGTAGTTGCGCCCGCCGCTGGCCAGCGCCGCGATGATGCGCAGCCGGTGCGGATTGTCGAGCGCCGCCAGCATGGCCAGCAAGCGCTCGCCGGTGGGGAAAGTGTTTGTATCTGTCATGTGTCAACATTATCTGACATGTGTTAGCGAGTCAAGAAAAATCATTCGCCGTTTTAATGCAAGATACTTGCAAATGCGGCGCTTTTTCTCCATGATATGCAACTTGTTTGCATATGGAGCCATGACCATGAAGCGCGATTCCCTTTCTTCGCCCCTGCCCGACGTGGCGGCCGGCCCCCATCTGGGCCACCCCTTGCCATTGGAATGGGTGGGCATGCAGGGCATCGCCTTGCCCCTGTGGCTGGAAGAGGGCGGGCAGGCGCAGCAAGTCCATGCCTGGGCCGACGTGCAGGTCGATCTGCCCGATCCGGCAGTCAAGGGCATCCACATGTCGCGCCTGTACCTGCTGCTCGACGCGTTTGCGGCCGCACAGCCGCTCGAGGCGGGCGCGCTGGCCGCCGTGCTGCGGCGCATGGTGGACAGTCACGCCGATTGCGGCAGCACGCAGGCGCGCATCGCGCTGGCCTTTCCCCTGCTGCGGCGCCAGCCGGCGCTGCTGACGGCGGGGCTGTCGGGCTGGAAATCGTATCCCGTGCGCCTGCAAGCCGGTGTTTCTCCGCAGGGCTTTGCCCTGTCCCTGACGGTGGAGGTCGCTTATTCGTCCACCTGCCCCTGTTCGGCGGCGCTGGCGCGGCAATTGCTGGCCGACGCCTTTGCGGCGCAGTTCGGCGCGGGCCGCATCGACGGCGCCGCCGCGCACGCCTGGCTGCAGGAACACGCCAGCCTGGCCACGCCGCACAGCCAGCGCAGCACGGCGACGGTGACCGTGCCATTGACGGAGCAGGCGGAGCTGGACTTGTTTCCCCTGATTGACCTGGTGGAAGCGGCGCTGGCGACGCCCCTGCAGACGGCCGTGAAACGGGCCGACGAACAGGCGTTCGCGCGCTTGAATGGTGCTAATCTGATGTACGTGGAAGACGCGGCCCGCCGCGTGCAGGCGGCGCTGGCGCTACATTATGCGCAGACAAGTGTTACTGTAAGGCATATGGAAAGCCTGCATCCGCACGACGCCGTGGCGCAGGCGGGGCAGCTTGCCTGAGCTTTTCACTCAACCACCGTGGAGGAAGACCGCATGCCGGAGAACATCACGCAGGAGCCTGGCGAAGACAGCCTGGAAGAGGAGCTGGAGCGCGAGCGGCGCGAGCATGCGCTGATCGACGAGGAAAAGCTGGGGATGGACGAGCTGGAAGAGGAGCATTTGAAGCGGGAACGCCAGCCGGGCTCGCCGGCAGGGCGCTAGCGCGCACGCGCTGCATCAGCGCTGGCATCGCGCCGCGCTGCCCGGTACAATTTCGCTTTGTTTCTCTCCCCCAACCCTGGAGGCACATGAAATACCGCGCATTCTTTCCGTTCATCCTCGGCCTGACAGGCGCCGTTCTGGCCGCCTCGCCTGCCCATTCCGCCACCATCTGCACCGCCATGGCCGATGCCAGGGCCGGTACTGTCTTGCTGCAGGAAGGCAATTGCATCGACCGGGTCACGCCCGCGTCCACCTTCAAGATCGCGCTCAGCCTGATGGGCTATGACGCCGGCTTCCTCAAGGACGAGCACAAGCCCAGCCTGCCATTCCGCCAGGGCTATGTGGACTGGGGCGGCGAAGCGTGGCGCCAGGATACGGACCCGTCGCGCTGGATGCAGTACTCGGTGGTCTGGTATTCGCAGCAGATCACTCAGGCGCTGGGCGCCGAGCGCTTTCAGAAATATGCCAAGGCTTTGCGCTACGGCAATGCGGATGTGTCGGGCGACCCCGGCAAGGAGAACAGCCTGGAGCGCTCCTGGATCAGTTCTTCGCTGAAGATTTCGCCGCTGGAGCAGCTGGGTTTCCTGCGCAAGCTGGTCAACGATCAGTTGCCAGTAAGCAAGCAGGCGATGGAGCAGACGCGTCGCCTGACGCGACTGGCCGACGTGGACGGCTGGCAGGTGCACGGCAAGACGGGCGCCGCCTTCCCGCGCAAGGCCGACGGCAGCTTTGACGAAGCGCACGGTTATGGCTGGTTCGTGGGCTGGGCCAGCAAGGGCGAGCGCACGATCGTCTTCGCGCGCCTGGTGCAGGACGAGCAAAAGGGCGCTCAATCGGCCGGCCTGCGCACGCGCGTAGCCATGCTGAAGGAATTGCCGGCTCTGCTGGAGCAGGCGCAGAAGTGACGCCGGCTAGCGTCACGGCCATCTTCGTCGCCAGCGACGGCGACTATCTGGAAGCCGTCATCGAGGTGGACGGCCAGCGCCTGCACGTGATGGACGAGTTCGGCGGCGGGCAACTGGCCGCCGGCACGCGATTCCAGGCCGAACTGTGGCCCGTGGCCGGCGAGAGCGATGACTGGGACGCCATCTTCCACGCCAACCCGGGCCGCGAAAAACGCCTGCAGCGCCTCGACGGCTGGCGCTACCTGGCGCTGGGGCAGGTGATCAGCGTCGATCCCGTCGTCTGCGACTGCGGCCTGCTGCGCGTGGAAGATGCTTTCCATACGCGCGATGAACGCTGCGTGGGCGCCTATGTCGGCGTCACCCTGGCCCGCCTCGATGCTTGCCTGCCCTAAATTCCGGCCCGCTTTGTTGCCCGCCCTATATACTTGCTGAAACGGATCATCCGGCATCAGACAAGGTTAGAAGCATGGCATCAGGCATGGAGCAGTTTCAGGAAAAGGCAAGACAGGCATTCATACGGGGGCGCGCGCAGGCGGTGCGCGTGGCGGGCGTGGCGTGGACCAGGGCAGTGGCGCTGTACCGGCGCGGCCATGCGCACTTGATGACCTTGCCGCCCGTGCGGCGCGCGCTGGTGCTGGCCTTATGGTCGTTTTTGGCCGTGCTGGCGCTGGTGATCCTGTACATGCTGCTGCTGATTCCGCTGACGCCCAGCATCCACGACTTGCGCCAGGCGCGCGCGGCCGCGCCCAGCACCATGGTCAGCGCGGACGGCAAGGAACTGGCGCGCTTCGACCAGGGCTTGCAGGAGCGCGTTACGCTGCAGCAGATTTCGCCGAACGTGATCAGCGCGCTGATTGCAACGGAAGACCACCGCTTCTACCAGCACCACGGCGTCGATTTCACGCGCACGGCCGGCGCCATCCTGCATACGGCAGGGGGCAACCCGCAGGGCGGTTCCACCATCACGCAGCAGCTGGCGCGCAATATGTTCCCCGAGGAAATCGGCCGCTCGCGCAACCTGAACCGCAAGCTCAAGGAACTGATCACGGCCCTCAAGATCGAGGCCACCTACAGCAAGACGGAAATCCTCGAAGCGTATTTAAACACGGTGCCTTTCCTGTACAACACCTACGGCATCGAAATGGCGGCCCGCACGTATTTCGACAAACCCGCTTCGCGCCTCGATATCCTGGAAAGCGCCACCCTGGTCGGCATGCTCAAGGGCACGAATTACTACAATCCTGTCGGCAATCCCGAACGTTCCTTGCAGCGGCGCAATGTGGTGCTGGGCCAGATGCGCAAGCATGACGTCATCGACGAGGCGCGCTACAAGCAGTTGATCAAGCGTCCGCTGCGCCTGCATTTCGAGCGCCAGAGCGAGCGGGCGCAGTCGGACAGCCATTTCACGGCCTATGTGCGCAAGTGGCTGATTGACTGGGCCGACGAAAATGATTACAACCTGGAACTGGACGGCCTGGTGGTGCACACCACGCTCGACCACGACTTGCAGCAGGCGGCCGAGCGGGCCGTCGAGCGCCAGGCCAATGCCTTGCAGGCGATCGCCGACGTGGAATGGAGCCGCGCCGGCGTGCCGTCGTCGACCTCGACGGGCATGTATGCGGGCATGCAGGGCGGCAGCGTGGCCTTCGACTACTTCTGGAAATCGCATCCGGCCCTGCTCGACGCCTTCGTGCGCGAGTCCGCCGACTACCGCAAGCTGACGGCGGCCGGTGGCACGCCCGAGGCCGCGCTGGCGCAGCTGAAGGGCGACCGCGCCTTCATGGCGGCCCTGCGCAAGTCGAAGACACGGCTGGAAGCGGGCTTTGCAGCCATGGACCCGGCCACGGGCGCCGTGCGCGCCTGGGTGGGCAGCCGCGACTTTGCGCGCGAGCAATTCGACCACGTGTCGCAGGCGGCGCGCCAGCCCGGTTCCACCTTCAAGCCCATCGTGTATGGCGCGGCGCTGGAAAAGGGCCTGAGCCCCGACCACGTCTACCGCGATGAAGTCATGGATATCAAGGCGGCTGACGGCACCAAATGGCGCCCGACGGACATGAGCGGCACGACGGGGCGCGACATGACCATGCGCGATGGCCTGGTGTACTCGAAAAACACGATCACGGCGCAGGTGATGCAGGACGTCGGCTTGCCGCCGATCATCAAACTGGCGCGCGCGCTCGGTATCCGCGACAGCAAGCTGGAAAAAGTGCCGTCCCTGGCGCTGGGCACCAGCCCCGTCACCTTGCTGGAAATGGTCAACGCCTACGCCAGCATCGCGGCCCAGGGCGAAGCCCGTCTGCCCTTCGTCGTCACGCACATCACTGACCGCGAAGGCAAGGTCATCGCCCGTTTCGGCGAAGACAAGCCCAAGCGCGCCATGCAGGCGGCATCGGCGGCCACCCTGACGGACATGATGCGCGGCGTCATCGACCGGGGCACGGGCACGGCCATCCGCAGCCGCTTCGGCATCCGCTCCGACGTGGCCGGCAAGAGCGGCACAACGCAAAACAATGCGGACGGCTGGTTCATCCTGATGCACCCGGAACTGGTGGGCGGCGCCTGGGTGGGTTTCAACGACGCGCGCGTCACCATGCGCAGCAATTACTGGGGCCAGGGCGGCCACAACGCCGTGCTGGTGGTGGGCGACTTCTTCAAGACGGCGCTCGACACGGGCAAGATCGCGCGCGACGCCATCTTCCCCGGCGGCAAGCCGCCACCGCCGCTGCGCCACGTGGAACCCGTCGACGAGCCGCAGGACGAACCGGTGGAAGAGCCGGGCGATTTGCTGCAGGAAGGCGCGCCGCCCGCGCCGCTGGCCGTGCCGGCCGAAGAGGGCGGGCAGGAAGCGCATGGCAAGGCCGTGCCGGAATCGGCCCCTGCGCCTGTCCCGGCACCGCAGCCAATGCCGCAAGGCTAGCGGCCACGTTGTTATTTGATACAGGACAATGATGTCACCCAAGCCCACCTTGCGCCTGATACTGGGCGACCAGCTCAATGCCCGCCACCGCTGGTTTACCGACGTCGATGACGCCACCATCTACGTCTTGATGGAAGTGCGCCAGGAAACGGATTACGTGCTGCATCACGCGCAGAAAATCCTGGCCATCTTCGCGGCCATGCGCGACCTGGCGCGCCAGTTGCGCGAGGATGGCCACGCCGTGCATTACATCGCCATCGGCGACGCGGCGAGCACGCGCTCGATACCGGACAATATCGAAGCGCTGCTTGTCCAGTATGGCGCCGGCGCCGTCGAGTACCAGGCGCCCGACGAGTGGCGCCTCGACCAGCAGCTGTATGAGGCCGGGCGGCGCTCGGCGGTCCCGTGGCTGATGGTCGACAGCGAGCATTTCTATACGGCCCGCCACGAGGCGGCCGATATATTTGCCGGGCGCAAGCAATGGCTGATGGAGTTTTTCTACCGCCAGATGCGCAGCACGCACCAGGTGCTGATGGAAGACGCGAAAAAACCCGTCGGCGGCCAGTGGAATTTCGATCACGATAACCGCAAGCCCTGGCGCGGCACGCCCGCCGAGCCGCAAGACCCGCGCACCGTGCATGACCATTGCCTGTTATGGCAAGCCATCGTCGCTGCCGGCGTGCCAAGCTTCGGCGCGCCCCATGCCGACCGGCTGGCGTGGGCGCTGAACCGGGATGAGGCGCTGCAGCAGCTCGATGCCTTCATCGTTCATGCCTTGCCGCATTTCGGCGATTTCCAGGATGCCATGAGCAGCAAGGCCTGGCGCCTGTTTCATTCTTTGCTGTCGTTCGCGCTGAACGTCAAGATGCTCAACCCGCGCGAAGTCGTCGGCAGGGCGCAGGCCGCCTATCACGCCGGCCATGCTCCGCTGGCCGCGGTCGAGGGCTTCATCCGCCAGATTCTGGGCTGGCGCGAATATGTGCGCGGCGTGTACTGGGCGCAGATGCCCGGCTATGCCGAGAAGAATTTTTTTGGCCATGCGCGTGCGTTGCCCTCCTGGTTCTGGGACGGCAAGACGAAGATGCATTGCCTGTCGCAGGCGATCACGCAGTCGCTGGAGCAGGCCCATGCGCATCATATCCAGCGCCTGATGGTGATCGGCAACTTCGCGCTGCTGGCCGGTCTCGACCCGGCCGAAGTGCATGGCTGGTACCTGGGCATTTACATCGACGCCTTCGAATGGGTGGAGCTGCCCAATACCGTCGGCATGAGCCAGTTCGCCGACGGCGGCCTGCTGGCCACCAAGCCGTATGTCTCCAGCGCCGCGTATATCGACCGCATGGGCGATTATTGCAAAGGCTGCCATTACGACAAGAAGGCGCGCATCGGCGAGCGCGCGTGCCCGTTCAATGCGCTGTACTGGGATTTTTTCCACCGCAATGCGGCCGCGCTGGAGCGCAATCCCCGCATCGGCATGGCGTATCGCCAGCTGGATAAAATGGACGAGGAAACAATCGCCGCTTTCCGCCAGCAGGCGGCCACGATGCTGGCCAGGCTCGATGCATTGTAGCGCAGCGCGGCATGGCGCCCGATGCCTGCCAGGTGGCGCGGTATCTGGCCGCAAACGGCGCGCAATGTTTCGTGCTGCGCAAAAATGACCTATTTTCGGGAGGACGCATGTATCTGACCTGTATCAAGCACTTTCTAAGTGTTTCTCTCCTTGCTTGCTGCTCTGCTACTCATGCGCAAGAACGGATCCCGGTCGGCTCGGCAACGGGCTATATTGGGCTAGGTCAAGTAGTCAAGAGTTCTTCCCTGGTGGCACGGGTGACGGTCGTGTCCGCGACGGTGGTGCCGCACGAGGATGCTGCGGATGGGAAACCCTGTGGCATTGTCTACCGGGCAAGAGTCATGCAGGCATTGAAGGGCAGCCAGGGCGGTGATGTGCGGTTTTTCATGCCTGTGGGGATTGATCCTCTCCATCCGGGTCTCAAGTACCTGGTGTTCCTGGAGCATCGAAGCGAGCGCCAGGCCAAAGACCTCTTTGCGTCCCTGAACGCGGCCTTGACTGATGCGGAAAACCAGCGCTTGAGGTGTAAATTTCCAGCGGGATATTACATTCCCCTGCAGGCGGCCCCCCTGCCATTTGATGCAGATGCCGGGAGCCAATTTGGCGGCGAGTGGCTGGGCCTGGAAAGGGGCGGGGTGCCATCGGGCCTGCTGGTTTGCGAAGAACCTGGCATCAGTAGCGCTAACGTGGAAAGCCGGCACCATCGACGAAACAAATCCGGCGGCGCGGTGGTCAGCTGGGTGGAAATGGCCCGGCTCATAAAAAAGACCCAGGGCATCTTCAGCTTCTTGAACGGGGGACTCGATGCATGCGGCCAGTAGGCCGTGCCGCCGCCCGTTCCAGCCTCGGGTTTAGGGCGTATTGCGCATCAGCCCCGCCTGCCGCACGAACACCTGCAGCGCGGGCATGGTCTGCTGGTGCAGCGCTTTCAGTTCCGCTCTCAGCGCCGGCGTGATGGCCAGGCTGCCGTCCGCCTGCTGGCGCACGGGCAGGCCCGGCGCTTGCGCCATTTCCACTGGGTAATTCGTGAAGTCGCCGTAGGGGCGCTTGCCAGCGACGGACGGGGTGGGCCAACAGCCTTCGGCCAGGTAGTCCTCGGCGCTGGCCATGCCCATGCCCAGCATCTCCGGCGACAGCCACGACTGCTGCCGCAGCAGGGTCAGATGCCGGGCAGTCAAGGCGAACGGCGCCTTGCCGTTCGCATAGCTGCCCGGCTTCAGATCTGCCATCTGCACGAAGTGGGGCAGCAGCTGTGCCGCACGGGTTGGCGCAGCCGCTGCATCATCGCGCCGTCAAGTCCTGGCGCTGGAATTCGATGCGGTTTTCCTCGTACTTCCACTTCGTGTAGGGGCCGAAGACGCGGCGGTTTTCCTTGCTGTCGGCATTCGACTGCTCGCGCTTCATGCGCCGCACGAGGGCGGTGTCGACGAGCGGCTCGGTCGTCGTGCCGAACACTTCGTGGCGCACGCTCTGCTTGGCGTCGGCGCCGCGTGAAATGATGGTGAGCTTGCGCGTGGCGGGATCGAAGTACAGGCGCATGGCAAACGTGTTCATGTCCTGCAGGTACAGGCCGTCGTCGCGCCACTGGGCATAGAAATAGTCGCCGCAGACGGCCTTCGGTTCGCGTTTCCATTCGCAGGCGAGCAGGATCAGCAGGTGATGGTCGTCGAGTTGCTTGATCGACACACGGGCCTTGGAATAGCCCCAGTTGCTGGGCGGCACGGTCTTCGACGAGAGCAGATTGTACTCGCCCACGAGATTGGGCATGGGCGCCTGCGCGAAGGCGCTCGTGCAGAGAGTCAAGGCGGCGGCCGCAAGGGCGCCGTGTATCCGGGAGAATGTAGTCATGATGGCCATAAAGAAAAGTTGCCATATTATAGATGGCAACTTGCCAAGATGGCGGCACGCTTGCGCAGCGCGCCGGTTGTTACTTCAGCTTGCTCAATTCCGCTATGTCGATCTTGACGACCTTGTCGCCCACGGCGGCGACCAGGGTCTTGAAATGGGGCGTCGCTTCATGCGCCGTGTGGGCTGCCTTGTCCATCCATTCTTCCAGCATGATGAAGCGCGTGGGGATGTTGTTGTCGAGGTGCAACTCGTAGCGCAGGCAGGCGCCTTCCGCGCGGCTGGGCGCCACGACGGCTTCCAGGGCGGCGCGCACGGCGTCGATATATTGCGGTTGGGCATCGATGGTGGCGACGACGATCAGGGTCATGGTGGTCCTTGTAGTGTGGAGGCGGAAGCAGCTTAGCGCAGTTTGCCTTTTCTTGCCCATCAGTCACAGCCTGGCTGCGCCGAAACAGTTTCCGGCGCAGCCAGAAAATGCGGGGCGCACGCAGGATGGCGTGATGGCGGGGCCGCGCCATTTTTTCCGACGGATGGCTAAGGGCTGCCCTGCATGTCGTGGCGGTAGCGTGCCGGCGGCAGCGCGAACTGGGTCTTGAAGAAGCGGGTAAACGCGCTTTGCGACGAAAACCCCAGGCGCTCGCCGATCTCTGCCACGCTCAGGCTCGTTTCGCGCAGCAAACGGCGCGATTCGCGGCTCTTGGCGCGCAATTCCAGCGCGCGGAACGAGGTCTGCTCCTGCTGCAGCTGGCGCTGCAGGGTCCAGCGGTTCATGGCCAGGCCGTCGCACAGGGCCGGCAGCAGCGCGGCGCCGTCGGCGTCCCCTGCGCCTTGCCGGCCCAGCAAATCGATGATGGCCTGCTCCACGCGGGCGGAAAACAGCTGCGCCCCCTGCAATTGCTGCAGTTGCCCCTGCGCGTGCCGCAGCGCGTGCGGCGCCAGCATGGCGTTGAACTGGGCGAAGGGCCGGTCCAGCGCCGGCGCGTCGAACGTCAGCGTGTTGCGCGCCTGGCCGAAGGCGGCGGCGGCGCCGAAACACTCGGCAATGGCCGGCGCGAACCACGGCGCCTTGCCCTGGAAACCGGCATGGAAGGCGGTGGCCGCGCCATCGTCATAGGCACGCGCGACCAGCGACAGCATGCGGAAATTGGCCAGCGCCTGCATGGCGCCGCCCAGCGGGCAGAACTCGGACAGGTATTCGATCTCGATGCGCGTGCCATTTTCGCTCATCAGCATGAAGTCGAATTCGCCGATCAGGCCCCGCAAGTGCAGCAGCTCGTGCAGCGCGCTGCGCAGGGTGGGGCGGTTGAAGCAGACGTGGGCGATGCCCGGGTAATGCGCGAACCAGTGCGTCACGTCGAGGTCGAGCAGGCCGCGGTGCTGCGGCAGTTGCCGGGCGTAGGCCGTCATGCGGCGGTGCCGCTCGGCGTTGATGCGCCCGCCCGGTTCGTCCAGCTGCGCCGGCGTGATGCCCGTCTGGCGGAAAAAGTCGGCGGGATCGTGGCCATCGGCCTGCATGGCGCGCGCGCATTGCTGCGCGATGCGGTTCGAAACCGTGCGCGTGTCGGGTTTGTGCAAGGCTGCCTCCTGCTTGTTCTGCGTATTCTGCTTGTTGTAGTAATTTTTCACAAATACTAGCACTTTGTAGGAAATTGTTGGTTGTCGAGGCGCTTAATCAAAAATTGTTCTGGCGGGTATAAAACGCGTGCTGCGCGGTCAAGAAACTCACGCATTCTCACGCTATATTGATTTCGGGCTGGCCCTGATGCCACCTGGATACCTACAAAAACAGTCTTGGAGATAATGATGAATTGCACTTTGAAACCGATGGCCCGCGTGGTCACCGGCTGCGTCGCCACGCTTGCCCTGGCCGCCTGCGGCAACGACACCAGCAGCGAGCAATACACGCAGCCCGTGTTCGGCGCCACCAGCTACACCCAGTTGAAAGCTGACGGATATCAATTCAAGGATATGAATCGCAACGGCAAGATCGACCCCTATGAAGACTGGCGCCTGCCGGCCGAGGCGCGTGCCGACGACTTGTTGTCGCGCATGAGCCTCGACGAAAAGGCGGGCCTGATGATGCACGGCACGGCGCCCACCGTGGCCGACCCCACCGGCATCGGCCTGGGCGGCGCGTATGACCTGGCGGCCCTGCAGGACCTGATCGTCAAGCAGTACGTCAACACTTTCATTACCCGCATGGCGGGCGACACGGCCAATATGGCGGCGCAGTACAACAAGCTGCAGGCGCTGAGCGAAACCTCGCGCCACGGCATCCCCGTGTCCATCAGCACCGACCCGCGCCACCATTTCCAGTACACGGTGGGCGCCAGCGCCGGCACCCAGGGTTTCTCGCAGTGGCCGGAAACCCTGGGCCTGGCCGCCATCGGCGACGACGCGCTGGTGCGCCGCTTCGGCGACATCGCGCGCCAGGAATACCTGGCCGTCGGCATCACGCAGGCGCTGTCGCCGCAGGCGGACCTGGCCACGGAACCGCGCTGGGCGCGCATCAACGGCACCTTTGGCGAAGACGCGGACCTGGCCAGGCGCATGGTGCAGCACTATATCGAGGGTTTTCAGGATGGCAACACTGGCCTGCATGACGGCAGCGTGGTGGCCGTCGTCAAGCATTGGGTCGGCTACGGCGCCACGAAAGAGGGCTTCGATGGCCACAATTACTATGGCCGCTACATGACCTACCCGGGCAACAATTTTGCCTATCATGTCAAGCCGTTCGAAGGGGCGTTCACGGCGAAGGCGGCTTCCGTCATGCCCACGTATGCCATGCCAGACGGCAATATCACCGTCGACGGCATCACCCTGGAGCAGGTGGGCGCCGGCTTCAGCAAGGCCTTGCTGACGGACTTGCTGCGTGGCAAATACGGCTTCGAGGGCGTGATCCTGTCCGACTGGGGCATCACGTCCGACTGCGACGCCAACTGCCGCAACGGCACTGCGCCGGGTGTCGCGCCTTCCTTCATCGGTTTCGGCACGCCGTGGGGCATGGAAGACGCCACCAAGGCCGAGCGCTACGTGAAAGCCGTGACGGCGGGGATGGACCAGTTTGGCGGCGTGACGGAAGCGCCATACCTGACGCAAGCCGTGCAGCGGGGCCAGCTGACGGAAGCGCGCCTCAACGCGTCGGCGCGGCGCATCCTGATCCAGAAATTCAAGCAGGGCCTGTTCGAGCACCCGTTCGTCGATGCGGCCAAGGCGGCCGCCGCCGTAGGCAAGGCGGAGTTCGTCGAGGCGGGCCTGGATGCCCAGCGCCGCTCGCTGGTCTTGCTGGAAAACAAGGACAAGGTCTTGCCGCTGGCGGCCAGCGTCAAGAAGGTCTACCTGTACGGCATCGATGCGGCCGTGGCGCAGCGGTACGGCTACACGGTGGTCGCCACGCCGCAGGAAGCGGACGTGGCCCTGCTGCGCGTGGCCGCGCCGTATGAAACCCTGCACCCGAACTACATCTTCGGCAGCATGCAGCACGAGGGCCGCCTCGATTACATCGACGGCAATGCCGACTACGAGGCGATCAAGAACGCGGCGAAATACGCGCCGAAGACGGTGGTCACCGTGTACCTGGACCGTCCCGCCATCCTGGCCAACGTGCAGGACAAGGCCAGCGCCATCCTTGCCAACTTCGGCGTGAGCGACGGCGCGCTGTTCGATGTTTTGACGGGCAAGGCCAGGCCGCAAGGCAAGCTGCCGTTCGAGCTGCCCTCGTCGATGGCCGAAGTGCAGGTGCAGAAATCGGACGTGCCGTATGACACGGCCCATCCGCTGTACAAGTTCGGCTACGGGCTGGGGTACTAAAACGCTGCTGTCAGGCTTGCCGGCGCCAGGCGTGGCTGTCCAGGGCGTCGATAAAGCGCGCCAGCGGCCAGCCCTGCGCCAGCGCTTCGCGCATCAGTTGCTGCTGGGTGGGCGGCGCCATGCCGCCGATCGGCTGGTCGCGGTCAAGGTTGCTGGGGAAGGCATAGCCTTCGGCGCAGGCGGCCACCGCGTGGCCGATGTCTTCGTCTGTGAGGGCGGCCTGCGCGCGCAGCGCCTGCAGGGCCGGATACAGCGCCGCGCTCATGGCGCGGCGGTCCAGCGCTTCCATGGCGCGCCCGAACGGCGACGACACCTGCAGCAGGTTGGCCATGCGGCGGATGTCGGGCGAGCGGTTATGGCCCGCCGCGTGGAACAGGGCGGGGTTGAAGAACACGGCGTCGCCGGCTGCTAGCGGCAGCTGCACGCAATGCTGCGCAAAATAGTCGCGGAACGGCCGCTGCTGCCAGGCGAGAAAACCGGCGCGGTAGCGCTGCGACCCGGGCAGGTACAGGGTGGGGCCGGAGGCCAGCGGCATGTCGCAATGGGCGACGGCGCCCTGCAAGGTGAGCATGGCCGACATCTGGTGCGCGGGCGCGGGGTAGGCGGCGCAGGCGGCGGGACTCTGGAAGCCCAGGTGGTAGTCGCGGTGCGGCGCCTGGGCCGCTCCGCCCGGGTTGACGACGTTCACTTGCGCCGTCATCTGGTAGCCGGGCCCGAGCCAGGCTTCGGCGATCCATGCGAAGACGGGATTGGCGTAGTAGCGGGCGAACGCTTCCGGCGCACGCAGGCACAGCTTTTGCTGGACGTTCCAGATGCGGTCATTCGCGCCGGCCCTGGCGAAATGGTCGCCGCCCGCCTGGCCGCTCGCGTGCTGTCCGGCGATCAGCGCCTGAAACACGCGATTGACCTGTTCCAGGCACTCCATGTCGGTGACGGCGCGTTGCAGCACGATGACGCCGGGACCGTCCAGCAGCGCCTGGCCCCATTCGGCCTGCAGCGCGCGCAAAGCCAGCGGCTTGCCAGCCAGTGCGCGCACCTGGTCGCAGTCGTAGACGAGAATGTTTTCTTCCACTGAAGCGGCGTGGGGATAGTCGGCCAGCGCCGTGCGGCGGTCGACGGTACGGATGAAGTCCTGCAGGTCGCAGTGTTCCGGCGTCAGCCAGTAGGGGGCTGGCGGCGCGGCGGTGGCGGTGGTGGGCATGCGGTGTCTCCTGATGTTGTAGAAATAGGTTGTAGAATCAGTATAGGGATGAACATCCGCATTTATCATCAAGAAATCCATCAAAAAACCATCAATTCTTTAAAATGGACATGGCATGACGCATCCCTTTCCCGTCAAGGTCGTGGCGCTGCAGGCCGGCGTCAGCGTGGCCACGGTCGACCGCGTGATCAGGCAGCGCGGCGGCGTGCACGCCAATACCGTGCGCCGCGTGATGCAGGCGCTCGATGAACTGGCGCGGCAAAGCACGCAGGTGGGCCTGGCCGGCAGAAAATTCATGCTCGACGTGCTGATGGTGGCGCCGCGCCGCTTCACGGACGCCGTGCGCGCCGCGCTGGAGGCGGAGCTGCCGTCGCTGCATCCGGCCGTGCTGCGCTCGCGCTTTCACCTGCATGAAACGCTGGACGTGGACGGCATCGTCGGACTGCTCGAGCGCATCCGCAAGAACGGCAGCCACGGCGTGCTGCTGAAAGCGCCGGACTTGCCAGCGGTGGCGGAAGCGGTGAACCGGCTGGCGGCTGCCGGCATCCCCGTCGTGACCCTGGTGACGGACTTGCCGGGCTCCGCGCGCCGCAGCTACGTGGGCATGGATAACCGCGCGGCGGGCGAGACGGCCGCCTGCCTGGTCGGCCAGTGGCTGGGCAGCCGGAAAAAACAGCAGGTGCTGGTGACCCTGAGCAGCAACCGCTTTCACGGCGAGGAAGAGCGCGAGATCGGCTTTCGCCGCGCGCTGCGCGAACGGCACCGCCATTTATCCGTCGTTGAAGTGAGCGAGGGCCATGGCATCGACGGCGCCACGGGTGCGCTGGTGCGCCAGGCGCTGGCCAGCCATCCCGGCATCGCCGCCGTGTACTCGATCGGCGGCGGCAATGCCGCCATCGCGCAGGCGTTCGCGCAGGCGGGGCGCGCTTGCCAGGTCTTCATCGGCCACGACCTCGATGCGGACAATGTGGCGCTGCTCAGGGCGGGCGCCATCCAGGCCGTGCTGCACCACGACCTGGGCCGGGACATGCGCCGCGCCTGCCAGGATATCCTGCGGGCGCAGGGCGCGCTGCCCGCCCTGGCGCAAGCGCCGTCGCTGTCCGCCATCCAGATCGTCACGCCGTGGAATCTGCCGGCCCTGAATGGCCTGAATTGACAGGCATGCAAGGCTGGCCGATACTCGCCGCTTCGCTCATCGCTCACCCCAGGAAGGAAATCCCCGATGTCCGTCGCCCCGAAATTGCACCGCACCGTGCTGGCCGCCTTGCTTTCCATCGCATTTGCCATGCCCGCCATGGCCGCTGGCCCCGCAGCCCCGGCCACCGCCAGCGCCTCTTCCGCCTGGGTCGAGGCCAGCAACCGCAACGCGGCCATCGTGCTGGCGGCGCAGGCGCAGTTCTCGCCCGAAGACGCGTCCGACAGGGGGCTGGCGCAGTACGACGGCCTGGCCGCCGACCTGGGACCGGACATCGCCGGGCGCCAGGTGGCGGCCATGCGGAAGGCGCGCGCGCAATTGCAGCAGAAGCTGGAACTGGAACGCGACGAACGCATCCGCCAGGACCTGGAAATTCTGATCGGCGCCGTCGACCAGGAAATCGCCGGCACCGAGCTGGAAGCCAAATACTCCCTGCCATGGGTCGATGTGCCGCAAATGGTCTTTGGCAGCATGCAAAGCCTGCTGCAGGAACAGCGCCCGGCCGCGCGCCGCGCCAAGGCGCTGGAACGCCTGCAGCGCTACGTGGGCCAGTGCCCGGGCAGCACGCCGATCACGCAGCAGGCCAAGGCGCGCTTCACCGGGCAAATCGGCAGGCCCGGCCTGGCCGGTCCCGTGCGCCTGCAGGTGGCGCAGTCGCTGGAAAACGTGCCGACGTATATCGCCGGCATCCGCAAGCTGTTTGCCGACATGCGCATCGCGGGCGCTGAACCGGCGCTGGCGGCCATGGAACAGCAGTTGAACGAGTATGCGGCGTGGGAAAGGCAAGTGGTGCTGCCGCTGTCGCGCACGGATTTCCGCATGGCGCCCGAGCTGTACGCGTTTCGCCTGAAGCAGGTGGGCATCGATATCGAGCCGCGCGCGCTGGTCGAACGGGCGCAGGTGGCTTATCTGGAAACGCGCGCCGCCATGCAGGCGCTGGCGCCCGTGGTGGCGGCCAAACTGGCCCTGAAAGGCGTCGACGGTAGCGATTACCGCCAGGTGCTGCGCGCGCTGAAGAGCGATTCCATCCCGAACGCGCAGCTTGAGGCGCACTACAAGGGCGTCAATACCCAGCTCGAGGAACGCATCGCCCGGCAGCGCGTGGTCGATATCCCTGCGCGCGCCATGACCATGCGCCTGGCGTCAAGCGCCGAATCGGCGGCCCAGCCGGCCCCGCACATGCGTCCGCCTCCGCTGATCGGCAATACGGGCGAGCACGGCCAGTTCGTCCTTCCCGTCAGCAATCCGGCCGCCAGCGGCAAGGGCGAGGCGTATGACGACTTCAATTTCGCGGGCGCCGCCTGGACCCTGAGCGCGCACGAGGGCCGCCCCGGCCACGAGCTGCAGTTCAGCGCCATGGTGGAGCGGGGCGTGTCGCAGGCGCGCAGCCTGTACGCGTTCAACAGCGTCAACGTGGAAGGCTGGGCGCTGTACGCGGAAGCGGAAATGATCCCGTACGAGCCGGCCGAAGGCCAGTTCATCGCGCTGCAGTTCCGCATGCTGCGCGCGGCGCGCGCCATGCTCGACCCGATGCTGAACCTGGGGCAAGTCACGCGCGAAGAGGCGGGGCGCATCCTGACGGACGAAGTGATGCTGTCGAAAGCGATGGCGCGCCAGGAACTGGACCGCTATACCTTCAACATGCCGGGCCAGGCGGGCAGCTATTTCTACGGCTATACGCGCATCCTGCAGCTGCGCGCGGAAACGGAGCTGGCGCTGGGAGACCAATTCGACCGCCTGGCCTTCAACAACTTCCTGCTGGGACAGGGCTTGCTGCCGCCGGACTTGCTGGCCAAGGCCGTGCGCGAACACTTCATCCCCGGGCAGAGAAAAGCCAGGGGCTGACGGCGGGCGACTCCGCACCGCATACCCTATACTGGCGTCCTTGAATGATGACCGGGTATGGCTGCATGTGGCGTGGGATCGTATTTGGCTTGCTGGCCGGCGCCTTCTGGGGCGCCGTTTTCATTGTGCCCGTCTTGCTGCCGGACTTCTCTCCGGCCGAGCTGATGGTGGGCCGCTACGTCTGCTATGGCGCGCTGGCGGCCGGCCTGATGCTGCCGCGCCTCTTGCCCCTGCTGCGCCGGCTGCGGCGCGGCGACTGGCTGGCCATGCTGCGCCAGGCGCTGGCGGGCAATGTCGTGTATTACCTGCTGCTGGCGTATGGCGTCAAGCTGGCTGGCGTGGCGCCCACCTCGCTGATCATCGGTTTGCTGCTCCTGAGCGTGACGATTTTCGGCCACAAGGACCACGGCGCGCTGCCGCTGCGCCGCCTGGCCTTGCCGCTGCTGGTGGTGGCCGCGGGCATCGCCTGCATCAATGTCGATGTCTTCAGCCATGCCGGCGGCGCGGGCGCGGGCGGCGCCAGCCTGGCGCAGAAGCTGCCCGGCGTGCTGTGCGCCATCGGCGCGCTCGCGTGCTGGACCTGGTATGCGCTCGACAATGCCCGCTTCCTCAAGCGCCATGCGCATGTCAGCGCCGTGGAGTGGGCCATGCTGTATGGCCTGGCCAGCGGCGTCATCGCCCTGGCCGTGGGCGCCGGGATGCTGGCGCTGCAGCCGGCGGGCGGAGCCGATGGCGGTCCTGCGCGCGACTGGCCCCGCTTCTGGCTTGTGTGCCTGCTGCTGGCGCTGGGCGCTTCCGTGATCGGCAACTACCTGTGGAATCTGGCGTCGCGCCTGGTGCCGGTGACCCTGTCGGGCCAGCTGATCCTGTCGGAGACCCTGTTCGCGCTGCTGTACGGCTTTATCTACGCGCAGCGCATGCCGCGCCTGCTGGAGTGGGCGGCCATGCTCTTGCTGACGGCGGGCGTGCTGTGGTCCGTGCAGCGGCATGCGCACGAGGAAGGCGAAGGGCGGGGAGAAGGGCGTGGGGCAGGGCGGACGTAGCGAAAAATACATCGTTGCCAGCCCGCCGTTTGCACTGGGCCGGCCGTATAATGACGCTCATTTGCCGGCCACCCAGGGAGCTCCGCTTGCAGTTACCGATCCGTTATCCGAACATGCCGCAACTGCTGCTGAAGGCGCGCGACAGCCTGCTCCAGCATTTCCGCCCCATCCTCAATCACTTCGGCGTGACGGAGCAGCAGTGGCGCATCATGCGCGCGCTGAATGAAAGCCCGACCCTGGAACCGCGCGAACTGTGCGAGATCTGCCAGATTTCCAGTCCCAGCATGAGCGGCATCCTGGCGCGCATGGAAGAAATCGGCCTGATCGGGCGCAGCAAGTTCGAAGGCGACCAGCGCCGCCGCAAGGTGCACCTGTCGGAAGCGGGCGCCAGCCTGCTGCTGCAGATGGGCAAGCTCATCGACTTGCAGTACGCCCACCTGGAAGACGCTTACGGCAAGCAGGTGTTCGACGACATGCGCGACGCGCTCGAAGCGTTCATCGCCCTGGAAAACCTGCCGGTGGCGCCCGCCATCCTGCGCTGAGCGGCGTTCGCCGACGGCTGCCTTCCGCCACTTCCCCTGATCCCCCGGGCGCGTGCCTTCTGTCACGCGCCACCGCCGTTTTCGCCGCGCCTGCCATGGTCAGCGCCGCAGTTTGCGGGGCTTGCGCCCGCCCGCACCCCTGTTTTGCTATAAGACTACGCCTTACAGTCAATCACTTACATGTGAGTAAATAAGCGTATAATTTGTCTCACTTGATCCACATCAAGAAGAAAAGCGGACGTTCCGGTCATTGGGCCGGACGGCAATGCGGCGCCGCGCCCGGTAGCACGCCACCACGGCGGCAATACTTGTCGGACGTACAATAAATCAGGAAAATTCAGGAAAACAATGAAAAATATTTGCATGCGCGCAGTCGCGCTGGCCACCGTTTCACTCGCCGGCGCAAACGTTTGCGCCCAAAGCAATGTCAGCATTTATGGCGTGGTCGACGCGGCCACCGCCTACGCGAGCAACCAGGGCGGCAACTCGACCACCTATATGCGCAGCGGCAGCTTGTCGGCCAGTAAAATCGGTTTCCAGGGCGTGGAAGACCTGGGCGGCGACCTGAAGGCGCTGTTCCTGCTGGAAAACGGCTTTGAAAGCGACACGGGCGCGCAAAGTTCCGCCAGCAGCCTGTTCAACCGCCAGGCATGGGTGGGCCTGCAATCGCAAGCCTACGGCAGCCTGACGGCCGGCCGCCAGTACACGCCGTACTACCTGCTGGTCGGCTCCCTGGCGTCGAGCAATATCCTGACGGGCGCCACGGGCGCGCATCCGGGCGACATCGACGGCCTCGATACGACCGTGCGCATCAGCAATTCCATTACCTACAGCATGCCCGCCTGGCGCGGCCTGCAGGCCAGCGCGCAATACGGCTTCGGCGAAGCGGCCGACGGCAATGCCGCGGGCAGCAGCTTCAGCGCCGCCGTCAAGTACAGCAGCTCGCCGGCCGAATTCGCGCTCGGCTACCTGAAACTGAAAAATGGCGAAAATGCCATGGGCTGGAGCGACAGCGCCTCGGGCAGCATCGGCATCTCGGCCATCAACCGGGGCTACGCCTCGGCCGACAGCATCGAATTCATCGCCGCCAGCGCGCGCTACACCATGGGCAAGTGGATGGTGGGCGCCAACGCCAGCAACGTGCAATACCAGGCGGGCAGCCATTCCACGTTCCGCGACACGGCCATCTTCAACACGGCCGGCCTGATCGCCAGCTACCAGTGGACGCCGCAGTGGTTCCTGTCCGCCGGCTACAGCGACACCTACGCCAGCCGCGCCAACGGCATCGCCGACCGCGCGCGCTACCGCCAGCTGTCGTTCGAGCAGAATTATGCGCTGTCCAAGCGCACGGCGGTCTACCTGATCGAAGCGCGCCAGCTGGCGCGCGGCCAGACCCTGGGCCAGAACGGCGCCATCGTCGACGCCGTCGCCTCGGTCGGCGATTCGCAAAACGGCACGCCGTCGTCGAACGGCGGCCAGACGGTGGTCATGGTCGGTCTCAAGCACTCTTTCTGAACGGTTGCGGAACGCACGGGAGCTTCAATTGGGCGCTGCACATCACAAGGAGGGCCGCGGCCCCTTGAATCCCGGCCGCCGCATGGTGCTGGGCGGCTTGCTGTCGGCGTCGGCCGCGGCGCTGATTCCCTGGGCGCTGGCCGAACCGGTCGTCAATGCGGAGCAGGGCGAAATCGTCGCCCGTTTCCGCAACACGACGCGCCGCAGCGACTGGATGTCGCCGTATCCGTCCGTCGCCACGGCGCCGCACCCGATCTACCCGCCCAAGGACAACGGCCACCTGCAGCAGGCCGGCCCGTATCCGTACCCGGCCGAATACATCCGCCAGTTCGGCGGCACCTCGTGGCACTGGGCCGCGCAGGCCTGGCGCAACGTGCCGAACGACTTCCGCATCCATACCTTGTACGGCGTGGGCGTTGACTGGCCCATCAGCTACGCAGACCTGGAGCCGTGCTACCAGGAAGCGGAAGAGATCATGGGCGTCTCGGGCGCGGACAACACCGGGTCGCCGCGCCAGCAGGCCTTCCCGATGGATCCCGTGACGGAGCCGTACGCCACGCGCCGCATCCGCGAACGCCTCGACCCGTCGTTCAAGGTGGTGGGCAACACGGTGGCGCGCAACAGCGTCGGCCATGATGGCCGCCCGGCCTGCTGAGGCAACAACAGCTGCCAGCCGATCTGCCCCATCGACGCGCAGTACCACGGCGGCATCGCCGCTTAGCAGGCGGAAGACGCGGGCGTGAAGATCGTCTGCAACGCCAATGTCTACAAGCTGGAACACGACGCGCAGGGCCGCATCACGGCCGCCCTGTACTACGGCGTGGATAAAAAAAGCCACCGGGTCACGGCCAGGACCTTCATCCTGGCCGCCAACGGCATCGAAAGCCCGCGCCTGCTGCTCGTTTCCGCCTCGGAAAAATACCCGAACGGCCTGGCCAACAGCAGCGACATGGTGGGCCGCAACCTGATGGACCACCCGAGCACCTCGATCACCTTCGACGCCGATGAAGACCTGTGGCTGGGCCGGGGGCCGCAAAGCCCCAATTCCATCGACACCATGCGCGACGGCGATTTCCGCAGCGAACACTCGCCGTACCGCCTCGACTTCACGAACATCTCGCGCGTCGATGGCGCGCCAGGGAATTGATCGGCAAGGGCGTGTTTGGCGCCCAATTCGAACAGCAGCTGCGTTTCCGCTCGGTCCGCGAAATGAGCCTGAAAAACGTGCTGGAAGTGCTGCCGAACCCGGAAAACCGCATCGCCCTGAGCAGCGAAAAGGATGCCATGGGCATCCCCAAGCCGCAGGCGCATTATGCGATCGACGAGTACGCCAGGCGCGGCCACGCGCGCTCGAAGCAGGATTTCGAGCAGATCGCCAGGCTGATGGGCGGCAGCAATCCGCGCCACAGCAAGGAAGGCGTGTTCGCCAACAACCAGCACATCTGCGGCACCCTGTCGATGGGTTCCGACCCGGCCAGGGCCGTGTGCGACCAGTGGGGCCGCGCGTTTGACCATGCCAACCTGTTCCTGTGCAGCACCGGCGTGCTGCCCACGTCCGGCACCTGCAATTCGACGGAAAACGGCCTGGCCGTGGCCTTGCGCACCGTCAAGCACATCCTTGACGTACAACAGGGAGCAACAGCATGATGGCGGCCTGCAGAATGGCGGCCGGCGCCGCCTTGCTGTCCCTGGCCTTGCCCGTGCTGGCGGCGCAAGCGCCGGGCGCCGATGTGCAGGCGATCGAGCGTGGCCGCTACCTGGCCACGGCGGGCGACTGCATCGCCTGCCATAGCGCGCCTGGCGGCAAGCCGATGGCGGGCGGCCTGTCCCTGGCCACGCCGCTGGGGGCCATTGTCGCCACCAACATCACGCCGTCGACAACGCGCGGCATCGGCAACTACACGCTCAAGCAGTTTTCCGACGCCGTGCGCCATGGCGTGCGGGCCGATGGCGCCAGTCTGTACCCGGCCATGCCCTACACGGCCTACGCCAGGGTGACGGACGACGACACGGCGGCCCTGTACGCCTACTTCATGCATGGCGTGGCGGCGGTCGATACTGCGCCGGCGCAAAAGACGGACTTGCCGTTCCCGTTCAACATCCGCCTGTCGATGGCGGGCTGGAATTGGCTCTTCCTCGATAAAAAGCCGTTCGTCGCCGATGCGGCGAAAAGCATGGAGTGGAACCGCGGCGCCTACCTGGCGCAAGGGCTGGCCCACTGCAGCACCTGCCACACGCCGCGCAATGCGCTGATGGCCGAGCAGCTGTCGAAACAGCTGGGCGGCGCGGACCTGGGCACCTGGCATGCGCCGAACATCAGCTCGGACGTGAACAGCGGCGTGGGCGGCTGGAGCCAGCAGGAGCTCGCCGGCTACCTGCGCACGGGCCGCGCGGCCGGCAAGGCGCAGGCGGCGGGACCGATGGCCGAAGCCATCGACCATAGCCTGAAGCACTTGAGCGACGCGGACCTGAGCGCCATCGCGCACTACGTCAAGAGCGTGCCGGCCATCCGCGACAAGGCCGACACCAGGCCGGTAACGCAATGGGGCCAGGCGGGACGAACTGGCTGCCAACCGCGGCGTGGCGCTGCCGCAAAACCTCAGCAAGATGTCGGACGCGCAGCTGTACGATGCGCAGTGCGCCAGCTGCCACCAGGCCCGGGGCGAGGACAGTTTCGACGGCAGCCTGCCGCCGCTGTTCCACAACTCGGTGACGGGCCGCAGCAACAGCAACAACCTGGTGATGGCGATACTCGATGGCGTGGACCGGCAGGATGGCGGCAGCGGACATTTGATGCCCGTCTTCCGCCAGACCCTGTCGGACGAGCAGATCGTCACCCTCGGTAATTACGTGCAGACGATGTACGGCAATCCTGACGTCAAGGTGACGGCGGAGCAGGTGACGACCTTGCGCAACGGCGGCGCGCCGTCGAACCTGATCGGCCTGGCCCGCGCCGGCATCATCGTCGGCGTGCTGGTGCTGCTGGCCTTGCTGCTGTGGTGGCGCGGACGCCGGCGCAAGGACGTCCAAGCACCTTAAAGACAAAGCCTGATACGGAAGCGGGGGCCAGACTGGAGAGTCTGGCCCCTTTTTTATGCCGCGAAGCCGCCGTCGATCTTCAGTCCCGCGCCCGTGACGAAGGCCGCTTCCGCGCTGGCCAGGTAGGCCACCATGCCGGCGATTTCATCGGCCGTGCCGTGGCGGGGCAGCGCCATCAGGCCGTGCATCAGGTCCGCGAAGTCGCCCGTGGGCGGGTTCATGTCGGTGGCGACGGGGCCAGGTTCCACGTTGTTGATGGTGATGCCGCGTGGGCCCAGGTCGCGCGACAGGCCTTGCGTCAGGCCGATCAGCGCCGATTTGCTCATGGCGTAGGCGGCCGCGCCGCCGAACGGCATGCGGTGCGCATTCGTGCTGCCGATGTTGATGATGCGCCCGCCCGTTGGCATGTGCGCCACGGCCGCCTTGATGGCGACGAACACGGCGCGCACGTTGACGGCAATCGTCTTGTCGAAGTCTTCCAGCGAAAAATCGTCGATGGCGCCGGGCAGGAACACGCCCGCGTTGTTGATCAGGATGTCGAGGCGGCCGAACTGCGCCGCCACCCTGGCGATGGCGGCCGTCAGGGCCGCGGCGTCGGCCGCATCGGCCTGCACGCCCTGCGCCGTGCCGCCTGCCGCCTCCACCGTGGCGGCCAGCGCCTGCGCTTCGGCGGCCGAGCTTTGATAGGTGAAGACGACGGTGGCGCCCTGGCTGGCCAGGCGCCGGACGATGGCCGCGCCGATGCCGCGCGAGCCGCCCGTCACAAAGGCGATCTTGTCGTGCAGCGGACGGGAGGAGGTGGTGGCTTGGGTTTGCATGATGGGCTTTCTGTGTGGTGGAGAAGATGCAGCCAGTATCGGCCATGCATTGCCTGCGCGGTAGCCATGAATCGCTACAATCAATTTCAACTATAAGTATCAAATGAGCGGGTAGAATGGGCGCATGGACGCCCTCAATCATTTGCAATCGTTTGTGCTGTCCGCCGAACTGGGCAGCTTTTCGGCGGCCGCGCGCCGCCTGGGGCTGACGCCGGCCGCCGTCAGCAAGAACGTGGCGCGGCTGGAAACGAGCCTGGGCCTGCGCCTGTTCCAGCGCAGCACGCGCCGCCTGACCCTGACGGAAGGGGGCGAGCGCTTCCTGCAGCAGATAGGCGGCGCCCTGACGACCCTGCGCGAGGCCATCGCCGGCGTGGCGGAAGAGGGCGGCCAGCCGGCCGGCATCCTGAAGATCAGCATGGCGCCGTCGTTCGGGCGCAGCTACGTGGTGCCGCTGCTGGGCGAATTCATCGCGCGCTACCCGGGCGTCATCCCCGACTGCCATTTCGACAACCGGCAGGTGGATTTGATCGGCGAGGGGTTTGATGTCGCCATCGGCGGCGGCATCGAATTGACGCCGGGCGTGGTGGCGCGCGAGCTGGGCCACGCCCACGTTGTCGCCACGGCGTCGCCCGCCTTCATGCAGGGCAAGACCATGCCCGCGCATCCGCTGGATCTGGCGCAATTGGACGGCGTGGCGCGCCGCTCGGCCGGCAGCGGACGCCTGCGCAGCTGGATACTGCGCGACGGGCAGGGCGGCGAAGGCGTGGCCGAATGCCGGCCGCGCGCCATCTTCGACGACCCGGACGCGATGGCGCAGGCGGCTGTCATGGGCGTCGGCGTGGCGCTGCTGCCCATGCCGCACGCGCTGGCCCACTTGCGCAGCGGCGCGTTGATCCGCCTGCTGCCCGGCTGGCATGCCGATTCCGGCCCCCTGTCCGTGTACTATCCCAGCAAGAAACTCCTGCCCGCGAAGACGCGCGTGTTTGTCGATTTTTTGCTGGAGCAGTTCCGCCAGCGCGATTTCGCCGCGCAGATGCGGGCCGATTAAACGATGAAAAATTATCATGCATAGTAATTACAGCCTGTTTTACACCTTTGACGGCGATCAACCCTCGCATTTCCGCGAAGCGCGCGTGTTCGGCGCGACCGTGTGGACGGCCGCCGGCGCGGCCATGACCTGGGGCGAGGAGACGCGCACGCACTACGCCAGCGAGGCCGAGGCGCAGGCCGCGTACGGCGCCCGGTGCCAGGCGGCCCTCGCCGATGGCTACGCCTTGGCGCGCGCCAGCGTCATCGACCCGGCAGTGTTTGATTTCGCGCAGCTGCAAGCGCTGGTGGCGCACGCCGCGCGCCGGGCTGTCGACTGCGTGCGCCGCGCGCATCCGGAACAGCACATCGACGCTTTCGCGCTGGTGAGCGACGACAGCGCGATGACCATCGGCTGCATGGCGAACAGCCGCGAAGCGCTGGCCGCCTCGGAATACGGCGAAGAGATGCTGTGGAACCCGGCCGAATGGGCGTTTGACGAAGGTGGCGCCTGTTTCGACAGCGCCTACCGCTTGCTGCTGCAGGCGCACCGCGAGCTGCCGTTCGACGTCGCATTCGCCACCTTCCGCGCCGGCGTGTTCGACGCCTGCATCGCGGCGCTGGCGCAGCTCGGCGCCGAAGGGGTATTCGGCACGGGCGACGAGCGCGACGATTGCGTGCTGCTGTTCGAGGTCAGCGACAGCGGGCCGCTGGAAGGCGCGATGGCGCGTCTGAATCCGCCGGCCGTGGTGGCGCGTTTCGAGGCGTGGATGGCCAGCTGGGCTGATTGATGCCTATGCCGCCACCAGCCTGAGTCGCGTAATCTCCGCCGGCGCCCCGATGCGCTTGGGCGGGCCCCAGTAACCGGTGCCGCGGCTGACGTAAATCCACAGGCGGCCTTGCCGGTGCAGGCCCGCCACGTAGGGCTGCTGCAGCGGCACGAACAGGTTCCAGGGCCAGAACTGGCCGCCGTGCGTGTGGCCTGACAATTGCAGGTCGTAGCCGGCCGCTTCCGCCTCGGGCGCGCTGCGCGGCTGGTGCGCCAGCAGGATGCGGAGGATATCGGCTGGCGCGCCGGCGATGGCGGCCTGCGGGTCGCTGCGCTGATCCGTATCAAAGGCGCCGGCATTGAAATCGGTGACGCCGGCGATCGCCAGGCGCGCGCCGTCGTGTTCGAGCACCGCATGTTCGTTCATCAGCACGCGCAAGCCCAGGCGGCGAAATTCCGCCACCCACGGCGCGGCGCCCGAATAGTATTCGTGGTTGCCCGTGACGAGAAACACGCCGTGGCGCGCCCGGAGATCGCCGAGCGGCGCCGTATGCGCGCCCAATTGGGCCACCGTGCCGTCGACCACGTCGCCCGTGATGGCGATGAGGTCCGCCTGCAGGCCGTTGGCGCGCGCCACGATGGCCTCCACGTAGGCGCGCTTGATGGTGGCGCCCACGTGGATGTCGCTCAGCTGCACGATGCTGTAACCGTGCAGGGCGGCCGGCAGGCCGGCGATCGGCACGTCGACTTCGCGCACGCGCGCCACCCGCCGGGCGTTGATGAAGCCAAGGATGGTGGCCAGCAGGGCCACGGCCAGCGCCGCCACGGCGGAGGCCTGGGCGTGCGGGCGCGTGGCGGGAATCAGCAGCAGCAGTTCGCGCAGCGCGGTGAGCACGAACAGCGAGGAAAAAAAGCCCATGCACAGCGAGCCGGCCCAGCTCAGGCGGTCGGCCAGGCGCGCGTCATGGGTGACGGCGCGGGCGAAGATGGTCATCGGCATGAGCATGGTCGAGGCCAGCAGGACGGCGCCGCCGGCCAGCCAGCCGGCCGGGCCGACGGGCAGCGCAGGCAGCAGCAGCCAGCCCAGCAGGGCGTGCAGGGCGCCCAGTATCATGGTGATGCGCAGCAGCGGCGTGCGGGTTTTCATGTCGTGGTTCCAGGGGGAGGCATGCAGGCATGCGGGCAGGCGCGGCGGCGCCGGACGTCGCCGCCGCGCCTGCGCCGATTATAGCCGACCGCCGATATGCCGGCGGCGGCCGCCGGCGTCACGCCCCGATATGCAGCCCCAGGCTGGCCAGCTTGCCGAAATCGACGGGCTTGGCGAAATGTTCATCGAAACCGGCCTGCATGGCGGCCTGGCGGTCGTGTTCCTGGCCATAGCCGGTCAGCGCCACCAGCCGGAAGTGCTGCGGGATCGGCAGCTGGCGCAGCTTGACGGCCACTTCGTAGCCATTCATGTCGGGCAGGCCGATGTCGAGGAAGACGATGTCGGGCCGGAATTCCAGCGTGCGCTGCGTGGCCTGGCCGCCCGTGTAGGCCGTGCACACTGTGTGGCCGTAGATTTCCAGCAGCTCGGCCAGGGTGTCGGCCGCGTCGCAGTTGTCGTCGACGACGAGGATGCGCTGGCTGCTGCCGGCGTCCTGCGGCGCGGCGGCGGGCACGGGCAGCGGCACGTTGGCGTCGAGCGGCAGATGGACTTCAAAGGTGCTGCCCAGGCCCACGCCGGGGCTGCGCACGCTGACCTGGCCGCCGTGCAGCTGCACCAGGTTGCGCACCAGCGACAGGCCGATGCCCAGGCCGTCCTGCACCCGGTCGGGAGAGTGCCCGCTCTGCGCGAACAGGCCGAAGATGCTGTCGATGCTGGCGGCGTCGATGCCGATGCCGTTGTCGCTGAGGCGGATGCGCACGCCGTCGCCGTCGCGTTCGGCGCTAACGACGATGCGTCCGCCCGGCGCCGTGAACTTGGCCGCGTTGAGCAGCAGGTTGGCGACGATCTGCGACAGGCGCACGGCGTCGCCGCTGACCCACAATTCTTCCACGGGCAGATTCACGTCGAGCGCATGGCCGCGCGCCGCGATGCTGTGCGAACTGGTTTCGACGGCGCTGCGGATGACGCTGGCCAGGCTGACGCTTTCCCACTGCAGCGAAATCTTGCCCTGCGAAATGCGCGACACGTCGAGCAGGTCGTCCACCAGGCGCACCAGGTGGTCCGTGTGGCGGGCGATGGTGCGGCGCGCATTGTCCTGCATGGCCGGCACGACGGGGTCGAGCTTGCACAGCAGGGCCAGCGCCGTGCGGATGGGGCCCAGCGGATTGCGCAATTCGTGCGCCAGGGTGGCCAGGAATTCATCCTTGCGGCGGTCGACGTCGCGCAGCGCGCGCTCCACCTTGCCCAGGCGCAGCAGCGCCTTGACGTTGGCGATCAGTTCATCGGCCTCGATCGGCTCGACCAGGTAGTTGTCGGCGCCGCCGTCGAGGGCGCGGATCTTGTCGGCCGTGCCGATGCACGAGGCCGACGTCTGCAGCACCAGGATGGTGTTCGTGTCGGCTCCGCCCTTCAATTGGCGGCATACCTCCAGGCCGTTGATGTCGGGCAGCTTGACGTCGAGCAGGATCAGGTTCGGGCGCTCCTGGCGGGCGCGCAGCAGCGCGTCGCCGCCGTTCGACGCTTCGATCACCTTGAAGCCGGCGCGCGTGAGGATGCGCGACTTGGCGTAGCGTGCGCCGTCGCTGTCATCGACGTTGAGGATCAGAGCATCGCTGTTGTTATCCGGTAGCATGCGCATTATCCCAGTTGGTTGTGCCTTGCGGCGTGTCCGGCGCTTGCCGGTTGTTTGTGTGGCCCAGCAGGGCGCGCAGGGTCGACAGCAGCTGCTGGCGCAGCAGGGGCTTGACGTAATACGCGTCCGCGCCCAGCGCCAGGCCCTTGCGCTTGTCGTCGATTTCGGTGGCGATGATGACGGGCACCTGGCGCCGCTGCGGGTCGTTTTTCAGTTCGGCCAGCCAGTGCCATGCATTTTCGCCGTGCAGCAGGATGTCGAGGATGACGGCGGCCGGCCGTTGCTGCTCCCAGCGCTCCTGCGCCTCGCGCACGCTGCGCGCGGCCACCACGCGAAACTCGCTGGCGGCCAGGAATTTTTCATACAGCAGGCGCACGGGCGGGTTGTCTTCCACCACCAGCACGGGAATGCGCTGGTCGTTGCCGTTGTCGTTGGCCGGCGCGCTGGGCGGCAGGCTGCCCTCGGGCGCGTGGTAGTGCGTCGGCAGGACCACGGAAAACAGCGATCCCTTGCCCGGCGTGCTTTCCACGGCCACCGTGCCGTTGAGCAGGGCCGCCAGGTTGCGGCACAGGGGCAGGCCCAGGCCCGTGCCCTTGACCTTGCGCTGCATGTGGTTTTCCACCTGGCTGAATTCCTCGAAGATCAGCTGCACGTCCTCGGCGCCGATGCCCAGCCCCGTGTCGGAGACGGAAAAGCGGATCGCATCCTGTTCCGGCAGGGGCGTGGCGCTGACGATGATGGCGCCGGCCTCGGTGAACTTGAGGGCGTTGGAGATGAAGTTGCGCAGGATTTGCGACAGCTTGCCTTCGTCCGTATGGATCTGCAGGGCCGGATCGGGGGCGATGAAGGTGAGGGCGAGCGACTCGGATACCAGCAGCGGGCGCAGCATGCCCCGCAGGGCGCTGAACAGGTCGGCCACCTGGAAGCTGTTGGCGTGCACGTCGACCTTGCCCGCCTCGATCTTGGCCAGGTCCAGCAAGTCGTTGACCAGGTCGCTCAGGCTGACGGCGCCCTGCAGGATGAACAGCACCTGCTTTTCCTGTTCCTCGGACAGTTCGCCGTCCACCCGGTCGAGCAGCAGCTTGGACAGGGCGCGGATGGAGCTGAGCGGCGTGCGGAATTCATGGCTCATGTTCGACAGGAAGCGCGATTTCATCTGGTCGGCGCGGCGCAGGTGGTCGGCCTTTTCGTCCAGTTCCGCGTACAGCGCCACCACGCCCCGGTTGGTGTCTTCCAGTTCGCGCGTCAGCTGCAGCAAATCGTCCTGGCGCGTCTTCAGTTCGGCCAGGGTGGCCAGCAGCTCGCGGTTCTGCTGCTGCACTTCGGCCAGCGTGATGTCCGGCGGCAGCGCCTGCAGGCTGCCGCCCAGCGCGCCGATGCTCTGGCCGTCGAGCAGGGGCGCGTCGCGGGGGAACAGCTTTTGCAAGGTGATCTGCGTGCCTGCGCCCGGCGCGCTGTCGATGTGGAAGCGGTCCATCAGGCGCTGTGCGCCGAGGATGCCCAGGCCCATGCCCGTGGGCGAGCGGTAGCTGCCGGCCAGGATGTGCTGCAACTGCGGCGCGGCGATGCCCGGTCCCTGGTCCTCGATGCGGATGGTGAACACCTGCGGCGCCGTCTGCCCGTCGATGGCGAAGTGGATCTTGCCGCTGCCCGCGTAGTTGTAGACGTTGCGCGCCAGTTCCGATACGGCCGTGGCGATGCGTACCTGGTCCTGCACGCCGAAGCCGCACAGGCCGGCGATCTGCCGCGCGCGCTGGCGGGCGCCGACGACATCGAGTTCGCTGGCGATATTGGCGGTCAATATGCGTTGTGTCATGGCGTGTCGTTCCTTTCCGCACCGGCATGCCGGTGCTCCTCGTGCTCGCGCAGCACCACCACCGTGACGTCGTCGCGCCCGCGAGCGAAATCGCGGTACAGCGCGGCGGCGACCAGGCTGGGGTGGCATTGCGCCAGGCCCGGATACTGTTCCAGGTCCCAGCGCGTGTGCAGGCCGTCCGAATGCATGATCAGGGTCGTGCCCGGCTGCCACGGGTGGCGGAATTCCTGCAGCTTGCGCAGATTGCTGCCGACGATGCCGTTATGCGACAGCAGGTGCCGGCGCTGGTGGGCGTCGAAGGCGCAGGCGGCGATGTTGCCCACGCCGCAGTAGCGCAGTTCGCGGCGCGCGCTGTCGATGTGCGCCACGGCCAAGGCCGCGCCGCGCGTGGCCCGCAGGGCGCCGTGCGCCAGCTCGATGAAGGGCGCGGGCAGGGGCGGCAGGCCGGGCGTGCTGTTTTCGAGCAGGGCGCTGGCCGTTTCCGACGCCCTGGCCGCCAGCGGGCCGTGGCCCAGGCCGTCGGCCACCATCAGGCTCAGTTCATGGCCTTCGCAGACGACGTTCCAGGCGTCGCCGCAGACCTGTTCCGACGCCAGCGGCAGGCAGACGGCGCCGATCTGCCAGTTCGGGCTGGGGGGAATGGCGCTGCTGGCGTGCGGTCCCCACACCACCATCATCAGCAAGGTGCCCTTGCCGGGCGCCGTGTACAGGTCGAATTCCTGGCTCAGGCGCCGCATCGCGCCCAGGCCCACGCCATACGTGCCTGTGGTGGAATGGCCGTCCTGCATGTGCTGGCGCACGTTGCCGATGCCGGGGCCGCTGTCGATGGCCAGCACCTCGACGCCGCTGGTGCCGCCGCGCAGCACCTTGCGCAGCAGGATTTCGCCGCGCCGCGCATGCTTGACGATGTTGGTGGCCGCCTCGCTGATGAGGATGGCCAGCTGGCCCGCGCGCACGTCGTCGAAGCCGATGCGGCGCGCCAGCTCGTTGCCGGCACGGCGCGCCGCGGCGATTTCGCTCGGTTCGCCGATGGGGAAGCTTCTTTGCCTGAGGATGTCAGGCGGTGGTTCCAGGTGGTTCAAAACAGCTTCCATTTCGCGATGGTGACGGTGGTGCCCGAGCCGGGTGCCGTGTCGATGTGAAAGGCGTCGGCCAGGCGCTTGGCGCCGCCCAGCCCCAGTCCCAGCCCGCCGCCGCTGGTGTAGCCATCGGACAGGGCCAGGGAAATATCGTCGATGCCGGGGCCCGCATCGACAAAACTCAGCTCCAGCCCCTGGCGCACGCCTTCATGCACGCGCACGATGCGCGCCTCGCCGCCGCCGCCGTAGCGCAGGGTGTTGCGCGCCAGTTCGCTGGCCGCCGTGATGATCTTTGTCTGTTCGATCAGGCCAAAACCCATGGCGACCATGCTGTCGCGCACCTGCCGGCGCAGGCGCACGACGTCTTCATCGCTGAGCAGGGGCAGCACCTGCGCCCCTTCCCGTGCCGTGGCGCTGGACGGCTGCCAGGCGGGACTTAATCCCACAGGCTGCCCCGTTCCAGCAGCTTGATGCCCTGTTCCACATTCAGCGCCGTGCTCACGCCGTCCAGGGTCAGCCCCAGCTCCACCAGGGTGATGGCGACGGCGGGCTGCATGCCGACCACCACCGTGTGCGCGTCGAGGATTTTCGCCATGGCCGCCGTGTTGCTGATCATGCGGCCGATAAAGGAGTCGACGATGTCGAGCGCGGAAATGTCGATCAGCACGCCCGTGGCGCGGTCCTTGACGATGCGCGTGGTCAAGTCGTCCTGCAGGGTCATCGCCAGGCGGTCATGCATGTCCACCTGTATCGTCACCAGCAACAGCCGGCCCATGCGTAAAATGGGGATTCTTTCCATAGGCGCCTCAGTGTTGCTGCTGCTGGTAGGTGATGGTGGAACCCGTGCGTTTCAGGGCCACGACGAAGGCGTCGGCCAGCGTGGCCTTGGTGATCACGTCCTCCAGGTTCACGCCCAGGTGCACGATGGTTTGCGCGATCTGCGGGCGGATGCCGCTGATGATGCAGTCGGCGCCCATCAGGCGCGCCGCGGCGATGGTTTTCAGCAGGTGCTGCGCCACCAGCGTGTCGACGGTGGGCACGCCCGTGATGTCGATGATGGCGATCAGGGCGCCCGTATCGACGATCTTTTGCAGCAGGCTTTCCATCACCACCTGCGTGCGGGCGCTGTCGAGGGTGCCGATCAGGGGCAGGGCCAGCACGTTTTGCCACAGCTGCACCACGGGCGTGGACAGTTCCAGCAACTCCTGCTGCTGGCGCAGGATCACCTGCTCGCGCGCCTTCTGGTAGATGGCGATGGTGAGCAGTCCCAGTTCGTCGAACAGCTTGCTGGTGGCGACGATGGCGTCGCCCAGCTGCTCGGGCTGCGCCGTGATTTCCTTGCGCAGATAGGCGAACAGCGGCTCCTTGAGCGCAAAGACGAAGCTGGCCGTGTCGATCGGCGAATAGCCCTGGCGCACGCGCGACTGCGACATTTCGCTGAGCAGCTGGCGCGTATCGTCCCAGGCGTTTCCTTCGATATCGAAGGCGTCGCCGCTTTCCAGCGCGCGCGCCAGCAGGGGCAGGAATTGCGCGGCCTGCTGGCGCAGCTCGTTTTCCGCGATCTTGTCGCGCCGCACCAGGCGGGAAATCAGGTCCGCCATCCAGCCTTCCAGCAATTGCTCGTGGTGCTGGCCGATGATGGCGGCCAGCTGTTGCGTCTGGCCCATGCCGTTCTTGTCGTTCTTGTTGTTTTTCATGTTCATCCTTGACGGGGTGGTGGCGCCGGGCGGGCTGCCTTGCGCCGCATGCGCAGGTGGCCAGGTCCGGTCTGTCGATAGGAAATTATAGGCAGGCATGGCCATTTGTTTATGTTCTCTGACGCACATAATGGCCCAGCTCAATCAACATTCCTGTAGGCAACTTCACGGATTAAAGATGTATGTAGTTTGCATGTTTAAGCGAATTCCGCTACACTGCAGCCACTCCATCAGAGAAGAACGCCATGAATATCGACAAATTCAAGCAGCAGCACCTGGCCATCCTGGCCGCCATCGATGACTTGCGCCAGCTGGCGCGCGCCGGCGTCGCGCCGCAGGCGGCGGCCATCGCCGAACAGATCGTTGCCATGAGCGGCTTGATCAAGCTGCACCTGGCCGTCGAGCAGCGCTACCTGTACCCGGCAGCGCAGGCCTGCGGCGTGGCCACGGTGGTCAGCCTGGGACGCCGGTATGAAAGCGAGATGGACGGCATCGCCGGCGCCTACCTGGACTTCGCCGGCCGCTGGAACACCCCGGTGCGCCTGGAAGCCGAACCCGACGCCTTCCGCAGCGAAGCCAACACCGTGCTGCACGCGCTGTACCAGCGCATGCGGCGCGAGGATCACGAACTGTATCCGGCCATGGAAGCGCTCTAGGCTGCCCGCACTTCCCAACCTTTTTCTTACATCAAATTCAGACAGGAATGCCACATGCTGACCCCAGAACAACGCGCCATCGTCACGGCCACCGTCCCCATCCTCGAGCGGGGCGGCGAAGCGCTGACCCGCCATTTCTACAAGAACCTGTTCCGCGACCATCCTGAAGTGTTGCCGTACTTTAATCAGGCGCACCAGCACAGCGGCGACCAGCAGCGGGCGCTGGCCAATGGCGTGTTGATGTACGCCAAACATATCGACCAGCTGGAAGCGCTGGGCGAGCTGGTCTCGACCATCGTCAACAAGCACGTGGCGCTGCAGATCCGCGCCGAACACTATCCGCTGGTGGGCGCCAGCCTGCTGCGGGCCATCCGCGAAGTGCTGGGCGAAGAGGTGGCCAGCGACGCCGTCATCGACGCCTGGGGCGCGGGCTACGGCCAGCTGGCCGGCATCCTGGCCGGCGAGGAAGGGCGCATCTACAAGGCGCAAGCGGCCGCGCCGGGCGGCTGGAGCGGCGCGCGCGACTTTGTAGTGCGCAGCAAGACGGTGGAAAGCGACGAGATCACGTCCTTCCTGCTGGCGCCCGCCGATGGCCAGCCCGTGCTCGACTTTGCGCCAGGTCAATATATCGGCGTGGTGGCCACCGTCGACGGCGTGCCCATGCGACGCCAGTATTCGCTGTCCGCCGCCAGCAATGGCCAGACTTACCGCATCAGCATCAAGCGCGAGCAGGGCGGCAAGGTGTCCAATTTCTTCCATGACCAGGTGCAGGCGGGTGACACCGTACAGCTGACGCCGCCGTCGGGCGACTTCGTGCTGCAGGACGGCGACAAGCCGCTGGTGCTGATCAGCGGCGGCGTGGGCATCACGCCGACCCTGGCCATGCTGACGGCGGCCCTGCGCGGCAAGCGCCCCGTGCATTTCATCCACGCGGCGCGCCACCATGGCGTGCATGCGTTCCGCGCGCACATTGACGCGCTGGCGGCGCAGCATCCGCAGCTCAAGCGTTACTACTGCTACGCGGAACACGCCGGCGCGCCGGACGCCGCCGCGCCGGACGCCGTCGGCCTGCTCGACAAGGACAGCCTGGGCAGCTGGCTGCCCGAATCGCGCGATGTCGATGCGTATTTCCTCGGACCGCAGCCGTTCATGCGCGCCATGAAAGGCTATCTGCGCGAACTGGGCGTGCCGGAAGCGCAGACCCATTATGAATTCTTCGGCCCCGCCTCCGCGCTGAACTGATGTTGCTGAAAGCCATGTGTTGCCCTGGCGAGAAAAAAAACGCGCCGTAAGGGGCGGGTAAGGCTGGCCCCGTATTGTGAAAGCAAGCTCGAAAAGAAAAGAGCAGGTTTTTACATAACGGAGGCAACACCATGCATGACGATCTGGTACAAAAACTCAAGAGCGACCCCAATTATCATCGACTGGTCAGGGTGCGCTCGCGCTTCGGCTGGGCCCTGACGGGCCTGATGATGCTGGTGTACTACGGCTATATCCTGCTGATCGCGTTCGACAAGGAATTTCTTGCCGCCAAAACCGGCGCGGGCGTGATGACCTGGGGCATGCCGATCGGCCTGTTCGTCATCGTGTTTACCGTGGTGATCACCGGCATCTACGTGCGCCGCGCCAACAAGCAGTTCGACGACCTGACGCAAGCCATTCAAGCGCGGGTGCAGGCATGAACGGCGCCCCTTTGACGCAACGCAAGCTTCCCTGCCTGGCAGCCCTGGCCTTGCTGGCGGCCGCCAGCAACAGCGCGCTGGCGGCCGGCGCCGACCTGGGCCAGGCAGTCAAGCAGCCCACCAACTGGACGGCCATCATCATGTTCGCCGTCTTCGTCATCTTTACCCTGTTCGTCACCAAGTGGGCGGCCAAGAAGACCAAGTCGGCGTCCGATTTCTATACGGCCGGCGGCGGCATCACGGGCTTCCAGAACGGCCTGGCCATCGCCGGCGACTATATGTCGGCCGCATCGTTTCTCGGCATTTCCGCCGCCGTCTTCTTGAACGGCTATGACGGCCTGATCTACGCCATCGGCTTTCTCGTCGGCTGGCCCGTCATCACCTTTTTGATGGCCGAGCGCCTGCGCAACCTGGGCCGCTACACTTTTGCCGACGTGGCCGCCTACCGCTTCAAGCAGGCGCCGATCCGCATTTTTTCGGCCTCCGGCACCCTCGTCGTCGTGGCCTTCTACCTGATCGCGCAGATGGTGGGCGCGGGCCAGCTGATCAAGCTGCTGTTCGGCCTCGAATACTGGATCGCCGTCGTGCTGGTCGGTACCCTGATGATGATCTACGTGCTGTTCGGCGGCATGACGGCCACCACCTGGGTGCAGATCATCAAGGCCGTGATGCTGCTGGGCGGCGCCACCTTCATGGCCGTGGCCGTGCTGGCGCAGTTCAACTTCAGCCCGGAAGCGCTGTTCGCCAAATCCGTGGACGTACACGCCACCAAGGAAGCCATCATGGGCCCCGGTTCCTTCATCAAGGACCCGATCTCGGCCATCTCGTTCGGCATGGCGCTGATGTTCGGCACGGCCGGCTTGCCGCACATCCTCATGCGTTTCTTCACGGTGCCAAGCGCCAAGGAAGCGCGCAAGTCCGTGTTCTGGGCCACCACCTGGATCGCCTATTTCTACATTCTGACCTTTATCATCGGCTTTGGCGCCATCGTGCTGGTGAGCACCAATCCCGAGTTCAAGGATGCAGCCGGTAAATTGCTGGGCGGTAACAACATGGCGGCCGTGCACCTGGCCAAGGCCGTGGGCGGCAACGTCTTCCTCGGCTTCATGTCTGCGGTCGCGTTTGCCACCATCCTGGCCGTCGTGGCCGGTCTGACCCTGTCGGGCGCGTCGGCCGTGTCGCACGACCTGTACGCCACCGTCATCAAGAAGGGCAAGGCCACGGGCGCCAGCGAACTGAAAGTGTCGCGCGTGACGACGATCGTGCTGGGCATCATCGCCGTGGTGCTGGGCATCGCTTTTGAAAAGCAGAACATCGCCTTCATGGTGTCGCTGGCCTTCGCCATTGCCGCCTCGGCCAACTTCCCCGTGCTGTTCATGTCGGTGCTGTGGAAAGACTGCACCACGCGGGGCGCCACCATCGGCGGCTTCCTCGGTTTGATCACGGCCGTTGCGCTGACGGTGGTGTCGAAGTCCGTGTGGGTTGACGTGCTCGGTCATGGCGAAGCGCTGTTCCCGTACGCCTCGCCGGCGCTGTTCTCGATGACGGCGGGCTTCGTCGGCATCTGGCTGTTCTCGGTGCTCGACAGGAGCCCGCGCGCGCGCATCGACCGCGCCGGCTACGAAGCGCAGCAAATGCGTTCGGAGACGGGCATCGGCGCGGCAGGCGCCAGCGCACATTGATGTTGTAGGTCATTACTGCAGGAAACAATGCCCGGTTCGCCGGGCATTGTTGTTTTTGGCACGCGCTTACCTGACCCTTACTTGGCCACGCGCAAGGGAATCACGCCCGCCGCCAGCGCCGGCACGCCCGGCGCCGCTTCGAGTATCGAGGCCAGCGTTACCGTGTCGAGCACGGCCAGGAAGGCCGCCGTGGCCTGGCCCAGCTTGGCCTTCAGCAGGCAATCGGGCGTCAGCGGGCAGGTATTATTGTCTTTGTTGAAACATTCGGCCATGAAGAAATCACTTTCCGTCTCGCGCACGACCGTGCCGATATTGATCTCTGCCGGGTCGCGCGCCAGGCGCAGGCCGCCATTTCTCCCGCGCACGGTTTCCACGATGCCTGACAGGCCTAGCTGGTGCACCACCTTCATCAGGTGATTTTTCGAGATCGCATGCAGGTCGGCGATGTCCTGGATGGTGACGAGGCGGTCGCGGTGCACGCCCAGGTACATCAGCGTGCGCAGGGTGTAATCGGTATAGGCGGTCAGGCGCATGGGGCGTATGGTTAGTGAACATGTGGATTACATGCCTGTTTCAAGACGCCAGCATACAGCAAAAGCGGGCCAGCACCGCCGCTTGCCTGTGCACGGGGCCGTCACTTTCCTGCATGGAAAGACAAAAGTTGATTGCCTTTCGTTCAAATGCGTAGTAAATTTTCATATTGTTGCCCTGATAAACAGCTTGTCTGCCCTGTAAAGCCCTTGGAGCATGAATTTGATTGATTGAAATCAAGAGGATGGTGAAACAATAAGGTAAATTTACTACAAATCGGATGATGGGCGTTTCCCGGGCCGGGAAGCGCGTACTACGCAATCTGTGCGGTGCCGGCGTGGCCGCCCCAGGAAATGAATACCATGCAAATGAATGAAGTGAAAGACGAGCTGCTGAGCAGCGATATCCGCCAGCTGGGCCGTCTGCTGGGCGACGCCATCCGCAACCACCTGGGCGACCCCGCCTTCGAGCGCATCGAGCACGTGCGCCAGCTGGCCATCCGTTTCCGCCGCGACAATGATCAGGATGCCCGCGCGCAGCTGTCGGATGCGCTGCAAGCGCTGTCGCAGGAAGAAACCACGCAATTGACGCGCGCCTTCAGCTATTTCTCGCTGCTGGCCAATATTGCGGAAGATCAGCACCACATCCGCCGCACGCGCGCCCATTTGATCGCCGGTTCGCCGCCGCGCCAGGGCAGTCTCAGCCATGCCGTCGGCAATGTGTTCGACGCGGACAAGGCCGATGCCCTGGAAACCTTCTTCGAAGATGCTTTCGTCAGCCCCGTCTTCACGGCCCATCCGACGGAAGTGCAGCGCAAGAGCATCCAGAATTGCCAGATGGCCATCGCCCGCCTGTTGAGCGAGCGCGACCGCGTGCAAATGACGCCCGAGGAAGCCGAGCAGAACGAAGAAGCGCTGGGCCGCGGCATCGTCACCCTGTGGCAAACGCGCCTGTTGCGCACGAGCAAACTGTCCGTCATGGATGAGGTGGCCAATGGCCTGTCATTCTACGACCACACGATCCTGCGCGAATTGCCAAAACTATATTCCTCACTGGAAACCATGCTGGCCCAGCGCGACGCCCGCTGGGAAGATGCGGAATTGCCCAATTTCATGAAAGTGGGCAGCTGGATAGGCGGCGACCGCGACGGCAACCCCTTCGTCACGGCCGACATCCTGCGCAGCACCCTGCAGACGCAGGCCGACAAGGTGCTCGACTTTTACCTCGGCGAATTGCGCAAGCTCGCTTCGCAACTGTCGCTGGCGCAAATCCTGAACGCCTGCAGCGAGCCGCTGCGCGCGCTGGCCGAGCGCTCGGCCGACGCCTCGCCGCACCGGGTCGACGAGCCGTACCGCCGCGCCCTGCACGGCATCCATGCGCGCCTGGACGTCACGCGCGTGGTGTTGTCTGGCAAGGGCAAGCAGGCCGACGGCGTGCAGCCCTACGCGACGGCCGCCGAACTGCTGGCCGACCTGGACGTGGTCCAGCATTCGCTCGTCAGCAATGGCTTGCGTTCGCTGGCGCGGGGCCGCCTGCGCCAGCTGCGCCGCGCCGTCAAGGTGTTCGGCTTTTCGCTGGCGCCGCTGGACTTGCGCCAGAATTCCGACGTGCACGAGCGCGTCGTGGGCGAACTGTTCGCCGGCGCCCAGCCGGGCCTCGTCTACCTGGACCTCGATGAAGAGCAGCGCATCGCCTTGCTGCTGGCCGAGCTGGAGTCGCCGCGCCTGCTGGCGTCGCCGTATGCGCAGTACTCGGAAGAAACAACGTCCGAGCTCGACATCTTCCGCGCCGTGCGCGACGCCCATGTCAAATACGGCCGCGAATCGGTGCCGAACTGCATCATCTCGAAGGCGGCCAGCGTCTCGGACTTGCTGGAAGTGGCCTTGCTGCTCAAGGAAGTGGGCTTGCTGCGCCAGGACAGCCGCGCAGCGGACGTCAACATCATTCCCCTGTTCGAAACGATAGACGACTTGCGCGCCGGCCCCGCCATCATGGCGCGCGCCTTCGGCTTGCCGTTCTACCGGGGCTTGCTGGCCTCGCGCGCGGACCAGCAGGAAGTCATGCTCGGCTATTCCGACAGCAACAAGGACGGCGGCTTCTTGACCTCCGGCTGGGAACTCTACAAGGCCGAGATCGAGCTGGTGACGGTGTTCAAGCAATACCAGATCAAGCTGCGTTTGTTCCACGGCCGCGGCGGCTCCGTCGGCCGCGGCGGCGGACCGAGCTACGAAGCCATCCTGGCCCAGCCGGCCGGCGCCGTGCAGGGCCAGATCCGGCTGACGGAGCAGGGCGAAGTCATCACGGCCAAGTATGCGAACCCGGAAGTAGGGCGCCGCAACCTGGAAGTGCTGGTGGCCGCCACCATCCAGTCGACCCTGCTGCCGCAGGCGCAGCTGCAGCCGAAGGCGTCGGCCGGCGCGGGCCATTTGGCCGCCATGGAAGAGCTGTCCGGCACGGCTTTGAACGCCTACCGCGACCTCGTCTACGGCACCGAGGGCTTTGAACAGTATTTCTGGGAATCGACGGTGATCGCGGAAATTGCCGCGCTGAACATCGGCAGCCGTCCCGCCTCGCGCAAGAAATCGACCTCGATCGAGGATTTGCGCGCCATTCCCTGGGTCCTGAGCTGGGCCCAATGCCGCTTGATGCTGCCGGGCTGGTTCGGTTTCGGTTCCGCCGTGCAAGCCTACCTGGCCGCCCATCCGGCCGATGGCGCGGACGTGCTGCGCGGCATGTACACGGACTGGCCCTTCTTCACGTCATTGCTGTCGAACATGGATATGGTGCTGGCCAAGAGCGACATCGCCATCGCCGGCAAGTATGCGGAACTCGTCAAGGATAAAACCTTGCGCGACGCCATCTTCACCCGCATCCGCGCCGAATACGCGGCCACGCTGGACGCCCTGAAGCTGATCACGGGCCAGGAAGAGTTGCAGCAGGCCAACCCGCTGATGCAGCGCTCCATACGCAACCGTTTCCCGTATATCGACCCGCTCAATCACGTGCAGGTGGAACTGCTGAAACGTTTCCGTGAAGGTAAGCAGGATGCGGCGGCCCGCACGGGCATTCATTTGTCGATCAATGGGATTGCGGCTGGCTTGCGCAATAGCGGTTAATGAAATCAAGCCCAACAGCGAGGGCTGGGGTCGTTCACTGCGTGATCGGAATGCGCCCCACTGGGGCGTATTCCCCCTCAGGGTACGACCCCGGTACTTGCACTTGGGTTGGCTTTACGAACTCAGTAGAAAACAACAAGGAGACAGCATGACCATCAAAGTTGCCATCAATGGCTATGGCCGCATCGGCCGCAATGTCTTGCGCGCGTTTTATGAAGGCGGCAAGCAGCAGGATATCGAAATCGTCGCCATCAACGACCTGGGCGACGCCAAGTCGAATGCGCATCTGACGCGCTACGACACGGTGCACGGCAAGTTTCCCGGCGTCGTCACCATCGATGGCGAGAACATGCTCGTCAACGGCGACCGCATCCGCGTCTTCGCGCAGCGCGACCCGGCGCTGATCCCTTGGGGCGAGCTGGGCGTCGACGTCGTGCTCGAATGCACGGGTTTCTTCACCACCAAGGAAAAAGCCTCGGCCCACCTGAAGGGCGGCGCAAAGAAAGTCATCATTTCCGCGCCGGGCGGCAAGGACGTGGACGCCACCATCGTGTTCGGCGTCAACCAGCATGTCTTGAAGGCATCGGACACGGTCATTTCCAACGCGTCGTGCACGACGAATTGCCTCGCGCCACTGGTAAAACCGCTCAACGACGCCATCGGCATCGAATCTGGCCTGATGACCACCGTGCACGCCTACACGAACGACCAGGTACTCTCCGACGTGATGCATGAAGACTTGCGCCGCGCCCGCTCGGCCACGCATTCGATGATTCCCACCAAGACGGGTGCGGCGGCTGCCGTCGGCCTGGTCTTGCCGGAACTGAATGGCAAGCTCGATGGCTTTGCCGTGCGCGTGCCGACCATCAACGTCTCCTTGGTCGATCTGTCCTTCATCGCCAAGCGCGATACGACGGTGGAAGAGGTGAATGCCTTGCTGAAAGCGGCGTCGGAAGGCGCGCTGAAGGGTATTTTGACGTACCAGACGGAACCGCTCGTTTCCATCGATTTCAACCATAACCCGGCCTCGTCGAACTTCGATGCGACCCTGACCAAGGTCTCGGGCCGCCTCGTGAAAGTGTCGTCGTGGTACGACAACGAGTGGGGCTTCTCGAACCGCATGCTCGACACCACGGTCGCCCTGATGGCGGCCAAGTAAGAAGAACCAGCGCTGATCCAGCGCACCAGGACGGCCGGCCCACAAGGCCGGCCCTTGCAGCAGCACGAACTTTATAGAAAGCAGCACACCATGACCATGCAAGTACAGCAACGCGCCACCAAGATCGTTTCCACCATCGGCCCCGCCTCGAACGATATCGACACCCTGGTCCGCATGTTCAAGGCCGGCGTCGACGTCGTGCGCCTGAACTTCTCGCATGGCAAGGCGCAGGACCATATCGACCGCGCCCGCATGGTGCGTGAAGCGGCAGCGCTGTGCGGCCGCGAAGTGGCCATCATGGCCGACTTGCAAGGCCCGAAGATTCGCGTCGGCAAGTTTGAAGAAGGCAAGATTTTCCTGGAAAACGGCGCTGCCTTCATCCTCGACGCCAAGTGGGGTGAAAACGGCGAACTGGGTAATATCGAGCGCTGCGGCCTCGACTACAAGGAATTGCCGCGCGACTTGCGCGCCGCTGACGTATTGTTGCTCAACGATGGACTCATCGTCTTGACGGTGGACAAGGTCGTCGGCAGCGAAATCCACACGACCGTGAAAATCGGCGGCGAGTTGTCGAACAACAAGGGCATCAACCGCCAGGGCGGCGGCCTGTCCGCGCCAGCCCTGACGGCCAAGGACATGGAAGACGTGAAGACGGCGATGAGTTTCCAGGCCGATTACGTGGCCGTGTCCTTCCCGAAAAACGCCACCGACATGGTCATGGCGCGCCAGCTGGCCAATATCGCCGGCGAAGCGTGGGACCACAAGCCGATGATGATCGCCAAGATCGAACGGGCGGAAGCCATTCCTGCCCTGCAAGAGATTTTGGATGCCTCGGACGGCATCATGGTGGCGCGCGGCGACCTGGCCGTGGAAGTGGGCAATGCGGCCGTGCCGGCTTTGCAGAAGCGCATGATCAAGATGGCGCGCGCGTCGAACAAGCTTGCCATTACGGCAACGCAGATGATGGAATCGATGATCGTCAACGCCGTGCCGACGCGCGCGGAAGTGTCGGACGTGGCCAATGCCGTGCTCGATGGCACGGACGCCGTCATGACGTCGGCGGAAACGGCCTCGGGCCGCTATCCGATCGAAACGGTGGAAGCCATGGCCGCCATCTGCCTGGACGCGGAAAAATGGGATACCTGCAAGCTGGACGCCGATTTCCTCAACGCCACATTCACCCGCATCGACCAGTCTATCGCCTATGGCGCCCTGTTTACGGCCCACCACCTGCGCGTCAAGGCCATTGCCACCCTGACGGAATCGGGCTCCACGGCCCTGTGGATGAGCCGTTGCAACATCGACATCCCCATCGTCGCGCTGACCCCCAGCGTGGGCACGCGCCGCAAGCTGGCCCTGTACCGCAACGTCAGCACGGTGGAACTGACGTCGGGCACGGACCGCGACAAGGTCTTGCAGCAGGCGGAAGACTTGCTGCTGGAACATAAAGTCGTGGCCAAGGGCGACACCGTCGTGCTGACCTGGGGCGAGCCGATGGGCAAGGTGGGCGGCACGAACGCGCTGAAGATCATGAAGATCGGCCAGCACTGACCGTATTGCTGGCCATATCACCGGCCGGCAGCCGCCTGCAGCCTTAAGAATGGCTGAAAGACAGGCCGTTGGCCGCCCAGCGCAATGGCAGATGCCCAATCTGCCATTGCGCTGGCCGCATTTCCGTGTCAGCATGGTTTTCCTGCCTGCCAGGGCGCATCCGGAGTGCATGATGACTGAATACTTGCCTGCCTTGATCTGGTCGCTGTCGGCCTTCGCCTGCCTCTTCATTGCCAAGCGCCGCTCCTTGAAGACCACGGCTGTGCGGGCCGTTCTGGTAACTTTGCTGGGGCCGCTTGCCATTCCCTTCGCGCTGGCCGCAAAACCGGATCAACACAAGCTGGCCTGACTCAGGCGCCGCTAGACGTGCGGCCGGTACGCTTGTCCCTTTGCTATATTTTCACCTTCACGAAGAGCCTGTAGATGGATCGCCAGGCGCCGCGCTGAAACAACGGTTTCCTAAGACAGGCAGGCGCCGGCATTGACGCCGGCGGCAATGATTTGTGATAATGAGAATTATTATCAATTGAGTCGCTTGCCTCGCGGCCGGCCGTCATCGTGGCCGCGCCTTGCCTTGAGCGCATCGGAGTCCCTAGTGAACATTGCGCCATCCGGCGAATCGATCGCAGTTATTTACAGCAATCACCACGGCTGGCTGATGCGCTGGCTGCGCGCCAAGCTGCAATGCGCCGACCATGCGGCCGACCTGGCGCAGGATACCTTCGTGCGCCTGCTGGCGGCGCCGCCCGAGGGCCGGCAGAGCCTGCGCGAACCGCGCGCCTATCTGACCACCGTGGCGCAGCGCCTGCTGATCGACCATTACCGCCGCCTGTCGCTGGAGCAGGCGTGGCTGGAAACCCTGGCGCAGCAGCCCGATCTGCTGATGCAGTCGCCGGAAGAGCGTTTGCTGGTATTGGAGACCTTGCAGCGCATCGACGCGATGCTCGACGGCTTGCCGCCGCTGGTGCGCAGCGCTTTTTTGCTGGCCCATGTCGACGGCATGGCGTACGGGGAAATCGCCCGGCGCCTGGCCGTGAGCGAGCGCAGCATCAAGCGCTACATGGTGCAGGCATTCGAGCGCTGCATCCTCCTGATCCTGTGAACGCCGCCATCGACCCGCGTGCCGCGCGCGCGGCGGCGCAATGGCTGGTGCGCCTGCACGGGGGACCCTTGAACGTTGACGAACAGCAAGCGTTCCAGGACTGGCGCGCCAGCGATCCCGCGCACGCAGCGGCCTGGCAGCGGGCCGAGCTCGTGTGCGGCACCCTGGCCAGCGTGCCCCCCGCGCTGCGCCAGACGGCGGAGGCGGCGCCGCAGTCGCCGCAGCGGCGCGCCGTGCTCTACGGCCTGGCCGGGCTGATCGCGGCCGGCCCGGCGCTGTGGCTGGCCAGCGAATCGGCGCCCTGGCAGGCGTGGCGCGCTGCCATCCGCACGGCCAGGGGCGAAATCCGTCACATGACATTACCCGACGGCACGCAACTGGTACTCAATACGGACACGGCCATCGACGTGCATTTTGACGGCGCGGCGCGGCTGGTGGTCCTGCATGCGGGCGAACTGCATGTTGCCACGGCGCACGACGGGGCCGTGCCGGCGCGTCCGTTCTTCGTGCGCAGCAGCAATGGCGCCGTGCGCGCGCTGGGCACGCAATTTAGCGTGCGCCGTGCCGGCAGCGTACTGGCGCCGCGCACGCAGGTGAGCGTCAGCGAGGGTGCCGTCGAGATCGCGCCATCGCAGGCGCCGGGCGCCTTGCGCAGGCTCAATGCGGGCCGGCAGGGCAGTTTCGATGACGTGAGCGTTTCTCCCTTGACGCCGCTGGCGCCCCATGCGGATGCCTGGCTGCGGGGCGTGCTGATCGCCGAGCGCATGCCGCTGGGCGAGGTGCTGGAACAGGTGGCGCGCTACCGCTATGGCGTGCTGCGCTGCGATCCGGCCCTCGCTGCCATGCCCGTGGACGGCATCTTCCAGTTGCAGGACCCGGACAAGATCCTGCTGTTGCTGCAACGCGCCTTGCCGATCCGGCTGGCGCGCCGCACGCGCTACTGGATCAGCATCGAGGCGGCGTAAGCCGCCAAGCGCCGTCATGTGCATTTCCCCTGTCCCTTTTTTCGGATTGCTTCGTCATACAAGGTAGAGAACGAACAATCCGAACCATCGAAAGGGTCTACATGGCTGTGCAGCACCGCTTATTTTCACCGTGGACGCCACCCGCGCTCCATCCCACCGCCGGCGCCGTGCGCGCCGCGCTGGCCGTGTTCCTCGCCATGGGCGCCGCTGGCGCCACTTTGCCGCAAATGGCGCTGGCGGCCGAGGCCAGCCCCGCCGCCACCGTGCGCGAGTACCGCGTTCCCGCCGGCAGCCTGCGCGAGGCGCTGGCCTCGTTTGCCGTCGCCGCCGGCGTGAACCTGTCGACGCAGGGCGTGGCCCTCGACGGCCTGGCGACGCCTGGCTTGCAGGGCCGCCATGGCGTCATGGCCGGTTTGCAGACGTTGCTGCAAGGCAGCGGCCTCGAAGTGGCGGAAGGCGGCAAGGGCAATTACCTGTTGCGAAAAATCAAGACCAGCACGGCCGATGGCGGCCTGGCCAGCATGCCTGCCGTGGTCGTCAGCGCCGAGGCGGACCGCGCCACGGAAGGCACGGGCTTGTACACGGCGCGCGCCATGTCGACGGCCACGGGGCTGAACCTGTCGCAGCGCCACACGCCGCAAACGGTCAGCGTCATTTCGCGCCAGCAGATGGAGGATTTCGAACTGACCACCTTGCAGGACGTGGCGCGCGCCACGCCGGGTATCTACGGCAAGACGCAGGGCGTGTCCGAGCAGGAAACCACATACTTTGCGCGCGGCTTTGCCTTGAGCCACGTCAATGTCGACGGCTTGCCGCTCGATGTCACGGGTTTTAATGAGCGCAACGTCTCGGCCGACATGCTGATGTACGACCGCGTGGAAGTGGTGCGCGGCGCCACGGGCCTGATGGAAGGGGCGGGCGCGCCGTCGGGCAGCATCAACATGATACGCAAGCGCCCCACGGCCACGCCCCTGCTGAACGCGTCCGCCCACGTGGGAAGCTGGAAGGACAAACAAGGGACGGTGGACGCCAGCAATGCCCTGAACGCCTCGGGCAGCGTGCGCGGCAGGGTGGCGGCCGGCTGGCGCGACAGCGACAGTTTCGTCGACGTGGTGGGCAACAGGAACGGCACCGTGTATGCGATTCTGGAGGCGGACCTGACGCCGTCGACCACGGCCGGCATCGGCTTTTCGCGCCAGCACAGCCGCACCGACGGCGTGTTCGTCGGCTTGCCGACCTTGCCCGATGGCCGCCACATGGACTTGCCCCGCTCGGCCTTCCTGAACAATGCCGACTCGTTCCAGAAGCGCGACAACAACGTCGTCTTCGCCGACCTGGAAACGCAGCTGGAGAAGGGCTGGCGCAGCCGCTTTGCCATCACGCATATCGACGCATCTTCATCGACGCGCAACACCACCAACAGCCGCATCGAGGGTGAGATATATCAATTGAACCAGTCGGAAACGGGCTGGAAGTACAACACACAACAGGTGGTGGCGGACTGGCGCCTGAGCGGCCCCGTTAGCTGGTTCGGCCGCCGGCATGACGTGATCGTCGGCGCCAGCTACCGTCATGACGATTCGGACGCGGGCCAGAGCTGGGAGGGCGCGGGCACGCGCGTGATCGACATCCGCAGCTGGAATCCGTATGCCTACCCGATGCGCGGCACGGCGTTCGAGCCCTACAACTGGGGCCGCAAGACGGACGAAAAGGGCCTGTATGCGGCCGGCAACTTCAGCCTGGCCGATCCGCTGCGCCTGGTGCTGGGCGGGCGCTTCGGCTGGTATGCGCAGGACGTCACGGGCTGGTACTCGACCAATCCCGTCTGGCGCCGCGACCTGACGGAAAGCGCGAAATTTACGCCGTATGCGGGCATTGTTTATGATGTGGATCAACATCATTCCGTGTATGTGAGCGGCACGCAGATCTTCCAGCCGCAAAGCGTGCTCGATGTACAGGGCAATACCTTGCCGCCGCTGAGCGGCACCAACCTGGAACTGGGCGTCAAGGGGGAGTATTTCGGCGGCAGGCTCAACGCCAGCGGCGCCCTGTTCCGCATCAAGCAGAATAACCGCGCCATGGCCGACGAAGTCAATTGTCCGACGGGCGGCGCCATCTATTGCGCCCGCGCGGCCGGGAAAGTGCAGAGCGAAGGCATCGACTTGCAACTCTCGGGCTCGCCGTTGCCGGGCTGGCAGATCGCGGGCGGCTACACCTATGTGCTGGCCAAGTACACGCAGGACAGCGTGGCGGCGAATATCGGCCAGCGCATCGCCACGGACGAGCCGAAGCAGTTGTTCAAGCTGTACACGACTGTGCAGCTGAGCGGCAGCCTGGCGCGCTGGAACCTGGGCGCCTCGGTGTACGCGCAGGACAAGATCTACCGCCGCGACACGGCTTACCTGACGCAACAGGGCGGCTACGCCATCGTCGGCCTGACGGCCGGCTACCGCCTCAGCAAGCAGCTGCAGCTGCGCGTGAACGTCGACAACGTGCTCGATCGCCGCTACTACCAGGGACTCGGCTATGCCTGGTCGGGCGGCCTGGAGCGCTACGGCGCGCCGCGCAGCGTGCTGGTCTCGCTGAACTACAAGATGTAGCCATTGCGCCAGCAGAGCGCGCCCGGCCGGGCGCCTCTGCTACACTGCCGCCGTTCCCATTTTTTACTGTTCCCATGACCGCCACACACCTCCTCACGCCCCTGAAAAGCGCTTTCCAGCAATCGCGCGCCGAGAATAACATCGAGCTGATCCTGCCTGAACTGCTGGCTGCGCACTTGCACGTCGTCATCGGCGGGCAAAGCGAGCAGATCGACCTGTTCCTCGTGCCGTCGCCGAACCCGGAGCGCCAGTGCGTGACGGTGGCGGAAGACCCGGACTTCCTGGCCGGCATCGCATTTCCAAAGATTCCCGTGACGGGCGCGCAACTGATCGCGTCGATTCCCGCCGAGATCGAAATCGTCATCCTGCATGGCGACGGCGCCAATTACCTGACGCGCGAGCAGCTGGCGTGGTTCCGCCGCATGCTGGCACAGAACGCTTGAGCGGCATTCCAGCCAGGCCTTGCAAGCCGGCGCGCGCCGAATGGATACGCTTTGCGCCGGCCGACGATGCCAGCGCCCAGGCGGCGATGATGGCCAATCTGCGCCCCGTGCTGTGGCGCAGCGTGCTGCTGGGCGGCTGCGCGCTGATTCTCGCCTTTGTCGGGCAAGCCGTCTGGCGCGATATGCCGTATGCGGGCGAGGCAGTGTTGTTCGGTCCGCTGGCGCTGGCCGCCTGGATGGCGGGCCTGGTGCTGTTTCCCGGACGCGCTTTGCTCTTTCATGTGGAACTTGGCGATGCGGGCCTGTTGCTGCGGCGCCATGCGCGGCGCCTGCCCGGCTGGGATAAAAGCGTGCAGCTGGAGTTGGCGCAGCTGCAGCGGCTGGAAGTGGTCACGTATGGGGGCGCATTGCAGGTCTATCGGACCCCGGCACCGCTGGCGCGCGTGGAGCTGCTGCTCTACACGACCTTGGGGGATTGTCCGCTGATCCGCGTGGTGGGCCTGAACTTGCCCGTGCCGCAGCGCTGGTCCTTGTGCCAGATCAAGGGGGAGCTTCTCCGCCGTTGTAAGCTGGCCGGTATCCCTGTCAGTGAGACGTTCGGGCCGCTGAGCCAGCAAGCCGAGGCCATCCGCGCGCGCTGGCCGCAGGCGTAGGCGGGCATTGTCGCATCGCCGCTGCAATAAATATCAGTTTTGATAACTGTATTGCTGAAGTCCTATGAATAGTTTCGCAAAGCAACTATACTTGTGACTCTCTAAAAAAATCATCGTCACGCTGGCGGCCAGCCATCCGCGCCAGAGTTCGTACGCATTCCGCTTTTCCTTTCTGAAAAAGCATCTTTCCCCCGCGCGGCAGGCGCGGGCGTGATGACCGAGCCTTGCCGGGCCGACCCGTACCGTTGTCATTTTTGCTGTGTTGCCGCTTTGCTAAAAAGCCGGGCGCCGGCGCGCGGTGCGCCGGCATGTTTTGCGACGTCACGTTTCACTCAACCTATGCCACGACAGTATGCTTAGTTCCATGTTTGCCGCCCCCGCCGATGCGCTGCCGTCCATCTATGGCACGCACGATGCCGCTCTCGTGCTGTTTTCCATCGGCATTGCCATCTTTGCCTCGTTCATGGCCCTGCAGATTGCCGGCATGGCGCGCAGCAGCGAGCGGGGGGTCCAGCGCCAGACGGCCATCATCACGGGCGCCATCGCACTGGGCGGCGGCATCTGGTCGATGCACTTCATCGGCATGCTGGCCTTCGACATTTGCACGCGCGTCTCCTTCGACCCCGGCCTGACCCTGCTGTCCATGCTGCCGGGCATGGCCGCTTCGTGGGTGGCGCTGCACTTGCTGGCGCGCCCGCGCATCAGCTGGCGCCAGCTGGTGGTGGGCGGCGTGCTGGTCGGCGTGGGCATCGGTTCCATGCATTACAGCGGCATGGCCGCCATGCAGACGTCGCTGACCCTGCACTACCAGCCCTGGCTGTTCGCCCTGTCGCTGGTGGTGGCCGTCACCATGGCCATGCTGGCGCTGTGGGTGCGTTTCGGCCTGAACGCCATGCGCCAGCGCCTCAGTCCCCTCGCTTCGCTGCTGCTCAGCAGTGTCGTCATGGGCCTGGCCATCTCCGGCATGCATTACACGGGCATGCTGGCGGCGCGGTTTTCCGGCACGCCCACGGCCGGCGACAACACGATTACCGTGCAGGCCTCGTTCGTGGCGCTGGCCGTGGCCCTGATCACCGTCACCCTGACGGTGTTTGTCGCCGCCGCGAACGGCCTGCTGCGCTACCGCCAGCTGCTGCGCCACGCCAGCGCCAGCGAATCGCGGCTGCGCGCCATCGTCGACACGGCCGCCGACGGCCTGATCACCATCGACGGCCAGGGCCAGGTGCGCTCGTTCAATCCGGCCGCGGAAAGCCTGTTCGGCTGGCGCGAAGCGGAAATCGTGGGCAGCAATGCGAGCCTGCTGCTGCAGCCGGCCGACGCGGCCGAATACGAAGGCTATCTGCGCGACTACCTGGAAACGGGCGCCTCGCGCATCCTCGACAGCGGACGCGAACTCGATGGCCGCCACAAGGACGGCGCCGTGCTGCCCATGCGCGTGGCGATCGGCAAGATCGAGACGCCGGGCCAGCCCCTGTTCGTGGCGTTTGTCACGGACATGCGCTCCTCGCGCAACATGGAGCAGGCGCTGAAGGACAGCGAGCGCCAGTACCGCACCCTGATCCGCAACATTCCCGGCGTGTCCTTCCACTGCAGCTTTGCGCCCGAGTGGAAGATGATCTTCATCAGCGACGCCGTCTTCAACCTGACGGGCTGGCTGCCGCAGGACTTCGTCGCGGGGCGGGTCAGGCTGTTCGACCTCGTGCATCCGGACGACCGCCAGCGCGTCAACGACACCTGCGTGCAGGCGGCAGGCGAACAGCGCGATTTCGAGAACGTCTACCGCATGCTCCACCGCGACGGGCGCGAGCGCTGGGTGCGCGAAAGCAGCGGCCCCGTGCTCGACAACGACGGCGTGGTGCGCTGGATCGACGGCGTCATCCTCGACATCACGGAAAGCGAATTGCGCAACGCCGAGTACGAAGGCAAGGTGACGGCCATCTCGCGCGCGACGGCCGTCGCGGAATTCGACCTGCAGGGGCGCATCCTGGAGGCGAACCAGAACTTCCTCGACCTGGTCGGTTACCGGCTCGACGACGTGCTGGGCCTGCACCACAGCGTCTTCTGCGAGCCTGCCCACGTGACGTCGCCCGCCTATGCGGCCTTCTGGCAGCAGCTGGCGGCCGGCGAATTCAATACGGGCGAGTACAAGCGCATCGGCAAGAATGGCAGGGAAGTGTGGATACAGGCCTCGTACAACCCGATCTTCAACACGGACGGCAAGCCGTTCAAGGTGGTCAAGCTGGCCACCGACGTGAGCGAACGGCGCGCCATGCAGGAAAACCTGCGCGCGGCGAAAGACCGCGCCGAGCAGGCCGCCGAATCGAAGACCAGCTTCCTGGCCAACATGAGCCATGAAATCCGCACGCCGATGAACGCCATCATCGGCTTTACGGAAGTGCTGCTGGGGACGGCCCTGGACAGCCTGCAGCGCCGCCACCTGGGCACGGTGCGCCAGTCGGCCCGTTCGCTGCTCGAACTGCTCAACGACATTCTCGACATGGCCAAGCTGGAAAAGGGCGCCACCGAGCTGGAACTGGTGGACTTCTCGCTGCCCGACCTGGTCGACCACGTGGCCGCGTCCCTGCGCGTCACGGCGCACGCGCGCGAGCTGGTGCTGCATGTCGATATCGACCCGGGCATGGGCCAGTTCTTCCTCGGCGACGCGCGCCGCGTGCAGCAGGTGCTGACGAATCTGATCGGCAACGCTGTCAAGTTCACGGAAGTGGGCCATGTGCGCGTGGCCGTCGGCATGCAGGGAGAGCAGGTCCACATCGCCGTGCACGACACGGGCATCGGCATTCCCGCCGACCGCCTCGACAAGATCTTCGCGCCGTTCACGCAAGCCGATTCCTCGATGAGCCGGCGTTTTGGCGGCACGGGCCTGGGCACGACGATTTCGCTGCAGCTGGTCGAGCTGATGGGGGGCACCATCACCGTGGAAAGCACCCTGGGCGTGGGCAGCGTGTTCCACGTGCTGCTGCCGCTGGCGCCGGGCAAGGCCGTGTCGCGCCGCAGCGAGCAGCCCGTCGTGGCCTTGCCGCCGCTGCGCATCCTGGCCGCCGACGACGTGCCGCAGAACGTGGAGCTGCTCCTGATCAGCCTGGGCGCGGCCGGCCACCAGGTGATCACGGCCGGCGACGGCGAAAGCGCCGTGCGCGAGTTCGGCAAGGGCGGCTTCGACATCGTCCTGATGGACGTGCAGATGCCGCGCATGGATGGCCTGGAAGCGACGCGCCTGATCCGCGTGCACGAGCGCGAACAGGGACTCAAGGCGACGCCCATCATCGCCCTGACGGCCAGCGTGCTGGAACAGGACCGGCGCGCCGCGCAGACGGCGGGCATGAACGGTTTTGCCTCGAAACCGCTGGAAATGCACAAGCTGACGGCGGAAATCGCGCGCCTGCTCGATATCGCCGTGGCCATGCCGGCGCCCGTGGCGCAGGCAGGCGCCGCGGCCGGACAGGTCGACTGGCAGCGCGGCATCGCACTGTGGGGCAGCCGCGACACCCTGCAGCGCGCCATCGCGCGCTTCGTCCAGGCCAACGGCGATTGCGCCGCCATGCTGGCGGAGGAACTGCAGCGGGGCGGCGCCAGCGTGGCAGGGCACCTGCTGCACCGCATTAAGGGCGCGGCCGGCAATCTGTGCCTGCTGCAGGTCGAAAGCCTGCTGGGACGCATCGAACAGGCCATCGCGCGCCAGCAGCCCGCTGACGAATTGCTGGCGCAGCTGGCGGCCGCGTTTGCCGCGCTGGCGCGCGAACTGGGCGCGGGGGCCGGCGCCGTGGCGCCTGCGGCCGCCGAAGACGCCGCACCGGTCGAGCGCGGCGCCGCCGGCGCCTTGCTGCGCCAGGCTATCGCCAGTCTGGAGGGCGGCGAGCTCGATGACGACCTGATGGCGCAGATTGCCGCCATGCTGGCGCCGCACGGCCAGCAGCAGCGCCTGCAGGCGCTGGCCAGCGCCATCGACGATTTTGAATTTGCGCGCGCCGCGGACGTGCTGCGCCAGCTGCTGGACTGGCTGGAGACGCAGGCGGCTGCCGACCTTTCCTGATACTGGGCTGACGATGACCTTACACGACGACAAACCGACCCTGCTGCTGGTCGATGATGAAGCAACGAACCTGCAGGTGCTGCGCCAGATCCTGCAGGACGATTACCGCCTGCTGTACGCCAAGGATGGCGAGAAGGCGCTGGAACTGGCGCAGAACAATCCCGTCGAGCTGATCCTGCTCGACATCATGATGCCCGCCATGACGGGCTATGAAGTGTGCCGCCAGCTCAAAGCCATGCCATCCACGGCTGCCATCCCCGTCATTTTCGTCACCGCCCTGTGCGACGTGAAGGACGAGGCGGACGGCTTCGACGCGGGCGCCGTGGACTACATCACCAAGCCGGTCAGCCCGCCCATCGTGCGCGCCCGCGTGCGCACGCATTTGTCGCTGGTGGACGCCGAGGAATTGCGCCGTTCGCGCCTGCAGGTGATCCAGACCCTGGGCCAGGCGGCAGAATACAAGGACAACGAGACGGGCATGCACGTCATCCGCATGAGCTATTACGCGCGCCAGCTGGCGCTGGCGGCCGGCTACAGCGCGGCCAGGGCGGAAGACTTGTTGAACGCGGCCCCGATGCACGACGTGGGCAAGATCGGCATCCCCGACGCCATCCTGCAAAAGCCGGGCAAGCTCGATGCGGAAGAGTGGAGCGTCATGCGCCGCCACGCGGAAATCGGCGCGGCCATCATCGGCGAGCACGCGGGCGGCCTCTTGAAAATGGCGCGCACCATCGCCCTGACGCACCACGAGAAATGGGACGGCAGCGGCTATCCGCAAGGCTTGCAGGGCGAGGACATCCCCCGCGAAGGCCGCATCGTCGCCATCGCCGACGTCTTCGACGCCCTCACCAGCGAACGCCCGTACAAACGGGCCTGGACGGTCGACGAAGCCATCGCCGCCATGCAGCGCGACAGCGGCACGCATTTCGATCCCGCGCTGCTGGCGCTGTTCATCGAACAGCTGCCGGCCATGCTGGAGATCAAGGATCAGTGGCGCGAGCCGGTGTAGGGCATTTCAGCTCAGGGCGGGGCTACGCGCAGGCGGTCAGCCAGCAAGCGCGCATAGGCTTCAGTGTTGCCGAATTGCACGTGTGAGCATGCCATGCGCGCGCCCAATGTTGCCATCAGGCGAGAGGATGTCGCATAGGCAAGTTTGCCTGGCTGCCGGCGCGATGGATACACGAAGCCATGAATCGCGCCTGCCTCCTGTGCAATGACCTGGTCCAGCTGGCAGCCCAGCCATTGGCACCAGGCGTGATCGGGGCTGTGCAATTGATCGTAAATGCCCAGGCGGCTGGCGGCCAGCCCGGTCAGGTCGAACAATTGCAGCGGGGCGCTGAATGACAGGGTGGCGATCAGCGCTTGTTGCGCGTTGTGATCGATGTAAAAGGTGCCCGGGCGTGTGACGTCGTTACGGCAAAGCTGGGCTTCCCAGGCCGCCGTGTAGGCGTCGTCCGCAAGATACGCCCAGTGAAAGGGGAAACCGGCCGGGCCGGCCAGCGCGGTGGGCGGGCCGAAGCGGTAGGTGCGTTCAACCTTCGCCGGCCAGATGGACGCCGCGTTCCATGCCGCGCGTACCAAGACCTGGCCTGCTGGATGGGTGATGATATTACTCAATAATTCAGCGCGCAGCGATGCCAGCGCCGGCAGGCGTGCTGCCATTTCTGGCGGGACAGGCGTATCTTGCAGTTGCAGCGTCATGCAGGGCTAGCCTATGATGTCGGCCATACCCCTATGCTGCCACTGCGCTGCCGCCAGCACCTTGCGCAATCTCTCGCTGGCTGGCAGATCCAGCAGCGTTTGCTGACTGGGATGTACCTCGGCCCGCGTCTCGAAAGATTTGCCTGCCAGCATCTCTGCCGGCGAAAGTTCGTTGAATTCGTCGGCACCGCTGACCCAGAAGGCATGGATGGCACTGCCGGGCTGGCCGGCGAGGACGGCGAGCACGGGCGCGATCAATTCCGGCACGGGCTCGATAAATTGCCAAGCGGGAAACTCCTTGCCGATACTGCGTCCCTTGGGCGTCACGCAATAAAACCGCTGGCTTTCCACTGCGCGATACAGCGACGCCTGCGACAGTGCCACCCATCCTTGCCCAATGACATCGGACACCTTGAGTTTTAATACGGGAAGTTGCAGCGGTATCGGCGGCGGGGTGGCGCGCAGCGAGGCGCGCGCCGCATCGAGCGCGCGCATGGCCAGGTCGATCAGGCGCTCGCGCTCGGGACCTTGCGCCAACAGGTGGAGCTGTGCGCTCACCAATTGCGAGAATTGCTCCACTACCCGCAGGTCGTTGTCGGTCCATTCCCGGCGCTCGGGCGCCAGAGTGTCGTGATGCAGATGCGCTGTCATGTTCGGTCCTCGGGTATATGCGCCAGGCGTCTTACACGCAAGATTATCATGTTTCGCAACTTTATCAAGCGAAAAGCGCATTTTTCCGGCAGCGGACAGCGAGATATATACGGCCGATCAGGGCAGGCTGTCCGGCAGCCGCAAGATCCGCCGTATTTCCAGGATCGCCTGCGGGCTTTCCTGCACGCTGTGCCAGGACGGAATGACTTTTTCCGACAGCGCGCCGTCGAGGTGGGCGCTGGCGTAGGGCACCACGCCGTCGCTCGATTCGGCCAGCGGCAGCTCCGGCGTGTCGTTGCCCATGATGGAGTGGTAGCGCACTTTCGGGCTGATCGGCAGGTCCGCCACCAGGCGCACGAACGGGTCCTTGTCGCTGAGGTTATCGATGCTGTTGGGGATGCGCAGCGGCTCGCTGCTGCCCGTGTCGAGCTGCGCCAGGCTGCCGGCCGCGTCGGACAGCTGTTCGAGCATGGTGATGGGCAGGGTGACGAGGTTGGCGATCCAGCGCGCCACCTTGTGGTTGGCGAACGAGGTGCCGCGGTGCGGCGCGGCGATGAAGATGGCGCGGTTGACCTGCGGCATGGCCGTGAAATTGAGGTAGGGCGCCAGCCCGGCGCGCACTTTTTCCGCCTTCTTGCCCTTCAAATTGTATTCTTCCGTGATGGCGTCGAGCAGGGTGTTGCTGGCGTCGGAGACCATCAGGCGCGCCAGCACGCCGCCCATGCTGTGGCCGATCAAGACCAGGTCGTTCGAGGCGGCGGCCTTGGCCGAAGGGTCGAAATGCGCGACGGTGGCGTCCAGCGCCTTGCGGATGGCGGCGTTGTTGGCCGCCAGCGGCGCGTTGCTCGGGTAGTACACCTGCCAGATCTGGTAGCGGCGGCGCAGCTGTTCGTCGCCCATCAGTTCATTCGCCACGTTGATCCACGCTTCCGGGCTGCTGGCCAGGCCGTGCAGCATGACGATGGTGCGCTTGTCCGGGTCGTAGGGCTGCATCAGGTGCACCTGCGGGCGCGAAATGCCGTCGGCGCGGCCGAACAGGGTGCGCAGCGCCTGCACGCCGAAGCCGGAACGGGCCAGCCACAGGCCGTAGCCGGCCGTGAAATTGGCCGCCACGGGCAGTTCCTGGCCCGCCATGCGCGTCGATTCGCTGCGCGTCGGGTCGACCAGCATCAACAGCAGCTGCTGCGTGGCCAGTACTTCCTGCAGGCTGTTGCCGTCGAAGCGGATCAGCGCCGTGACGACGGGGAAGCGCGTTTCCTGGAACGCCGCGTCAGCGGCCTGCGCGGGCTTGGGCATGACGGCCACCAGGTCGGCGCCGAAGCCGTCGCGCCGGTAGACATTGCGCAGGCCGGAAAACGACAGCGAGGTGGCCGGCAGCAGTTCTTCCGGCAGGGTGCCGTCGTCGGGCAGGCGCAGGGCCGACAGTTCGCTGTCGATCTGCCAGCCGGCGACGCGGATCACATGGCCGTCCGGGCGGTATTCGCCGCGGTGGCGGAACAGGTTGCCGACGGCCTTTTGCACGGCGTAGTTATAGTAGTCGCGGATTTGCGTCTGGCGCTCCTCGAAGGCGCGCTGGCCCGGCGTGCGCGTCGTGTAGAACAGGTAGGCATAGGCGTAGCGGGCCGATTCCAGCCAGGCGGCCAGCAGTTCGGCGCTGGCGTGGCCACCCTGTTTTTCCTCCGCCAGGGCGCTTTCGAGCCACAATTCGGAGAGCGTCGCCAGGCGCTGCTCGTCGCTGAGCAGCTCGGAGCGGGCCAGGTCGGCGCGGCAGCTGCCCGTATTGGCTTCGCAGGCGGCGATGTCGCTGCCGATGATGCGCAGCACCTCGCTGGCCGAGGCGCTGAGTTTGCCCGTGGTGAGGATGTCGCCGCGCCGCTGCTGCAGGTAGTCGGCCGGGGAAATGGCGCTGACGGTGACGGCGGCGCAGCCGCTCAGCAGCGCCGCCGCGCACAGGAGGGCGCCCAGGCGCAGGCGCCGCATCAGCGTGGCCGGCATCTCAGAAGGAGTAAACCAGGGTCAGCGAGGTTTGCGTATCCGTGTTCTTCTTGTCATCGGGCACGCGCGTGTCGTTGCGGGCGCTGAAGGCGGCCTTCATCTGCATGGTGCCGTTGATTTTCGTGCTCAGGGCCGTTTCGGCGATCGAGTGGGTGTTCGAGGTGCCCCGTTCCACGCTGACCGTCTGGGTGAACATGGCGGACTGGCTGATCTTCCACTTCATGGCGGCCGCGCCGCGCACCGTCAGGCCGTGTTCCGATTCGCCCGCATCGTTGGTGCCGCTGAAGTAGCCTGGACCGACTTCCACGTCGACGCTCTTGTCGCTGGACTGGTACCAGCGCGAGCCGTGACCGACGGCCAGGGTCGAGTACTTGGTGTAGGCGCCGAACTTGTCGTTCACGTGCGAGGCCAGCACGAACAGTTTTTCATGGTCGGCCATCAGCTTGTAGGCGGCCTTGGCGGAGGCGGAAAAGCGCTCGGCCGAGCGTTCGCGGATCTTTTGTCCCTCGTCGTTCGTCGTTTCATCTTCCTTGAAGTAGCCGCTGAAGATGTACTGGTTGCTCCAGTCGTCGAGTTCCTGGCGCGCGTCGATCTTGCCGGTGACGGAGGTGCCGACCGTGTTGCCCGAGGTGGTGATGGCGCCCAGTTCGGCGGAAGTGCTCCAGCTGCCGATGGGGATTTCATCGAACAGCATGCTTTGTTTGGAGTCTGCGGCAGCGGCGCTGCCGCATGCGGTGGCCATGGCCAGCGCCAGTGCGAGAGAGTGGGTCGATTTCATGGCAGTGTGTCTGTCTGTGGCGCGCGCCGGGCGTGCCTGCTGTTCGTTAGTGGCAGTGGTGGATATGCAGGCCGCGGCAAGCCGTGCGGCGCCTGTGGCAGGGGCGCGCGGGCGCGGCCAAACATTGTCGAGGCTGTATTGTACCCGACCCTGCCGTCGTTCGCCGCACGCCCCGGCGCGCGCGAATCCTGCTATATTGATGGAAATATTGCAAACTTGGCATGCGTGGATGAGGACGATGAAAATAGCTTGCAAGCTGGTCACTGTGGCGTGGCTGTGCGCGGCGGCGCAAGCCGGGGCGCAGGCGCCGGAGACGACGCCGGGAGCGGCACCGGGACCGGGACCGCAACTGACGCAATCGATGATACGCGACGCCGTGCGCGCCGTGCTGGCGGAAGAGGCGCAGGCGCGCGATGCGCTGCCGCAGCCGCAGATGCAGCAGGTGACGATACGCGCCGACAGAAAGTACGAGCAGTTCGCCGCCGCCTTCGCCGAGGCGAAAGTGCCCGACTGCCTGCATCCGGACGGCTTGAAGCGCCAGCCCACCAGCATCGGCCCGATTGGCATCGGCGGCGTGTATGCCTTGCCCTTCGTGGCGATCGCCAAACTGCGGGGGAAATGCAATTAGGCGCCAGGCGCCGCGTCGGCGCCTGCGGGGAGGGACTGGCAAGTGGACCGCGCCTGGCGTATGCTGCGCGTATTTGCTGCCCTGATTTTTACAAGGAATTCCCGTGCGCTGCCTGGTCATCGAAGACGAAGCTGAAACCTCCCGCTACATTTGCGCCGGCCTGCGCGAGGCGGGCCACGACGTCACGGCCTGCGACAACGGCATCGACGGCATGCGCCTGGCCTGCGGCGAAGACTGGGATGCGCTGGTGCTCGACCGCCTGCTGCCCGGCGAGATCGACGGCCTGGCCATCGTTGCGCGCCTGCGCGGCATGGGCCGCAACACGCCCGTGCTGGTGCTGTCGGCCCTGTCCAGCGTCGACGAGCGCGTGCGCGGCCTGCGCAGCGGCGGCGACGACTACCTGTCGAAACCGTTCGCCATCGCCGAACTGCTGGCGCGCATCGAGGCGCTGCTGCGGCGCGCCGCGCCCGTGCCCGAATCGACGCAGCTGCAGGTGGCCGACCTGGTGCTCGACATGCGCACCATGCGCGTGACGCGCGCCAGCCGGCAAATCGCCCTGCAGCCGCGCGAATTTCGCCTGCTCGAATACCTGATGCGCCACCAGGGCCAGTCCGTCACGCGCGCCATGCTGCTCGAAGCCGTGTGGGACTACCATTTCGACCCGCAGACGAACGTCATCGACGTGCAGGTGAGCCGCTTGCGCAACAAGGTCGACAAGGAATTTTCGCCGCCGCTGATCCACACGGTGCGCGGCGTCGGCTATACCCTGGGCGTGCTTGACGGTGCGTAACCTGCACCGTTCCATCGCGGCGCGTCTGGCGCTCGGCTACGGCGTGCTGGTGGCGCTGTCGATCGCCGTCGTCTGCGGCGTCTTCTATTTCGGCACCATCGGCGTGCTCGATCGCAGCGTGGACCGCAAGCTGGTGCTGCTGTCCGAGCGCCTGGCCGCCCTGTACCAGCCCGCCGACAGCACGCGCACGGCGGCCGAAATCGCCCATTTGCTGACGGACCGCACGGACAGCGACACGGAGATTTTTCTGCTCGTCGGCGCCGACGGCCGCCGCGTGGCCGGTAACCTGTCGGCCTGGCCCGACGCGGCCAGTCCCGTGGGCCAGCTGCTGCACCGCGACGTCACGCGCGAGGGACGTCGCGTGCCGGCGCGCCTGCTGATCCGCGGCCTCGATGGCGGCGCGCGCCTGTTCGTCGGGCGCGACATGGAGGAGGGCGAGTCGATCCGCACCCTGGTACTGCGTTCGCTGTCCTTTGGCGGCGGCGCCGCCGTGCTGCTGGCCGTGGCGGGCGCCTGGCTGTTCCGCCGCCAGCTCGAGGCGCGCATCGGCCAGATCCGCCGCACGGCCGGCGAAATCGAGGCCGGCGACCTGAGCCGGCGCATCCCCGTTTCCAGCGAAGATGAATTCGGCTTGCTCAGCCGTGACATCAACCGCATGCTCGACCGCATCGAACACCTGATGGACGGCGTGCGCCACGTGTCGAACGCCATCGCGCACGACTTGCGCACGCCGCTGGGACGCATCCGCAACAAGCTCGATGGCGCCTTGCGCCAGCAGCAGACCGTGGCGGGCTATGAGGGCGCCGCGCAGGCGGCCATCGACGATATCGACGACCTGACGCGCGTGTTCGACAAGCTGCTGCAGATCGCGGCGGCCGAATCGGGCATGCGTCCCGAGAATTTCGATGACATTGACCTGCATCAGATCGGCGCCGACATCGTGGAAATGTACGAGGCGACGGCCGACGAGCAAGGCGTGCTGCTGGTGCAGATGTATGGCGACGACGTGCCGGCGCGCGGCGACCGCAACCTGCTGGGCAGCGCCCTGGCCAGCCTGGTCGACAACGCCATCAAGTATGCGGGGCAGGGCGCCACGGTGGAAGTGTCGGCCGGCAGCGATGCGCAGGGCAGCTGGCTGGCCGTGCGCGACAATGGCCCCGGCGTGCCGCCGGAGGAATTGCCGAAGCTGACGCAGCGCTTCTATCGCCTCGACAAGAGCCGCCACCTGCCCGGCAATGGGCTGGGCCTGTCCATCGTGGCGGCCATCGCGGCCCTGCATGGCGGCAGCCTGGAGATCGAGGATGCGGCGCCGGGCTTGCGCCTGCGCTTGCGGCTGCTGCGCTAAGGCGCCGCTGTCAGGCCGGCGTGGCGTATCGGCACATTACCAACTTGTAACCCCCTTTGTTTTAGCCTCCCCCTATCATCCGCTCTACCCGGCCAGAGCCGCGGCATGCGTGCCGGCGCCTGCGCCGGGCTGCCCGCGGCCGCTGCCGCGTCCCGTTCGCCCAGTCCCGTTGTAGAGCCGTTCGCATGCATACTTTTACCGCCACCGGCGACGCCGCGCCGCAGCAGCCGGCACTGCGCCAGCATGGCCACCGCCTCAAGGCCGCGCTGGGCGCCATCGTCTTTCCCGTGCAGCGCGCGCGCTGGCAGGCGTTCATCGCCGGCACGCCGGGCATGGCGGCGCTGGCGCAAGCCCATCCCAGCCTGCTGTACAAGATCTACCGTCCCTATGCGAGCCGGCAGTTCGGCTGCGCCGCGAGGGTGGACCTGCTGCGCGGGCATTACCGCTTCCTGTGGCAGGCCGGCGCGCGGCCGCTGGTGGAATACGCGGCGCGGCGCGCGCTGGTGCTGGCCGCCATCGAGGGCAAGGATGGCGCCACCTACCGCCTGCAGCTGACGGCCATCCACGACAGCCACCGCGAGGGCGACCTGTGCCTGCGCCTGACGCGCGACGGCGTGTCGCTGTACCTGGCCAGCTTCCTGTTCCGGCCCCAGCCCGGCGGCGCGGCCATCGCACTGGGCGCGCTGCAGGGCTTGCGCTCGCAGGCGGGCGCGCAGGCCGTGAAGGAGGCCACGCGGGCGCTGCACGGCTGCCGGCCGAAAAACCTGATGGTGGCGGCCTTGCGCGACCTCGGCGATTTCTTCGGCTGCAGCCACCTGGGGCTGGTCAGCAATGCCAACCGCATCGCGCTGAACTGGCGCCGGCGCCGCCACATCTCCTGCGATTACGACCTGGCGTGGCAGGAACTGCATGCGCAGCCTGCCGGCGACGGCAATTACCGCCTGCCGTGCACCCCTTGCCGCATGCCGGACCTGGAGCTGGTGCCGTCGAAAAAGCGGGCCGACGCGCGCCGCCGCGGCGCCATGCTGGTGCAACTGGCGGCGGACATGCGCTGGCAAGTGGCGGCCCTGTTGCAGCCGCAATGAAGGCGCAGGACGGCCTTTTTTGACTTGCGCAGCTTTTTTGCCAGGCGGCCCGGCGCAAGCGGCGCGATGGGCGTATACTGATCGGCGTTGTTAACCTGAAGCCAGTCATCCCATGCCAGCACAATTCCCCACTTCGCGCATGCGCCGCCTGCGCGCGACCCCGCAACTGCGCGAGCTGTTCCGCGAAACCGAGATCAACCCGCGCGACCTGGTCCTGCCGATCTTCGTCGACGAAGGTTCCAGCGATTTCATCGACATCACCTCCATGCCCGGCGTGCGCCGCATACCCGAAGCGAAGCTGGCGCAGGAAGTCGAACGCTATGCGCGCGCCGGTTTGCGCTCCGTCATGACCTTCGGCATTTCGCATCACAAGGACAGCCACGGCAGCGATACGCTGAACCCGGACGGCCTGGTGGCGCGCATGTCGCGCATTATCAAGGACGCCGTGCCGGAAATGGTGGTCATGTCCGACACCTGCTTCTGCGAATACACGGACCACGGCCATTGCGGCATCCTGCACGGCGACACGGTCGACAATGACAGCACGGTGCTGAACCTGGGCAAGCAGGCCGTCATCGCGGCCCAGGCGGGCGCCGACATCATCGCACCGTCGGCCGCCATGGACGGCCAGGTGGCGGCGATCCGCAGCGCGTTAGATGCGGCCGGCTTCCACGACACGCCCGTGATGGCGTATTCCACCAAGTTCGCCTCCGGCCTGTACGGCCCGTTCCGCGACGCGGCCGGCAGCACCCTCAAAGGCGACCGCAAGACTTACCAGATGGACCCGATGAACCGCCGCGAAGCGGTGCGCGAGTCGCTGATCGACGAAGCCGAGGGCGCCGATGCGCTGATGGTCAAGCCGGCCGGCGCCTACCTGGACATCATCCGCGACCTGCGCGAAGTGACGCGCCTGCCGATCGGCGCCTACCAGGTCAGCGGCGAATACGCGATGATCAAGTTCGCCGCGCAGGCCGGCGCCATCGACGAGCGCCGCGTGGTGCAGGAAACCCTGGGCGCCATCAAGCGCGCGGGCGCGGACATGATCTTTACGTATTTTGCGATGGATGTGCTGAATAATCCGTACTAATTCTGCATGGGGCAGGGCAGGCGCCTTTTCAGCTATCATGGCGCGCTGCCCAACCTGAATCAGCTTATGCCCCTGAAAATCTCCCGCATCCTGCACGCCGGCTATGTCTTCGAATGCGACGGCACGGCCATCGCCTTCGACCCCATCGTCGAAAATCCGTTCAGCCGCAACTGCCACGCCTTCCCGCCCGTGCGCTTCGACCTCGACGCCGTGCGCCGGCTGCGCTGGGACGCCGTCTTCATTTCGCATTTCCACGACGACCACTGTTCGCTCGACAGCCTCGATGCGCTCGACCGCGCCACGCCCATCTATCTGTACTGCGTCTTCGACGAACTGTTCGCGATGATCCGCGCGCTCGGTTTTACGCAGGTACAGCGCCTGCACGTCGACGTGCCCGTGCGCGTGGGCGCCATCGAGGTGATCCCGCGGCGGGCGCTGGACGACGATGTCGACTCGCTGTTCCAGGTGCGCGCCGCCGGCTTGAACGTGCTCAATGTCGTCGATTCCTGGATCGGCCCCGAGACGTTGGCGCAGCTGGCCGCCTTCGCGCCCTGGGACATGGTCCTGTGGCCGTTCCAGACCATGCGCGAGATCGCCGTCATCGCGCCGTCGCTGGCGCAGCCTGGTCCGGTCGAGCTGCCCGACGACTGGGTGGCGCAGCTGCGCGCGCTGGCGCCCCGTTACCTGGTGCCCAGTTCCTGCCAGTTCGTGCAGGAAGACTGGTCCTGGTACAACCACGCGATGTTCCCGATCACTTACCGCCGCTTTGCCGATGAAATCGGCGGCGCGCTGCCGGACGCGCACATCTTCCGCCTCGATCCGTCGACGGCCGTGCTGCTCGATGCGCACGGGGCGAGTCGCGCCGAACCCTTGCCCTGGGTGATACCCGTCGGACCGCAGGACGTGGATTTCGACTACCGCCCCGAGGCGCTTGCGCCCGCCACGGCGGACATCGCCCGGCGTTTCGCGCCCTTGAACGATGCCGACGCGGCGCTGGTGCTCGATTTCTGCCGCAATGGTTTGCTTGAGCGCTACCGCGACATGGAACTGCCCGACGACAGCTACTTCCAGCAACCGCGCCTGTGGCGGCTGGCCCTGTACGGCCATGACGGCGCCGCCACCGTCCTGCATTACCGCACGCAGGGCGACGCGATCGACCTCGCGCCGCAGACGAACGAAGCGCCCGGCTGGACCACCGAAGTGCCGCTGGTGAAATGCCATGCGGCGCTGGTGCTCGGTGAATCGCTGACCTCGATGTACATGCGCATCAACGACGGCCCCTTCGACGAAGCTACGCGGGCGGAACTGATGGAAGCCGACATCGTCGACGACCCCCTGATCCGCTGCCTGTTCAACGACGCCATCGGCGCCTACCAGGCGGCGCAGCTCAAGCGCCTGCTGGCCCGCTGAAGAAAACCGCGCGACAGGGTAAGATGGACGATACATACCAGTATCTCAGATCAAGGAATGATCAATATGACAAAAGACAAGGAAACCGCGATCCTGGCCGGCGGCTGCTTCTGGGGCGTGCAAGACCTGCTGCGCCGCTATCCGGGCGTGCTCGCCACGCGCGTGGGCTACAGCGGCGGCGACGTGGCCAACGCCACCTACCGCAACCACGGCACGCATGCGGAAGCGATCGAGATCATCTTCGACCCGACCGCCATCAGCTACCGCAAGATCCTGGAATTTTTCTTCCAGATCCACGACCCCAGCACGGAAGACCGCCAGGGCAACGACCGCGGCACCAGCTACCGCTCGGCCATCTTTTACACCAGCGAAGCACAGCGGCTGGTGGCCGAAGAAACCATCCGCGACGTCGACGCCTCGGGCCTGTGGCCCGGCAAGGTGGTGACGCAGGTGGCGCCGGCCGGCCCGTTCTGGCAGGCGGAACCCGAGCATCAGGATTATCTGCAGCGCTTGCCGCACGGCTACACCTGTCATTACATCCGGCCGGACTGGGTCTTGCCGCAGCGTCAACAATAATCGCCAGGGGAGACGGCCATGCGCTATTGGCGGGTGGAACGGCGGCAGGCGGAAGGGCAGCTGGACCTGGGGCGCGCCCTGGACCTGGTTGCCGCCATCGGCCACGCCGACGTCAATGCCATGGCGGGCGCCATCCTGACCACGGCCGGCGCGGCCGCGTCCATCGCCCAGTGCACGATCTTTGCCTATGAATTCGGCAACCGTCCGCGCACGGTCGCCGTGGCCGACCGGCGCGGCGGGCGCTTCCTGCAGGATATCGCGGACAGCTACGCCCGCCATTACTATGCGCTCGACGGCAACCAGAGCGTCATCGCGCCGGCCGCAGGCGTGAAAATCGATCCCGCCATCGTGCTGCACCGGCAAGCCGGCGATGAAATCCGCCATCCCGGCTACCGCGCCGTCTGTTATCAAAAGCCGAATGTCTCGGACCGCCTGTCCCTGCTGGTGCAGCCGGCCGCCGACATCTGGCTGTCCGTCAATTTTTACCGCGACAGCAGCCAGGGCCAGTTCCAGCCCGGCGAAGTGGCCGCCATCGAAGCCCTGTCGCCGCTGTTCGCGTATGCGGCCAGGCACCACTACAGCCTGAACGGCCAGCCCGCGCACGGCGTTTCGCCCATGATGCTGGCCCGGCTGCGCCAGCATGGCCCGCAGCTGAGCAAGCGCGAACTCGACGTGCTGCGCGGCGTGCTCGAAGGCCACACGGCCGTGGAAATCGCCGAGACCATGGGCGTGCAGCCGTCGAGCGTCGTCACCTACCAGAAACGCGCGTATAAACGCCTGGGCATTGCCAGCCAGCGCCAATTGTTTGCGCTATGTCTAGGCCCGCAAGTGCCGTAAGTGCTAGCAAATCCGGTATACCGGGCCCAGCATAAAATTGCTGGAATTCAAGGCAATAATGTGAGCATATTGCTACGGAAATACGGACTATGCTGCCTGCAGAGTGTTGATGCGCCGCCGGAACCGCGGCCATTGGCAAGGCTGGTAGCCAGTGCCTGTCGCCGCGCGCGATCTCGCCTGTTCATGGCTCAGGAATCATTCCCGAAGGAGTCCATTGTGTCCTCATCTGAATTGAATGCGGTAGAGCACGTCTATCTGATGGCCGGCAATCTCGGCTTGCCCGGCGCGCCCATCCTGAATCTGGCCCTGTTCTACAACCCCGACGACGGCACGGTCAGCGGCGAAGCCCTGATCACGCAATCGATCGCCCCGCCGAACGGCCGCGTCGTGATCCGTCCCGTCAGCGGTCCCGTGCACGGCCTGGGCCTCGGCGGCGCCACGCGCGTCTTCAGCCTGATGGGCGAATACGTCGTTTCCGTGCCGCCGCCTGCCATCGGCAGCTACCTGGCCAAGTTTGAAGCGACCTTTGTCACCGACAACAACTGGAGCGGCCACGGTTCCTTCAGCTATGGCAACCAGAAGGTCGACAACGTGCCCATCAAGAAACGCGGCTAGGCGCGCCGGCTAGTTCTTTTGGCCGATGGCTGTCCCCAAAATGGGGACAGCCATCGGCTTAGTCGTCTGCATACTGTGTCTCAAGCCGGGATCACCCGGCAGCACCCGCCGATAACAACAAGCATGGCGGGGCAAAGACCTTATGGAGACCAGCATGACCATCGTCCAGGGGGCAACCCCCGCCACCGCCGCCACCCACGCGCCCGCCCCCGACGCGGCCGCCAATCAGCTGGAACAGCAGGTCATGCGCAGGGTGTCGCGCCATCTGCTGGGCTTTTTGTTCCTGCTGTTCGTGTTTTCCTTTCTTGACCGCATCAACATCGGCTTCGCCGGCCTGACCATGATGCAGGACCTGGGCCTGTCCGGCACCCAGTTCGGTTTTGCCACTACCCTGTTTTACATCGCCTACATCGCCTGCAGCATTCCCAGCAACATCGTGCTGGCGCGCATCGGCGCCCGGCGCTGGATCGGCTCGATGATGATCGCCTGGGGCCTGGCCTCGACGGCGACCCTGTTCGCCAGCGGCCCGGCCAGCCTGTATGCGCTGCGCTTTTTAGTGGGCGTGACGGAGGCGGGCTTCCTGCCCGGCATGCTGCTGTACCTGACTTACTGGTTTCCCAGCGCCTACCGGGCGCGCGCCAATGCCCTGTTCATGATCGCCATGCCCGTCACGGCCGCCATCGGTTCAGCCCTGTCGGGCCTGATCCTGGGGCTGGACGGCCACTGGGGCTTGAAGGGCTGGCAATGGCTGTTCTTGCTCGAAGGCATGCCATCCGTCCTGCTGGGCCTGGCCGTCTACGGCTACCTCGACGATGCGCCGGGCAAGGCCAGCTGGCTCAATGCGCTGGAACAGCAGGTGCTGGCGCGCATGCTGGCTGCCGAGCACAAGCCTGACGCACCCCGGCAAAAAGTCTCCGTGCTGGTGGAAATGTGCTCGCCCACCGTGCTGAAATTCGGCATCGCCTACTTTTGCCTGGTCAACACCCTGGCCATGGTGGCCGTGTGGACGCCCTTGATCGTGAAAAGTTTCAGCGGCAACGCCAGCAATACGCAGATCGGCCTGCTGGCGGCGATACCGCAAGTGTGCACCGTCATCGGCATGGTCGCCTGGGGCCGGCGCTCGGACCGCCTGCAGGAGCGCCGCTGGCACATCGTCTGGCCCATGCTGCTGTCGGCCGGTGGCTGGCTGCTGACCGCGCATGCCGCCAATCCCGTGCTGCAGCTGCTGGGCGTGTGCATGGCTTCGACGGGCGCCTACACGGCCATGTCCGTCTTCTGGACGACGCCCGACCGGGCCCTGAGCCTGGGCGCGCGCGCCATCGGCATCGCCGTCATCAATGCCACGGGCAATATCGGCTCGGCCCTGAACCCCGTCGTCGTGGGCTGGCTGAAGGACGTCACGCACAGCTTTGCCACGGGCTTGCTGTACGCCAGCGTGCTGCTGGTGGCGGGCGCCGTCATCGTGCTGACCCTGCCGATAGCGCGCGGCGGCAAAACACATTCTTGAGAGGACACCATCATGCGCGATACGTTTCACCCTTATCCCCATGTGCCGAAAGTGTATCCGCCCGGCAAGCCGGCGGCCGCCTCGACGCAGCACGTCCCCGTCCTGATCGTTGGCGGCGGCCCCGTGGGCCTGGCCACGGCCCTGGGCCTGGCGCGCCACGGCGTGCGCTCGGTGCTGATCGAGGCGGACGACGGCGTCTGCACGGGCAGCCGCGCCATCTGCATTTCGCGGCGCAGCCTGGAAATCATCGACCGCCTGGGCGCGCTCGACGGTTTTCTGGCCAAAGGCTTGCCGTGGACGGGAGGGCGCAGCTTTTACCGCGAGGAAGAAGTGCTGCACTTTACGATGCCGCAAGACGCGAACCAGAAATTGCCGCCCATGGTCAATCTGGCGCAATACCATATCGAGCAATTCCTGCTCGACGCGGCCGAGCGCCATAGCGAGCTGATCGATATCCGCTGGCAGACGCGGGTCACGGGCGTGCAGCAGCGCGCCGACGGCGCCACGGTCACCGTGGCCACGCCGCATGATACATATCAAATCGACACGGACTGGCTGGTGGCGGCCGACGGCGGGCGCAGCGTGGTGCGCGAGGCGCTGGGCCTGAAATTGCGGGGCACCAGCTATGAAGGCCGCTACGTGATCGTCGACATCCATTTGAAAAGCGAGCGCCCGACGGAGCGGCTCGCGTACTTCGATCCGCCGTCGAATCCCGGTTCGACCGTGCTGGTGCACAAGCAGCCCGACGATATCTGGCGCATCGACTACCAGCTGCGCGACGACGAGGATGCGCAGACGGCCGTGCTGCTGGAAAACGTGGCGCCCCGCGTGGACAGCCTGCTGGCCATGATGGGGGAGACGGCCCCGTGGCATCCCGTGTGGATCACCATCTACAAGGCCAACGCCTTGACCCTGGACAAATACCGGCACGGTCCCGTGCTGTTTGCGGGCGATGCGGCCCACCTGGTGCCCATCTTCGGCGTGCGCGGGGCCAATTCCGGCATCGACGACGCCGACAACCTGGCCTGGAAGCTGGCCTACGTGGTCAAGGGGCTGGCGCCGCAGGCCTTGCTGGACAGCTATTCGGACGAACGCGTGTACGCGGCCCATGAAAACTTGCGCCACGGCACGAAAAGCACGGAATTCATGGCGCCGCCCACGTTTGCCTTCGAGCTGATGCGCACGGCCGTGCTCGGTCTGGCGGGCAAGCATGCGCACGTGCGCACACTGATCAACCCGCGCCAGACGAGCGCCATCGCGTATGCGCAGTCGTCCCTGAACGCGCCCGACACGGATGGTTTTTCCGCCGGACCCGCGCCCGGCACCGTCTTGCCCGAGTGTCCGCTGGCGCTGCCGCACAACGGCGGGCAAAAAGCGGGGTATATTACCGATCTGGGGAAGCGCGCCGATGGCCATTTCACGGGACTGTACTTCGGCGTGGATGCTTGCGTGCCGGCCGAGCTGCTGGCGCTGGGCGACAGCTTGCCGTTGACGACCGTGGCGATCAGCCGCGGCGGCGCGCAAGGGGGCGCCTGGGACCATGCGGCGCAGGCATTCCCGCTGTTCGACGCGCGGCCCGGCACGTTTTACCTCGTGCGCCCGGATGGGCACGTGCTGGGACGCTGGCGCGAGGCGAGGGCGGGGCAGGTGGAGGATGCTTTGAAACGGGCATTGTCTTGAAGCAAACCCAGTGGCAAATTCCGGGGCGCGGACGGGGACGCCGGGTCCCTTGGGGTCCGACCCCAGCTGTTTCGCCTTTCGGGTTGAAAGGCCGAATGTATTACATCAGGATCAGGAGACAACATGACCGACATCGAACGCGATAATCTATACACCGAGCTGTGCCACACCATGGGCAGCCTGGGCGAGCAGCGCGCGCCGCTGTTCCTGGCCCGCTTCGCCTTGCTGGCCATGGACGCCGTCGGCCAGGCCGAGGTGGTGCAGGGCTTGCTGCGCGACGCGGCCGCCGGCATGGCGGAGCCGGCATGAGAGGGGCCGGCTACCAAAGCGGCTTCGGCAATGAGTTTGCCACGGAAGCCATCGCCGGCGCCTTGCCGCAGGGGCAGAATTCGCCGCAGCAGGCGCCGCTGGGCTTGTACGCGGAACAATTATCGGGCACGGCCTTCACGGCGCCGCGCGCGCAGAACCGGCGCTCCTGGCTGTACCGCATCCGTCCCGCCAGCCAGCATCCGCCGTTTACCTTGCTGCCAAATACGCGCATCGTCAGCGATTTCCATGCGATGCCGCCGACGCCGCCGAACCAGCTGCGCTGGGACCCGCTGCCGGATGCCGGCGAGGCCACGGACTTCATCGACGGCTGGCAGACCATGGCCGGCAACGGCAGCGCCGAAGCGATGAGCGGCTGCGCCATCCACCTGTATGCGGCCAACCGCTCCATGCAGCGCTTCTTCTATTCGGCCGACGGCGAATTGCTGGTCGTGCCGCAGCAGGGCAGGCTGGCAATTGCCACGGAAATGGGCTTGCTCGAGCTGGAACCGCAGGAAATCGCCGTCATCCCCCGTGGCGTGCGCTTCCGCGTGACTGTGCTGGACGGCAAGGCGCGTGGCTATGTGTGTGAAAATTTCGGCACGGCCTTCCGCCTGCCGGACATGGGGCCCATCGGCTCGAACGGATTGGCGAACGCGCGCGATTTTCTGGCGCCGCACGCGGCCTACGAGGATATCGAAGGCGATTGCGAACTGGTGGCCAAGTTCGGCGGCCGCCTGTGGCGCACGACCCTCGGCCATTCGCCGCTGGACGTGGTGGCCTGGCATGGCAATTACGCGCCGTACAAATATGATTTGCGCCGCTTCAATACCATCGGCTCGATCAGCTACGACCATCCGGACCCGTCGATCTTCCTCGTGCTGCAGGCGCCGAGCGAAAACCCGCTGCTGGGCGCCATCGACTTCGCCATCTTCCCGCCGCGCTGGCTGGCCGCCGAGCATACGTTCCGGCCGCCGTGGTTCCACCGCAATGTGGCAAGCGAGTTCATGGGGCTGATCCACGGCGTGTACGACGCCAAGGCGGCCGGCTTCGTGCCGGGCGGCGCCAGCCTGCACAACTGCATGTCCGGCCACGGCCCCGATGCGCAGACTTTCGACAAGGCCTCGCACAGCGACACGTCCGCGCCCGCGAAGGTGGGCGACACCATGGCCTTCATGTTCGAGACGCGCACCATCCTCAAGCCGACGCCGTTCGCCCTGGACGGCGGCTTGCTGCAAAACGACTATTTCGAGTGTTGGCAAGGCTTGCGCAAGCATTTCGACCCGGACGCCGGGTAGCCGGGCGGCCCGCGCACCGGCGCGGACCGGCGTGTCCGGTCTATTCAGCTGCTCAGTGCGGCAGGCATACGCCTCCTACCGTCCTGATGACGCTGTCGCCCGCATGCGCGCGCAGTTGCAGCAGCAATAGCGCCATGCCCAGCATCAGCGCGGCCGCGCAAAGTTTCTTGTGCATCGTCTTTCCCGTTTTTATGATCGATGGAACTTGCTTGCCCCATCAGTTGCCCGATTGCTTGTCCGATTAGTTGACGGATTAGGTGACAGGATAATTGCCTGTTGCCGACATATTATTGCCCAAATTCAGCGTGCGGGATGAGCAAATTGCCAAGCGTGCTCTACAATTATGCATCTTGCGCCTCCGCGCCATCTGAATTCTATGCATAGTATGTGAAGGGAATGACAAGCCTGTGACTTCCAAGCCGATCAAGATCGCCGCCACCGTCGTCGTGGCTCTCGCCGCCGGGGCCGGCATTTACACTTATACCCGTCCGGCAGCCACCGCCGCGCCAGCCGGCCCGGCCTCGGGCAATCCGGCCGCCGCGCCGCAGGCCGCCGCCGACACGGCCGCCGTGGCCAGCCAGTTCCGCGACCTGCTGGCCAATTTCCGCAAGATCATCGTGCTGCTGGCCGACGAGCAAAGCTTGCCCGAAGGCGCGCGCGACGAAGCCCGTAAAGTGGGCCAGGCCCTGTTCCATGAAAACCAGGAGCGCATCGCCAGGCTCGATTCCGCGCTGGATCAATTGACGGCGGCCACCAATCCGGGCCGCTTCGAGGCGCTCGACAGTCTGTTGACCTACATCGAATCCGATCCCTCGCTGTACGATGCGGACCGCCTGGCTTTCCGCGAACTGCTGCAAGGCATGCTGGCCGACGTGGCCAAGGATTCGTCCCTGCCCGCCATCAAGCTGCACAAGCGCATTTCCGAAGACCTCGACGCGCTGGGCGAGATCGAGCGCAACTACGAGAAGGAAATCCGGCAAATCTTCGGCAACCTGGGCCAGCGCGCCATCGAACTCAAGCGCGAACGGTGGGACGATTACGTGGCACAGCTGAAAAAACTGTACAGCCGCGAACAGATTCTGAAGGAAAACGGCATCGTCGTGCCCTATGCCGTGCCGCCGGCAGGTGCCGTGCCCGAAGCCAAGCCGGCGCCAAAAAAGGATGAGGCGGAAATCTTCGGCCTCGGCTTGCCGAAGAAAACCATCGTGCTGACCTTCGACGACGGCCCGCACCGCCGCTACACGGAAGAAATCAGCGCCATTTTGAAACAGTATGGCGTGCCGGCCGTGTTCTTCAACGTGGGCCGCAACCTGGGGTCGCTCGACGCGGAAGGCCACGCCAAGCTGGGCGCGGGCGCGGAAGTGAGCCGCAAGCTGATGAAAGAGGGCTATGCCGTGGGCAACCACAGTTTCAGCCACGCACAATTGTCGAAGCAGACGGGCGACAAGCTGAAAGGCGAAATCCTCGGCACCGACACGTTATTGAAAGCCATCAGCCCCGAGCGGGCCGCGCTGTTCCGCTTCCCGTATGGCGCGCGCAACAGCGAAGGCATGGCCGCGCTGGCTGATGCCCATCTGAAATCCGTGATGTGGAATATCGATTCGCTGGACTGGGCCGACCCCGTGCCCAGCTCCATCACGAACCGGGTGCTGGCCTCCGTCGACAAGGCGGGGCGCGGCATCGTCCTGTTCCACGACATTCATGAACGCACGGTCAAAGCCCTGCCGGCCGTGCTCGACAAGCTGATCGCGGAAGGCTATCAATTCGCGGGCTGGGATGGCACCAGCTTCCAGGTGGCGAAAAGCACGGCGCCCGCGCCCGAGAAAGTCCCCGTCACCACGGGCTATGCCAATTCCTGGGCCGTCGTGATCGGCATCGACGATTACGCGAAGTGGCCGAAACTGCAATATGCGGTGCGCGATGCGCAAGGCATACGCGAAACCCTGATCGAAAAATTCGCGTTTGCGCCCGAGCGCGTCGTGACCCTGAAAAACGGCGAAGCGACGCGCAACAACATCCTGGCCGCCTTCCACGACAAGCTGGCCCATGGCGGCGTGCAAAAGAATGACCGCATCTTCGTCTTCTTCGCCGGCCACGGCGCCACGCGCAAGCTGAGCTCGGGACGCGACCTCGGCTACATCGTGCCCGTCGATTCCGACCCGGCGCAGTTCGCCACGGATGCGATTCCGATGACGGAAATCCAGAATATCGCGGAGTCCCTGACGGCCAAGCATGCGTTCTTCGTCATGGACGCCTGCTACAGCGGCCTGGGCCTTACCCGCGGCGCCGGTTCCAGCTCGTTCTTGCGCGACAACGCCAAGCGCATCGGCCGGCAAATGCTGACGGCCGGCGGCGGCGACCAGCTGGTGGCCGACGGCGGGCCGAACGGCCATTCCGTGTTTACGTGGACGCTGCTGCAGGGCCTGGCCGGCAAGGGGGACCTGAACGGTGACGGCCTGATCACGGCCACGGAACTGGCGGCCTACGTGGCGCCGGCCGTCTCCAGCGTGTCGAACCAGACGCCGGCGTTCGGCAGCCTGCCCGGTTCGGAAGGCGGCGATTTCGTCTTCGAGTTGCCGGGCGAGACGGAATTCCTCAGCCCGAACACGACGCAGCTGTCGACGGAGGCCATCGCCCTGAACAGCAAGCTCGACGCCAAGCCGCAAGCGGCCAGCGTGACGGTGAAGGATTTGCAGGGCGGCGAACAGAAGATCGTCACGCCGGGCGCCGTGCCGACCTCCACGCGCCAGCTGGCGCAGCGGGCCAACGACCGTGGCTTGCAGTTGTATAAGGAGAAACAGTACGCGCAGGCGGAAGCGCAGTTTACGGAAGCGCTGAAACTGCGTCCCGACTTCGCGCTGGCCGCCAACAACCTGGGCTTTGTCTTCTACAAGCAGGAAAAATACCGCGAAGCGGCCCGCTGGTTTGAAAACACTGTCAAGATGGACCCCTCGCGCGCCATCGCCTACCTGAACCTGGGCGACGCCTATGCCAAGGCCGGCGATGCCGCCAGGGCGAAAGCGGCCTATAAAACCTATCTGGAGCTGGCGCCGACGGCCTCGACGGCCCCGGCCGTGCGGCAGAAGATGGAGAAACTGTAGTTGGCGTCCATCTTGCCCATGGTCCACGTGTTTGCCTGCAGCGGACGCTTCGCCTCCTGGGAGGCGCTGCAGGCCTACCTGTCGCCCGCGTACACGGACGATGGCGACGCCGTGCCGCCACCATTCTTCCTGGAAACGGGCCTCACGCAGTACGAGCCGGCCTGCATCGAGAGCGCGTGGCTGGCCACGCCCGCGCCGCTGGCCGAGCTGCTCGACGGCGTGTCGTATGCCGGCAGCTGGCTGGCGCAGGCCGGCGCGGACGCGGACGCGCAAGGCGTGCAGGCCGACGCCAGCGTGTGCGTGTTTGCGCCCAATCAACTGGCGCACCCGCAGCGCGGCTCGCTGCATTACGTGGGCCGCTACTGCTACGATATAGCAGGCTGAGCGTCATCCCCAGGTCCTTCGTGCAGCAGCTTGTTGACGCTGGCCAGCAAGCTCGTGCCTGAGGTGGTGATGAAGCGGGCGCCGGCCGTCTCCGCTTCCGTGCCATAACTGGCGACCGTATCCTTGCTGCAATACACGACGATGGGCAATTCCGGCAAGGTCTGGCGCACGGCGCGCACCGTGCGCACGCCCGCATCCTTGATGCGCCGGCCGTTTTCCACCCGCGCCATGTCCGTGATGAGCAGCGCGTAATGCTTCTGTTGCAGCATGGCCAGCGCCTGGCGCATCGAGATCGCCTGGTCCACCTTGATATTTTCCCGTTCCAGCTGTTCCACCAGCAAGGTATTGTTGCGCGGATGGTCGTCCAGCCACAGCACGAGGCTGGACGGCTTTTGCGCCGTCGGCACGCCCGCCAGGGCCGTGACGGGGCCGCCGTCGGGCGGGTGGGCCAGCAGCAGCTGGGTGACGGCTTCCTGCATGTCGTCGAGCGATTTCTGCTGCAAACGGCTCAGTTCCGTCACTTCGATTTCCTTGCCGCTTTCCAGGCGCACGGATTCGTTTTTGACGAGATTGTCGGCCCGCTTGATCATGATGGACAGGTAGATGCGCGTGAGCAGGTAGCCGATCAGGAAACCGTGCACGGAAAAGAACAGCATGATGCCGCCGACGACGGCCATGGCCGCGGCCGCATCGACGGCCAGGCTGGGCGCGATGAAGGCGGCCATTTTGCGCGCGCTGCCGGGCAGGCTTTTGAGCTCGATCAAACCCACGCCGACGATGATTTTCGTCAGCCAGTCCGACACTTCCACCAGGTTGGAATTGATTTCCATGGGCGTGGGCGTGCCGAGGAACAGGGTATTGCTGGTGTTGCCAGGCGGCCCATCGGCGGGCGCCGCCGGCGGCTCGTCCCCGGGACGGCCCTTGCCGTTGGCCCGCTCATCGGGCGGCGGCGCATTGACGGTACCCGACGGCACGGTGCGCGGTATGCCGAACAGGAAACCCAGCAGCATGCCGCTGACGCAGAAACCCAGGCTCCACAACAGGGCCGGCACGGCCTGGTAATACGGTGGCAGCAGGGCGCCCGCCAGTACGGCCAGCAGGCCGGCCAGCAGGATGAACAGCAGGATGTAGGGCAGCACGTCGCGCTTGCGCACGGCTGCCGTGGCGGTTTTTGTCGCCTTGCCGGCGCTGTCGCTCAGATCCACGGTCGCTCCTTGAAAATGCTGAATCCAGGCAGCCAGCGTGCCGCGTATATATCCCATAGGAGCCTGTAATGACATCATAAAAAGGGGAGGCGCGATGCCATTGATAAAACGCAAACAGCTGGCAGCTTGTGCCTTGCTGCTGCTGTCCGGCGCCGGCAAGGGGGCCGCGCCGGAGGCCCCATCGTCCACGGATGCGTCGCGCACCGTGCGCGTGACGGGCCACTACGACAACGCCGTCGGCACCTCGGACGCGGCCAGCCAGGGCGTCATCACCAGCGAACTGATCGTCAACCGGCCCGCCTTGCGCACGGGGGAATTGCTGGAGTTCGTGCCAGGGCTCATCGTCACCCAGCACAGCGGCGACGGCAAGGCCAACCAGTACTTCCTGCGCGGCTTTAACCTCGACCATGGCACGGATTTCGCCACTTACGTCGACGGCATGCCCGTCAACATGCGCACGCATGCACATGGGCAAGGTTATGCCGACCTCAATTTCCTCATTCCCGAGCTGGTGCAGCGCATCGACTACAAAAAGGGACCGTATTTCGCCGGCGAAGGCGATTTCGCCTCAGCGGGCAGCGCGCGCATCCGCCTGGCCGACAGATTGCCGCAAGGCCAGGCCAGCGTGTCCTTGGGCCAGCACGGCTATGTGCGGGCCGTCGTGGCCGATTCCGTCGCTTCCGGCCCCGGCATCCTGCTGGTCGGCCTGGAACTGAACCGCAACAATGGCCCCTGGGACGTGCCGGAGCGCGTGCGTAAAGTGAGCGGCGTGCTGCGCTACAGGCAGGGCAGCCCGGACGACGGCTTCAGCGTGACGGCCATGGCCTATAAAAACAGCTGGAACGCTACCGACCAGGTGCCGCTGCGCGCAGTCGAATCCGGCCTGATCGGCCGCTTCGGCTCGCTGGCGCCCAGCGACGGCGGCGACACCTCGCGCGCCAGCCTGTCCTACGCGTTGCGCCGGCGCACGGAAAACCGGCTGTTCGAGCTGGACGCGTACCTGATCGCCTCGCAGCTGGAACTCAATAGCGACTTCACGTATTTCCTGGCCAGTCCGGCCACCGGCGACCAGTTCCAGCAAAGCGAACGGCGCGCGGTGGCCGGTGTCAACGCCAGCGAAAGCTGGACCACGCAGCTGGCAGGCTTGTCCATGCGCAACAAGCTGGGCGTGCAGGGCCGTGTCGACCGGCTGTCGCCCGTGGGCCTGTACAGCACGGTAGACCGCATCCGGCAAGCCACGGTGCGCGAAGACCGGGTGCGCGAGGCCAGCGTCGGCGTGTACGGCGAAAACACGGCGCAATGGCTGCCCTGGCTGCGTTCCGTGGCGGGCCTGCGCTATGACGCCTACCGTTTCAAGGTGGCCAGCAGCGTGGAAGGCAATAGCGGCGCGGCAAGCGGGCACCTGGTGTCGCCGAAGCTGTCATGGATACTCGGGCCGTGGCGCCAGACGGAATTCTTCGTGAACTACGGCAAGGGTTTCCATAGCAACGATGCGCGGGGCGCGACGCAGACGCGCTTGCCCGACGGCGCGCCTTCGGCTCCCGTCACGCCCCTCGTGCCGACCAGGGGCATGGAACTGGGTGCGCGCACGGAATGGCTGCCGGGCCTGCAAAGCTCGCTGGCCCTGTGGCGGCTCGACGTCGCGTCGGAACTGCTGTTCGTCGGCGACGCGGGCGGCACGCAGCCGAGCCGCGCCAGCCGCCGCCACGGCGTCGAGTGGAACAACCATTATGTTGCCGCGCCGTGGCTGCTGTTCGACCTGGACCTGGCCGTCTCGCGCTCGCGCTACACGCAGAACGATGCGGCCGGCAACTTCATCCCGGGCGCGATCGGCACGGCGGCCTCGTTCGGCGTCACGGTGACGGACCGGGGACCATGGTCGGGCGCCTTGCAGCTGCGCTACTTCGGCCCCCGTCCCTTGATCGAGGACAATAGCGCGCGGTCGGCCTCGACCACCCTCGCGTATGCGCGCCTCGCTTACCAGTTCAACCGCAGGATGCGGCTGTCGCTCGACGTGTTCAACCTGCTCAACAAGCGCGCCAGCGACATCGATTATTACTACGCGTCGCGGCTGCCCGGCGAGGCGCAAGACGGGGTGGCCGACCGCCATTTCCATCCGCTGGAACCGCGTTCCGCGCGCCTGACCTTGTCATATGCGTTCTGACAACGCTAAACTGGGGCATGACAGATCAATTAGTACAAACCAGTAAATTCCTTTCCCTCATACTGCGCCACGCCCCCGAAAAAATCGGCCTCGCGCTCGATGCCCAGGGCTGGGCCGACATAGCCCAGCTGCTGGCGCAGGCGGGCCAGCATGGCCGCCGCCTTTCCCGTGAACAATTGGATGAGGTGGTGGCGCGCGACAGCAAGGCGCGCTACGCCATCAGCGGCGACGGCTTGCGCATCCGCGCCAGCCAGGGGCACTCGCTGGCCGCCGTCGATCTCGCCCTGCCGCCCGCCGCGCCGCCCGCCATGCTGTACCACGGCACGGCCAGCCGTTTTCTCGAGGCGATCCGCGCAGCCGGCCTGCTGCCCGGAGCGCGCAAGCACGTGCACCTGTCGTCCAGCCGCGAAACGGCCGTGGCCGTGGGCGCGCGCCATGGCAAGCCCGTCGTGCTGACGGTCGCTGCGGCCGCCATGCAGGCGCAGGGCCATGTGTTTTATGTGTCCGACAATGGCGTGTGGCTGACGCAGGCCGTGCCGCAGGTGTTTATCGGTTTTCCCTGAGGACAGGCCGCACTGCGGCTTCCACGCCCGAGTAGGCCTGCACGGCATCGGGCAGCCGGGCGCCTTGCACCTCAATCGCCGCGACAGCCTGGTTCAGCTCGGCCAGTTCTGCTGACGTAAGACGCACGCCAGCCGCGCCCAGGTTGTCTTCCAGGTGCGCCATCTGCGTCGTGCCGGGGATGGGCACGATCCACGGCCGCTGCGCCAGCAGCCAGGCGAGGGCGATCTGGGCGGGTGTGGCCTGCTTGCGCGCCGCCCACGTCTTCACCAGTGCCACCAGCGCCAGGTTGTGCGGCAGGTTTTCCGGCGCAAAGCGCGATTCGACCTGGCGGATATCGCCCTCGGCAAAACGGGTTCTGGCGTCGATGGCTCCCGCCAGGAAGCCCACGCCCAGCGGGCTCCACGGCACGAAGCCTATGCCCAGCTCTTCGCACAGGGCCAGCACGCCGGTTTCCGGTCCGCGCCACAGCATCGAATATTCGCTCTGCACGGCGGAAACGGGCAGGGCCGCATGGGCGCGCCGCAGGGTATTGACGCCCATCTCGGACAGGCCCCAGTGCAGCACTTTGCCATCGCGCATCAGGTCCTGCACGGCGCCGGCCACGTCCTCGATCGGCACTTGCGGGTCCACGCGGTGCTGGTACAGCAAGTCGATGCGGTCCGTGCGCAGGCGCTTGAGCATGCCGTCGACGACCAGTTTGATGTGATCGGGACGGCTGTTGGTGCCGGGACGGCGCTCGCCCGTCTGCTGGTCGATATTCCAGCCGAACTTGGTGGCGATGACGACGTCGTTGCGGAACGGCGCCACGCCCTCGCCGAGGATGCGCTCCACCTCGTGCGGGCCATAGGCCTCGGCCGCGTCAAACAGGGTGACGCCCTGCTCGTAAGCCGTGCGAATGATGCGATGCATTTCGGGACGGCCGGGTATTATCGCCTGGTAAGTGCGGCTCATGTTTTGCACGCCCAGGCCGATGCCCGACACTTCCAGCTGGCCCAGCTTGCGGCGGCCCTCCACCGTAGCGCGCACCGCCTGTCCCCGTGCCGAGCCGATCAATGGCATGGCGGCCAGGCTGCCCGCCGCCAGCAGGAAACCGCGGCGGCCCGTGCTTGTATCGTTTGTTGGCATGTGTGTTTTCCCTTAAATATCAAGCTTGCGTTCGGCCATCCATTGGACGATGGCGGGGTCGCGGTGCGAAAAGAAGCTGCTGACGCCCGTTTCCAGGGCGGCGATGGCCGCCATGTCCGCTTCGTCCAGGTCAAAATCGTCAATCGCCAGGTTTTCCGCCATGCGCTCGCGGCGCACGGTCTTGGCCAGCACGGCCACGCCCCGCTGCGTGAGCCAGCGCAGGACGACCTGGCCGACGGACTTGCCGTGCCTGCTGGCGATGCCCAGCAGCAACTCGTTGTTGAACAGGTTGTTGCGGCCTTCGGCGAACGGCGCCCACGCCTGCGGCTGCACGCCGTGCTCGCGCATGAAAGCCACGCTGTCGGCCTGCTGGTGGAAAGGGTTGACTTCGATCTGGTTGACGGCGGGCGCGATGTCGTTGAAGGCGATGATGTCCATCAGGCGGTCGGGCTGGAAATTGCTCACGCCGATGGCGCGCAGCTTGCCGCTGCGATACGCATCCTGCATGGCGCGCCACGATCCATGTACGTCGCCAAACGGCTGGTGGATGAGGAACAGGTCCAGGTAATCGAGCCGCAGCCGCCGCAGCGACCGCTCGATGGCGTCGCGCGTGCGTTCGTAGCCCGTGTCCTGCACCCACAGCTTGCTGGTGACGAACAGCTCTTCGCGCGCCACGCTGCCATGCTCGATGCCCTGGCCGACGGCCGCCTCGTTCAGATAGGACGCGGCCGTGTCGATCAGGCGGTAGCCGGCGGCAATGGCAGCGATCACGGCGCGTTCGCATTCGGCCGGGTCGGGAATCTGGAAGACGCCGTAGCCGGCGACGGGCATGCTGATGCCGTTGTTCAGGGTGACGTGCTCCATGGCTGGCTCCTTCGCTTATTGACAGGAGCTACTCTAAGCCTTGCGCGACTCGTTGATAAGCCCTTGTAATCGGCATGATCTTATTAGCTGCGCTAATGAATAGCCTCATTCATGCGCTGATCAGCTTGATATCGGCCACGCGCTCCACCAGCCACACGGCCGCCACCAGCGCGATGGCCAGCGACCCGACGGTCAGCGCCCGCCGGTACAGCCAGGTCTTGCGCAGCAGCCAGGCGAGGGGCAGAAACGCGGCGACGATGGCCAGCTGGCCCAGTTCCACGCCCACGTTGAAGCCGAACAGGCTGGCCAGCAGCGAGGACTGGGGCAAGCCCAGGTCGCGCAGCACGCTGGCAAAGCCGAAGCCGTGGATCAGGCCAAAGGCGAAGGCTGCCACGGGGCGCTTGCCGCGGAACAGGGGCAGCAGGTTGTTCAGCGCGGCCAGGATCACGGAAGCGGCAATCGCCGATTCCACCCAGCGCGACGGCAGCGAGACGAGCGACAGGCTGGCCAGGCTCAATGTGATGGAGTGGGCAAGGGTAAATGCCGTGACGACCTTCAGCACATCATGGAAGGCCGCCTGCAAGCCTGGCTGCTGGTCGCGCAAGCCGGGCAGCAGGACGGCCGGCAGCAGCAGCGACAGCAGGAACAAAATATGGTCGTAGCCTATCCAGATGTGCCAGATGCCGTGTTGCACGTAGGCGCCGAACTGCGCCAGGCGCTCGGGCGCGGCCAGCGAGATCGTCTGGCGCGGGTTGTCCGGGTCGAAGATGGCCGTCTGCGTGGCGCCGTCGCTGTTGATCTTCAGCAGCCCCTTGTGCTGCGGATCGAGGTCGGCGAACAGGGTGTAGCCGATGGTCAAACTGGCTGGCGCGGCGTTGCCGGGGCAGGTGGCCGCAAAGCGCAGCACGTTGTAGGCGCCGTCCGTGTGGCGGTCGATCAGCTGTTCGGCCGCTTCCAGCGTGCACGCGCCCTCGTCGCCGGCCAACTGCAGGCGCTGCAGCGCGTAGGCGGCAATGGCCGCGTGGCGCGCGCGGATTTCATCCCAGGTCAGGGCGCCGTCGCCATTGCCGTCGAGGCCGATGGCGAAATCGAGGTCGCGCAGGGCGATATCCCATTGGCCGTCGAGCTGCCGGCCGTGCACGGCCAGGCTCAGGTAGCTGTCGCTGGGCTTGTGCGCGTGCGCGGGGGCCAGCCAGGCGCACAGGAACAGGATGAACAGGCAGCGTTTCACAGTACACCTGCTTTCTTGATAAAACTGATTTTCTGCCCATCCTGCGGGCCCAGTTGCCTGGCGAGCCGCTGCAGGGCCACGTCTTCCACGCCATTCGCCGCCACCCACGCCAGCACAGGTTGCGCGGCGCCGTAGTCGCGCGCGGCCAGGGCCGCCTCGAGCACGATGCGCATGTCGGGCACTTCCTTCTGGATGGCCCAGTTCTGCTGCGCCAGCCGCAGGGCGGACGGCACATCGTGTTGCAAAAACAGGGCGAAACGGGCTTGCTCGCGCTGGTGTACGGTATCGCCCCGCTGCATGGCGGCGGTGAAGCGGGCCGCCAGTTCGGCCTTCGCCGCCTGGAACGCCGATTGCCGGCCGGGCAGCGATTGCAGGGCCAGCGCGTAGCGCAGCAGCAGGGCGTCGATGCGCTGCCGGTCCTGCAACAGCGCGACGACGTCCTGCGGGCGCTGGCGGTCCAGCAGGAAGTCGGCGTAGGCGCCCAGCAGATAGCTGTCGCGCGGCTGCCGCGCCAGCGCCGCCTTGTAGCGGGCCTCGGCCAGCGTTGAATCTCCGCGCCGCGTGGCCATTTCCGCCAGCAGGGTGGCGGCCCAGTTTTCCAGTTCGGCCGCCGTGCCGGCGCTCCTTTGCAGGGTCAGGCCCAGCAAGCGCTCGCTGGCGGCGGCGCGGCCCGTGACGCCGGCGATATTGGCAAGGCAGGTGACGGTGGCCAGCTGCGCGGTCAGCGCCGACAGCCGGGCGCAGGCCGCTGTCGCCTGCGGGTAGTCGCCCTGCACGCTGAGCACGGTGGCGCGCGTCAGCCAGGCCTGGGCGTCGTGCGGCTGCTGCGCGAGGACGGCATCGAGGTCTTGCAGGGCGAGACCGAAATGGTGGGTGCTTTGCAGGATGGTGGCGCGCAGCAGGCGCACGGGGACGGGCGGCGCCGCCTGCCGCCACCAGGGCGCCAGGGCCGCTTGGGCGTAGCCCAGGTAGCGCGGGTCCGTTTCGCTGCGCGCCAGCGCGATGTAGCGCTGCGCCAGGCCCGTCGCCAGGGCCAGGTCTTGCTGCGTGGCATTCAATTGCTGGCGCAGGCCGCGCAGTTCGCGCTGCGCGGCATCGGCGCGGCGCGGCAGCTGCTCGATGACGGCGCTGCCGTCCTTTGGCGTGTAGGGGGCGGCCACGGCCAGCAGGGGCAGGCAGGCGCACAGCAGGGAAATCGGTGTTTTCATCGCGGACGTTTCCGTATCGATGTGAAAGGGCGCAGGCGCCGGGCGGTGCCGCTCCGGCGCCTGCGTGAGGCTACAGCGCCGCCGCTTCCGTGTCTTCCGGCGACGTCGCCATGATGGCGTCGGTGGCGACGCCTTCCTTGTCATCGCTGGTGTTCAGAATGATGTCGCTGACGGCTGCATAAAAGGCGTCGGGCATGGCCGCGGGCGGGGGATTGACGCCGCCGTTGTCGCCACTGTGGCCGTCGTGGCTGCCGCCGCCACCGCAGCCGGCCAGCAGGGCCGTGAGCGCCAGGGCGCCCAGTGCATGGAGCTTGTTCATCGCGTTCTCCTCGTTGGCTTACAGTTGCGGCGAACCGGCAATGGGGGTTTTCAGGTAGGGGAAACCCGCCGTGAAGTAGGTTTCATCGACGAAGGCGCCGTCCGTGAAGTGCAGGCCGCCGGCCGGGGCGTCGGACGGGGCGCAGCCGATGTTCAAGGTGCACAGCTTGCCCATGGCCACGCGCAGCACCACGTCGACCACGTCGTCGCCGGGGCGGCGGCCGTTCGGAAAGCCCGCGTTGTCGCCGTCGATGACGCCCAGGCGCTTTTGCGATCCCGGGGCAGTGGGCGCGATCGAGGTGTTCAGGCGCAGCATTTCCGAGGCGACGACCGTCGCCGGCTGGTTCACGCCCTTGATGCCGGTCAAGAAGGCGGCCACGAGGTCGTTGCGGGGGAAGTTGGTGGGCGCCTTGGCGCCTGCCGAGCCGAACAGCACTTCCACCAGGGCCGGCACGGTGGGATTTTTCACATAGTCGGCAAATTGCGCGTCGCCGGCCGGCTTGCTGGCGTTGAAGCGGTCCTTGTCCTTCAGGCCGATGACCAGTTCATTGACCAGCGGCATGCCCAGGCGCGACACCTGCACCCACGCGCCGCCTTCCTTCGATGCGGGAATGGCGCCCGGCGCCGGGTTCAGCAAACGTCCCTGGCGCAGGCTGGCCGTGGTCCAGCCGCCGATGACAGGGTCGCTGCCGGCCGTCAGGCAGGCGGTCGGCACTTCCATCTCGATGGCCGTGACGTTCTTGCGCGCCAGGTCATCCCTGGCGGCGGACTCCGCATTGGCGGCGAATTCCGTGGCGGGCGCCTTGATGTTGATCAAGTCGAACGTTTCGCCCAGGTTCACCACGAAGGGGTCCTTGCGCTGGCCGACGAACAGGCGCGCCGGCGCGGCGCAGCCGGGGATGTTGACCGTGTAGACGTGCTGCGCGGCATACGCGGCGTAATTGGGGATGGCCTTGTTGCCGATATTGTCGACGGGCTTGTCGAACGTCGTGCCGCCGCCGCTGGCGTTGGTCACGCTGCTCCTCGTGCCGCCGCGGCGGTCGCCCCGCACCACCGTCACGGTATACGTTTCGCGCACGTTCAGGCCCGGCGGATTGACGGAATCGATGGCGCCGCCATTGATGACGAGCGGAATCGAGACTTTCTTGCCGCCCACGGTGAACTGGTCATCCTTGATGGTGTTGGCAAAGCGGAACTGGAAGGTGAGGTCTTCCTTGCCGTCGCCGTTGTTGTCGATGTGGATTTCGTACAGGGCGTTGGGGTCCATGGTGAAGTAATTCGGGCCGCCATAGGCGTCCTGCAGCGGCACGTAGTCGGCCACCATGGTGGTGTAGGCGCCGCGGCCCGCCTCGTAGCTGCGGAACATATAGAAGTCGGTGGCGTCGACTTTGGGGTTTTGCGTGATGAACGGCGCTTCGCGGTGGCTGGACGCGTGGGCGGCCGGCGCGATGGCCAAAGTGAAGGAAACGGCGAGCAGGTTGCCCAGGAGTGCGGCGCCCAGTGCGGTTTTCGAGCGTGACAAAGACATTTCGATTCTCCCGATTTTGTGTTTGCGTTGACAGGCAAGTCCAAGAAACTGCAGGCTGCCTGGCTTATACGCACGGGGGAAGAAAACGGATTCACTGCCTCGAAAAGGATGTCATTGCCTTACCAGGCCAGCACTTTCGGGCCGATGGCCGCGCCGATGGCCGTGGGCACCAGCATGCCCAGCACGTACCAGAAGCCGACGAAGCTGGCGGCCAGCTCCGGGCAGTGCAGGCAGTAGACGAGGGCGGCGCCGCCGCCGGCGGCAAAACCGGCGGCGGCGCCCGCCAGGCGCAAGCGCGTGGGCGCCAGTTCGCGCATGCAGCGCAGGACGGCGGCCAGGATGGGCAAGGACAGCATGGCGATCAGCAGCGGGCAGCTGCGCCAGGTGGCGCCCCAGAACAGTTCGGCGCGCTGCCCGGGCGGGGCTTCCTGCATGACGATGGCGCCCAGGGTCCACATCAGCAGCAGGGGCATGGCGACCAGCAGGGGCAGGGCGCGGGTAGCGGCGCCCGGCAGGCACAGGCGGCTGCTCGCCTGCCAGGCCGCCAGGCAGATGCAGGCGACAAAGCCCACCTTGATCCAGAAGTCGGGCAGCTGCGCCAGCTGGTCCAGGTTGGGGCGCACGCCCAGCAGCATGGCCATCAGGGTCACGCTGGCCAGCAGGCCGGCGCCCAGGGTGGACGCGGCGCGCCAGCGGGCGCCGGGCGGCGGCGCGGCGGCCACGTCGGGGCCGCTGGCCAGCATGGCGATCAAGTCATCGGTTTTCATGATGCAATTCCTTCAGTCCTTAAATGGGCCGCCAGTGCCTTCAGGCCGCGATGCACGGCCACCTTGACGCTGGCTTCCGAAATATCCATGGCGGCCGCCGTGTCGCGCACGGACCAGCCGTCGAGCTTGGTATGCACGATGGCATCGCGCTGCTGCGCCGGCAAGGTGGCCAGCAGCCTGCCCAGGTCGCGGCTGGCCTCGGCCGCCTCGGCATCGGCGCTGGAAAACAGTTGCTGCGCGCTATCTTCTTCGTCATACGGCTGGTGCTGCGCCTCGCGCCGCCCGTGCCGGCGCAGCCAGTCGATCAATTTGTAGCGCGCGATCGCATGGATCCACGACGTCAGCGGCACGCGCGTGTCATACGTCAGTCGCTGGTTATGGATGGCTAATAAACATTCCTGCACCAGGTCTTCCACCTCGTCCGGCCAGCGCTGCAGGCGGCGCCGCAAGAAGGCGCGCAGATGGGCACTGGTTGCTTGTAGGAAATTACGGTAAGCCTGCGCATCGCCATCGAGTCCGCGCAGCAGCAGGCCATGCAGCCGCAATTCCGCGCCATGCAACTGCTTACTGACAGGTATTCGTTGCATGCGGGCCTTTGGTGACAGGCGTTGAAAAAAATAAATCTCACTTATTTTGCCGGCGGCTGTAACCAATCCGTCCAACGCGGCGAATTGACAGGCAAGCACGTTTCTCATATCAATATACCGGTGAAAGACCATGGACATCAAGCACCGCCTGGCAATCCTTCTACTTCCCGCCCTGGCCGCGGCGGGGCCGAGCGCCGCGCAGCTGGCGGCCGGCCGGCGCTGCGACGTCAACAGCGGTGCGCGGACGGCGGCGCTGGTAGAGCTGTACAGCAGCGAAGGCTGCTCCAGCTGCCCGCCCGCCGACCGGCGCCTGAACGCCTTGCGCCAGCAGGCGGGGGCGGACAGCCTGGTCGTGCCGCTGGCCCTGCACGTCACCTACTGGGACCAGAACGGCTGGGCGGACCCGCTGGCGCAGCCGCAATTCGACGCGCGCCAGGCCGAGTTGCTGCGCCGCCAGCGGCGTCATACGGCCTACACGCCGCAGTTTTTCGTCGGCGGCATGGAATTGCGGGACTGGCAGGCGCAGCTGCCGGCGGCCATCGGCCGCATCAACGCGACCGCCGCGCCCGTCACCATTGGCCTGTCCGCCATGCCGGGGCCGGGTGGCAAGCTGCTGCTGCAAGCCGATGCCAGCGCGCCGGACGCGCACACGGGCGGCCAGCTGTATGTGGCCGTCAGCGAAAGCGCCATCGTCTCGACCGTGCTGCGCGGCGAAAACCGGGGCGCCACCCTGCGTCACGATGCGGCCGTGCGCCTGTGGCTGGGGCCGCTTGCGCTGGTGCAAGGCCGCGCCCGCCTGCGCCGCGAAGTCCAGCTGCCGGCCAGCTGGCGCCCGGAAAACCTGCAAATCGTCGCCTTCGTGCAGCGGGCCGACAGCAGCGCCATCCTGCAAGCCGTCAGCACGGCATCGTGCGCGAAGGGAGTCATGTGATGAACGGGCAAATGAACGTGATCCATCCGGCCTGGCTGCGCCTGACGCACTGGCTCAACGCCATCGCCGTGGTGGTGCTGGCCACCAGCGGCTGGCGCATCTACAACGCGGCGCCATTCTTCCCCTTCGAGCTGCCGCGCGCGCTGACCCTGGGCGGCTGGCTGGGCGGCGCCCTGCAATGGCATTTCGCCGCCATGTGGCTGCTGGTGGGCAATGGGCTGCTGTATCTGGTCATCAATATCGTCTCGGGACGGCTGCGGCGCCAGTTCTTTCCCCTCTCGCCGCGAGCGCTGCTGGCCGATTTCGTCGCCGCGCTGAAGGGCAAGCTGGCCCATGCGGACCCGCGCCGCTACAACATGGTGCAGCGCGCCGCCTACCTGTTCGTCATGCTGGATTGCATCGTGCTGGTGCTGTCCGGCCTGGTGCTGTGGAAATCCGTGCAGTTTCCTATCTTGCGCGAGCTGCTGGGCGGCTACGAGAGCGCGCGCAGGGTCCACTTCATCGCCATGACGCTGCTGACGGGTTTTGTCGGCGTGCACCTGCTGATGGTGGCGCTGGTGCCGCGCACCCTGGTCGCCATGCTGCGCGGCCGCTAAGGAGATGAGCATGAAAAAAACCATCATCGTGCAAGAACAGGGACAGGCCATGCTGGCCGACGCCTTGCGCCAGATCAAGCAGCCGTCGCGGCGTCTGTTCCTGCAGCGCAGCCTGAGCCTGGGCGGCCTGTCCTTGCTGACGGGCTGCAACGCCAGCGACCCGTCCGCCATCGAGACAGCCTTGATGGCCGTGTCGCGCATGAACGACCGGGTGCAGGGCTGGCTGTTCGACCCGAATAAACTGGCGCCGACTTACCCGGACTCCATGATCACGCGGCCGTTTCCCTTCAATGCCTATTACGGCGAGGATGAAGTGGAACAGGTCGATGGCGAGGCCTGGCGCCTGGAACTGAGCGGCCTGATCGCCGACAAAAAGCCGTGGACCCTGCCGCAGCTGCGCGCCCTGCCGCAGCAAACGCAGGTGACGCGCCACATCTGCGTGGAAGGCTGGAGCGCCATCGGCAAGTGGGGCGGCGTGCCGTTTTCCCATTTCCTCAAGCGGGTGGGCGCCGACACGACGGCCAGATACATCGGCTTCCGGTGCGCCGACGATTATTTTACGAGCATCGACATGGCCACGGCCCTGCACCCGCAAACCATCATGGCCCTGACCTACGACGGCAAGGAATTGCCGCCGAAATACGGTTACCCGATGAAGCTGCGCATGCCGACCAAGCTGGGCTACAAGAACCCCAAGCACATCCAGGCCATTTTCGTCACGAACACCTACCCGGGAGGGTATTGGGAGAATCAGGGATATAACTGGTTCGGCGGCTCCTAGGAAGGCCGGGGAGCCGGCCAGGGCGGCGTTGCATTGCCTTGTCGTACCAGTCGTACTGCCTGCGGCAATGCGCCTGGCCCTGACCACCTCCCGGCCTTCCTTCTATTCGGCAGCAAGCAGCACCCTGTAGCACAGCAATAGCTTTACCACCGGGCAATCTTGCCCATTTAACCCAGAGACAAGGACATATCATGAAAACCACCATTACCACCTTCGCCGCCATCCTCGCTTCCGCCATCCTCATGTCGGGCGCCGCCTTTGCCCAGGACGCCATGCAGAAAGACGCCATGGCCAAGGACGCCTCGGCCGACGCCATGCACAAGGACGCCATGGGCAAGGACGGCATGCACAAGCCGATGCCGAAGAAACACATGAAAAAGGATCACATGGCCAAGGATGGCATGGCAAAAGACGCCATGGCGAAAGACGCGATGAAGAAGGATGACATGAAGAAGGATGCGATGGGCAAGTAAGCAGCCGGGCAGGCCCGGGCGTGGTGGCTGCCGCTCACCACGCTGCGGGATCGATCTTGCCTATGGCCATCAGCGCCGGCTTGCAAAATAAATATCCCTGCATCAGGTCGATGCCCATCACCCGCAGGCAATCGCGTTCGGCGGCCGTTTCGATGCCCTCGGCCAGGACTTGAATGCCGAGTTCGCTGCAAATACCGATGATGCCCTTGACGATGGCCTGTTTCGGCGCGCTTGCCTCGACGCCGCGCACCAGTTCCATGTCGATCTTGATGATGTGCGGCTGATACTCGGACAGCAGGGTCAGTCCCGCGTAGCCGGCGCCGAAATCGTCGATGGCCGTCTGGAAACCGAAGCGCCGGTACTCATGGAAGATGTTGACGAGGTGGGGGCGGTCGCGCACTTCTTCGCCCTCGGTGACCTCGAAGATAATGTGGCGGATGGGAAAGTTGTGCTCGCGCGCGGCGGCTAAAGTTGCCTGAATGCAAGCGTCGGGGCGGTACACGGCGTTCGGCAGAAAGTTGATGGACAGATATTCCCCGATGCCCAGCAGGGCCGCGCCCTCGATGGCGCGCACGCGGCAAGCCTGGTCGAAGACATAGCGGTTTTCGTCATTGACCTGGGACAAGACCGAGTAAGCGGATTCGCCGTTGGGGCCGCGCACCAGGGCTTCATGGCCAAAGATCGAGCGCGTGGACAGTTCGACGATGGGCTGATAGGCAAAGGTGAAATCGAAGCCCAGCGGCGCCGCTTGCCGGCATTGGCTGCAGCCGGCATTTTTCCCTGATGGGCCTGAGGTGTCGCTGGAGGACGTCATGGTCGCACCGCTTTTGATGGCAATTGCACATAGTTATACCATGGCATGGCGCCCGCGCAGCGTAATTTGTAGCGCAACAACACGCAGGGACGACCATGGCGGGGCTGGCACGGAAGTGGCGGGCGGCAAAGATGCTAATTTGCAATTTGTAGTAAGCTGGTCGCCTCCTGATTTCCTGCATGCACAGTCATGACCGAACCGTCCGCCGCCGCCCTGTCCTCCGAAGCCAAGCCATCCGACAAAGCCATCCGCCGCCGCTCGCTGTTTGCCGCCTGCAGCGCGCATGCCGTGCATGACGGCTTGACGGATGTCATCTACGTGCTGCTGCCCATCTGGCAGGCGCAGTTTGCCATCAGCTATGCCATGGTGGGCCTGTTGCGCGGCTCGTATTCGGGCATGATGGCCGGTTTCCAGCTGCTGGCCAGCCGCATGGCGAAGCGCTGGGGGCGCGAACGCATGCTGGTGGGCGGCACGGCGCTGGCCGGCGTCGCCTACCTGGTCGCGGGGCAGGCGGGCGGCCTGGCCGTGCTGCTGATCGCCTTGCTGCTGGGCGGCCTGGGCGCCAGCACCCAGCATCCGCTGGCCTCGTCCATCGTCACGGACACGCACGAAGCGGGCGGCGGCGTGAAGGAGGCCTTGTCGCAATATAATTTCGCCGGCGATATCGGCAAGACCCTGATACCCGCGCTGATGGGCTTGCTGCTGCTCGCGTGCAGCTGGCAAACGGGCGTTTCCCTGCTGGGGCTGCTGGGCCTGGCGGCCGCCGGCTTGCTGTGGTGGCTGCTGCCGAAACCCGGCGAACTGCAAACCGGGACCAAAAAGGCGGGCAAGACCATCGCCGGCAGCGGCTCGAAAGGGAGTTTTCGCGCGCTGCTGGCCACGGGCACCCTGGACAGCGCCGTGCGCATGGGTTTTCTCACCTTCCTGCCGTTCTTGCTGAAAAGCAAGGGTGCAGGCACGGCCGGCATCGGCGTGGCCTTATCCCTGCTGTTCGTGGGCGGCGCCTTCGGCAAGCTGCTGTGCGGCTACCTGGGCGCGCGCATCGGCATGATGAAAACCGTGTGGCTGACGGAATCGATGACCTCGCTGCTGATCGTCGCGGCCCTGTGGCTGCCGCTGGCCGGCGTCATGGCCATGCTGCCCCTGCTGGGGCTGGCGCTGAACGGCACCTCGTCCGTGCTGTACGGCGTCGTGCCGGAACTGGCCGAACCGGGCAAGCGCGAGCATGCGTTCGCCCTGTTCTACACGGGCACCATCGGCGGCGGGGCGCTGGCGCCCGTGCTGTTCGGCGCGCTGGGCGACCATACCAGCGTGCCCACGGCCTTGCTGGCGCTGGCGGCCGTATTGCTGCTGACCTTGCCGCTGGCGTGGCAGGTGCAGCGGGGCCTGGCGCGCGGTGGCGCCGCATGACGGGACGCCTCGCATGAGTCTGCCATTGCCGCGCGACAAGCACGATACGCAGAACGCGCAAGCCCTGACCGCCTTGCGCTGGGAAGAGCTGCGTCCCGCCATGCCGCGGATCCTCGAGTGGGTGCAGGACGCCAACTGGCCCGTGGCCGCCATCCTCCTGCCTTACCTGGCCGGCATCGGTCCGCGCCTGGCTCCCTATGTCAAAACGGTGCTGGCCAGCGACGATGAACAGTGGAAGTACATTGTTCTGCTGGGCATCGTGCGCCATTCCTCCGGGCTGGCTGCCGCGGTGGACGGGCAATTGCAGCGCTTCGCCCTCGCGCCAACGGCTGCCGAGCTGGAAGAAGGCGTGGCCGAGGCGGCCCGGGAGATTCTGAAATGCCAGATCTTCACGGTAGCCGGCCAATAATCAGGGTCATTATTGGAGTGCATCAGTATTGAATGTGCGTGCGTGTGGCCATTCCTGCAATAGATAGGAGACAATCCGGCCCGAATATATATCGGCATCCGGGTTTTTAAAACTCTCTATCATTTAACAGGAAGATTACATGGGCAATTTTAGTATCCCGCAAACCAATAAAGCACTCGCTGTATATTTTCATGGCAAGACGGTACCGATGCTCTTTGCGGTATTTGCGGCGATCCTGGCGGCAGTGGCAGGTTTTGTCTTGTACCTGAGCACGACCATACCTCAGAAAACACTGACCGATACGCAGGCCATGACATTGCGTAATGGCGCCAGCCTGGGCACGCACAGCAATTTGACTATTCTTTATGGTTCAGCGGCTTTTCTATTGCTGCTCGCCGTGCTGGTGCTGGTCATGCGCGCGGTAATGCTCAAGCGGCGGAAAAGCCGTTTTGAATTGCATGAAGACGGTGTGGTGCATGAATTGGACGGCATTCGCAGCTACGCTGCCTTTGCCGATATCGAAGACCTGTATCTGTTTGCCGGCGGCTCCACTGCCATGGCCGGCATGATCAATAACTTTGCCTACCGCACGGGCGCCGACCAGCCCTGGATATGGGCTACCGGAGAACTCAAGCGCTTTGACGAGTTCATGGACGCGTTTCGTTCCCGTTACCTGGAATACCGCATGCCCGTATTAAAGCAAAAGCTTGCAGACGGCGAGCGCGTGAGTTTTCGCTACATCAGCAGTGGCGACGTGTACAAGAAGCGCTTGTTCGGTAACTTCCTGAATGTGAAGACACAGGAACTGGCTTTGTCGGCGCAGGGCTTGCATGTGGACGGCGTCACCTGGCCTGGCGCCAGTCTGAAGTGCATGAATCAGAATGACTGGACCGAGAAACTGACGATCAAGGATGCGACGGGCACGACAGTGTTTTCGTGCATCGGCACGGGTATCCTGAGTTTCGACCTGTTCGCCAATATGCTGGACGACGAGATCAATCAGGCCTGCTAACAATCCGGCGCAACATGCTTCCCGATACAGGGAGGCTGGCGACCGGGCTATCCCGGTCGGCGGCCAACTGCAGATAAAAAATGAAAACACATTTACTGTCGAATGACGAATACCAAAAAAACGTTTCATGCGCCTATGGCGTGACTTGCCCGCCAGCACTTCCATCGTCTACGCTCGCCGCATGAAAAATTTTGCGAAGCGGCGCGACCGCTACGATTTGTTCCGCGCGTTTGACAATCCCCTCGTCAACATCAATTTCATGCTCGACGTGCCGGATTTCCGGCCCTGGTGCAAGGAACGACACATTCCCGTGTTCCACTTCTTCCTGTTCTGTCTGTTGAACACGGTGAGGGCGATCGACAACTTCATGTACCGCATCTACGAGGACGAGGTGATCAGGATCGACGACTTTCCCGCTTCCTACACCGTCATCAATGGTGACGAAAACCTCAATTACACGCGTTTCGCCATGACGGACCAGCTCGATCTCTTCATCGAACGCAGCCTGGAAGCGAAGCGTATCGCCGAAGCGAGCTGCGCGCTGATCAATACGGGCGAGGGCGAGACCGAACGCGAGCAGCGCAACAATATCTTCATCACCTGCCTGCCATGGCTGGAGCTGGCGGCAATCGAGCACCCGATCTGCCGCCACCGCGACGCCGACATCCCGACCTTTACCTGGGGCAAATTCGGCTCCGCGCAGGACGATGGCCGCATGTCGGTGCCGTTTTCCGTGCAGGCCCACCACGGCTTCGTCGACGGCTACCACGTGCAGAAACTGGCGCAGGCGCTGGCGCGCCGTATCGCCACGCTATTAGCTTGAGAGCGACTGGCTGAATATGGTGACGTGCGTCAAGCAGATATGGGGGGGGGCAGGCGAGAACAAGCAGCGCTTGATCAGTATACGCCCTTCGTTCATGGCGGAGGGGCAGCCTGAAAAATTGACCGGTTCGTTTCCGTCTCAGTGCAATAGGCCAGGCCTCTTGCGTGACTCAAGGCTGTAGCGTGCGATCTCTGCCGAGATCCCTTGCTAAGTAGCAATGCTCGATCGGCATGTTGCTCATCTGGACGGAGTTTGTAGCCTGTTTGATAAGGTAGTGCAGGCTCTTGCATTAAATACACCGGAATTGCACTTCGGCAGAAGCATAAGTCCCGTAGCCAGAGTCCTTCCCAGTGCTGCCAACAGCTTCGATTTGTTTCCCTTTGGTCGCACAAAATTTATTACCTTCTTGGAACATGCGGGCCTTCACGCCGCTGCTTGAAAAATCGGTAAATTTTCCGAGTCCGCCAATCATATAGAGGTTCGGGCCGATTTCCACTACGCCATCACTACCTGTGGTTGCGCACCCGCTCAGGAGGGACGTGATCAGAAGTAGCACTGCAGAAAGAAGATGGTTGCGATTTTGCATGCTGGCTTTCAAAGGATCGACAAAAGGACCGCTTTTACTATGTTCGAATGCGGGTCAGTACTCGATAGTGGGCGGTCGGAATGCGTTAGTGTAAGGTGTTGTTATTATCATGGCAAGCAGGAGGTTTGGTGGGCGCTCTAAGGCAGCGTATCTTGACCTAAATACGCGCTGGGCGCCCGGCCCAGCATGCGGCGGAAGGCCGCTGTAAAAGCGCTGGGGCTGGCGTAGCCGAGGTCGAGGGCGATGCGCGTGACGGCCTGGCCGTCGGCCAGGCGTGCGATGGCGGCCAGCAGGCACGCTTGCTGGCGCCATTGGGCGAATCCCAGGCCCGTCTGGGCGCGGAACAGCCGCGTAAAGGTGCGCCGGCTCATGCCGGCCCGCGCCGCCATCGCGTCCAGGCCGCTGTCCAGGCTTGGCTGCCGCAGCAATTCCATGCACAGGCGCGCCAGCCGTGCGTCCTGCGGCAGCGGCGCGCTCAGGGGCAAGGGCCTGGCAGCGGCGATCTCGTCGAGCAGCAGGGCCATCAATCGTCCGGCGCGCGACGCTGCCGCATACAAGGCGTCCACGGTCACCGCTTCGGCCAGCAGCTGGCGCAGCAGCGGCGACACCTCAAGCACCTGGCAATGGGGCGGCAAGCGGCTGCGGGCAATGGCGGCATCGTCGATAAACACATTGTGCATGGCCACGCCCCCGTGCATGCGCATGCCGTGCGACAGCTGTGCCGGTACCCAGCAGGCGCGCTGCGGCGGCACCAGCCAGCTGCCCTGCGGCGTGTGCACGCTGATGGCGCCCCGCGCCGCATAGGCAAATTGCCCACGCGCATGTTGATGCTCGGGAAACAGCTCGCCGGCCGCGTAATCGCGCGCGGTGGCGATCAGTGCGCGCGGCACTTCCGTATAAAAATCATCCATGGCCCGTACTCTACAGTATTTGACCTGGCATCGAAGGCGGGCCGTTGCCTGCATCGCTACCATGCAGGCTTTCCCTCATTCAAGGATGCATATGCACAATACCTGTCACCGCGTGGGCCATGGTCCCCACGCCGTCATCGTCCTGCACGGCTGGTTTGGCGACGCGCAGGCGTTCGCGCCGATGGAAACGGCCCTCGATGGCGCCGCCTTCAGCTACGTCTTCATGGACAACCGCGGCTACGGCGGCATGCGCGGCGCGCAGGGCGATTACTCGATGGACGAAGTGGCCCGCGACGCGCTGGCGCTGGCCGATGCGCTGGGCTTGGCCACTTTCAGCGTGGTCGGCCACTCCATGGGCGGCATGGCGCTGGAAAAGCTGGCCTTGCTGGCGCCTTTGCGCTTGCGCAAGCTGGTGGCCGTGGCGCCCGTTCCCAGCTGCGGCGTGGCTTTCGACGGGGCGGCGCGGCAACTGTTTCTCGACGCCAGCGGCAGCGTGGCGGCGCGCCGCGCCATCATCGCCCGCAGCACGGGCGGGCGCTTGCCCGCGGCCTGGCTGGACTGGAAGGCGCAATACTCGTGGGAAAGTTCGGATCAGGCCGCGTTCGCCGCCAGTTTCCTGGCGTGGAGCGGCACGGATTTCAGCGGCGAAGTGATGCGGGCGGCGCCGAAACTGCCCTTGCTGGCGCTGGTGGGCGAGCACGACCCCCGTTTCGATGCGGCCCTGATGCGCCGCACGTATCTGGCGTGGTACCCGCAGGCCCGGCTGCAGGTGCTGGCCAACGCGGGACACTATCCGATGAATGAAACGCCGCTGGCCCTGGCGGCCAGCATCGAGGCGTTTCTGTCAGCGCAGTGACGTTACGCGGCCTTGGCGCGCAGGCGCAGCAGGCTCAGGCCCAGCAGCACGAAGGCGCCGCCCGAGATGCGGTTGAACAGTTTGGCCCGGCCCGGCGCGGCCAGCTGGCTTTTCAGCAAACGCGCCAGGTTGGCGTAGAACAGATGGGCCAGCATGGCGCAGGCGACAAACGAGGTCGTCAGCACGGTGAACTGGATGGCCACGGGTTCGCCCGGCGTGATGAATTGCGGGAACAGGGCCGAAAAGAACAGGATGGCTTTCGGGTTCGTCAGCGCCACCGTCAAGCCCTGGCGGAAGAGTTTCCAGAAGGAATTCGGATTCGCGGCCCCTTGCAGCACGGGCGCGTCGGCCACGATGCTGGTCTTGCTGCGCCATTGCTTGACGCCCAGGTACACGAGATAGAGGGCGCCGGCCAGTTTCAGCAGCATGAAGGCGGTGGCCGAGGTGGCCAGCACCACGCCCATGCCGGCCATGGCCACGCCGGAAATGATGAACAGGCCAAAACCGTTGCCCATGCTGCTGATCATCGCGCGCCGCGGGCCGACGGCGATGGCATTCGAAATGGCCAGCAGGACGGCGGGGCCGGGCGAAAACGTGACGAGCAGAGCGACGCTGCAGAAAAGCAGCCAGTTCGAGAGATGCATGGATGTTCCTGGATGGGGCCGTGGCCGGTTTGAAAAGGCAAAACACGCTTATTGTACGAAGTTTTGCGCCTGCGCGCCGGCCGGCCTTGCGGCAGGCTCAGGCCGGCACCGGCAGCGCGGCGGCGTCGTCCGCCAGACCCGCCACCAGCGCCGCCGCCTCGGCCGCCACCAGCAGGTGGGCGGCGAGGGCGCGGCCGCTGAGCCAGGCGCCTTCCACGGTGCCGCCCTGCAGCCAGTCGCCGCACAGGCCCAGGCGCGCGCGGCCATGCCAGGCAAACAGCGCATCCTTGCCCCCGGCCGTGGCCGCATGCTGCCAGCAGTGGGCGTTCCACGCCTGCGGCGCCGGCGCGCCGAGCCGGGCGAAGGCGTGCAGCAGCGCCTGCGCCACCTGTTCCCCGGGCATGTCCAGATGCGCCGCGCTCCAGTCGGGCTGGGCGTGCAGCAGCCAGCTTTCCTGGCCGCTGCGTCCCGGCTTGCTGTTGTTGCGGGCGATCCAGCGCAGCGGGCCGTGGTTGATGAAGGCCGCGTCGAAGGGCAGCTGCAGCGGCTGCGCATGGCGGGCCATGACGGCCCAGCACGGCTGCATGGTGGCGCCGGCCGCCAGGCTGGCCAGGTGCGGGGCATGCGCCTGCAGCAGGGGCAGGGCCTGCGGCGCGGGGATGGCCAGCACGACGGCGTCGTAGACCTGGTCCAGCAGGCCCAGCTCCCGCGTTTGCAGTTGCCAGCCGTCCGCGCCGCGCTGCAGGCCGGTGACGCAGGTTTGCAACTGCAACGGCAGGCCGCTGGCCAGCCATTTCGCGGGCGCGCTCATGCGCGGCATGCCGACGAAGCGTTCGATGACGCCGGCCGGCGCGTGCGCGCTGCCGTCGGCCGCCAGCAGGCACAGGCGCGGCGTCCACAGGGCGGCCACGCCGGCCAATTGCCAGCGCGCCACTTCCGCTCGGAAGGTGGCCGAGCGGGCCGTGAAATACTGGGCGCCGTGGTCGCACTGCCAGTCATCGGCGCGCCGCGTGGCCATGCGGCCCGCCGCCGTGCCGGCCGCGTCGAAGACGGTCACTTGCACGCCCGCATGCTGCAAGGCGCTGGCGCAGGACAGGCCGGCGATGCCGGCGCCGACGACGGCGATGTGGCGCGCCCTATCCATGCGCGCCCGCCGGCAGCGGCAGTCCTTCGGCGCGCGCCAGCCGGTCCATGGCCGCCTCCAGCATGGCGCGCGCCTGGCCCGTGGCATGCGCCAGTTCCTCGTGCAGCAGGGCGTCGTCCGGGTGGCGCGTGGCGCAGTGCAGGCTGTAGCGCTCGAAACTGCCCACCATCAGCAGGATCTCGGCCAGGTGGCGCGGACATTCGCAGGCCACGGTGGGCGTGGCGGCCGTGATGGCGGCCAGCGCCTGGGCGTCGAAACGGCAGGGCGGCACGGGCGGCAGCGGCGTGGCGGCGTGCGCGGCCGCCGGGCTGGCGCCGGCCAGCGCGCCGGCGCACATGCGCAGGATGTCGGCCGGTGCGGCCGGTTCGCGCGCCAGCAGGCAATTCTCGGCGCGCAGGCGGGCGATGGTGGCGCTGGCGCCGAAGTGATACAGCACGACAATGGCGCGCGCGGCGCCCGCCACGCTGGCCGCGCGGATCGGCGGCAGGGCGTCGTCGCCCAGTTCGGCAATTTCCAGCATGATGATGTCGGCGCGCGCGCCCAGCAAGGCTTGCGGCGCCTCGGCCAGGCTGTCGCAGACGCGCACCACGTCGCAGGCGGGCATGCTGGCCGTGCCGCGCAAGTCGCTGGACATGCGCATCGGCAAGGTCGTGCCGACGAGGGCCAGGCGCAGCGGGCGCGGCAGGAGGGGCGCGGAAACGGCGTCGGGCGGCGCCAGCAGCTGTTGCAGGCTGTCTTGCGGCAAGTGGGCCAGCATGCCCACGTTGTGGCCCAGGTCGACCAGTTGCTTGATCAGCCCCAGCCGGCGTACCTGGCTGGCGGAATACAGGCGCTGGCCGCTGGCCGAGCGCTGCGTGGCGGCAATGCCGTAGCGGCGTTCCCAGACGCGCAGGGTTTCCACCGGCACGCCGGCCAGCCGGGCGGCGGCGCCGCTGCGCAAGGCGCCGTGCTCCGCGCCCGATTCTGCATAGTCTGTCGCCGATGTCCTCATGGTGACCCGTTGATGAACCGTGGTTGTTTTATTGTAGCGGTTCATTGTGTGCTTGCAAGCAGTATTTGCCCGGGCTTGTGCCAGATCAAGCGGTTCATCGTGTTCATGCGAACAGGCTGGCCACCACATGGTTGATGGCGGCGCCGCCGGCGATCAGCCAGCAGAACAGCAGGCCGGCCAGCAGCAGGGGCTTGATGCCGGCGCGGCGGATGGCCGACATATGCGTCGTCAGTCCCAGGGCCGCCATGGCCATGGCCAGCAGGGCCGTGTCGATGTCGTTGACGGCGGCCACGACGGGGCTGGCCAGCCAGCCCAGCGAGTTGAACGCCACCACGGCAATAAAAATGAAGGCAAACCAGGGGATGGCCAGTTTGGCCGCCTTGCCGTTGCCGCCCGCCTTGCTCTTGCCGCGCGCCAGCACGGCCGACAGGATGACGAGGAACGGTGCCAGCATCATCACGCGTACCATCTTGGTGATCACGGCCGCGTTCGCCGCTTCCTGGCCGATCGACTTGCCGGCCGCCACCACCTGCGCCACTTCATGCACGGTAGAACCGATGTACACGCCGAACGCCGTGGGCGTGGCGCCCAGCACATGCCAGTCCAGGTTCCACCGGTACAGCAAGGGATACAGGAAGATGGCGATGGTGCCGAACACCACGACGGTCGAGACGGCCACGGTGACGTCCTCGCTGCGGCCTTTGACGACGGGTTCCGTCGCCATCACGGCCGCCGCGCCGCAGATCGAGCTGCCGGCGCCGATCAGGATGGCGCTGTTGCGCTCCAGCTTGAACACCCTGGTGCCGAGGAACATGGCCAGGCCGAACGTGGACGCCAGCACCAGCGCGTCGATGGCGATGCCGGCCAGGCCTACCTGGCCGATATCCTGGAAGGTCAAACGGAAGCCATACAGGATGATGCCCAGTCGCAATAACGTCTGCTTGGAAAAAGCCACGCCCGCGCCGCAGGTGGGCGCCAGGCGCGCGTAGACGCTGTTGCCGAGCACGATGCCCAGCATGATGGCCAGGGTCAGCGCGCTCATGCCGTGGCTTTGCATCCATGCCAGCTTGCCCAGCGCAATGGCGCCCCAGGCGATGATGCCGCTCAGCAGCAGGCCGGGCAGGAGGCGGCCGTAGCGGTCGGAAAAACTCGTGGTATTCGTGGTCGTCGATAGGGAAGACATGCCGTACTCCATGTTTTTATGCGTATGGCATGACTGTACAGTGAGGCTATTAAATGGTAAAACGGATTGTTTTTGTATGTTTAACCTGAAAAATAGGTAAAGAAGGAGCGCAGCACCATGGCCTTGTCCTTGCGGCAACTGCAGATTTTCCTCGCCGTGGCCGACACGGGCAGCACCAGCGCGGCCGCCGAACAGATTGCGCTGTCGCAATCGGCCACCAGCGCGTCCCTGAACGAACTGGAAACCCTGCTGGGCGCGCAGCTGTTCGACCGCGTCGGCAAGCGGCTGGTGCTCAACGACAATGGCCGCCTGCTGTTGCCGCAGGCGCGGCAGATGCGCGACGGGGCCGCCAGCATCGAGCGCCAGTTCGCGGGCGCCGACCCGTCCGTGCCCGTCAGCCTGCAGATCGGCGCCAGCACGACCATCGGCATTTATTTATTGCCGCAGATCCTGGCGCAGGCGGCGCAGCAGTACGGGCGCAGCATTCCGCAGGTGACGATCGCCAACACGGCCGACATTGCGGCCGCCGTGGCGGCATTTCGCGTCGACATCGGCCTGATCGAAGGGCCGTGCCATGAACCTGGCTTGCTGGTGGAACCCTGGCTGACGGACCAGATGCTGATCGTGGCCGCGCCCGCGCACCCGCTGGCGCAGCTGCGCCACCTGCTCAGCTTTGCCGAGCTGAACCAGGCGGGCTGGCTGCTGCGCGAGGCGGGTTCGGGCACGCGCGAAGCCGTGGAGCAGGCGCTGGTGCCCTACCTGCACTATCTGCGCCCCGCGGGCGAGTTCAGCAATTCGGAAGCCATCAAGTACGGCGCGGCGGCCGGCCTGGGCATCGCCTGCCTGTCGCGCGTCGTCGTGGCCGATTTGCTGGCCAGCGGGCAACTGGTGGAGCTGGACACCATGCTGCCGCCCCTGGAACGCAATTTTTATCTGATCCGGCAATCGAAAAAAATCCTCTCGCCGCGCCTGGCCGGTTTCCTGGAGCTGTGCCGCCACGCCTCGCGCATGGGCGGCTAGCGGGCGCACGCGGCTTGACTGTGTTCCATATATGGAATAAATTCCCATATATGGAAAATCATATTGCAAACGAAGACAACGCCGAACAGCGGCTGGCGGCGCGCCTGAAACAGTTGCGCGTGGAGCGGGGCTGGTCGCTGGACCAGCTGGCGAACGTGAGCCAGGTCAGCCGCGCCACCCTGTCGCGCCTGGAAAACGGCGACGTCAGCCCGACGACAGCCGTGCTGGGCAAGCTGTGTACGGCCTATGGCCTGGCCATGTCGCGCCTGCTGCGCATGGTCGAGGACGATTTCCCGCCCCTGCTGCGGCGGGCACAGCAAAGCGTGTGGACGGACCCGGACACCGGTTTTATTCGCCGCTGCGTCTCGCCGCCGTCGCGCGACCTGGCCGGCGAAGCGCTCGAATGCACGCTCGGCGCCGGCTTGACGATATCGTATGCCGCCTCGCCCCGGCCCGGCATGGAACACCATCTGCTGCTGCAGGAAGGCAAGCTCAACGTGACGGTCGATGGCAAATCCCACGACTTGCTGGCAGGCGACTGCCTGCGCTACCAGCTGCACGGCCCCAGCGCTTTTGTCACGCCGCCGGACAGCGGCGCCCGCTATGTTCTCTTTCTCGTCTGAGGCCGCCATGCCACCCTTGCTGCGTCTGTTTACTTCCGCCGATATTCGTGAGCGCCTGCCGGAGCTGGGCGCCTTGCTGCAGGCCTGCGTGCACGACGGCGCCAGCATCGGTTTCATCTTGCCCTTTGACGCGGCGGCCAGCCGGGCATTCTGGACCGACAACGTCTTGCCGGCCGTGGCGCGCGGCGTGCGCCTGCTGCTGGTGGCCGAAGTGGAAGGGGTGCTGGCGGGCGCCGTGCAGCTGGACTGGGATACCAACCCCAACCAGGCGCACCGGGCCGAAGTGCGCAAGCTGCTCGTCGCGCCCGCTTACCGCCGCCACGGCATCGCGCGCCAGCTGATGCGGGTGCTGGAAGACCAGGCGCGCCTGTTGCCGCGCAGCCTGCTGACCCTGGACACGCGCAGCGATGACCATGCGCAAGCGCTGTATCTGTCGCTCGGCTACGTGGCGGCGGGCAGCATCCCCGGCTATGCGCTGGCGCCGGCCGGCGACCGGCTGGACGCCACCACCATCATGTACAAGCGGCTGTAGCGTAGTCCCGACTGAGCCGCCGTGGCGGGGGAACTCAGGCTTTCCGCCGCGCTCTAACGCTTGCGGCAGGCCGGTTTGCCGGCGCGGTAACCGCCCGGGTAGCCTGCACGGCCACCAGGCTGATGCCGTGCGCCACTTGGGCGGGAAGCTGATCACGGCTCAGCTTGAAGATGCCCACCGTGCCCGACAGCAAGGTGGCGCGCTGCTGCATGCTGGCCGCCGCCGTCGACGCCTGTTCCACCAGGGCCGCGTTTTGCTGCGTCACCTGCTCCATCTGCACGATGGCGGCATTGACTTGTTCGATGCCCGACAATTGCTCGCCGCTGGCCACGCTGATTTCGCCCATGATATTTGTTACCCGGTGCACGCTGGCCACGATGTCGCGCATGGTGGCGCCGGCCGTGTCGACCAGGCGCGCGCCCGCGTCGACCCGCTCGACGGAGTCGCCGATCAGCTGCTTGATTTCCCGCGCCGCCCCGGCCGAGCGCTGCGCCAGGGTGCGCACTTCCGCGGCCACGACGGCAAAGCCGCGCCCCTGTTCCCCGGCCCGCGCCGCTTCCACGGCCGCGTTCAGGGCCAGGATATTTGTCTGGAAGGCGATGGCGTCGATGACGCCGATGATGTCAACGATCTTTTTCGACGACGCATTGATCGCGCTCATGGTATCGATGACTTCTGCCACCACTGTACCCCCTTTGCCGGCCACGTCGGCGGCCGATTGCGCCAGCTGGTTGGCTTGCCGCGCGTGGTCCGCATTTTGCTTGACGGTGCCCGTCAGCGTTTCCATCGAGGCGGCCGTGCGTTCCAGCGAACTCGCTTGCGCCTGCGTGCGCTGCGACAGGTCCAGGTTGCCGGCGGCGATCTCGCCCGAGGCGCCCGCGATCTCGTGCGTGCCGCCGCGCACCTCGCCGACGATATTGATCAAACTCGTGTTCATGTCCTTCAGCGCCTGCAGCAATTGCCCCACTTCATCGCCGGAATCGACGCGGATATGCTCGCTCAAGTCGCCTCCGGCCACCTTGCGCGCCACCTTGACTGCATGCCGCAAGGGCCGCACGATGCCGCTGCTGATGAACCAGGCCGTCGCCAGGCTCAGCACGCCGCCGACGAGGCCCAGCGCGATGATCAGCATGCTCGTATCGCGCGCGCGCGCCATGGCCGTCCCGGCCGCCGCGCGCATCAGGGCCGACTGCGCGGCGATCTGCTGGTCGAGGTCGCTTAGGGCGGACGGCGCCAGCGTACTGTTGCGCGTGGCCTGCAATTGCGCGATGCGCGCGTAGCGCTGGTTCACGCTGCTGTCGATTTCGCCGCTGACCGTCGACAATTGCCAGGTGCTGATGCCGACGACCACAGCCAGCAAAAGCGAAGTGAGCAAAAAGCCTGTCGTCAGCCGTACACCGATGCGTATGTTTGAAATATTCATGTCCCCTCAGCTGTTGTCCCATGGTGGCCGTGCCCCATGCGGCGGCGGGGCGCGGCGCTTGCCCCTGAAGTTGCTGGGGTGAAATGAGTGTAGCAGTGCGGTACTAAGTAATCTATAAATATTTCCATATTGGAATTAGTCACTGCCTGTTTAGCAACAGCTTGGGCCACAGCGGGCAAGGACGTGCCGGCATGGGCGCGCGTGCGCAAGGGGTGTTGCCGGATAAAATCACCCACCGCATTACAGAGTTATCCTACTTCCATACCCGGCATCGTCCGACTGGCGCCCACGGTTGGCCCGCCTACACTGTTTCTTGTACAGACCCGGCGGCGGGTCATTCTTCTTATCCACAGGAGGTTGACATGGCGAATATCCAGGCAGGATCGGACGGTGCTGCAAACGAGGAAATGACGGCAAAGCGCCTGAATGTGGTCGACTGGATCTCGATGATCCTGCTGATCGTGGGCGGCTTGAACTGGGCGCTCGTGGGCCTGTTCGACATCGACATCGTGGCCCGCATCTTGGGCGCCATGACGACGGCGTCGCGCGGCGTGTACGTGCTGGTGGGGCTGGCGGCGCTGTATTCCATCTATCTGTGCGTGCGCAAGCTGCCCGCCAAGCCTTAGGTGGGAGGGCGCATGCCAGCCGGTGCCAGTCCCAAGCGCGAGCGCGAATTCAGGAAGCTGGAAAAAGAGTTCAGGCAGGAAGGGCGCTATCGGGGCCGCGAGGATGAAGTGGCCGCCCGCATCGTGAACAAGCAAAGGGCGCAGGCGGGGGAAACGCGGGCGGTGCCCGAGCGGAAAAATACCAGCAGCCCAGGCTCGGATGCGCCAGCGTCAGACCTGCCCATTGCCGGCTACCAGCATTTGACGGTGGCGCAGATCCGCGACAAGCTGGGCGGTCTTTCCGCCGCCCAGTTACGGCGCCTGCGCGACTATGAGGCGGCGCACAAGAAGCGCAAGGGCGTGCTGCAGGCGCTGGGAGCTTGATCTGGCGTCAGGACTTGATGCCGTGTGCCCGTGCATGCATGCGCGCTGCTTACATTCGCTTATCGCTGCTTACATCCGCTTATTTCATGCGATTACTGCGTGCGCAGGTAGGCCAGCAGATCGGCCACTTGCTGCGCATTGCCGATGCCCCAGAAGCGCATGTTGTTTCCAGGAATGAAGTCGCTCGGTGCTTGCAGGAAGCTGGCCAGGTTTTGTTCGGTCCAGACGAGATTCGCGTTCTTCATGGCGGCCGAGTATTTATAGTCGGTGGTGGCGCCGGCCTTGCGGCCGATCACCCCCGTCAGCTTGGGGCCGAAGCCGCCGCGCGCCGCAGGCCCTACCTGGTGACAGGAGGCGCACTTGCGAAACGCGGCCTTGCCCGCTTCGGCATTGCCTTTCAAGGCGGCGGGAGCGGCCGCATTTACCATGGCGGCGGGCGCCAGCAGCAGGGCCGCCGCGGCAAGAGGGGAGAACCGGCGAAAAAGATATGTGGATGTCATCGGTGAGGCGGAAGTGCGCGATATGGCAAGCAATGACGCATTTTACAGGCGGGCATCCAAACCTGCCCGTTAGTGATGCAACCATGTGATGCAACCATGCCAGGCGGCCAAGCGCGGGCGTGGCGCAGTCAGCACAGCGGAACTGGCTCGACACCGCTAGCGCTTGCCGCCCTGTGCGCCCAGCGCCGCCATGGCCGAGGCAAACACGATGCAGGCGATGGCCAGCCACTGGGTCAGGCTCAGCAGCTCTCCCAGCACGGCCATGGCCGCCAGTGCGCTGACGGCCGGCGCCGCGCTGCTGAACATGCCGAACACGCCTCGCGGCAAGCGGCGCAGGGCAAAGATTTCCAGCGAATACGGCAGGGCGCTGGAGAGCATGGCAATGGCCAGGCCCATCAGCGCAATCGATGGCGCCAGCAGGGCCGTGCCCGAATACGCAACGCCGACGGGCACCGTCACCATGGCCGCCACCGTCATGCCCCAGGCCACGGCTTGCCCGCCCTGCAAGGCCGAGGCGCGCTTGCCGAAGATGATGTACAAGGCCCAGCACAGCGCCGCCCCCAGCGCATACGCCACGCCGACAGGGTCCAGGCTGCCCGGACTGCCCTGCAGGGGCAGCAGCAGATACAAGCCAAACACGGCGCACGCCACCGCCAGCAAATCGCGCGGCCGGCGTGACGACAGCATGGCTACGGCCAGCGGCCCCGTCACTTCGATGGCCACCGCAATGCCGATCGGTATGAGCGCAAACGCCCGGTAGATCAATAAATTCATCAGCCCCAGCACGGAACCGTAGACGAGCAGATTCAGCACATCCTTGCGCGTCAGCCGGTAACGCCAGGGGCGGAAGATGGCCAGCAGGATCAGCGCCGAAAACCCCACCCGGTACGCCGTGATGCCCTCGACGCCGATGACGGGAAACAGGTTTTTCGCGATCGCCGCCCCCAGATTGACGGAAATCTGCCCTCCCAGGACGGCCAGGGAAGGGAGCAGCACGCTGTCGGGCAGGGGGGAGGTCGAGGCGGGGGAGGTCATGGGGCGCCATTTTAATACGCCACAGGCCGCCAGTCGCTGGCAGATCTGTAACGGGCAGCAATTTATTCGCCCGCGCCACGTCGCGATGCGGTGCGGGCACTGTTGAGATAGTGCAAGTATTTTCTGATAATGCTATTCTGGCTGCACGCCCGGACCCGCCGGGCGCTACCCCGATTCCTCATCCTGATGGAGCCGTCTGATGAATTGCACAAGCATGGCAGTGACAGTCGCCTTGGTGTGCGCCGCCGGCATGGCCGGTGCGCAAGCCTTGCCGCCGCAGGCGCAATTGCCGGTCTGGGCGACGCAACAGCTCGATAACCTGGGCAGGCGCGAGCCCGTCGAAGTCAATGCCCGCATGAACCCGTTCGTCCTGCGCGGCGATTTCGACGGCGATGGCAAGGGTGATCTGGCCGTGCTCGTCAGGAACAAGGACAGCAAGAAGGAGGGCATCGTTTTCCTGTTCAGGCAAAAGACGGCGCCCCTCATCGTCGGTGCCGGACATGCCTTGTCCAGCGGCGGTGACGATTTCGCCTGGCTGGAAGTGTGGCAGGTGGAAGACAAGGGATCGTTGCAGCACAGCTATCATGAAAAATCCCTCAGGCTGAAAACGGATGGAATCGTGGTGGCGAAAGAGGGTTCTGCCAGTGCCTTGATCTATATCAAGGGTGGCAAGGCGTTTTGGCAACAGCAGGGCGATTGATGGATTGCCCGCGCATGTCCGCTGGCTGGCAAGCAGTCCACGGGAATGGGCAGAGCCTGAATCGGCATGAATTGAGATTATGACAGCACTGGCAGTGGATTACGTTGCATCCTATACCCCCTCATCCGAAGCGAAAATTGCCTTTGCCTGGAATGGCAGGCATGGGGCCGATTTCGACGATGCCAACATGGCGTTTCGCACCGTCATAGGCGATTATTTCGAAGAGAATACGCAGGCATGCTCCTTGCCGCTGATTGCCGCCCTGTACCGCGCGGAGACGCAGTGGGCGAAGGAAGCCTGGTGCGTGAGGAGCGTGGTGGCTGAATTGGCGCAGGAGCTGCTGCAGCGCGGTGGCGTCGCTTATCTCGACGTGTACCTTGCCGGCGCATGTTGCGGCATGGATGCCTGTATGGAATCGGGGAATATTTCGCTCAGCAAGACGCGTTGCGAAGAGTTGCTGGCCTATTGCAAGGCCTCGGCATTCAACGCCGAGGCCGGTCTCCGGGAACGATGGACCATGCTGGCACAGCGCTTTGCCTGCCTGCTTGCCGGTGCGGCTTGATGACGCAAATGAGGGAACAAATGAGAGACGCAGTTAAGGGGCAATACGGGAAAAAACTCGTCGGATGCACGATGCTGGCGCTCGCCTTGGGTGCCAGTTGCGGCGTCCGCGCGGCAGAGCCTGAAACCGTTGAAACATTGGCGATGCAGTTGTTTCTCGGCGTTTGCGTGCCTTCTCAAGGGGATGTGCAGCAGATCGGAACGGCAGTCAGGCGTGTGAAGCTGGTCGAGGTGACGTCAAAAGAGGCGCGGGCACTGCCGGATGATGTGCCTGGCAAGTCCTGGTCCACGAGGGAAACAGGCGGCCGCTTTACGGTAGTGGTCACGCAGCCGCAAACCTGCGCCGTTGTGGTGAAACAGATAGCTCCAGCCGATTTGAAGCGCGAGTTTGAACGGTGGCTTCCTCCGGCAAGCACCGGCTACACCGTGATGCAGAAAGCCGAGGACAGGCAGGGCGATATGGCGACCTCGTCTTACGCCATTTTGCGCGAGGGGCGGCTCAGGTACAGCTGGGTGCTGTGCATGTCCTTGACCCAGCCGGGCGCGACGGGAACACTTTCCGTGCGTGCCGCGGTGTCCTGACTTGTTACGATGGAGTAGTGTTGAATGCATGTATTTAGTATCGGCGACACCAATTTTGCCGTGGATGCCGCGAAATCCCGGATCAGCGTGTCGGCACGCGCCGACGGCATGCTGGAAATCAATATCAGGATCGAGGCCGACGACGACGAGTTCATGCGGCTGACGGAAGACGAGGACGCGCCCTGGTCGTGGGCGCTGTATCCGCCCACATTCCTTTTGCAGGGCTTGCTCGTGGCGGGCACGGATACCGCGCCCCTGCACGGGCTGGCCGTCGATGCCGGCAATACGGACTGTGAATGCAGTCTCTATATGATGGAATACCGCGACGTGGCGGACCTGCGCCTGGTGGAACTATCGGCGCAGCGCCTGGCCGTGACCGGGAAGGTGGGTTTCGATGGCAAAGACCTGCCCTTCGCCATCGATATGCGGCGCGCGGCGTAGCGCCGGTCCTGGGTGCAGCGGCGGGAGAACGCTGGGGCGGCCGGTGCGGGCCGGCCCCGTGTCACTAGTCCAGCTTCAAGGCCTTCGCCACATCCCCCCACGCCACATACTTGAAGTTCTGCGGCCCGTCGGGCAGGCGCTTGTAGCCGTCCTGGATCACCAGCATGCCTTGCGCATACGCGCCGCCCAGGTTGGCGGACGTGACGTCGAGGCCATCCGTTTCCGAGGTGCCGTCTATGCCGGCGGGCAAGTTGAATCCCACCTTGAAGCGGCCGCGCACCTTGTACGGCGCCTGTGCGTCGAGCACGACGTAGCTGCTGTCGCCCTGGCTGGAGACGACCAGGTAGCCGGTGCCGGGCTTGGCGCCCGGCTGGCGGTAGATGGCCATGCCTTCCACGTCGGCCGCCAGGTGCGGGCCGACGGGCAAGACCATGGCGAGGGCGTCGGGCTTGGCGGCGTCGGCCGAGGTGGTCCACACGCCGCGTGTTTCCTCGCCCAGGAACAGGCGCGCGTTGGCGTCGTCGGCAACGCAGCCTTCCGGCTGCGTGGCGACCTTGAAGCTGCGCAACAGAGTCGCGCTGAACTTGTTGTCTTCCAGGCCGATGCTGTACTGCTGGAAGGTGCCGTCCTTGTCGTTGATGAACGCTTGCACGCCGCCGCCGGCCGGCTGGTACAAGCACATGCCGTAGATGCTTTTCAGGCCAGTCGCGAAGCGGCCCGCTTCCGCCACCTCGCCGCTGGCATTGATCGTGAACAACATCATGCTGTTGTCGTCGCGCTGCGTGGCCACAGCCAGGTCGACCTTGCGGCCGCTCAACTGGATGTTCTGGCGCACGTCGACGTTGTTCAGGCGTCCCACTTCCAGCAGCTGCGTCTGTTTACCGTGCAGGTCGTAGACGAGCAAGCCCTGCTTCTTGTTGGTGCCGAGGATGCGCGAGTCGGCCCGGTTGCTGGACAGCCAGATGGCCGGGTCGTCGGCCGCATCGCCCTGGCGCGCCATCGGTTCCGTCTGCGCTTGCGGCGCGATGATGGCCACCGCAGGCTGCATTTCCGCCTTGCCGGCCCATTTCAAGGGCCGCGCCTGCCAGCTGTTCTTGCCGCGCAGCAGCAATGCGTCCTTGTCCAGCGCCAGCTGGCTGTCGCCCTTGCGCACGTTCAAGGCGACCGTTTGGGCCGGCTGCGCCGTCCACCGGTCGTCCTGGTGGGCAAACAGGTGCAGCTTTTCCGCCTTGCCGTCGAGCACGGCCACGCCGCCGGGCAGCACGGCCAGGGCGCCGGCGCCGCCGTCCAGCTGGCCATACGGCTTGCGCAGCGCCACCACTTCGCGCTTGCCCATGCCTTCGGACTCGGCCTCATACGCCCAGACGCCCATGTTAGCCTCGCTCACCAGCAGGCGCTGCGCGCCATCGTCGGCGCGGCAATGCTTGGCGTGCGGGGGCAGGGCCAGTTTGCGTACCAGGCTGCGCTGCTCGCCCTGCATCACCCACTGTTCCGCCTGTCCATCCTTGCCGATCAAGAACAGATGGGCCAGCTGCTGGGCGTCGCGGTACAAACACGACGCTTCCACGGAAAACGTGGGCACGGGAAACGGCGCCAATTTGACCAGCTTGCCGGCTTGCACGTTCACGGAGACGGGCAGCGGGCGCTGCGTGTCCGCTTCCAGGAACACGGCCAGCACTTGATTGCCGTCAATGCGCGTGTCGAGCTGCTTGGCGCGCACGGCGATGCGGTCCAGCTCCTTGCCCGCAGGATCGAACAGGCGCAGGCCGTGCTTGTCCAGGGTCAGCCAGCCGCCGCCGGGCAGGCGCGCCAGTTCTTCCGCCTCCTGCGTGAAAGTGGGGACGGCTTGGGCAGGGGCGGCCTGCGCGCTGCCGCCCAGGCAGAAGGCGGCCAGCACAGCGCTGCAGAGTACGGTCTTTTTCATGTTATTGATCATCATCAGAAGGCGCTCGCTTTCAGGCTCACTTTGAACGTGCGGCCGTATTGTTCGTTCTGCACGTTGTATTGCTTCGTGCCCTGGTAGACATAGTATTTCTCGTTGTTCAGGTTGGCCGCTTCAAGGACCACTTGGAACTGCTTGTTGATCTGGTACGACAGCGAGAAATCGAGCTGCTTCTGGCTGTCCACGATACGGTCCTGGCTGGGGTCGAGGATATCGTTGCCCATTTCCAGCAGGTAGGGCGACTTGTAGTTGAGTGCCAGGCGGGCGCTGACGGGCCCCGTTTCATAGCCCAGCATCACATTCATCACCTGGTTCGACTGGCCCGGCAGACGGATGTCGCGGCTCATCTGTTGCTTGCTGGCCTTGTCATAGCGGCCGATCTGCGCGCTCGAGGTGCTCAGGGTGCCGTTGACGCCGACGAGCAGCTTGTTGAACGGCGCCGGCAGCATGCGCAGCGGCTGCATGTAGGCCAGTTCGATGCCTTTCACTTTGGCCGCGTCGCCGTTCGCATACGAGGTGGCCGTCGTGTAGCCCGTCCATTGGCCCGTGCCGGCCAGGTTGGTCGTGTACGTAAAATTCTTGATGTCCTTGTAGAAGCCGTAGGCCGACATCACGCCGTCGTTGCCCAGGACTCTTTCGATACCGAGGTCCAGGTTGTTGGCTTTCAAGGGTTTCAAGTCCGGGTTGCCGATCACGGCTTCCGTATTGCTGGCCAGGCTGATGCCGGGCGCCAGCTGGCTGAAGTTGGCGCGCACGACGGCTTGCGTCCACGCGGCCCGCACGCTGGTTTTTTGATCCACGTCATAACGGGCTTGCAGGTTCGGCAGCCAATTGGTGTATGAACGTTCGCGCGTCAAGGCCGTGGCCAACCCGGCGCTGTCCACCTGCGAGCCGGCCGCCTCGAAACTGGTGCGTTCGGCGCGCACGCCGCCCAGGATGTGCCAGGCGTCGAAGTCGTAGCTGTTTTGCACATACATGGCGTTGATGTCTTCATGCATGCGGTAATCGTTGATGATGGACTCGGTGGCCAGGCGCGCCTTGTCACGGTCCAGTCCGGCGACCCTGGCGCGTATCAGGGCCGGGTCCAGCGCCACGCCGATGTTGCCCAGGTCGTAGTCGAGATGGTGGCCCTGCACGAAGGCGCTCATCGAGGTGGAACCGGCGCCCCAGTAATTGCCGCTGGAAGCCTTGCTGCTGTTATACGCCCATTGATCCGTGTCATTGGTTTTTTCGCGGCGGCTGACCTTGGCGCCGAATTTCAGGGTGGCGATGTCGAACTTGCGGGCCAGGTCGATGCGCGCATGGCGTTCATTGTCCTTCGAATAGCGCTTTTGCAGGGTGATGGCGTTCAGTGCATAGCCGGCCGGGTCGTACAGCGAGGCGGGGCCGCTCAACAATGGTTGCTCGGTGCCATGGAAGCTGATGCCGTTAAAGTTGCTGAGGCCGCGGAAGCGGCCGTCGTTCAAGGACTCCGGCGTGTCTTCCGTGGCGCGGCTCAGGCCGCCTTTCACGTCCAGGGTCCAGTCGCCCGATGTCTGCTGCGTGCCCAGCACCAGCGAGCGCACCTGCTGCGTGTACTTGCGCTGGCGGATGCGGCGCTCGGCGCGCGCGCTGGCCGTCTGGTCTTCGGCCAGGCTGCCGCCCGCGATATTGCTGATGGTCAAGCGGTCGCGCACTTCATCGTCGGAAAATTCGCTCACAAAAGAGCGCAAGAACCAGCTGTTGCCCGCCTCCGGGCGGTAATCGAGGTTGACGGCCAGGGCGCCGCGCTTGCGCACGGGCAGGTAGTCGCGCAATTCCAGAGCCGACAATTTGCCCTTGCTCCAGGCGCCGCCTGTTTCCACGTCATCGGAGCCGAACGAGCGCTTTTCCGCGCTCAGGCCGGCGGCCACGCCCAGTTTGCCATCGAGAAAGCGCTGGGCCCACAGGGCGCCGCCGCTGGGGCTGGTCTTGCCCGTCTTTTCATCATGGCTGGCGGCCACGTTGGCCGACAGCAGCTTGCCTGGCAAGTCGAAGGCGGACAGCGACTTGACTTCGACGGTGGCGCCCAGCGAGTTGGCGTCCATTTCCGGCAGCAAGGTTTTCGAGACTTCCAGGGTGCGGATCAGGCCGGCAGGCAGGATATCGAGCGCCACGGCGCGGCGCCCCGCTTCCGGCGACGGCACCAGCGCGCCGTTGATGGTGACCGCGTTCAGGTCCGGGCCCAGGCCGCGCACCGTGATGTAGCGGCCTTCGCCCTGGTCGCGCTGCACGGACACGCCCGGCAGGCGGGCCAGCGCCTCGGCCGCGTTTTTATCGGGCAAGCCGCCGATATCGTCGCTGCTGATGACGCTGATGATGTTGTCGGCTTTCTCCTGTGCGGCGATGGCGTTGCGCAGGCTGGCGCGCTGGCCGCTGACGACGACGGTGGCGCCGGGCTGGCCATCCGCATCCTGCGCTTGCGCCTGGCTGGCGCCGCCGAAGACGGCCATGACGGCCAGGGCCACGGCCGTCAGGCGCAGCGGGGAAGGGTAGGAAGTGTGCATGGTTTTCATGAAGGGCTCGGTGAGGGGGAAGGAACCGGGCGGATTCTAGGCAGCAAATATGACGGTTGCGTGACAGGCCAGGGCTTGCTGCCCTGAAAACAACGGCGCGTGAAGGCTTTCCAGCCGGAAATGAAGCGTGGTGAGCTGAAATGACCGGTCTGCTGCGGGCGCGCGGGGCGCGGCATGCCGTATTTGCATGACGGCAACTCGTAATGGTGAGCCGTTTGCACCTGCCGCACGGGTGCGCGGCGTGTCATCGTGCCGTCATGGGCGGGCGCTATCGTGGCGGCAGCACCACTTTTAAAGGTTTTCCCCATGCTGCCATTGCACCGTAACAGCCTGATTGCCGCCGCACTGGCGCTGCCCCTGTTTTTTTTGCTGTACGCCACCCTCGGCCATCCGAAACCAGTTGCCATCTGGAAGTGGATGGACATCGTCTGCGAAGGCGGCACGGCCGTCATGGCCGGCGTGTGGTTCCTGTTCACCCTGAGCAGTCGTCCTGGGGGAAGGGTGACGAGCCTGATCGCCGGCGGCCTGTGCGCCATCATGCTCGGTTCCTGGGCCGATTGCCTCGACGAATTCTTCGCCGTCGACAAGCAGGACGTGTGGGATAACTGGCTGGAAGCCTTGATTCCGTTCGGCATGCTGGTGCTGACCATCGGCATGTATTACTGGCGCCAGGAACAGTTCCGCCTGAACGAACACCTGCAAAAGCGCGAGCGCCTGTTCCGCGACCACCGCGCCTTCGACCGCATCACCCAGCTGGCCGACGCCAGCTATCTGCGCACGCAGATGCGCCTGGAGCAGGAACGCCGGCCCGGCCTCGATTGCGCGCTGGTCTTGCTCGACATCGACAGCTTTCACCTGATTAACCGCGAATACGGCCACCGCGAAGGCGACCGCGTGCTGCAAGCCGTGGGCCACATGCTGCTGTTGAACTTGCGCAATGACGATCTGCTGTGCCGCTACGCGGGCGACCGCTTCGCCGTGCTGATGCCGGGCGTGGCCCGCGAGGACGCGGCTGCCAGGGCGCGCCACCTGTGCTATATGGTGGGGCAGATGCGCCACCACGCCAACGACAACCGCGAAATCCGCCTGAGCCTGCGCCATGCCTGCTCGCTCACCGACGGCGTGCCGGAAGTGGTGCTGGCCGAACTGAGCCGGGCCGTGGAAACGCCGCGCCCGGGCGCCAGTCCCGGCCCCGCCACCGCGCCTGCCTGATGCAGCTGAATCAGGCGGGCGACCCCGGTATCGCGGCGCGGCACCAGCCGGCGCTGGTGCTCGACTATGCGCGCAGCCGCGACCTGGCCATGGCGCCGCTGCTCAAGGGCACGGGCCTGGACGACGGCCCGCTGCCGTCCGAGGAAAGCCAGGTCAGCGCCGCGCAATACCTGCAGCTGCTGGCCAACGTGGCGCGCGGCCTCGACAGTGCCGACACGAGCTTCATGCTGGGCCAGCAAATGCTGCCCGGCCATTACGGCGCCGTCAGCCACGCCCTGCTGCAGGCGCAGAACCTGCGCCAGGCCCTGGCCATCCTGTGCGATTTCCATACCTTGCTGTGTCCGCTGCTGCAACCGCGCTTGCGTGTGGCGGGCGACATGCACGTCTTGTACTGGACAGATGCGTTCGGCGCACCGAGCCAGCTGCCGTTTCTGGTGGAAATGCACATGACGGCGCTGGCGGCCATGTGCCGCTGGCTGGCCGGCGAAGCGCTGCCGTGGCGCTTCTGTTTCAACCGTGCCCGTCCGCGCCACGTGGAGCAGCACGAAGTGCATCTGGGCCTGGCGCTGCGCTTCGATTGCCAGGTCGACGCCATGCTCATCGATTCCGCCTGGCTCGACAAGCCCTGGCCGCGCGGCAACGCGACGGCCGCGGCGCTGGCCCTGCGCGCGGCGGCCCTGGCGCCCGTGCCCGCCGCCAGCCTGCTGGGCGCGCTGTACGACTATCTGCTGGCGAACATCCGCTGCGCGCCCACGCTGGAACGCACGGCGCAGGCGTTCGGCGTCAGTCCCGCCACCCTGAAACGCCACCTGGCGCGCCATGGCACGCATTTCCAGGCCGAGCTGGACCAGGTGCGCGCGCACCAGGCCATCTACCTGTTCCAGGCCCATGGCTACGACAACGACGCCGTGGCCGCCTATCTCGGCTTTCATGATGCCACCAACTTCCGCCGCTCGTTCAAGCGCTGGACGGGGCAGACGCCGCAGTTGCTGCGGCACGCATTGGCCCTGTTTGTCTCTGGTTGAACGGGGGCGTTGCGCGCAGGCGCCATGCCAGGTGGTTCCAGAGGGAACAATTGCCCGTTCTGCCACATCCATAGTACACTCGATCAGAGAGCGGACAGACGCGCTGCGAGGCGCTCCGGCACGGCGTCACGCGACGCCGCGACACCGCCATCGCGATGGCGGGCCGGCGGCAGACAACCGGTTTGCCGTGCCTTAACCCCGCCCGGAAACTGGCGCGCCCAGCATGGCGCGCCGGAAGCCGGGCAACTTGATAATGCTCAATCGTGTATTCACAATCGCAGATCGATCCAGTCGTCAGTTTCCGCAACACCCAGGGTGAGGCGGTGCGCGGCACGATTTTCAACTTGCAGCGCAATTCGCTGGTCATGGAAATCTACAATCCCTACTCGATTGTGCAGGTCAGCGAGGTGCTCAACGAGCTGACGGTGCGCATGGGGGCGAAAAACGCCTACGTGGGCAAGGCCGTCGTCATCAGCAGCGTCAATACGGGCCTGACGGCCATCGTTTCCGTCACCCTGATCGACGAATGGCGTGAACTGAGCGACGTGGTGGTGGTCAAGGGCGCCGTGTTGAAAGAGTCGAGCGCCTTTGTCGCCGGCTGGGGCGAGCGTTTCCGCATCCGCCGCGATTACCAGATCGTCGTCAATGAAATGCGCGCCTTTTTGTCGGAAGTGTCGCGCTGGGTCGAGCAGGTCGACTTGTCCGACTCCCTGCCGAAGGAAAACGGCCGCCTGCGCCCCGACGTCTTCGACGAGCTGGCCCTGCCGCTGATGGAGCAAACCCAGCTGTACCTGCGCCAGCTCGAGGTGGAGGCGTCGCTGGTCGAGGAAGAGCGGGCGCCGGCCCACCGCGCCTTCGCCCAGGCGGCGCTGCACCCGCTGATCCTGCGCGCGCCGTTCGTCTTCCGGACGTTTACCAAGCCGCTCGGCTATGCGGGCGACTACCAGATGGTCAACCAGCTGCTGGACGATCCGCGCCAGGGGCCGAGCACGTATTTCCAGATCGTCAACGCGGCCTTTCTGCAGGCGGCCGTGGCCACCGCGCACCGCAACCGCATCGATATCCTGACGGAATTCCTGTCGCAGAAGGCGGCCGCGGCGCGCGCTGCCGGGCGCGTGTATAAAGTGCTCAACGTGGGCTGCGGCCCCGCCATCGAGGTGCAGCGTTTCCTGGAAACGTGCCCCGATGCGCAATGGCTGGCCTTCGAGCTGGTCGACTTCAGCAGCGAGACGCTGGACTGGACGCGCGCGCGCCTGACCACCATCATGCAGCGCACGGGAAGAGTGGTGGAGATCGACTACGTGCACGATTCCGTGCACAACCTGCTCAAGCGCCGCCATGGCGCGGGCGCGACGGGCTTGCCCGGCAGTTTCGACGCCGTGTATTGCGCCGGCCTCTTCGACTACCTGTCCGACAAGGTGTGCGCGCGCCTGCTGCTGCACTTCGCTTCGCGCGTGGGACCGGGCGGGCGGCTGCTGGTGACGAATGTGCATGCCGACAATCCGGGCAAGTTCGGCATGGAGCATTTGCTGGAGTGGCATTTGATCTATCGCAATGAGGCGGGCTTGTCGGCCCTGCTGCCCGAACATGCGACGGAACCGACAATCTATGTCGACGCCACGGGCGTGAATGTTTTTGCGGAAGTGAGCATACCCTGATGATGGATAATCCAGGCCTGCACGCCGGTTACACGGCTGTTTTGCGCGATTTCCGCCTGGAATTTAGCCGCGGCGGGGCCTACACGGGCATCGTGCTGATCCTGCTGGGCATGGGCCTCGATTCGGCCCTGTATCCGGACATGCAGTCGGCTTTCACCAGCGCGCGCATCGTCGTGTCCGCGCTGATCTTTTGCGTCGTGCTGGGCATGCGCACGCAGTGGGCGCAGGACCGCATCCAGGGCCTGACCTTCGTGTGGCTGATCCTGCCGCAGATCATGATCGCGTGGATGATCGCCGTCACGGAAGGCGCCACCTCGATCTATTACGTGGGCATGACCCTGGCCATTTATTCGTCGGGCATCGTGCTGGCCTTCGGCCTGTGGCAGAACATGGTCTTCGGCGCCATTTCCTGCCTGCTGTACGTGGCCGCCTGCGCCTGGCATGCGGGCGGCTTCGACTTGCCGGGCACGTTTGTCGTCAATTGTCTGTTCCTCATCATGTCGGCCAGCATCAGCGCCGTCTTTACCTATTTCAACGAGCGGGCCCGCTTCATGCTGTTCCAGCTGAAGGCGGAAGTGGCGCAAAAGAACACGCAGCTGGAAGAAACCAACAAAAGTCTGGCCGATATCAAGGGGCAGATGCTGCAGCAGGAGAAAATGGCCGCCATCGGCACCCTGGCCGCCGGCATGCTGCATGAAGTGAATAATCCCGTGAATTTCTGCATGATGGCCATCGAGGTGGCCATCGAAGATCCGGCCGCTAAGCAGAGCGCCCTCGTCAGTGAATGCCTGGCCGACGCCAAGCAGGGCATGCTGCGCGTGCAGCACATCGTGTCGGACTTGAAAACCTTTGCCTACCGCAAGAGCGGCAACCAGCTGGAAACGGGGCACTTCCAGTTCCGCAGCGCGCTCGAGGCGGCCATCCGCCTCGTCGGCCACGAAACGAAGAATGTCAGCATCAGCCACGACTTGCCGGTCGACACCCTGGTGCGCGGCGACGAGGCGGCCATCGTGGGCGTGCTGATCAACTTGCTGGGCAATGCCGTGCTGTCCATGCGCAAGGGCAATGCGCCGCCGTTCGAGATCCACGTCACGGCCCGCTGGGACGACAACCGGCTGCGCATCTGCGTGCGCGACAACGGTCCCGGCATCGCCCCGGAAAACCTGGCGCGCGTGTTCGAACCGTTCTTCACCACGCGCGAAGTGGGGCAGGGCCTGGGCCTGGGCCTGAGCATCAGCTATGGCGTGATCGAGCGCCACGGCGGCACCCTCTCCGCCGAAAGCGAGCTGGGCGAGTGGGCCAGCATGAATTTCGACCTGCAGCGCTCCGATTGGGAGGGCCGCTAGCATGGACAACGATAGCCGCGCCTGCGTGCTGTACGTGGACGACGAAGCGCTCGCCTGCAAGTATTTCGAGCGTGCCGTCGGCGCGCGCTACCGTGTGCGCACGGCGCAGAGCGTCGATGCGGCGCTGGCCCTGCTGGAAGACGAGGCCGCCCACGTCGACGTGCTCGTCACCGACTACCGCATGCCGGAGCGCCTGGGCAGCGAATTGCTGCAGGAAGTGGCGCAGCGTTATCCGCATATCGTCTGCATGCTCGTCACCGCCTACGCGGACAAGGACGTGCTGCTGGAACTGATCAACGGCGGCACCTTGTTCCGTTTGCTGGAAAAACCGCTCGACCTGGCTGCCATGCAAACGGCGCTGCAGCTGGCCGTGCAGACGGGGCGCGAGCGGGCCGCGCGGCGCCAGGGCCTGGTGGCGATGGAAGAATCGCTGGCCTTTCTTGCGCATGAATTGAATACGCCGCTGGCGGCCATCGCCAATTTTGCGCGCGGCATCGAACGGCGCGCGCAGGCGGCCGGCGCGCCCCAGGCCGAGATCGGCGAGGCGGCCGCCCTGATGCACGGCAATGCCCGCTATTGCCTGTCCGTGCTGGCCAGCTTTGTCGACACGGTGCGCCTGGCCAGCGCCGGACCCGGCATGCAGGGCGGCCGCAGCGCCGGCAGCGCGCGCCAGCTGCTGGCCGCCTTGCTCGACAGCTATCCCCTGAGCGCGGCCCAGCGCGCCGCCATCAGCGTCGAGACGGGTGAAGACTTTGCCATCGCCGAGTCGCCCAACTGCGTGGCGCTGATCGTCTCGTCCGTGCTGGGCAATGCCTTGCGCTCGGTCAATGATCAAGCCCAGCCGCAGATCAGCATCCGCATCGGCGCCGGCCACATCAAGGTGCGCGACAATGGCGCCGGCATCGCCCCCGAGATTGTCGAACAGCTGTTGATCGACCCCGTCAGTGCCAGCAGCGAAGGCGGCAAGGGCTGGGGCATGGTATTTTGCCACCGCATGATGCAATCGTTCGGCGGCAATCTCGACATCGCCACCGAGCTTGGCAGTTCCACCACGGTGACCCTGAATTTTCCAGTACATATAAGGAACGAGCATGATTGACGCCAATCTGCGTTTACCGGCTCAGCGTGAGCCGGCGCAAGGCTTGCCGACGATACTCTACGTCGATGACGAGGCCAACGCCCTCAAATACTTCCAGCGCGCCATCGCGCCGCTGGCCGACGTGCTGACGGCCACCTCGGTCGAGGAGGGCAAGCGCATCCTCGACGAGCAGGCCGACCGCATCGCCGTGCTCGTGTCGGACCAGCGCATGCCCGGCGCCTACGGCAACGAGCTGCTGTCCTATGCCTGGGACCGCCACCCGCACATCGTGCGCATCCTCACCACCGCGTATTCCGAGCTGGAGCACACGGTGGAAGCCGTCAACCAGGGGCAGATCCACCGCTACATTCAGAAACCGTGGGATATCGCGGCCCTGCGCATGGAGCTCAAGCAGGCGCTGGAACTGGCGCGCTTGCGCAATGAACATGCGCAATTGCTGCGCGAAAAGCTGATGGTGCGCCAGCGGCAAGCCGTCGCCAACCGCATCGGCGCCCTGTATGCCCTGTGCGCCAGCCTGGCCGGACCGGAACAGCAGCTGCCCGTGGAAGCGTATCTGTCGGCGGCGCTGACGGCCGGCGTCACGCCGCCCGAACCTGACTGGCTGCTGATGGATTATGCCGACCTGGTCAGTTCGGAAGCCTTCCGCAGCACGGCCTTCGGCGCCGCCGTGCGCCTGCAGCTCGACGCGCTCGAACGCGAACACGCGGGACCGGGCGTGGAGCGGGCCGTCGACATGCTGGCGCCCGTGTTTGGCGCGGCGCTGCAAAACCAGGGCGGCACGGCGCTGTTCCTCGACGGACGCCTGCTGACGGAATTCCTGGAAACGCCGACCACCGCGCCCGTTTCGGCCATCCACAGCTTCTGGCTGGCCAGCCTGCTGTGGCTGGCGCGGCGCGGCTGGTCTTTGCAGCTAAGCAAAGTGGAGCAGGGCTTGCAGGGCAAGCTGGTGCAGGCTGAACCGGCGCTCACGCCCGACCACCTGGCTGCCTGGATCGAGCAGTTCTGAGGGGCGCCGGCGCCTAGGAGTCCAGTTGCCAGACATAGCTGGTGCGCGCCCATTGCTGCAGCGGCGCGCCGTCCTGCATGGCGGGCGCGAAGCGGCAGGCGCTGAGGGCGGCGCGGGCCGCCTCGTCCAGCTGCGGGTGGCCGCTGCTGCGATCGAGCCGCGATTCCTGCACCACGCCATCGGTGCCGATCAACAAGCCCAGATACGTCGTGCCCTGCGCTCCCTGCGCCTGGGCGGCGGCCGGATAGTCGGGACGGGCGCAGTGGCGCATGTCCACGGTGGCCGCGCGGATGGCGGCGGCGCCATTGGCGAGCACGGCCGTCGGCCGCGCCGTTTCCATGCTGACGGGCAGCGCCACCCATGCCTTGCTGGCCTTGCCATCGATGCGGTAGGGCTGGAAGCGGCATCGCAGCGCCATCGCGCGCGCCGCCCCGTCGAGCCCGGCGTGGCCGCTGCTGCGCTCCACATGTGCTTCGGCGATGCTGCCATCTTCCCGCAACAGCAGGCGCAGCCGCGCCGTGCCTTGCTGCGGCGCGGCCGTGGCGGGCAGCACGACGGGCGGACAGTGCGGCGGCGGCATGGCGGCATCTGCCGCGTGGACATGGCTGGCGGCGGCCAGCAGGGCGGCGGCCGGCAGGCTGCCAGGTAGCTTGATACGGATCAAAGCATTTCCTAAAGAAAACAGGGCCGCGCGGGCCCCGTGTGCAGCGGCGGTGGGCGGGCTTAGCGTTCCGCCGCCGCCTTCAGATTGTTCAGGCCTTTTTCAAAATCCTTGCCGATCATCCGGTCCATGCTGACGAAGACCGTCATGACCTTGCTGACGTAGGGGCTGGGGCCTGTCATGGTCCAGTTCACCTTGGTGCCGTCGCCCTCGGGTGTCATGGTGAAGGTGGTGGTGTTGTGGCTTTCAAACGGTTTCAGGAAGTCCAGCTTGATGACGGTGCGTCCGGGCTGGGTCGCTTCCGTGATTTCCATGCGGCCCGCGCCCACCTTGTCATTGCCTTGCCACGCATATTGCGCGCCCTGGCCGCTGGCCGGGCCCGTGAACGTGCGGCGCATGGCGGGATCGAGTTTTTCCCACGGCGACCAGGCGGCCCAGTAGTGGAAATCCGTGATCAATCCGGCGATTTTCTCGGGCGGGGCCTTGATGGTGATTTCGCGCTGCACGCTGAAGGTGTCCGGTTTGGTGGTGGCATAACCGAGGATGGCGGCGACGACGACAATGATAAGCAGCAGGGTTTTTTTGATCATATGCTCTCCAGATCTTGAATGGTCGATGCGAACGAATCGGGTCAATCTTAGCAGAAATGAATGGCTGTGCGCGGCCGCCTGGCCTTTATTTGCGCCAGCTCCGGGCCGGGCCGCGCGCCTGCCCGTTTTTCGCCGCGCACAGGCGCGCACGCCTCGTTTGTGGCGCGGACCCGCGTCCGCTAGAATGCTGGCCTGCAAAGATTTCAGAGGGAAATATGATTCATCGATCGATCGCCAGGCTGACCCTGGCGTGCGGCCTGCTGGCGTCCGCCTTTGCCGCGAACCTGGCGCATGCCGATGCCTGCCCGGCCCATTACGTGGATGGCCGCAAGCCGGAAATCACCAACCCCAAGCTGGACGTGGCAACGAAAGAGCTGTGCTACAAGGTGTTTGGCGTGATGCACTCCGGTATCACGCGCACGCCGCTATGGTCGGCTGAACATTTGACGGCGAACAGGCTGGACGCGGCGCAGGATTTGTCGCGCGAAAACTCCTTCCATGCGGAACGCAAGCTGCCCGCCGCCCAGCGCGCCGAGCTGGCCGATTATGCGCGCAGCGGCTTCGACCGCGGCCACATGGCGCCCAACGGCGACATGCCGGACCGCCAGAGCCAGCGCGACAGCTTTACCCTGGCCAATATGGTGCCGCAAGACGCGCGCAACAACCGCTACGTGTGGGCCGGTATCGAAGGCGCCGTGCGCAAGATGGCGAAGAAGGAGGGCGATCTGTACGTGATCACGGGGCCGGCTTTTATTGGCGGCAACCTGCGCAAGGTGGGCCGCGTCATCGTGCCCAGCCATCTGTACAAGGCCGTGTACAGCCCGCGCCAGCGCGCCGGCGCCGCCTACTTCATCGAAAACGTCGATACCAAGGCGTATGAGGTGCTGAGCATTGCGCAACTGGAAGACAGGATAGGCATCGATCTGTTGCCGTCGTTGACGCGCCAGCAAAAACTGCGCATGCTGAGTTTGCCCAAGATCAATAGCAAGTCCAAGAAATAACAAGACCGTTGAAAAGGAAATCCCATGTGCGCAAAGAAATTCGTCCCGTATGCCAATGAAAGCGATGTGCTGGAAATCGGCGGCCTGACCATCGAAAACCGTGTCGACCGCATCAGCATCAGCGGCGACATCGACCTGACCCTGGACAAGCCGGGCCTGGCCCTGGCGAAACAGCTGCAAAAACTGCTGGCCGACGTGGTGGCGCAGCTGGAAAAGCAGCAATTGCCGGACCAGCTGCCGCCGCCCGAGGTGACGTCGGTGGCCAATCCCTTCGAGTGACGCCGGCCATGGCCGGGCCGCTTCAGCAGCGTCAGGCCGGGCCGGGAAGCCGCCTGAGTTGGGCCAGCAGCAAATCCCAATGCCAGATTTGCTCTGGAATGTACAATGCGCCGCCCGGCCCCGGGCGCAGCATGACTTCGCTAGCCACGCCTTTTGCCATGAGTTCGCCTTGCGCCCACTGCATCACGCGGCGCTGGCCCGTCAGCCAGCTGCGATGTTCCGGCGACAGCAGCGCCAGGGCGTGGGGCAGGCGACAAGCGAGGGTCTGCCGCAGGCGGATGAGCGCTGCTTTGTCTGTCCGTTCAAAGGCGGGTTCAAGCACGTAGACCTGGCCGGCCGCGTCGCGGACGTCATATTTATCCTGCAGATAGTCGCTGACGCGGTTTCCGCTCACCACGGTCTCGATCTGGCCTGACAGGACGTCAAGCAGGAATGCATTGACGCCGACGTAGCAATACTCGCTGCGGCCATGTACCACATATGCCTCGGCATTGGCGCGGATGATCCAGTAGTCGCCGCGTGCGGACAGGGCGCAGCACTGGATCGCGTGCTTCACGTAGTGCGGCGATTGCGGATCGCCTTCGCAGAACCGCAGTATCGTCGCTTGTGCAGCGTCAGCGCTGATCATCATTTCCGCGCACCCCGTGACCACTGCAGATAATGCAGGGCAAGCGCGATGCCGGCCATGCCGATGCTCCAGTTCCGCAGTTGCCACAGCGACGGCCCCATTTGCGCGGCATACGGTGACGTATATTTGTAGAAAAACATCTGCGCCAGGTACAGGGCGAATGCGGTGGACAGGATGCTGGCCCTGGCCAGGCGTCCCGGTGTGTTGCCCACCCACTCCGCGATCAAAATGACCGGCAAGGCAATAAAGACCAGCTTGTCGCGATGCAGGCTTGCCGGATAGATCTCGGTAATGCCCAGCACAATCGCATTGAAGCACCAGTAGGCATAGACGGCAGCGATGATGTACAGGCACGCGCCGATGCGCCGCCGGCCGCCAGGGCTGGGGCGGGGCAGTTTCGCTGATGCAAAATAAAGCCGGGCATCCTCGCGGTACAGCAGGTAGAGGAAGGTCGCGAACGCCAGTACGGCGAACGGCAGTTGCATGGCGTGGCCGCCCTGTGTCTGTGATGCGATGGCGATTATGTAAGCCATGCTTAGCGTGCCGACAATGACGTAGGCCAGGCGCGCCCACCGCTGCGCGCAGAGCAGGCCTGCGGCAATGAAAAAGTCGGCATAGCCGCCGGCTTCAAGCAGTTGCCATTGCACGCTGCCTGACAGGAAGGTGCCGGTCAGCGGGGCCTCGGGCAGGCGGCCAAACAGCAGGAAGTTAGTGATCGTGTCGCCCATGTTCATGAACAACATATAGGCGATCACGGTCACGCTTGCGGGACGCGGGCGCCGCATATTATTGTCCGCAGGCAAGATTGGCGCGGATGTCTGCGGCGGTGGGGAGTTGAGTACTTCGGATGTCATGCGGATGGACTCGTTCAGAGTTGCTGCGGCAGCGCGCGTGGCGCGGAATCCCATCCGACCGCCAGCATCGGATGGGCGATAGGGCGCCGGCTTACCTGGCGAACGCCTGCGCCGCCGGCGTCACGGTGACGGCTTCAGGCTTGATGTTCAGCTGCATGGCGCCGATCACCTTGTCTTCATCGAGCAGGGCCTGCGGCTTGTTGCCGTCGTACTTGATGGGGGAAAACGCGTCGCTGACGAGCTTTTCCTTCAGGCCGGCCGCATCCTTGGCGACGATCACCACGGACAGGTTCTTTGCCGACAGGTGCTGTTTGATGGCGCGGTTGACATCAAGCACCGTGAGTTTCGACAAGCCGTCACGCATCAGCTTGGTGAACTCGGGCGTGCCATACCATTGCGAATCGAGCGCATAACCGAGCTGCTGGTCCTGCGTCGACGTCATGACGAAGACGTTCTTCATCAGGTAGTCGCGCGTGGCGGCGAAATCGTCCTGCGTCAGGCCGTTGTCGATCAGCTTGCCCAGTTCCGTCAGGGCCACGCGCAGGGCGAAATGGGCGTTGTCCGGCGCCACGGGGCGTATCCAGATTTCGAACAGCTGCGCCTTGCGGCCCAGGTTCGGGTTCGGGAAGAACTGGTACATGCCGCGCGGGAAGGCTTCGATGTACGCGTAATCGCCGTAGTTCATGCCGCGCAGCTCGCGGATGCGCTGGTACAGATAGGAATTCGAGGCGCGGTGCTCGCCCAGCCACGTTTTCGCCAGCCACAGGGCGGGGAAGTCCGCGTGCGTGCGCGTCACTTCCAAAGGCAGGCCGAAGGAAATGGCCGTGGCGCGCGTGTTTTTCTCGATGATTTCCACTTCCAGGCCCTGCGCCTTGCGGCCAGCCGGTTTCACGGTGGCCGGCAGGCCGGGACCGGCCGGCAGCTTGCCCAGCGCCTGCGTCAGCGAGGCCGTCATGGCGTCGGACACGTCGCCGGCAATGCCGACCTTCACGGCGCCTTGCGCGTACGCCGCTTTCCAGAACTGTTTCACGTCGTCGAGGGTGATGGCGTCGATGCCGGCGAGCGTGCCCAGCACGGGGTGGCCGTACGGCGTGCCCGCATACACATTCGTCTGCAGGCGTTCCTTGGCGAATTCCTCTTCGTTATTGTCCTTCAGGTCCAGCAGCAGCGCGTTCTTTTGCGCATCCTTCAGGCGGCGGAAGTCGTCGTCGCGGAAACCCGGCGACAGCAGCAGGGGCAGGGCGATGTCGTTGAACTGGCTCCAGTTATCCTTGTGGATGGCGCCCGTAAACGTCGTCATTTCCTTGTCCGTCTGCTGGCTGAAACTGCCGGCCAGCGGGAACAGGGCCTGGTTGACTTCGTCGATCTTGCGCTCGGACGAGCCGCCCGACGCCACCATGGCGGCCGTCAGTGCGGCCAGGCCTTCCTTGCCTTGCGGGTCGTGCGCGGAACCGGCCGCAAACAGCAGCTTGTAGCGGATCTGTGGCAGCGCGGACTTTTGCACCAGCACGTCGAACTTCGCGTTCGGAGCGGCCGGCAGCAGGCTGGCCAGCTTCGGCGTGGTGGCGATGGCGGCCGCCATCGGCTGGTGCGACAGGGTGGTCACCACCAGGCCGTCGTCCGTCAGGTATTTGCGCGCGGCCGCCTGCAGGTCGGCCGGCGTGAGCGTGTCGATCAGGCGGTAGTACTGGTTGATGGTGGCGTACGAGCGGTCGAAATGCACGAACGACGCCAGGGTGCCGGCGATCTGCTCCGTGTTGTCGAGCGAGCGGATCAAGCCGTATTTCTCGGCCGACTTGGCGTCTGCCAGGTCTTTGTCGCTCACCGGCGTGTCGCGCAGCCGCGCCACGGTGGCCAATATCGCGTCGCGCACGTAGACGGCGTCGGCAAGGTTTTTCACGCGCGCGCCCAGCACGGCCAGGGTCGGGTCGACCCGGTCCGGCGTCATCTCGAACAACTGGTCGACCTTCTGCTCGTTCTGCACCAGGCGTTTATACAGGGGCGAGGTGCGGCCGAACGACAGCGACAGCAGGGTGGCCAGGGCGGCCTGGTCCTTGTCCTTGACGGAAAACGCGGGCGCGTGGAAGCCCACGGCCACCCACGGCAGGGTCGGCGTGGGCCAGGCCACGTGCTTGTAGACGGGGCCATGCGGCTTTGGCTCCACGGGCACGGCCGCCTGCTGTTTGCCGCGCTGCCATTTACTCCAGTATTTTTCCACCAGCGCGATGGCTTGCTGCGGCTCGACGTCGCCGGCGATGATGATGGTGGTGCGCTCGGGACGGTACCAGCGGTCGAAGAAGAGCTTCGAATACGCGTACTGGTTCGGCATATCTTCGATGTCCTGGATGAAGCCCATCGTCGTGTGCTTGTAGGTATGCGTCGTGTAGGCGCTGTCGCGCATCACTTCGAACAGTTTCGAGACGGGATTGGCGCTGTTCTTGTTGTACTCGCCCAGCACGGCCCGCGATTCCGTCTTGAACGCGTCTTCCGCGTAATCGAGGTGCTGGAAGCGGTCCGCCTCCACCTTCAGCACGGTTTCCAGGTCCTGTTTGGCAAACGTCGTGTGGTAATTGGTCAGGTCGTCGCTCGTATAGGCGTTCTGGCGCGCGCCGGCGCGGGTGATGATGTCCTGGTATTTCTCGGGCGGATAGGCCTTGGTGCCGCGAAACATCATGTGCTCGAAGAAGTGGGCGAAACCGGACTTGCCCGGCTCGACTTCATTGCGCGAGCCCGTCTGCACGGGAATCTGCAGCGAAACGATGTTCGGAAAGCCGGTCGGCACGATGATGATCTTCAAGCCGTTGGCCAGGGTCTTTTCCGTGGCCTTGAACGGCAGCAGGTCGGCCTTGGCGGCGGTGGCGCCGTGGGCAGCGGCCGGCCTGACGGGCGCGGCGCCCAGGTTCGACGCGGCCATGGCCGACAGGGCCAGGGCGAAAGCGGGTAATAAAGCAGGCATGATTCTTGACACGGGGGCTCCTTCTTTTTTGGATGTTATGAAAGTGCAACGCCGCAGCATAGAATATTCATGCCGCCGTGCATAGGGGCAAGGCGTTTTGGCATGAAGCGGTGGCCCCGTCAGGGCAGGCTAGGCGCGCCGCAGGGACAGGTGCTCAGGTCAGCGTCGTTTCCGGCAGGCTGATGCGGTTGCGGCCCAGATGCTTGGCGCGGTACAGGGCGCAGTCGGCCGTGTGGATCAGCTGCCCCAGTTCCGTGCCGGGGCCGGGCAGGGCCGTGGCGGCGCCGATGCTGACGGTGACGCAGGCGCCGTCGGGGCGCTTGCGCGGCAGCTGCAGCCGCTCCACGCGCTGGCGGATGCGTTCGGCCACGATGGCCGCGCCCTTGAGCGACTGGTTCGGCAGGATGACGGCAAACTCTTCGCCGCCGTAGCGGGCCACCAGGTCGTTGGCGCGCATTTCGCTGGCCACGGCGCCGGCCACCTTGCGCAGGCACAGGTCGCCGCCCTGGTGGCCGTGGCTGTCGTTGTATTGCTTGAAATTGTCGACGTCGACCATCAGCAGCGACAGCGCCTGCTGCTGGCGCTGCGCGCGCTGCCACTCGGCCAGGAGGGTGTCGTCGAAGCAGCGCCGGTTCGCCAGCCCCGTCAGGCCGTCGCGCGTGGCCAGGCGCTCCAGTTCCACGTGCGCGCGCTTTTCATCGGTCATGTCGCGCAGGGTTTCGACGACGGCGACGAGTTCGCCGTGGTTGCCGTAGATGGGGCTGGCGTCGACGGCCAGGTAGCGGCGGCGGCCCGTGCGCGGCATGTCGCACCAGTTTTCCGCGCACAGATTGTGGCCCGTGCTGTTGCGGTACTGCTGCTGCGCGTACAGGGCGCGCAGGTCGCCGCCGCGCCCGGCCAGCAGCAGGTCGGCCAGGGTGGCGCGCGCGTCGTTGTAGAAGCAGCGGCCCGGCGCGCGCATGCCCAGCACTTCGGCCGCCGGCACGCCCGTCAGCTGTTCGCAGGCGCGGTTCCAGATCATCACCCTGCCATCGACGTCGAGCACAAAGGTCGGCACGACCAGCAATTCCATCATCTTCATGGCGAAACCCTGGGCTTCGCCATAGGGCGATACGCTGGCATGATGTGCGTGGCTGTCCGGCATGTAGGCATCCTTGTAGGGCGGGGAGTGGGGCGGTTCGTTGGCCATGATGCAGCGTGGCTGGCGGCGGGTGTTGATATTGAGCAATATTTCAGCATTGGCCGGCGTTGTCCGCCGGAGGAAGCGGAAGTGGCAGGCTCAGGCGCAAGCGGGTGCCGCCGCCCGTGCGGCTGTCGATGTGCAGGCAGCCGCCGGCGCAGGCCAGGCGTTCGTGCATGCCGGACAGGCCGCAGCCCCGGCGCGCGTTCGCGGCGGGCATGCCGACGCCGTTGTCGCTGACGCACAGCTCGAGCGTGGCGGCGCGCCGGCGCAGGCTGACGCTGACGCGGCTGGCGCCCGCATGGCGGGCCACGTTGGCCAGCGCTTCCTGCAGCGCGTGGTACAGCAGCGGTTCCTGTGCGCCCGCGACGCCGTCGAGGGCGTCGCAAACGCCGTCGCACACGATGCCCGTGCTGCGGGAAAAGTCGGCCAGCAAGCCGTCGAACGCCGCCTGCCAGCCGTGTTCCAGGGCGGGCGGCCGCAAGTCGTCGATGACGCAGCGCAGGGCGGCGATGCTGAGGTCGACGTTGCGCGCGATCAAGGCCAGTTTCTGCGCCAGCTGGGGCGCCGTGGCGGCGCTGTTCGCCTGCAGCATGGCCAGGTCGATTTTCAGGGTCAGCAGGTGCTGGCCCAGGTCGTCGTGGATGTCGCGCCCGATGCGCCGGCGTTCCTGTTCGCGCGCTTTTTGCTGCTCGCAGGCGAGGCGTGCCTGCTCGGCGTCCGCGCGCAAGTGTTCCAGTGTTTGCAGGCGCGTGGCCAGGCGGTGCTGGCGCCACAGCAGCAGGGCCAGCGCTGCCAGCAGCACGGCGCAAGCCGTCGCCAGGTTCAGCGCGGTGTGCGCGCGCGCCAGCGGCGCGTCCGCCTGGCCGGCCTGCAGCGAGGCGCCCGCGCAGGCGCCGAGGCAAGCGGGAATGCCGAGCCTGGCCGGCAGACGGATGTGGCGTTGCTTCATCTTCTCGCTCCCTCAGATATTTGCCATCGGGCAATGTCATTACAGAAAATATATTGGCTTGAGGGTATTTATATTGTCTAAACGCAAAAACTGCGCAGATAGCCGCGCCAGCGTCGCATTCTTGTCCGTTTGCCGGCGCCGCCATGCGGCAGGACCGGCATTTGCACGGGATGTGTCGCGGCGGCATATAATAGAGGGTTGTCAATCGGCTTCACGCCCCCGGCCGGGTGTTTTGCGCCGGGCGCGGCCGCATCCATGCGCGATGCGCCGGCCAGCTCTTAGGAAATACAGTGACTTATAGCATCAAAGAGATTTTTTACACGCTGCAGGGCGAAGGCGCGCACGCGGGCCGTCCGGCCGTGTTTTGCCGCTTTTCCGGCTGCAACCTGTGGACGGGCCGCGAAAGCGACCGCGCCACGGCCGTGTGCCAGTTCTGCGACACGGATTTCGTCGGCACGGACGGCGAACTGGGCGGCAAGTTCAAGACGCCGCAGGAACTGGCCGCGCTGATCGACAGCCTGTGGCCGGCCAGCTATACCGCCAGCAAATACGTGGTGTTTACGGGCGGCGAGCCGCTGCTGCAGCTGGACGCGGCCCTGATCGACGCCATGCACGCGGTCGGCTTTACCATCGCCATCGAAACCAACGGCACCTTGCCCGTGCCGGCCGGCGTGGACTGGATCTGCGTCAGTCCGAAGATGGGTTCCACGCTGGTGGTGCACAAGGGTAACGAGATCAAGGTCGTCATCCCCCAGTTCCAGCAGGACCTGGCCGTCTACGAAGGGCTCGATTTCGAGAACTTCTTCGTGCAGGCTATGGATGGTCCATTGGCCGCGCACAACATGAAGCTGGCCATCGAGACGTGCAAAAGCAACCCGAAGTGGAAGCTGAGCCTGCAAACCCATAAACTTCTGCAAATTCCTTAAATAGGTAGTATTAATACAACAATATGCTCACTATCACACGCAAGCTCGAATTCGACGCGGGCCACCGCATTCCCGACCACAAAAGCCAGTGCCGCAACCTGCACGGCCACCGCTACACGGTGGAAATCACCCTGGTCGGCAAGGTCATCGAAGCGGAAGGCAATTCCGACAATGGCATGATCATGGACTTTTCCGACGTGAAAACCCTGGCCAAGCAGCACCTGGTCGACGTGTGGGACCATGCCTTCCTCGTGTATGAAAAGGATACGGCCGTGCGCGACTTCCTGGCCAGCCTGCCCGACCATAAAACCGTCGTCATCGACCGCATCCCGACCGTGGAAAACCTGGCGCGCATCGCCTTCGAGATCCTGAAAGCGGCATTTACCGACCATTTCGGCACGGGCTTGCACCTGCATAAGCTGGTGCTGCATGAAACGCCGAATTGCTGGGCTGAAGTGACCGATGACTGAAGTGCTCGATAGCGCGCAGGACGCGCGCTACATGCGGCTGGCCCTGGAACAGGCCCAGCACGCGTGGGACCTGGGTGAAGTGCCCGTGGGCGCCGTCGTCGTCAAGGATGGGGAAGTCATCGCCGTGGGCTACAACCAGCCCATCGGCCGCCACGACCCCACGGCGCACGCGGAAGTGATGGCCTTGCGCGCCGCCGCCGACAAGCTGGGCAATTACCGGCTGCCAGGCTGCGAGCTGTACGTGACCCTGGAACCGTGCGTGATGTGCTCGGGCGCCATGCTGCATGCGCGGCTGGCGCGCGTGGTGTACGGCGCGGGCGACCCGAAGACGGGCGCCTGCGGTTCCGTGCTGAACCTGTTCGAGCAGCCGGCGCTGAACCACCAGACGGCCATCGCTGGCGGCGTGCTGGCCGACGAGTGCGGCGCCTTCCTCAAGCGTTTCTTTGCCGAGCGCCGCCGCGCCCAGGCGGACGCGCGCAAGCTGGCCCGTCCTCCGGCCTGATGTTGGCCCAGACAGGGCAGGGCCGCCATGGCCTCGCCGGTCTGTGCGCCATGCCTTGCCAGCCATTGCGGATGGCATTTTTTATAATTGTTGCGAAATAACATCTGCCTGGAGCAATTGCCATTCTCAAATGAGAATGATTCGTGTTACAGTATTGTTTTCGCCAGCAAACTTTCCTTATGCATCGTTAACACTTTCGTTATCGATCCGGGTTCAAGAGCCAGCCTCCACTCTTACACCGGATCATCATGACTACAGTGCTACTGCAGCGCTCCGCTGCGCCCGTCGTATCTCCCCTTCCTGCCCGCCGCCACAACCTGGTGCTGCGCGCCGCCTTGCTCGGCCTGTTCGCCGCGCCGCTGCTGCCTGCCGTGGCGCAAACGGCCGCCATCAACGCGGGCACGGCCGCCCAGGAACAGGCCAGGCTGCCTGTCTTCCCGGAAATCGTCGTCAACGCCAAGCAGGATTACGAACGCCGCGCCGGTACCAAAACGGTGATCCGCAGCGACGACCTGGAGCGCCGCAACGTGACGGACATGGCTGGCATCGTGCGCTATCAGCCGCTGATCAGTACGCCAATGGCGGCTTCGGGCGGCGGCGGCATATGGGATGGCGCGGGCAACACCGGTTACAACATCCGTGGCCTGGAAGGCAACAGGGTCAGCCTGGAACTCGACGGCATTTCCCTGCCTGATGCTGCACCGAAGCCAGACAGCACTACCCTCAACGCGTTTGGCATGGGCCGCGATTATTTCGATCCTGAAACTTTCCGCGAAGTGCGCATCGATTCGGGCACGACGGCCGTCAGCGGCGCCAATCCTGGCCTGGGCGGCGGCGTGGCTTTCATCACCAAGTCGCCCGAGGATTACCTGGGCGAAGGGGCGGATCATTACGTGGCGTATAAATACGGCCGCGCCACCGCCGACCGCAGCAATGCGCACACCCTGACGGGCGCCGCCAAGATCGGCGCCAATCTGCAAGGCCTGGCCGTGTACGTGCACCGCGATGGCGAGCAGCTCGACAGCCGTGGCAGCGCGCCCGTCAACCCGGATGACTGGCATTCGAACGCCTTGCTGTCCAAGCTGGTGTGGACCTTGCCGGGCGAACAAAAGCTGGACTTGACGGTCGACATGTTCGAGCGCAAGAACAAGCGCGATTTGCGCAACAAGGTCAGCGCCTTGTATCCGGACGGCGTGCAGCAGGATTCCACCACCAGGCGCACCCGCGTCAGCCTGGGGCATGATGTGGTGCTGAAGGACTTCGCCCTGTTCGACCGCTTGACCTCGAAAGTCTATCTGCAGAACGCGAAGATCGACGACAAGAGCAAGGGGCGCTATACCTACCGCGGCAATTTCCAGCGCGCCATCGACACCAGCTTCAAGAACGACAGCATCGGCCTGACCTCGGAAGCGTTCAAGCAAGTCAATGCCGATAACGCGCTGCTGTATGGCGTGCAGCTGGAGCAGGGGAAATCGCGCCGTCCGTGGATGGAGGACCGTACGGCGGTCGCCACGGGCGCGCACGAGATCACGCGCAAGAACCGCATGGCCGACATGGACAGCACCAAGCTGGCGCTGTATGTGCGCGACGACCTCAGCTTTAATCTGGCTGGCAAGAAAGCCGTGCTGACGCCGGGCTTGCGCGCCGACTACCGCAAGAATGAGCCGAAAAATCTGCAAAACTACGTGATCGCCGTGCCGAACGCGGCCAAGGAGGTGCGCAAGGAAAGCGATAGCTATTTCACGCCCAGCCTGAGCCTGTCGGTGGAAGTACTGCCGCAAATCAATGCTTACGCCACCTTTACCCGCGGCACGCGCCTGCCGACGCCAGTCGAGCGCACGGGCACCTACGATTCCTTCAGCTACACGAGCACGAATGGCTATGCCATCCTGGGCAATGCCAATTTGCGCAAGGAAACCAGCAAGGCCTACGAACTGGGCCTGAAGGGCGACGTCGTCAAGGGCTTGAGCATGCATGCCTCCGTTTACCAGACGGAATACAAGGACATGATCGAGTATGTGATGCAGGACGATGACCCGGTGAATTACCCCACCATCACCCAGGGCTTGTACCGTCCGGAAAACATCGGCAATGCCCGGACCTGGGGCGCCGAGCTGAGCCTGCACGCGGAACTGGGCACCTGGCTGCCCGCCATGCAGGGCTACCGCGTCGACCTGGCCACGGGCGTGGCCAAGGGCCGCTCCTTCAATACCCTGACGGGCGACAGCGGCGGCCTGGCCTCGGTGGCGCCGGCCAAGACGGCGCTGACCTTCGGTTATGACCATGCGAACCAGCTGTTCGGGCTGGAATTGACGGCGCTGCATGCCGGCGAGAAACAGGCGCCGAACGACTTGCTGATGGGCACGACCGCACCGCGCTTCACCGTGCCGTCGTACACGATCTTCGACCTGTCGACCTACTGGAACGTGCACAAGAACGCGAAGATCGTCGTCGGCGTGTACAACTTGACGGATCGCAAGTACTGGGATTACGCCGCCGCGCGCAGCCTGTCCGCCGGCACCACGGCCGCCAGCCGCGCCGAGATCGAGCGCTACGCCAAGCCGGGCCGCAACGTCGCCGCCAGCCTCAGCGTCAATTTCTAAATTTTTCCGGGGAGGGGCGCCTGCCCCTCTTTTTTTCCATGTTTGATTGAATGGTCTCTCTATGAAGTTATCCAAACTCGTTCTCTCCCTGCTAGGCAGCCTGCTGATTGCAAACGCATACGCGGCCCCAGCCACCCTGGCGGAACGCTGGTCCACCCTGCGCACGGAGCAGCCGAAGCTGCAGATCCGCGACGCGGCCCGCGCCCTGGGCGTGTCCGAAGCGCAATTGCTGGCAACCAATGTCGGCAAGGGCGTCACGCGATTGCAGGCCGATGGCAACCAGCCGCGCGAAATCATGCGCGCCGCGCTGGACCTGGGCCTCGTGCAGGCGATCACGCGCAATGAAAACGGCGTCATCGAAACGACGGGCGTGGCCAGCAAGTTCAAGCAGGCGGGCGACAAGTCCGAGCAGGCCGACGCCAAGGACCCGGAAACGGAAGCGCGCCAGCGCAATATCGCAGGCGGCTACCTGGGCGGCCAGATCGACCTGCGTTTCCACTTTGAAAACTGGAAATACGCATTTGCCGTGGAACAGCTTGGTCGCGACGGCAAGCCGACGCGCAGCCTGCAATTTTTCGACGCCAACGGCACGGCCGTGCACAAGATTTTCCTGCGCAATGAAGCGGGCGTGGCCGTCTACGACAAGCTGGTGGCGGCCTTCCGCCTGCCGCAGCAAGGCGCCGAGCTGAACGTGCTGGCCGTGGCGCCGAAAGCGGCGGAAAAGCCGGATGCCGAAATCGACGTCAAGGAATTCCAGCTGGCCTGGAAAGACATGACGGACGTGCATCAGTTTGCGCAAATCATGCGCGAATTCCATCTGTCGCGCGAACAGGCGCTGCGCCTGGCGCCGGCCGGCGTGGTCGAGCGCGTGACGCCGCAAGCGCTGCGCACCCTGCTGGAAAACGCGGCGAAGGACAAGGTCGCCATCATGGTGTTCCTGGGCAACGAAGGCTTGACGCAGATCTACAGCGGCAAGATCGAGAAAACCATGGCCGCCGGCGGCTTCTTCAACGTGCTGGACCCGAACTTCAACCTGCACATCCGCGACACGGCCCTGCGCAGCGGCTGGGTCGTCAAGCGCGGCGGCGTCACTTCCGTCGAATTCTTCGACAACGACGGCACGCAAGTGGTCTCCTTCTTCGGCGTGCGCGAGCGGGGCAAGCCGCAGCCGCAAGCGTGGGTGGACCTGGCCGATTCCTTGCCAAAAGCCAAGTAAGCAGCATCATGGACACTGCACTGTTGCCGCCCGGCGTACCGGCGCGGCAACAGTGCAGAGGGACTTTCGCATGAGTCATGATGGTACTATCACAATAGTGGTATGCTGATTGCAAGGCCGCAGCGATCGTGTCTGCGTGCTGGTTCCTGAAGAGAGGCAATCATGGCAACCATCATGGCGAACGGCCTCAACATAGCTTATGAAAGCCACGGCAAGCCCGATGATCCCTGCGTGCTGCTGGTCATGGGCCTGGGCATGCAGCTGATCGCCTGGCCGGCGGACTTCGTCGAAGGCATCGTGGAGCAGGGCTTTCGCGTCCTGCGTTTCGACAACCGCGACAGCGGCCTGTCGAGCAAGATGGCGCTGGCGGGCAAACCCTACCTGCCCCTGGCCTACGTCAAGAATTTGCTGGGCTGGCCCCTGAAAACATCCTACACCCTCGATGACATGGCGGACGATGCGCTGGGCTTGCTGGCTGCCCTGCGCATTGCGCAGGCACATGTGATCGGCGTGTCCATGGGCGGCATGATCGCCCAGGTGATGGCGGCGCGCGCGCCGCAACAGGTGCTCAGCCTGACCTCCATCATGTCGAGCAGCGGCCGGCGCGGCTTGCCCGGCCCCACGCGGGCCGCGCGCAATGCCTTGCTGCAACGTCCGAAACGCAATGCCAGCCGCGCCGAGCTGATGGCCCACATGGCGGCCACCGTGCGCGTCATCGGCAGTCCCGCCTATCCCGTGTCGGAAAAACTGCTGTACCAGCGCATCGAGGCGGCGCTGGAGCGGGGCAGCTGTCCGGAAGGCGTGGCGCGGCAAATGGTGGCGATCGCCGCCTCGGGCGAGCGCACGGCCTTGCTGCCGAGCATCAGCTGTCCGGCGCTGGTGATACACGGCGCGGCCGACCCCCTGATTCCCGTCGCCTGCGGCATCGATACGGCGGCGCTGATTCCCGGCGCGCGGCTCGAAGTGATCGAAGGCATGGGGCACGACATGCCGCCCCAGCTGATCGAGCGCCTGCTCGCCTTGATCGATGTGCATCTGCAAGGTAAGATGGCGCCCCAGATGCGCTCCCAGCCAGCCTAGGCGCGCCCACCATTTTTGAAGGCACGGGCATTTTGAAGACACCTGACATTGGCATCGCCATCGTGGCGCCCGGCGGTTGCGCGCCCGATGACGCGGCCGTGGCGCGCGGCATCGTCCGCCTGCAGGCGCAAGGCGCCGCCGTCCACAATTACTACGACCCTGCACACACGTTCCAGCGCTTCGGCGGCACGGATGCGGGCCGCCTGGCGCAGCTCAACGCGGCAGCCGCCGACCCGGACGTGCAGGTGGTGCTGGCCTTGCGCGGCAGCTACGGCATCAGCCGCATCCTGCCCGACATCGATTTCGAGCGCATGGCCGCCAGCCGCAAGCTGTTCGTCGGCTACAGCGACTTCACGGCTTTTCACATGGGCTTGCTGGCGAAAACGGGCCGCGCCAGCTTTGCCGGCCCCATGCTCTGCGATGATTTTACGCGCGACGAGCCCGAGCAATTTACGCTCGATCAACTGTGGTCCTGCCTGGCCGGTCCCACGCACACGGTCAGCGGCACGTCCGTTGGCAATCCGCAGGCCGAGGCAGTGGGCACCTTGTGGGGCGGCAACCTGGCCATGCTGGTCCACTTGCTCGGTACGCCGTATTTCCCCCAGGTCGACGGCGGCATCCTGTTCCTGGAAGACGTCAACGAGCACCCGTACCGGGTCGAGCGCATGCTGCTGCAATTGCTGCACGCGGGCGTGCTCGAACGCCAGCAGGCCATCGTGCTTGGCGACTTTTCCGCCTATAAATTGAGTCCGATGGACAAGGGCTACGATTTCGACGCCATGCTGGCCTACGTGCGCGCGCGTCTGCCCGTGCCCGTGCTGACGGGGCTCGAATTCGGCCACATCCGCCGCCGGGTCACCTTGCCCTTCGGCGGCCAGGCGCGGCTGCAATCGGATGCGTCCGGCTTCCGCCTGCAGGTTGCCGATTACCCGACCCTGGCGCGCCCCTGAACTCCTTGAACGCCATTGGCGCCAGGCCGGGCAGGTTGCTGCAGCTCGACGTGCTGCGCGGCATCGCCGTGTTTGGCATCCTGCTGGTGAATATCTGGGGCTTTGCCTGGGGCACGAATTCCTTGCGCTACGGCACCTTGCCCGCGCAGCCTCCCGTGCTGGACCAGCTCGTCATTTTCGGCGTGGCGGCGCTGGCGCAATTCAAGTTCTATCCCGTCTTCGCCTATCTGTTCGGCGCCGGCTTTGCCCTGCAGACACGCTCGCTGCAGCGCCAGCTGGGCAGCTGGGAAGCGGCGCAAGCGGCCTACAAGCGCCGGCTGCGCTGGCTGCTTGTGTTCGGCCTGCTGCACGGTTTTCTTATCTGGAACGGCGACGTACTGACCTCGTATGCGGTGGCCGGCATGCTGGTCCTGCCGCTGGCAGGCGCCAGGCTCGGCCGCGTGCGCAACCGCGCCTGGCTGGTGGCGGGCGGTTTTCTGCTGTTCATGTGCCTCTTGATTCCCGTGGGCCAGCAGGGCGGCGCGCCCGATACGGCGCAGGATTTGCAGAGTTTTGCCGGCCGCTACGCCATCTACACGCAGGGGAGCGCCGGGGCCGTGGCGCAGCTGCGCGCCAACGATTTCCTCGTCTCGCTGCTGTACGCCATCGTCATGCTGCCGCACGTCATCGTGCTGTTCCTGCTGGGCATCTTGTCCGTGCGCCTGGGCTGGCTGACGCGGCCGCAGCGCCACCGCCGGCTGTGGCGCCGCGTGTGCGCCGCGGGACTGGGCGTGGGCTTTCCCTTGAACCTGCTGGCGGGCGGCGTCATCGCGCGCCAGGTGGCTGATCCATATCAAACTTTATTCGACGCGGCCCTGTTCGACGTGGGCCTGTTTGCGGGCGGCCCGCTGCTGGCGGCCGGCTACGTGGCGGCCCTGATGCTGGCCGGCCCCTGCATGCTGCGCTGGCTCGCTGCTTGGCTGGCGCCCGTGGGACGCATGGCGCTGAGCAATTATCTGCTGCAATCGGTGCTCGGCACCTGGCTGCTGCAGGGACCGGGCCTGGGCTGGGGCGCCACACTGCGTCCCATCGAGATGCTGGGCCTGGCCATAGTGATCATGGCGGGGCAGGTGCTATTGAGCCGCTGCTGGCTGCGGCATTTCCGCCAGGGGCCGATGGAGGCGCTGTGGCGCCGGCTGGCGCGCCTGCCTTAATCCTTCCCCCAGTCAAACACACCTTGCGGCGATGCCGGCGGCGGCGCCTTGGCCCTGGCGGACGGCACCAGCGGATTGTCGACGGCATGCCATTCGAACAAGTCCGCGTCGAGCATGCCGGTGCGCGCCAGCTGCAGCGCCGCTTCGGGCGACAGCTGCGGATCGAGCCAGCGGTGGGCGTCTTCCCGGCCGACGGCCACGGGGCGGCGGTCGTGGATATCGACCATGCCGCCCAGGCTGTCGGCCGTCACCAGCACGAAGCCCGCTTCCTCGCGGCTGTGCTTGTATGGCCCGAACTGGGCCAGCGCCAGCAGGAACAGGGGCGCGCGGTCGCGGCGGTGGATGTGCCAGGGCTGCTTGCCGCCTTTTTCGCCCGTCCATTCATACCAGCCCGACACGCAGACGATGCCGCGGCCCGCGCGCAGCAAGGGCTTCCAGTAGGCGCCGGCGAGTTTTTCCAGCCGGGCATTGATGGCGATGGGGATTTTTTTCTTGCCGGGCGCGGGCACGGCGTGCGCGGCCCAGGCGGGGCGGTAGCCCCAGTAGACATCGTCGACCCTGTGCTGGCCATCCTGGATGTGCAGCACGGGCCGGTAGGTGCCGGGCGACACGTTCAGGTGCGGCTCGGCCTCGCTGTCGAACACCGCGTCGGTCCAGCCGAAGGATGACGCCAGCACGCGCGCCGTGTCATTTTGGTCGAATCGTCCACACATGGCGAAATCATACCCGAATGCGGGGCGGCGCGAGGTCCCGCGCACGCGCAGGTCCTGAGTGTGATCAAACGTACAGACGATGCGCGGGCAAAGGCGCACAGTGGCGCTCAGTCAGGTCGCTGACGCTATTGCATCGGAGGCAACATGTCTTTTGAAAATCCCACCATCCACAAAGGATTCACCATCAGCGCCACGGCCAGCCAGCGCCGCGACGGCCGCTGGGTCGGCTCCTTCATCAGCCAGAACCATGCCCGCGGCGCATATGCGGACACCTGCGATTACGATGATTGCAGCAATGAAAAAGAAGCGCAGCAAGTGGCCCTGTCGGCCGGCTGGCGCCTGGCCGACGGCATGCCGGGCCGCTGAACCGTATCACCCTCAGCGCTGCAGTCCGGCATGTCAGCGTTTGCGGCGCAAGGCCAGCAGCAGGCCCAGCAGCGGGAAGAGCAGGGCGGCGCCCAGGCGCACGGGCGTCAGCGACGCCGTCTCGACGCCCAGCACATGGGGCAGGGCCAGCAGCAACAGGGGGGCTGGCACGGCAATGGCAAAGAAAAACAGATACCACGAGTAGCCATTCTTCTTGGCCAGCAAGGCGATCAGGCCGCAGCCGATCAGGAAGACCAGCGGCAAATTCACATGTTCCATTCGTTTAACATCTCGTTCGGGGGAAGCGCGTGATTATACGCGCGCCCGTGCCAGTGACGGCGGCCGTCGATACCGAGCTGCCTCAGTTGCCGACCAGGTCGGGCGGCTGCGGCGCCGGCTTGCCGCTGGCGGGCGCCTCGGCCGGCAGCAGGGCCGTGATGGCGCCGTTATAGATGAGTTCCTGGGCATACGCGGACGCCTCGATCAAGGCCGCATGCACGGACTTGAAACTGCTCGGCGTTTCAATCAGCACGGGCTTGGCGTACACCTGCAGCGTATCGCCGCGCTTGCTGATCAAGATCATGCCCCGGTAGCGCCCATCCTTCTCCAGCGCCCCCGCCACATGAAATTCATAGCCCCTGATCTGGTGTTTCTGTTGCTGATCCATGTTTGCCGCCTCCAGGTCCATTGTCACGGCATCGGCTCAAAAACTCGACAGGAACAGCAGAGTGTTTGATCTGCATCAATACCCCCATTCCTGACCTCGATCCAACGCACGTCACGACGCTTGCTGCAAGCGTAGCGAGCGGAGGTGATGTGTGGCCGAGAAGCGCAACCGTACATGAGTACGGTGAGCATCGCAGGCCGCAAAGCGCCCCGCGCAGTAGCTTGCGGCAAGCGTCATCACCCAGCGCGAATGGCGCGGATCTGCTGGGCCGTTTCCTCGATCTCGCGATACGCTTCCTGGATGTAGCCGCCGATCGGGTGCCCGTCCATCCATTCAAAATAGGCGCGCTCGTCGTGCTTGATGGCAAAGGGGATGTGGTGGTCGCGTATCGAGACGGCCGTCTCGCGCACCAGCGAGGCGAAGATCAGCTCCAGAGTTTCCATGAGGGTCACCTTGCGAGACATGAATGCAGAGCATTGAATGTAGCACAAAGCGGGCCGCCGGCCACGCCAGCGGCTGTGGCGTGCGCGCCCCGGCATCAGGCCGGATGGCCGATATGCTCGTACAGGATCACGCAGCCGATGATGATCAGCACCAGGCCGCCCGCGAGTTCGGCGCGCCGCCCGGCGATGGTGCCGAGCACGCGGCCCAGCATCACGCCCAGGGTTACCATGACGAAGGTGGAAAAGCCGATGGCGGCCGCCGTGACGACGATATTGGCGCCCAGCAAGGCCAGGCCCGCGCCCACCACCATGGCGTCGATGCTGGTGGCCAGGCCCGTGACGGCCAGCACCCAGAACGAGTGCGACTGCGCGGGCGCTTCTTCCTCGTCGGCGTCGGACAAGGCATTGCGTATCATCAACAGGCCGATGCTGCCCAGCAGGCTGAAGGCGATCCAGTGGTCCCACGCTTCCACGTAGGGCGCGGCCACGCTGCCCAGGGCCCAGCCGATGATGGGCGTGATGGCTTCGATGACGCCGAAGATCAGGCCCGTGCGCAAGGCCTCGCGCCATTGCGGCTTGTGCAGGGCGGCGCCCTTGCCCACGGCGGCCGCGAAGGCATCGGTGGACATGGCAAGCGAGAGGGCGGCGGTGGCGGCGAAATTCATCGTTGGCTTTCTGTGAAACCTGGCTGGGATGGTGGGTTGCAAATGACAAACCCGGCGATTCTACCCCAGGTACAGCACGACCAGCGAGGCCAGCAGGCAATAGGCGCCAAAGAAATGCCAGCGGCCCTGTTCCAGCCAGCGCGACAGCCAGCGCAGGGCCAGCAAGCCGGCCAGGAACGCGAGCAGCATGCCCAGCAGGCTGGGGCCGAGCAAATGCAGCAGGCTGTTGCCGTGTTCCAGATGGTCCAGGCTGCCATTTGCCACGGCCTGGTAGAAGCGCCAGCCTTCCTTGACCAGCACGGCGGGCGTCAGCACGACGGCCAGGGCGAAGCTGAATTCCTCGGCGCGGCGCTGCGGCACGCCCATGGCGATGCCGGCCGAAATGGTGGCGCCCGAGCGGGAAAAGCCGCGGAAGGGCAGGCACAGGCCTTGCACGGCGCCGATCACCATGGCCTTGCCGATGGACAAGGTGCCATGCTGGCGCGCCTGCAGGCGCGACGACACAATGATCAGCACGCCGGCGGCGGCCAGCGCGGCGGCCATTAGTTTGGCGTTGCCAAACAGGTGCTCGATTTCAAAGCCGGGCGCATTCTTGCTCATGACATGGGTGATGCCCTTGAGCAAGCCGAAGCCGACGATGCCCGTCAGGGCCGTGGCGGCCGCGAGCAGCAGCACATTGCTGCGCAAGGCGCCGGCCGAACTGAAATACGTGGCGCGCCAGGATGCCCAGAAATACACGATGACGGCGAACATGGTGCCTGTGTGTAACATGACGAGCAGCATGGTCAGCTCGGGCGAGGTGGGGTCCAGGCCCATCCATTTTTCCGCCATGATGACGTGGGCGGAGCTGGACACGGGCAGCAGCTCGGCGAAGCCCTGGACGATGGAGAGGATAAATAATTGCAAAAAGCTCATGGGGACGGGACTCGGGTGGCAAAGGCAAGGCCGCCGATTCTACCCGCCGTATCGCGCGCCTGCGCCGTGCGCGCCATTACAGTTTGTCCATGTTGGCGCAGGCCAGCAGCACGCCGAGGGCCATCAGCAGCGTGCCGATCAGGCGGTCGATGGTGTGCTGGTGCTTGACCATGCGCAAACGAAAGTTTGCCTGCGAGAAAAACGTGGCCACCAGGGCAAACCAGGCCAGGTGGATGGCGGACATGCACAGGCCGTAGCCGAACTGGACACTCAAAGGCGTGCCGGGCTGCACTACCTGCGTGTAGGTGCTGATGACGAACAAGGTGGTTTTCGGGTTCAGGGCATTCGTCAGGAAACCGCTCAGCAGGATCGTGCGCCGGGGCACGCGGGCGCCGCCCTGCAGCTCGATGACGAGACCGGCGCGGTTGCTCCAGGTTTTCCAGCCGATGACGATCAGGTACAGGGCGCCTACGGTCTTGATCAGCGTAAACAAGGCAGCTGAGCCGGCGATGATCAGCCCCACGCCAAACATCGTATAGCACACGTGCACTTGCACGCCCAGCGCGATGCCCAGCGCGGCCAGCAGGCCGGCACGGCGGCCATGCAGATAGCTGTTGCGCGTGACCATCGCGAAATCGGGGCCAGGCACGATGGAGGCCAGCAGGGTAATCAATGCAACGGCGAGCAATGCAATCATGGGTTTTCCTCGGGAAGTGGCGGCCGCATGGCAATCGGTGAGAATTCATCGCCTATATGGGCAAGACCGTGTGCCCATGCCGCTGGCCGGAAGTCCTATTATCCCGATAGTGGCGGACGATGAAAAACGATGATATCTTGCCGATATGTGTGAGAAAAAGTGACAGATCATGAGCAGACAGACAGCGCTTGGCAGCTTGCGTTTCTTCGAGGCGGCGGCCAGGCTGGGCAGCTTCGTCCAGGCGGCGGACGAGCTGCACGTGACGCACGGGGCGGTCAGCCGGCAAATCCGCCTGCTGGAAGCGTCGCTGGGGACGGCCCTGTTTGAACGGCGCAACCGCGGCGTCTTCCTGACCGCGCCGGGCGCGCAGTTGCGCGACGCCGTGCAGCAGGCGTTCGAACGGCTCGACGCCGCCCTCGATGCGGTGCGCCAGCCGGCGCGCCCGGCGCCGCTGGTGGTGTCATGCGAGCCGACGATCGCCATGAAATGGCTGATTCCCCGCCTCGGCGACTTTTACCAGCGCCATCCCGGCGTGCCGCTGCACCTGTACGCCGCGGGCGGGCCGGTGGCCTTCCAGCGCGACGCGGTGGACGTGGCGCTGCGGCGCAACGATTTCGCGTGGGATGGGGGATTGCATGTGGAAAAGGTGTGCGACGAATGGATCGCGCCCGTGTGCGCGCCGGCCCTGCTGCGGCAAGGCCGGCTGGACCTGTCCGCGCAGCGCCTGCTGCACACGGCGTCGCGCCCGGCCGCCTGGGCGCACTGGCGCGCCGCCGGCACGGACGACGGCAGCAGTAGCGACAGCCAGACCTACGAGCATTTCTATCTGAGCCTGCAAGCCGCTTGCGCCGGCCTTGGCGTGGCGATCGGCTCCATCTTCATGGTGCGCGAAGAGATCGACAGCGGGCGCCTGGTGGCGCCCCTGGGTTTCCGGCGCGACGGCAGCGGCTATGTGCTGCTGTCGCCGCTGCCGTTCGACGGCGATGCGCGCCGCACCACCTTGCTGCACTGGCTGTGCGAGCAGATGGGGTCGGCGCTGCCGGCGCCGTAGCAGCGCCGTTTACTGGGGCGCGGCGGCCGGCTTGAACACGGCGCGGAACGCTTTTAATGCTGCCGGGTGGTAGATGGTGCCATGGGTTTCGGCCGGCATCTTTTCCTGGTGCCATGCCAGGCCGGGCGGCGCCTGCTTTGCCAGCACGTCGGCCAGGCGCTGCACTTCCACGGCAATGCCCGCTTCGCCGCTGGACGCCAGGTACAGGCTGCGCTTGCCCGGCTTGCCCTTGGCCAGCAGATCGGCCGCCTGGCGCGGCAGGGCGCCGCCATTCCACCACAGGCTGGGGTCGAAGGCCAGGTAATGGTCGAACAGCTGCGGTTCCAGCAGGTATGTTTCCACCACGAACAGGCCAGCCAGCGATTCGCCGACGATGGCCGTCTCGCCCGTCGTGCGGTAGCGGCGTTTGACTTCCGGCATCAGTTCATCGCGGATGAAGGCCCGGTAGGCTTGCGAGCCGCCCACGACGGGAGCGATCTTGCGGTCTGCCGCGCTGTCCGTCGGCCCCGTCAGGTCGCGCCGGCGCTGCGTGTTCTGCATGCCGACCAGCATGAACGGGCGCATGGTGCCATTCGCTACCGACACCTGCAGCAGGCCGGCCACGTGCAAAAAGTCTTCCGCCACGCCGCCGTCGGGCATGTACAGCACGGGCAGCGGCGCGTCGGGCGGCGTATCCCAGGCGCGCGCCACATACACATTGATGTGGCGCTGTTCCTGCAGCGCCCGCGAATCGACGATGAAGCTTTCGCCGATGACCAGCGGCGTGGCCGCGCTGGCGGTAGCGCTAGCGGCGGGTGCGGCAGTGGCGAGGTGGAAGGGGCTGGACAGCAGCAGGGCGGCGGTGAGGTGCAGTGCAAGGCAAGGGCGGCGCATGTTTTCCCGATAAATAAGTTGGATGGATGGCATGGACGCGTATAGACATGCCACCAAGCAATTCTATCTTATCTTTGAGGCAGCTTTACTTGATCGTTAATAGTTTGCGCCCGCGCACGATCCCCGCCTTGTCGATAGTATAGGCAACGAGCAGGGCGCCGTCGTCGGCGCAGGCATGACAGCTCTTCAGGGGCGTGGAAAACAGCACGCTCTGGCCGCCGTCGGCCGTCGCCGTGCTGCCGACGAAGTCGGCGGCGGCGAACGGCACGGCGTCCGGGTGGGCGGCGGCAAACGCGCGCCAGGCGGGCGTGGCGCGGTCTTCCTCGCGCACGGAGTGCTCGTCGACGTCGACGGCTGCGCCATCGCTGCCGATCAGCAGAGTGCCTTCATTCGTGTTGGCGCGAAACGGATAGGTGACGGTGGCCAGGGACGCCTTGCCCAGCGGGCGCCAGGCGGAAATGTAGCCGGTCATGTTGGCCTTGACCAGCATCCTGGCGGCGACGAGGGCTTGCGGGCTGGCGCCCGCGCGCTGCATGGTGCGCAGCAGGCAGACATCGGGCGCAGTTTGCGATTGTTCGCTGCGGCAAGCCGACAGCGAGCGTTCCTGCCACACGACGCGCGCGTCGATGGTGCCTGTAGCTTGGGCATGGGCCGCCTGCATGGCGGCCAGGCCGGAGACGGCAAGGGCGCAGCTGGCCACGTGGCGCGAAAATCGTGTGGACATGGGGGGAGGCCTTTCAAGAGCGGAAACAGGAGAGCCTCCGATTATAGGAGGAGGCCGGCGCGCTTGCCCACACGAAACGCGCTTGCTGGCGGGCCGCTTGCGCCTCGTTCAGCGCTTTTTCGCCGCCGCCTGGCGCAGGGCCTTGGCTTCCTGCTTGTTGGGGATATGCGGACGCGTGGCCAGCTCCGCCTTGACGGCGGCGATGGCGGCGCCGAACTGCTGTTCGGCCTGCGCCGGGCTGGCGCCCGCATAGTGCTGCTGGCTGGATTGGGCGGCCCGCAGCCGGCGCAGCAGCGCCAGCAATTGCCTGGCGTGCAGGGCAGGCAAGTCTTGCGCCAGTGCTTGCGCGACCACCGCGCCTTCCACATGGTCCGGGTCGAGCAGGCGCAGCAAGGCCAGCCCTGCGGGCTGCGGTACAGGCGTCAATTTGTCCATCCAGCCATTCTAAACGAGGCCAGGATTACAGGTAATCCCAGATTTCATCGAAAGTTTCGCGCGCGAAATCGTTGCGCCAGGCTTCAGAGTTCTTTTCGCGGCTGACGGCAAACGCGGCGCGCCACGTCTGCTTCGGCGAGTTTGTGTAGCTGGCGGCGATCTTTTGCAGGCCCGCCTTGCATTGCTCGGCCTTGCAGCCGCTCTTGGCCAGCTGCTGCGCGGCGGTGGCCCACACCACGGGCACCTTGACGACCTGGCATTCGAAGCTGACGACAGCCGTCTGCATGCCGTTCTCCACCGTCACAGGGTCGGCCTTGGCGGCCTGGCACTCGGCGCCATTCTTGGCGGCGATGACATTGGCGGCCAGCTGTTCGGCGGCCGGCGTGACGGCAGCGCGCATGGCGGCGGGGAAAAGGTCGGCGATCAGCTTGCCGGTTTCTTTCGGGAATATTGCATCCGTTTCCTTCAAGCCGCTGTACGACGCATATTCGGCCGATTGCTGGCCGGCCAGGCGCGTGGGGCGCAGGTAGGCATTGAGCCGGGCGACGCTCGCTTCATCATGGTTGATGATGGTCTTGATGTAGAGGTTGGCCACGTCGACGGGGGCCATTTCCACCACGGTTTCGGCGGCGACGGCGGGCTGGGCCAGCGCCAGGGCGGCGGCAATGCTTGCCGCCAGCACGGTGGCGCGCGATGTTAGTTGTGTTACTTGCATGTAGATTCTCCACGATTCGATGTCAGGCGCCAAAAGATGCCTCGTGGCAACTTCGGCGCGCGCATTATAGATGGCAAAGTTCATAACGTTGCGCACATTAGGCGTCCGTCTTGCTGGCCGCTTCCAGCAGGGCCAGCAGCAACTCCTTGCGCCGCCCTTGCGCCTTGCGCGCCAGGGTGGCCAGTTTTTCCAGCTTGCCCCAGATGGGATACAGCATGTGTTCGACCAGATAGCCTTCCAGCCCCAGCAGTTGCTGGCAGAACAGCTCCAGTTTCTCCACCTCTTCCAGTTCCGCCTGGATTTTCACCTTGGCGCGGTCTGTGCACGCGCGCAGGCACGCCGCCAGCACGGGGACGGAGTCGCGCGTGACGCCATGCTTTTCGGCAAAGGCGGCCGTGAACTGGTCCTGCACCGACTGGTGTTCCTCGTCGACGCTGGCCATGTAGTGCTGCACCAGGGGGAAATAACGCGCGTCGAGCAGGCCCAGGCCGAACGTGGCGTAGCTGCCGGGCATGCAGTTCTTTTCGCCTTCCGTGTCGGCATAGAATTCGAATTGCTCGATGGCGGCGCGCGCATACGCTTCCAGCGGGGCGTGCAGTGCCGGATGGGCGAGGGCGTTGGCAAAGAAGCGGTGCGTGTCGGACCTGGCCAGGCCCTTCAGGGGAAGATACTGCTTGACCCTGGACTTGAGCTTGATCTGGCAGCTTTTCGGGAAGCCGTTGCTCAGCAAATGCGTGATGAAGGCCAGCGCCTGCGCATACGCCTCTGCCTCTTCGCGGGCTATCATGATGCTGATGGTGGCAAACACATCGTTGGCGCGGCATTCCAGCTGCGCATTTTTCAGGTGGATGGCGTCGGGCGCGAACGTGCCGCTGCCTTCCTTGAGCATGCGCACGGCCCGCTCGCTGCCCAGTTCGCGCGCGATTTCCAGGAATGTGAGGCCTGTCGACTTGGCGTAGCTCGGTTCATGGCGCAAGATCATGACGGCGCCGTACAGCAGCAGGTCGATGGGCGCCAGCGATTGCCTGTCAAGCGCGGCGCCTGCCTTCAGGGTGTATTCGGTGGCGCGGTAGCTTGATTTCCGCATGTCATAGAACCGCGGCAGGAACTGCTTTTCCGCCCATGCCGACACGGCCTGGATGATATCGCTGCGGTGTTCGGCCAGCGCTTGCGGGCGCGACTTGTTGAGCTGCTCGATGCGCTCGAACTGGGCGATCGTCCAGCCGATATCGGGCTGGGGAAACAGGTGGGGATCGAGCAGGTGGCGCGCCAGGAAGAAGGTTTCCAGCTTTTTCGTCGGACGGCTGCCATGCTCGAGTTTTTGCGCGACATACGCGTGTATGTTCTCCAGCAAGGTCTTGCGCTTGCCTTCGTTGACATAGTCGAGCAGGTCCAGGTGCAGCATGCCCTGCGCCGTCTGGAACTTGCCGCGAAAGCTGAAGCGGTAATCGACGAAGGGCGTGTCGGCCAGCGTGTCCAGCTTCGCCCGCACCAGGGCGGCCAGCCGGGGCGCGATGCTGTCGCGCACGACGGCTTCATCGAGGCGCGATGGCGTCCTCGGTGCGTCATCCTCGGCGTCGGCCAGATGGAAATCGTCGGCCGTGGTGCGCCCCGGCTTGTAGTCGAGCAGGAAATCGTTAAAGATTCCCATTTGCAAGGTGGTCCGCTTCACGGCCGCTTCCAGGTCGGTGCGCTTGAGGCGCTCGGCAAACCACGCTTCTATTGCCGCCGTCATTTCCGCCGTTGCCTGTTCTTGCAGTATGCTCATCCTGTCGTGCCTTTCGGTCAGTTGATCGTTCCATGCTGGCGGCGCCTGCCGCACCCAGCGCGGCAGTATAAGCGAGGCTGTCTTTTCGCCATGTTTTCAAACGTGCCAGGCTGATTTTTTGGCATGATTATCTTCCGGATAATGTTGTCTGCCTGCTTGCCGTGCGGCCGGGAAAGGCGCGCCATGCATGGGCTTTTGGTATTTCCGCACAGATCGTCAAGTAAATGCAGGTATGGCTGGACGGAAATGTTACATCTCGGTATTCTGCGCATCTGATACTTATTTCTATACAGAAAAAAGTAAGAGGATGGTTCGGGTCCGGCGGCGATGCCGGCGGACCCAGGCACGATCAGGCATGCAAAGGTGAAGTCGTCCGCCAGCTGAGCGAAACTGTCTTGTTTCGGCTCGCGGCGGGCAGGGAACAGTGCTGTCATCTTTAAAATAGTAGGAGAGGTTGCTCATGGATGCAGAAAAGGATGTTGTGTACGGTACAGAAGATTTGTTGATGAGTTTGTGCAACTCGGTGGTTCGGGTGCTCAACGTTGCAACGCAAAGCAAGGTAAATTATTCAGGCATGGTGCAGCGCATCACCAAGACGGGCCTGAAGCCGGACATCGGTTGTTTCGTCATGTTTGATGGCGGTTTCACGGGCCTGGTGGTGCTCAATTTCGCCGCCGATACGGCGATGGAAATCTACGAGCGCTACATGTTGCACATGGGTATGCCGAAGTCGGAGCTGGCCAGCTTCTACACGTCGGACGAAGTGTCGAACATCATGGGCGAGCTGATGAATCAGATCGTGGGCGATTTCACGGGCAAGGTGCGGCGTGAATTGCAAACGAATATCACCCAGAGCCAGCCGAAGATGCTGGTGCTGAACAAGCAGGTGATGCTCAGCGTCGATACGCCGCTGGACCGTCCGGAAATGCGCCGCGTCACTTTCTACACGGAAAAGAACAACATTTTCTATCTGGAACTGGCGATCGACCGTACCGAGTTCATCAAGCTGCACGATTTCGATTCGCGCGAAGTCGACGCCGACTCGCTGATGGATAGCGAATACGCGAACCGCGAGCGGGAAACGGTCCCCGCGCCCGCCGCGGAGCCGGAAGACGACGACAACGCCGACCTGCTCAAGTCGCTGGGCATGTAAGCGCATGTACCCGCCAGCGGCCGGCGGCAGGTTTGCCGCCGGCCGTTGGCAGGTACAGTCTACAGGGTCTTGCTCATGAATACCCGGCTCGTCCCTTCGGGACTGCAGGCAAGGTCGCCGAAGCGGCGCCAGCCGCGGCGCTCGTAAAATTCAGGCGCCTGGAAACTGATGGTGTACAGCACCGCCGAGGCGCAGCCGCGCCGGCGTCCTTCCTCTTCGAACTGCGCCAGTATCCGGCTGCCCAGGCCCAGGCCCCGCAAGGCGGCAGGCAAATAAAACAAATCGAGAAACAGCAGGCCCAGCGAGGTCCGGCCCATGGCGCCGCCCAGCACGCGCTGGCTGTCGCGGTCGCGCACGACCACGCTCAATACCTGCCTGTCCTGGTATCCCGTAATCGCATCGTTATAGGCGTTCAAGCCATCGAGGATGGTTTGCTCGACCTCCGCGTTGATCGTGGCGCTGACGGAAATGGTGTAGGGCAAGGCCTTGTGCGGGTGTGCAGGCATGGCGGACAGGAAAAGAGTCGATAACTGTATGAATATACAGTATTTTGCCTAATTTTTCCCGGTTTGTGGCGGCAAGGTCAATGTTTCCATGCGGCGCATGCCTACCATGCCGCTCTGCTGGCTGTCATCGAGCGACCAGTACTCAAGCGCATAGGCATAACTGCCGTCGATGATGGTCAGCGATTCCTTCTGGCGGCCGTTGGGCGCCTTGTAATACAGGCGCCGCGCGGGCCTGCCATCGACCGTGTGGCTGAACGCCTGCGGGCTCAGGGTGACGCGCTTGCCCGTCTTGCCTGCCATCGACAGCGCCGTGATCGTCACGTAGGCCCGGTCCGGGCAGCGCGCCAGCAGGTGCGCGCCGCCCAGGACGGTGGGCTGCGCCCGGTCCAGCGGAAAGCCGAAAGGCTGCACGCCGACAATATCGTTGCACCCCATCTGTTGCGCCAGGGCCGTCAGCGGGGCCGGATCGAGCGCGCTGGTCCAGTGTTTTTCGGCCGCCCGCGCCTGGCCCAGCGCCAGGCGGCGCTCCAGTTCGGCCAGCGAGATATCGCTGGGCACGGGCAGCGGCGCGGGCGCGCCGGGATCGGCGGCGCGGGACGTTTCCGCCTGCATGCGCGCGCTGACGGAGTGGCTGCGTTCGGCTTGCTCAAGCGGGCCGGCAGCCAGGGCCGTGTTGGCGAGGCCGGCGGCGATGGCCAGCGTGAAAACATGTTTGGTCAGCATGGGGATCTCGTGGACGCGCATCTTCATTGATAAAAAAAGATGTCGAACAGCCTGGCGGCACCTTTGATGACTATGAGAAACGCAGTGTGGCAAAAAAATACAAACTCGATATAAAAAAAGTATTTCTTAGCACCGTAGTGATAAATATCAAAAAGATTGTCACACATATACACAAATCTCGCTACCCTTCCAGAGGGCAGTTCCATCGCGTGTGTTCCTTTGCCAGTTCTATCTTAAGTCATTGATTATTAAGGATTCAATCCACTGCAGACAGTTGGCTGCGATGGTGTTTTATCCGCGCAGTCTTTCATTGACTTTTATCATTCCAGAAAGATTCTGGAAAGCTAGAAAGGCTTGCATGAGTGCGACAGCTTATCTGGCTGCCTGCAGGGCGCCTCTTCTTGCGGGACGCGATGACGCGATGTCTTCTGATGCTCGCAGTCCATTTGGAGGCTGGATGTTGAAACGACAGTTATTGCTTATCGATCTGAGTGGCAATGCTTCGCTACATGAGGCAGGCAAGCAGCAGTTTGGTGTGGCGTGGGAGGGCTGGCAGGTCTGCACCGTGATGAGCCTGGCGGCTGCGGCACGAGCGCTGCGCACGCACACCTTTCCCGTTGGGGTATTGATTTCCTCGTCCGGTGGGTTGGGAGAAATCGACAGTTTCCTGCATCAGCACTGGGATATGCAATGGGTGGGAATTTTTCCGCCACGCGCCCTGCAGACGGCCGCTTGCCGGCGCCTGGTACGTGACCATTGCCACGATTACCACACTTTGCCTGTCGACCTGCTGCGGCTGCGGCATACCCTGGGCCATGCTTATGGCTACGCCACTTTGCGTGAAATGCCGGACGCGCCTCTGTGTGCGCTGGAACAGCCGGACATGTCGCTCAAGGGCAGTGGCGTCGCCATCGGCCGTTTGCGGCGCCAGATCCTGAAGGTCGCCGCTGCCAGCGCGCCGGTGCTGATCTGGGGCGAGTCGGGCAGCGGCAAGGAATTGACAGCGCAAGCCATACACGTCCATTCCGCGCGCGCGGCAGGTCCCTTCGTCCCCATCAATTGTGGCGCGATTCCGGCCGGCCTGGCGCAATCCGAGCTGTTCGGCCATGAGCGGGGCGCGTTCACCGGGGCCACGCGCGACAAGCGGGGCTTGATCGAGTCGGCGGCCGGAGGCACGGTCTTTCTTGATGAAATAGGCGACTTGCCGCTCCCCTTGCAAACCAATTTGTTGCGTTTCCTGCAGGAAAAAACGATTTACCGTGTCGGCGCCACGCACAGTACCGCCGTCGACGCGCGCGTCATTGCCGCGTCGCATGTCCATTTGCTGGAGGCCGTGCAGCAGGGGACATTTCGCGAGGATTTGTACTACCGGCTCAACGTGCTGGCGCTCGATGTGCCTCCCTTGCGCGAACGGAAGGAAGACTTGATGTTGCTGGCAAACCATTTTTTTGCCGCTTTCATGGCGGAGCGGGCGCCGCTGGTGCGCGGCTTCAGCAACGCCGCCGTCGAAGCGATCTGCAAACATAGCTGGCCCGGCAATGTGCGCGAATTGATCAACCGGGTGCGGCGCGCCATGGTGATGGCGGAAGGCAGGGCGATCCTGCCACAGGACCTGGGCTTGTCAGTTGCGGACGCGCCGGGCGCCGATGTCGCACTCGGCAGTATTCGCTGGCGCGCGGACCGTGACGCTGTGCAGGCTAGCCTGGCCAGTGCCGGCAGCAATATCAGCAAGGCCGCGCGCGACCTGGGCGTGTCACGCATGACGCTGTACCGGATGATGAAAAAGCTCAATATCGAATGTTGAACCTGGCGCATCAGGGGCAAGTCTGCGCCATGCGTGCGCATCGTCACAGATACAGGGGTGTAACAGGATTGCGCCAGCGGCAGGATAGGGATACGGCCTTGCAAGTGATTGATTCGGCGTGAATGTCTCTGCTGTGGCGAGCGGGGGCAGAAAAGTGGGTGGCGCATGGCTGTGACAGTTTTCTGTTTTTTGTTTTCTAAGTTTCCTAGAGGAATGCCATGCAAGCCGAAGATCATCGAATAAGACGTTTCAATTCAATGGTTTGGCCAGGTTCTTAATTGCTGGCACCAAATTTGCTGTGAAGCTGTGGACCCGACGCTTCAGTCTGGTGCCAGCATCCTGATTAACTTTTAAAGAGGAAACTGCAATGAAAAAAACTCTCATCGCGGCAGCGGTAGCGCTGGCCTTCGGTTTCAGCGCCCATGCCCAGAACAATGGCACGACCAAGGTCGATAATGTCACGGGTGTCAATACCCAGACGGCGAGCAATGCCACGACGCAGTCTGGTGCCGGGCCCGGGGCGAACGCGCATTCCACCGCCACGCAAGACAATAACTCAGACCAGAATAACGACAAGAGCACGGGGCAGAACAACAGCAGCGGCGGCGCGAATGCCACCGCGTTGGGCTCATCCGCGGCAAACAATGGCGGCACCAGCAGCAATAGCGTGGCAAATGCCTTCAACACCTCGACGGCGACGGCGGCGAGCACCCTGAGTGGCGCGGTGTCGGGCAACACGGTGAATAACATCGGCAATGTCGCCACCAACAACGGCAATACCGGCGGCGGCGCAGGCAAGGGCGGCATCGGCGGCAGTGCGCAGGGGGGCAATGCCTACGGCAAGGGCGGCTCGGGCGGCGCGGCGGCCGGTGGCGACGGCGCATCGGGCGCGCAAGGGGGGGACGCCAGGAATGGCAGTGCCATCAATGGTGCTGCGACGGTCGGCGACAGCACGGCCGGGGCAGGTGGCGCGGGTGGACTGGCCAAGAATGCCAGCAGCGGGGATGCCGGTGCGGGCGGCAAGGGCGGCGCAGGTGGCCGTGGCGCGGCCGGCGGTGATATCTATGGCGGCAACGGCGGCAAGGGCGGCCTGGCAGGCGATGCCAGTGGCGGCGCTGGCGGCAATACTGGCCGCACGACAGGCGGTAGCGGCGGTGATGGCGGCAAAGCCATCGGCGGTCCAGGCGGCGACGGTGGCTACAGCCGCAGCGCCGCTGGCGGCTCTGGCGGCAGCGGCAGCGCCGGTAGCGTGGCCAGGAATGCGGGTGGCGGCGTATCCACCTCCAGCGGTGGCACTGCGACGGGCGGTGCCGGCGGTGCCGGTGGCACCAATACGGCGGGTGCCGGGGCTGCAGGCGGGGCTGGCGCCTCCGGTGCTGGCGGCGCTGGCGCTGCGTTGACGAGTATGGGCGGCGCCGGGGCTGCGGCAACTGGCGGTGCCGGTGGCGCTGGTGGCGCCGGTGCGGGTGGCAGCAGCACCGGCGGCAACGGCGCCGCTGGTGCTGCGGGCGGCAATGGCGGCAGCAGCGGGATGGCGCAAAACACGGGTGGCGCAGGTGCGGCTGGCGGCGCTTCGAGCAATGGCAGTGCAAGCAACGGTTCGCCCTCGAACGGCAGCGCCATTGCCGGTGCTGGCGGCGCTGGCGGTGCCGGTGGCGGCAGCAATAGCGGCGGCGCCGCCGGTAACGGTGGCACCAACACGGGCGGCGCGGCAACCGGCGGTACCGGCGCTGGCGGCACGGGCGGTGCTGGCGGTGCGGTAGCTGTCAATGCAGGCGCCTTCGATATGTCCAACACCATGAGCGGTACCGCGCAGTCGGCGGCAGGCTTGCTGGTCATCAGCCAGAACAGCGGCATTTCTTCGCTGATACAGCAAAGTGTGACGGTGCAGGCCAATCTGGCAGTGGGACACTAGGCGAGCGGCTGCTTAGTGTCAGGCTCCGTCGTGGCAATGTCGCGGCGGAGCATCGCAAGTCATGAACAAGGGGATGAGCATGCGCCTTTTTTTTCATTCGATATGCTGTGCCAGCCTGGCCTGTCTTGCCACAGCTGTCATGGCTGCACAGGAAGCAAGGCCGCTGCCCTTGCTTGCCGGGCCAGAGTTGAGTCTGCCGATTATTGCTGCTCCGCCCACTACGCTGACGGCGCTGATGCCGCTGACAGCGGATGGGACCTCTGCCGGGGGCCTTGGCCGGGCCGCTGGCGAATCCGCGCTGGAGCAGGCGCGTGGCGGCACCGAGACGATTACCAATGAAGCGCGCCTGAGCGGCTTTGTCACCGGCAACTCGGCCAGCTACGTCAGCACGGGGGCCAACACGATCGATGGCGCCGCGTTTGCCAACGCCTCCGGCATTCCGATCGTGATTCAGAACTCGGGCGCCAATGTGCTGATCCAGAACGCCACCATCATCAATTTGCAGTTGCGCTAGGCATGGTCACACTCGGCACATTTCCGCGGCTCATGCTGTGCCTGCCCTTGCTTGGCGGCCTGGCATCCCCGGGCGCTTGCGCGGCCGAGATCGGCGCCTTCGGCAGCGCGCGCTTCGAGGTGCCCGTTGTCAGCATGCGCGAGGCGCGTTTCCAGCGTACCTTGCACCAGCAATACGACTTCAGTTGTGGCTCCGCCGCAGTGGCCACCCTGCTGACCCATCACTACGACTATCCAGTGACGGAAGAGTTTGTTTTTGAGCAAATGTATAAGCAAGGTGATCAGCAAAAGATTCGCAAAGAGGGATTTTCCTTGCTCGATATCAAGCGTTTTCTTGCAAGCCGCGGCTTTCTGGCCGACGGGTTTCAGTTGCCGCTGGATAAGTTGGCTGAGGCGGGCTTTCCCGCCATCGTGCTGGTGGCCGAAAAAGGCTACCGGCATTTTGTCGTGGTCAAGGGGCTGAGCCAGAGCCGCGTGCTGATCGGCGATCCTGCCGGCGGCACGCGCGCCATGGCGCGTGCCGGTTTCGAGGCGATCTGGCAGGGCCATTTGCTGTTTGTGATCCATGGACGCGCGACGACGGCCGCACCGGCTCCCGCCGCGACCGAGGTGGCAATGCAGGCGGCCCGCTTCAACGATGCGGATGACTGGCGTGCGGCGCCGCCAGCGCCACTGGGACAGGCGATCAGCCGCAGCGGCCTCGATCAACTCACCATGCCGAAGAATGACGGTGGAAATTTCTAATGGCGGGCCAACGCCACGCGGGAGGATGTATGTACACGAAAGAGCGGTTGATTGCGGCCAGCCTGGCGGGTCTGCTTGTTGCCGCGCAGAATGTCGGCGCCGCGCCGGCGGCGGCGGGATGGACGGCGGTCAGCGAGGAAACGCTGGAACAGGCACGGGGCGGCTTCGATGTGCCAGGCGGCTTGAGCCTGTCATTCGGGATAGAGCGCCTGGTCAGCATCAATGGCAGCGTGGTGTCCAGCGTGGCGTTTACGATTGCCGACGTGGCGCACCTGAGCGTCGAGGAAGCGAGCCTGGCGCGTACGGCCATCGCGTCGATGAATGTCGTGCAGAACGGCGTCGGCAATGTATTTTCGCCAAGCCCGATGGCGCAAACGATGGCGGCCACCGTGATCCAGAATAGCTTGAACGACCAGGTCTTGCGTACCCAGACGATCGTCAATGGCAGCGTGAACAGTCTTCAATTGCTGAAGCTGGCGAACTTTCAGGACACCTTGCAAAATGCGCTGGGCGCGGTGGCAGGTCCCAAATAGGGTTTGCAGCAAGCCGCCTGGATTCGCCGGGCGGCATCGTGCAGTAGCACCGGGCCGTTGTTGTATCGCTGCCAGGGCTGGCTACTGATTGGCAGGGCTTGTCATCGGGAGAGACTATGCGGCATCTTTACTTAGTGCGATTTGGTACGGCGGGTGTATCTGCTATGTTGCTGTGTGCCGCCGTTCAGGCCCAGCAAACAGCCGGCGCCGGCCAGGACGATCTGGCGGCGCAGCTGGAAAGCCTGAAAGCGCAACTGGCCGAACAGCGGCACCTGCTGGAGGCGTTGCGTGCATCGATGCAGGAGCAGCAGCGCCGCATCGATATGCTGCAGGGCAGCGAACCTCTCGACAACAGCCGCCTGGCCAGGCAGCGGGGTACGGGTTTGCGCAGTGCATATCTGACGCTGGCGGAGGTCCAGGACGGCGGATCGGCGCCGCAGGCGCCGCCGCCAGCGCCGCAGCCGGTGGGGCTGGCGCCAAGCCCGCCCGTCCGGCCGCCCGAAGTGGCGCCGCTGTTCGAGCAACCCGGGGTGCTGACGCCCAAGGGGGCATACGTGCTGGAACCCTCGATGCAATTCGGTTACTCTTCAAGCAACAGGGTCGCCCTGGTCGGTTACACCATTATTCCCGCCTTGTTGATCGGCCTGATCGATGTGCGCGAGGTCAAGCGCAATACCCTGACCGGTGCGCTGGCCGTGCGTACCGGCTTGAGCAACCGCCTGGAAGTCGAAGCCAGGGTGCCGTACGTCTATCGTTCGGATGCCACCGTCAGCCGCGAACTGTTTACCGGCACGGCCTCGGAGCGGGTGTTTGACACCAGCGGGCGCGCCCTGGGCGATATCGAGGTGGCCGCCCGTTATCAACTGAACAATGGTGGCGCCGACAAGCCATATTATGTGGCTGGCCTGCGCTTCAAGTCGCGCACCGGACGCGATCCGTTCCAGGTCGTCACGGACTGTACGCAGCGCTGCGTGGGCGAGAATGCGACAGGCACGGGCTTGCCGCTAGACTTGCCCACCGGCTCCGGTTTCTATTCCCTGCAGCCCAGCCTGACCTGGCTGTTTCCCTCCGATCCCGCCGTATTCTTTGGCAGCATCAGCTACCTGCACAGCTTCAAGCGCACTGATGTCAGCCGCCTGGTGCTCAATGGCGTGCGCGAACCGCTGGGCACCATTGAACCGGGGAAAATTTTTGGCGTCAATTTTGGCATCGGCCTGGCGCTGAATGAAAAGGCCTCGCTCAGCCTGGGCTACGATCACAGCAGCGTTGGACGCACGCGTCAAAATGGCTTGACCGTGCCCGGCTCCGTGCGCACCCAGCTCGGTACCTTGCTGATGGGTTTTTCGTATCGCCTTAGCAAGGACAGGACCTTGAACGTGTCGGTGGGTGCCGGTCTGACGCGCGATACGCCCGATGTGTCCATCTCGGTCAGGCTGCCGATGACCTTTTGATTGAGGGCGGCGGGCAAGGCAGCCCAGCAGGCTGCCGCTCGCTGGCCGCTAGCGGCCGGCGAGCGCCGTCGCAATCTCGATCGAACTCAGTTTCCAGCCCCATACACCGTGGCGCTGCAGGACCAGTGCGCCATCCTGCGCATTGCCGTCCTTCGCCCGTACGACGAAGGTGTTCACGCCGGCATAGCCTGCGGAATATTCGGCTTTTTTTCGGGCGCCATCGGCCGGCGCATCCGCGTCGCCTTCTGCTCCCGCTTGCGGGCTGACGGCGCTCTTGTTGACGAGGGCGACGACGCCGGCGGGCGAGACCATGGTATCGACCATCTTGCCCAGCATGGCGCTGGCGATCGACTGGCCCAGGGCGGCCAGCGGGTTGCCGCTGCCGGCCGTCGCCTCGATGCTGCGCGCCATGCTCGCTTCCAGCTGCGTCTTGACGCTGGCGCGCAGGGCGGGGAAGTCCACCTGTTCGGCCAGGGCGTCGGCATTGCGCTCGGCCAGGGCGGTCTTGATCTGGTGCAAGGCATAGTAGGGCGACGCATAGGCGGTGGCGGCGATGGCGATGGCGGCCACGGCGGCGGCGATGGTGATTTTTTTCAAGTGATGCCTGTGAAGTAAGGAGTGGAAACGGGAGGCATGCAGCGTATCCGCTAAATGAAAATGCGGCAATCATATTTTCTTGCCATCAGCCACCCCTGTCTTTCTCCGCAGTGACTGCGCCTGCCCTTGCCGGGCCACTATAGAGAGGAAGAGGGTGGGTGCTGTATAATGGGAGAAAAGTACCTAACTAGCTGTTTTAACTGAATAAAGACCTAATATCACATGCTTTCAACCGCAAATATTACGATGCAGTTTGGCGCCAAGCCATTGTTTGAGAATATCTCCGTCAAGTTCGGCGACGGCAACCGCTATGGCTTGATCGGCGCCAACGGCTGCGGCAAGTCGACGTTCATGAAGATCCTGGGCGGCGACCTGGACCCGTCGGGCGGCAACGTCATGCTCGACACCAACGAGCGCCTGGGCAAGCTGCGCCAGGACCAGTTTGCGTTTGAAGACATGCGCGTGCTCGACGTCGTCATGATGGGCCACACGGAAATGTGGGCCGCGATGCAGGAACGCGACGCGATCTACGCGAACCTGGAAGCGACGGACGAGGACTACATGAAGGCGGCCGAGCTGGAAGGCAAGGTCTCGGAATACGACGGCTACACGGCCGAATCGCGCGCCGGCGAACTGCTGCTGGGCGCCGGCGTCGCCATTGATCTGCATCAAGGCCCGATGAGCAATGTCTCGCCAGGCTGGAAGCTGCGCGTGCTGCTGGCGCAGGCGCTGTTCTCGAACCCGGACATCCTGCTGCTCGACGAGCCGACGAATAACCTGGACATCAACACGATCCGCTGGCTGGAAGACGTGCTCAACGAGCGCAACTCCACCATGATCATCATTTCCCATGATCGTCACTTCCTGAACCAGGTCTGCACCCACGTGGCCGACATGGATTACGGCACCCTGAAGATTTATCCGGGCAACTACGACGAATACATGTTCGCCTCGACCCAGGCGCGCAACCAGCAGCTGGCCAACAACGCGAAAGCGAAAGACAAGGTTGCAGAATTGCAAGAATTCGTGCGCCGCTTCGCCGCGAACAAATCCAAGGCGCGCCAGGCCACCTCGCGCGCCAAGCAGATCGAAAAGATCAAGGTCGACGACATCAAGCCCTCGTCACGCGCCTATCCCTTCGTGCGTTTCGACGGCGAAAAGAAATTGCACCGTCTGGCCGTGGAAGTGGAGAACATCTCGAAAGGCTTTGACCGCCAGCTGTTCAAGAATTTCAGCATCATGGTCGAGGCGGGCGAGCGCATCGCCATCATCGGCGCCAACGGCGCCGGCAAGACCACCATGCTGCGCTGCATCGCGGGCGACATCGCCGGCCTGCAGCCGGACCAGGGCCGCGTGAAGTGGGCGGAAAACGCCAACGTCGGCTACATGCCGCAAGATCCGACGGAAGATTTCGCCAAGGATACGAACCTGACCGACTGGATCGGCCAGTGGACGAAAGAGGGCGACGACGACCAGGCCGTGCGCTCCATCCTCGGCCGCTTGCTGTTCGGCGGCGACGATGTCAAGAAGGCCGTCAAGGTGCTGTCCGGCGGTGAAAAGGGCCGCATGATGTACGGCAAGCTGATGCTGGGCCGCCACAACGTGCTGATGCTCGACGAACCGACCAACCACATGGACATGGAATCGATCGAATCGTTGAACATCGCGCTGGAAAAATACGCGGGCACCCTGATCTTCGTGTCGCATGACCGCGAATTCGTCTCTTCGCTGGCCAACCGCATCATCGAAATCAAGGAAGATGAAGTGGTCGATTACCGCGGCAATTACGAGGACTACCTGAAGAGCCAGGGTATCGATTAAACGCCTGATCAAACCTCGCGCGTCGCGCTTTGCGGCCTGTGATGCTCACCGTGCTTTAGCACGGTTGCGCTTCTCGGCCACAAGGGGGCGCCGAGCCTCGCTGCCGCTCGCTACGGTTTTATCAGGCGTTTGGAAAGCTGGTGGTGTACCCTGGTATCGCCACACCGACGCGCCGCGGTTATTTCGTTCCGGCGCACCTGCTTCATTGCAATCGTGCCGGTCTATCCCGTTTTTGTTTGACACAGCCATGCAAACTTTAGCCATCAAATCCGTCGAGTATGAACACCCGCAAGACGGAGCCAGCTGCACTGCCCACGCCTGGGCACGCACGCCAGCGACGCCGTCCCCGGCAGAAAAAGCCGAACTGATCACGCGCATCAAGCGCCTGCTGATCGAGCGCGAAGCCGTGCTCGTTGCCCACTACTACGTTGATGCTGACCTGCAAGACCTGGCCGAGGCCACGGGCGGTTGCGTCTCCGACTCGCTGGAAATGGCCCGTTTCGGGCGCGACCATCCGGCCAAGACCCTCGTCGTGGCCGGCGTGCGCTTCATGGGCGAAACAGCCAAGATCCTCAGCCCTGAAAAAACCGTCCTGATGCCCGACCTCGACGCGACCTGTTCGCTCGACCTGGGCTGTCCGGCAGACGAATTCACGGCCTTCTGCGACGCCCATCCGGACCGTACCGTCGTCGTCTACGCCAACACCAGCGCAGCCGTCAAGGCGCGCGCCGACTGGATGGTGACGTCGTCGATCGGCCTCGACATCGTGGCCCACCTGCATGCGCAGGGCAAGAAAATCCTGTGGGCGCCGGACAAGCACCTGGGTTCGTATATCCAGAAAGAAACGGGCGCCGACATGCTGCTGTGGCAAGGTTCCTGCCTCGTGCACGACGAATTCAAGGGCATCGAACTCGATCTGCTCAAGGAAGAATATCCGCACGCCAAGGTGCTCGTGCATCCGGAATCGCCCGCCAACGTGGTGGCCCTGGCCGACATGGTCGGTTCCACGTCGCAAATGATTGCGGCAGCGCAAACCATGGACACGGACACGTTTATTGTTGCCACCGACAATGGCATCCTGCACAAGATGCGCGCGGCCGCGCCGGGCAAGCGCTTCATCGAAGCGCCCACGGCCGGCAACAGCGCCACCTGCAAAAGCTGCGCGCACTGTCCGTGGATGGCCATGAACGGCTTGCTGAACCTGGCCGAAACGCTGGAAAACATGCACAACGAAATCCACGTCGACCCCGCCGTCGGCCAGCTGGCCGTGCGTTCGATCAAGCGCATGCTCGACTTCGCCGCCGCCAAGAAGGCCGGCTTGCAGCCGGGCGCGGACCTGGCAAAAGAAACCACATTGTTCCAAGGAATCGGTCCAGCATGAGTACCCTCGTCAATTCTTTCGCTCCTTTCGATCCCGCCCTGGCGCGCGCCTTTGAAGGCAATCTGCTGGCCGCCTTGCTGGAAGACGTGGGCCAGTGCGACCTGACGGGCGAACTGGTGCCGCCCGACCACATCGTCACGGCCAGAGTCATCGTGCGCGAGGCGGCCGTGCTGTGCGGCGCCCCGTGGTTCGAAGGCATCATGAAAAGCCTGGACCGCAGCATCGATATTGCCTGGCATTATGCCGAAGGCGACATGATGACGGCCGACAGCGTCGTCTGCACGATCGAGGCACCGGCGCGCGCCCTGCTGACGGCCGAGCGCAGCGCCCTCAATTTCCTGCAGCTGCTGTCGGCCGTGGCCACGGCCACGCGCCGCTATGTCGACGTGATCGCCGGCACGAAAGCCTCCATTCTGGACACGCGCAAGACCCTGCCGGGCCTGCGCCTGGCGCAAAAATATGCGGTGCGCGTCGGCGGCGGCAAGAACCAGCGCCTGGCCCTGTACGACGGCATCTTGATCAAGGAAAACCATATCGCGGCCGCCGGCGGCGTCAGCCAGGCCCTGGAAAACGCGCGCAATCTCGACGCGGGCGTGCCCGTGCAGATCGAGGTGGAAACCCTGGCGCAATTGCAGGAAGCGCTCGATGCGGGCGCCGTCTCCGTGCTGCTCGATAACTTCAGCAACGACATGATGCGCGAGGCCGTGGCACTGACCAATGGCCGCGCCTTGCTCGAAGCGTCGGGCGGCATCAACTTCGATACCGTGCGCGCCATTGCCGAAACGGGCGTGGACCGCATCTCGATCGGCAGCCTGACCAAGGATGTGCGGGCCACCGATTACTCCTTGCGCATCGTCGGCTGATGAAAGGAGCGGGGCGGCGCCTGCTGGCCCTGGCGCTGCTGTGGCCGGCATTTGCCGCGCCCCTGCCGGCGCAGGCGCGCGAGCTGCTGGCCGTGGGCGCGCAGTTCGAGCACGTGTTCGAATACCAGGACAGCGGCGAGTATGGCGGCCTGGGCGCGGATCTGCTGCGCCTGATGGCGGCGCGCACGGGCAATACCGTGCGTTTCCGCATGGTGCCCTGGGCGCGCGCGCAAGCCATGCTGGCGCAGGGCCAGGCCGATATCCTGATCGGCCCCTACAAGACGCCTGAACGCATGGCCAGCATGGCGTTTGCCGACAAGCCCTTCTACCAGGACCAGATGGTGTTCTATACGCGCCAGAATGCCAGTGTCGGCTGGGATGGCGATTACAGCGTGCTGAAGAACCGCAGGGTGGTGCTGCTCAACGGCTGGGCGTACGGCGCGGAGTGGGAGCGCATACGGCCCGGCCTGCAGGTCAGCGTGGCCAACAATGTGGAAAATGGCTTGAAGATGCTGGTGCACAAGCACGTCGACGTGTTTGTCAGCAACCGCCGCAATACCGACCCCGTCATCGTCCGCCTGGGCTACGGCCGCCTCGTCAAACCCTTGCCGCGCGTCATAGAAGTGCAGAATGGCTATTTTGCCTTTCCCCGTGCCCCCGCCTTCGACAAGCTGCGCCTGCAGTTCGACCAGGAATTCAGTGGTCTGATCGATAGCGGCGAATTGAAAAAACTGGGCAAGCGCTACGACGTTGCCATTCCCTGATGCCGCGTCCCTGGCTTTCCTCAAGGCGCCCGCCGCTCCTGTAGAATATTGTTACCCTGATAATGCCTCTGCGCGCTACCATGGACTGCCGTGCATTTTTTGCGCGGCTTAGAACCATTGGTCTGCCGTAAGGTATTTACAGGCAGCAAAGGAGAATGTCCATGCGGGAGGGACACGCGGAGGACGCGCGCACAAGCGCTGCCAATCTGGACGAGGCGCAGCTGCTCGGCCGGGTCGTGGCCGGGGACAGGTGCGCCTTCGAGACGCTGTACCGTGCCTACTTCCCTCGTCTGACCCGGTTTCTGGGCCGGATGACGCGCAGTGCGCAATTGATCGAGGAAATCGTCAACGACACCATGTTGGTGGTATGGCAAAAGGCACAGCACTATGATGGGAGTTGCAAGGTGTCGACCTGGATCTTCGCGATTGCCTATCGCAAGGCATTGAAAGGTTTCCGCACCTGCGACGAACCATTGGAGGCCGACATGGAGTTGTATCCGGGTGGCCCGGAGCTGGAGCCGGAGTACGAACTTAGCCAGCGGCAATTGGGATGTGCCCTGGCAGCGGCGATAAGCGCATTGCCGCTGCCGCAGCGCATCGTGGTGGTATTAACCTATTATCACGACATGGGTTATAACGAGATCGCCGCGATCATCGACTGCCCGCTCAACACGGTCAAGACGCGCATGTTCCATGCGCGGCGCAAGTTGCAGGAGCTGCTCGAGCGGGCGCGGGAGGATTACGAATGAACGGACGCATCGTCAAGCCGGATGAGCCTGCACATCAGGCCGCGCGCGCGCTGTTGCCATGGTTTGCGACTGGGCAATTGCCAGCGCGCGACGCACGCATGCTCGAGCAGCATCTGGCCACATGCAAGCTGTGCCAGCGCGAGCTGGCGATCGAGCGCCAGTTGCTGGCGGCCTGCGCCGGAGCGGATACAGACCTTGCGCCTGCGCAATGCGATGTCGAGCGGGCGCTGGCGCAACTATTGCCGCGACTGCCCAGGCAAGCGGCCCGGGCGGTGCCTGCGCCAAGGTGGCGCTGGCCGGCCTTCCATCACGCGGCCTGGATGCCCTGGGCGCTGGCGCTGCAGTTTGTCGCCATCCTTGGCCTGGTTTTCCTGCTCGCCCGGCCCGCCTCTGATGAGGGCGCCTATCGCGGCCTGGGCGGCGCGGCCGGCGCCGGCAACCTGGTGGTCGTTTTCAAGCCGGATACCGCAGAGAAAGAGTTGCGCCGCATCCTGCAAGCGAATGACGCGCGTCTGGTCGATGGCCCGACCGTAACCGATGCCTATCTGCTCAACGTGCCGGAACCGGCGCGCGCCCGCGCCCGTCTGCGCGCCGAGCCGGCGGTCGCGCTGGCCGAAATGCTGGATGGGGGAGGTCCGCCGTGATCCTGCTGCGCCTTGCCATGTCTGCGCTTGCCTTGCTGGCACTGGTTGCCGGCAGCGCGCCGGGCCACGCAGCTCCGGCACTTGATGATGCCGTGGCGTTCGTTCCCGACAGCAATAGCGCCGTCTCGCCACGCCAATTGCTGGTCATGCTGCGCCTGCCGGCCCCGCACTACCGTCCGGACGCCAGTTACGGCGGGCGCTACATCGACGATGGTGGCCGCAGCGCGCGCCGCCGCATTACCGAAGACCTGGCGCGGCGCCACGGGCTGAAACTGGTCGCCGACTGGCCGATGCCGGCGCTGGGTCTTGATTGCTACCTGTTGGAATACGGGGAAGGGAAGCAGCCACAGCAGCTTGCCGACCTGTTGTCGCGCGATCCGCGCGTGGAATGGGCCCAGCCGGTCGGGCTTTTTTCCGGCATGGGGGATGTCGATCCGCTGTATCCGGTGCAGCCCGGTGGCCGCTATTGGCATGTGGACGCGCTGCACCGCACGGCCACCGGACGCGACGTGGCGGTCGCCGTGGTCGACAGCGGTATCGACAGCAGGCATCCGGACCTGACCGGGCAGGTGGCGCTCGCGGAAAATTTTGTCGATGGCAGCCCTTACGCGGCGGAGGCGCACGGCACCGCGGTCGCTGGCATCATCGCGGCGCGCGACGGCAATGGCGGCATGCTCGGCGTTGCGCCGGGCGCGCGGCTGATGGGTTTGCGTGCCTGCTGGCAGCAGCTGGACCACAGCACCCGCTGCAACAGCTTTACCTTGGGCAAAGCGCTCAACTTCGCCATCGTGCACCAGGCAAAAATTATCAACCTGAGCCTGTCCGGACCGTCCGACCGCCTGCTGGAAAGCCTGCTCGATGCAGCCCTGGCGCGCGGCATCAGTATTGTCGGCGCGCTCGATCCCCATGGTGGGGCGCGGGCCTTTCCCGCCTCGCACGCAGGTGTGATTACGGTCGCGCAACAGGATCAGGCGCCCCCCGTCGCGGCGGCGCCTGATACGCCGCAGCATGCCGTACGGCTGGCGCCCGGACGCGACATTCCCACCAGCATCCCTGGCGGCGGTTGGCGCTTCGTGTCCGGCAACTCGTATGCGGCGGCGCATGTCACCGGCTTGCTGGCCTTGCTGGCCGAATTGCGGCCTGGCGCCATGCCGGCGCAACTGGAGCGTTTGCTCATGCCGGAAACGCGCTTGAATGCTACTATCGACGCCTGTGCCACCATCGCGCGCGCCGCTGGCGCGTGTCCCTGCTCATGCGCAACAGCCTCCGCCATCCTGCCTGCCGGCCCAGGTCCGTGATTGCCACTGCCGGTGCCGTGCTGCTGCTGTGCGCCGGCACCGCCGCCGCCCAGGTTGGCGGCAACATCGCGCTGCTCTCCGATTACCGCTTTCGCGGCGTTTCGATGAGCGACGGACATCCCGTGCCGCAGCTCACCTTGAACTATGACGACCCGGACAGCTGGTACTGGGGCGTGCAAGCTTCGGGCGCCAGCCTGCACGAACGGGGCGGCACCCAGCTGATTGCCTATGCGGGCATGGCACGGCGCCTGGCATCCGGCTGGAGCTGGGAAGCGGGCGCCAGCAGGTCGGTGCTGACGCGCGATCATGGCAGCGACTACGGTGAATGGTATGCCGGACTTGCTGCCGAACGCATCGGCGTCAGACTCTATTTCGCGCCCCATTATTTTGGACGCGACATGCGCACCTTGTACGCCGAAATGAACGGATTCCACCCCTTGCAAGACGGGTTCAAGCTGGTCGCCCACATCGGTGTGCTGCGCCAGTTGTCGCACCCTGGCATGGAGTCGGCCAGCATGCGCCGCGACGGCAGCATCGGCCTGGCAGCGGCACTGGGCGACTGGCATGCGCAACTGGCCTGGGTGGCCAGCTCGGGCGGTGCGCCGCGCTCGGTCTACTACGTGGAAGCGGCATCGCGGGCGGTGGTGCTCAGCGCTGCCTATTCTTTCTAAATAGCAAAATGACATTTTTTTTCGCGGAGGCGAAACCTTTCAGGCGTGTGCGGGTATACACGGGGCAGCGACATTTTGCCCACCACGCCGAAAGGAATCGCCATGAATACGCACCATGTCAGCAGAATAGCCTGTGCCTGCATCGCCGCGTCGCTGTTTGCCTGCGGCGGCGGTCACGATGACGGCAGGGACCACATGCCGCCCAGCAGCAGCGCCTATGCGGCCACCAGCCTGGTATCCGATACGACAGCCTTGCCCGCCGCGCACACGGACGCCAACCTTGTCAACGCCTGGGGCGTGGCCTTCAATCCGCGCGGCTTCGTCTGGGTGACCGATAACGGCACGGCGAAGTCCACCTTGTACGATGGCAATGGCGTGCCGCAGTCGCTGGTGGTCGACACGCCGGCAGGGCCGACGGGCATCGTGTTCAACGGCACGCAGGACTTCAAGCTCAGCCAGAACGGCGTGACGGCGCCCAGCCCCTTCATCTTCGCCAGCGAAAGCGGCAGCATCTCGGCCTGGTCGCCCACGGTCAGCCCGACGACGGCCGTGGTCGTGTTCGATGGCAGCGCCGGCGGCAGCGTCTACAAGGGCCTGGCGATTTCCGTCTATGCGGGCGCCAATTATCTGTATGCGGCCGATTTCCATAACCGCCGCGTCGACGTCTTCGATGCCAATTTCACCAAAGTCAGCTTGCCCGGCGCGTTCAGCGATCCCGGCTTGCCGGCCGGCTATGCGCCGTTCGGCATTCAGGCCATCGGCCAGCGCATCTATGTCGCCTATGCCATGCGCCAGGCCAGCGGCGACGATGAACAGGCTGGCGCAGGCCTCGGTATCGTCAATGTGTATGACACGGGCGGTACCCTGATCAAGCGGCTGGTGAGCGGCGGCGCCTTGAATGCACCCTGGGGCATGGCGCTGGCGCCTGCCGGCTTCGGCACGGCCAGCAGCATGTTGTTGATAGGAAATTTTGGCGACGGCAAGATCAATGCCTACGACCCCGACACGGGCGCCGCCGGCGGACCGCTGCTCAAGGCTGACGGCACGCCGCTGGTGATCGACGGCCTGTGGGGCATCGCCTTCGGTAACGGCCTCAATAGCCAGCCCGTCAATACCCTGTTCTTTGCGGCCGGGCCCGGCGACGAGACGCATGGGCAGTACGGGCGCATCGACCAGAAGTAAGGGCAGTGCGGCGCCAGGCAGTGCCGTGCGGCCCCGGGGGCGGCACGGGCAGGCGCGCTTTGCAGCGGGCCTGTCACAGGCTTACAGCTGGCGCGCCTCGAAGGTATTGCACTGTGAAATCTGGCCGCTTTCGATACCCTTGCTGAACCAGCGCACGCGCTGTTCCGAGGTGCCGTGGGTAAAGGAATCGGGCACGACATGGCCTTGCGCCTGGCGTTGCAGCGCGTCGTCGCCGATGGCCGTGGCCGCCTTGAGGGCCGCTTCCACGTCGCCCTGTTCCAGGATCTTGCGATCCTGGTTCGCGTGGTAGGCCCACACGCCGGCAAAGCAGTCGGCCTGCAATTCCAGGCGCACGGACATGGCGTTGGCCTGGCGCTCCGACTGCGTGCGGCGCGCCTGGTCGACCTTTTCGGACAGGCCCATCAGGTTCTGCACGTGGTGGCCCACTTCATGGGCGATCACGTACGCCTCGGCAAATTCGCCCGACACCTTGAAGCGCTGCTGCATCAGCTTGAAGAAATCGAGGTCCAGGTAGACTTTCTGGTCGCCGGGGCAATAGAAGGGGCCGCTGGCGCTCTGGCCCGTGCCGCAGGCTGTCGGGATGCTGCCCGAAAACAGCGACAGCTTGGGGCGGACGTAAGTGCCGCCTTCGGCCTTGAACAGGGCGCCCCAGGTGTCTTCCGTATCGGCCAGCACGGTGCGCACGAAGCGGGCCATCTCGTCCGATTCGGGCGGCTGGCGCGCCGGCGACTGGCTTTGCTGGGTGCTGACCTGGCCGCCCCCGCCGCCGCTGAGCAAATTGAGCAGGGTCAGGGGGCTGACGCCAAAGATGTAGGAGCCGACGAGGGCGATGACGATGGTGCCGATGCCGATCGAGCGTCCGCCAAAGCCGAAGCCGCCCCCGCCGCCCCCGCCGTCACCTTCGCCGCGGTGGTCTTCCACATTGTCGCTTTCGCGATTGCCTTCCCATTTCATGATCTTTACTCCTGCTGCGATTGTGATTGATGACGGCGCAAGAATGGTCTTGCGGCGAATCGTGTGATTATCGCAGCAAACCGCACCGCGACAGGGGCGACAATGTTACCCTTTGCAACTTTCCAGGCACTTCACAACAGGTACATCATGGCGCTAGTCAACGATACACGCATTTCCCCCGTCGCGGTGGTCCAGGCCCAGCTGGACGCCTACAATGCCCACGACGTGGCAGCCTTGCTGGCCCTCTATGCCGATGACGCACAGCAATTCCAGCACCCGGACACCTTGCTGGCCACGGGCAGCGCGCAGATCGGCCCCCGTTTCACGGCCCGCTTCGCCGCCAGCCGCCCGCAGGCGCAGCTGCTCAACCGCATAGCCTGCGGCAAGCTCGTGATCGACCATGAAATCGTCCACGGCGACACGGACGATGGCGTGTCGGCGCAGGAACTGGTGGCCACGTATGAAGTGGAGCGGGGGCGCATCGCGCGCGCCTGGTTCAGCTTTGGCGCCCTGACGCGCCTGCGCGTGGCGCTGCCGGCCGACGTGCCGCAGATGAATGCGCTGATCGCCCGTTCCGGCGTGGCGCTGAGCGCGGGATTTTATAGTGAAGAGCAGGCCGAGGCCGTGACGCGCCACGTATTCGGCGTCGATACGCAGCTCGTTGCCGATCAGACCTATTTTGTGATCGAAAGGGATGGCGCCATGCTGGCCTGCGGCGGCTGGAGCCGGCGCGCCACCCTGTATGGCGCCGACCGCGCCAAGAGCGGGCCGGACGCCTTGCTCGACCCGGCCAGCCAGGCGGGCCGCATCCGCGCGTTCTTCGTGGAACCGGCCGCGGCGCGCCAGGGCCTGGGCAGCATGCTGATGCGCCATTGTGAACGCCAGGCGCGGGCGGCGGGCTTTGCGGCCCTGGAACTGGCTGCCACCTTGCCCGGCGTGCCCCTGTACCTGGCACGCGGCTTTGCCGTCACCGAAGAGTTTCATCTCGACTTGCCAGGTGACATCAAATTGCCGCTGGCGCGCATGCACAAGGGCCTGTAGGGCAGCCTACCAGGGCAGCGGCGCTTTTTCCCCGTTGGCGTGCTCGCCGTAGTACAGCGACGGCAAAAAGCGCGACAGATAGGTAAATTCGCTGTAGCAATGGCGCAGCAGGTTCAGGCCCAGCACGTCGGGCACGTCGCGCACGGGATTGAGGCTGTTGCGACCCAACAAGAAGCGGCTGCGCAGCACGCAGCCCGTGGGCGTGTCGCGCGCGAGGTGCAGCATCTCGCCATCGAGCGGATCGCCGTACGGGTCGAGCACGACGTAGTCGCCAAAGCCGATGCGCGCGCAGACGGCGGCCGACAGGGCGCCGCTGTCCTGGGCCTGTTGCAGTTGCGCCGGATCAAACACGTCTTTCGGGTCATGGAACTTCAGCTTGGCTTTCACGGGCGCAATGTCGCCCAGCGATTCCACGGCCTCGATCGAAGCGCCATAGTAACTCTCTCCCTTTCGCCACGCCTTGTTCCAGCCATGGTGCGCCACGTGATCGTGCGGATGCCACCATTTGATGTGCTGCGTCGTTTCGAAGAAAGTGAACCACCAGTCCAGCATGCGTCCGCTGCAGCCGTGCAGTTCCGTGCGCGCCGCCACCAGCAGGCAGCCATCGTCGAGGCGCGTGATTCCCGTTTCCAGATGCAGCGGAAACGGGTCGAGCAAGTCGCCCGTGCGGGCGATGGTCCAGGGGTGTTCATGGTGGTGCGTGTCCGTCATGTCGTTCTCCTTTGTTTGGGTGAGCCCATTATATATTAAAGAAACGTTTGGCGTTTCCGAAATGTTTTTCAGTGTAAAATTGCTCATCTTTAAGCGCAGGAGCAGGCATGCAGGAAGCAGAACAGACACCGTTGCGCGGACGGGGCCGTCCGGCGCGCCCGCCCGGGGAAGCGCGCGAGGCGGCCGTGCAGGCGGCCATGTGGCTGCTGCTCAACGAGGGCTATGCGGCCACGACCATGGAAGCGGTGGCGCGTCACGCGGGCATGGCGAAAAAGTCGCTGTATCAATATGCGGCCAACCGCGAAGAGCTCGTGGCCCTCGTGGTGCGCGGCTGGACGGACGCCTTCTTGCCGGCCATGGCGCACGATGCGGCCGCGCCAGGCGAGGTCTTGCCGCTATTGAAGGAGATCCTGCAGGCGATGGTCGCGCGCGTGCTGACGGCGGACGCCGTGGGCCTGTTCCGCCTGCTGTGCACGGAGTTTCCCGCGCGCGCCGACTTGCTGGCCGTGTATCAGCGCAACGGCATCGAGCGCGGCACGGCCCTGCTGGCCGACTGGCTGGGCCGCCAGGGCGCGCGCGGCCATTTGCTGCTGCAGGATGGGCACGATGGGCACGAAATGGCCGGCTTGCTGCTGGCCATGGTGATCGCCGAGCCGCTGCGGCAAATGGCGCTGGGGCTGCTGCAACCCGTGCCGGCCTGGGATGCCGGCCCCCGCATCGACGCCGCGCTGCGCCTGCTGGGCGGGCAGGCCTTCAGCGTGGCTGGTGCTTCAGCGCTTCGCGGCGGCTGAGCGGCGATAGTTGCTGGCGGTGCGCGTTGACAAATGCCGTCACGGCCTCGGGCGCATGGTGCGCATGGTCGCGCAGGGCCCAGCCGATGGCCTTGCGGATGAAAAACTCGTCTTCCTGGCCCAGCGCCAGGGCCGCGGCGAACAGCCAGCGGGCGTCCGTGTCGCCGCGCCAGCCCAGCTGGTGCAGCATGGCGATGCGGCGCAGCCAGAAGTCTGCGTGGCGCAAGGCGTCGTCCATGTGCGCATGGCCGTCGCCGCCGCGCCGCAGCTGCGCCTGCAGCACGTCGCCGACAATGCCGGCCATGCCGTCGACGCTGTCCCACCAGGCGCGCTGGCGCGCCAGGCCAAGCAAGGCGGGGATATGTTCGACGCCCAGTTGCCGCTGGTGCATGGCCAGCATGTCGAGCGCCACGTGCTGGTATTCGCGCTCGGGCCGCTGCCACAGCCGCTGCGCGTGTCCCAGCAGCGTATCGGCATCGATGCCCTTCAACCCCGCCAGCAGGGCTTTGACAGCCAGCCGCCGCTGCGGCGCCGCCACGCCGAGGAACACGAACTGGTCGCGCATATACGCCTGCATGGGCGCCGCGCGGCCCGGTTCGGCGGCCGCTTCCAGCGCGGCTTTCAATTCTGCATGTAGATTCATCACATCTCCAGGCGTAAAAAAAGCGCTCCGTGGAGCGCTTTATATCCGGGCAGAACGCCCGATAAAACCGGAGCGAGCGGAAGTCAATTGTGGCCGAGAAGCGCAAACGTACTCTGGTACGGTGAGCATCGCAGGCCGCAAGTCACGACGCGCAGCAGGTTGGACCGGGTATTCCAGCCAAACGGCCGATAGAAGCGTAGCGGGCGGAAGTCAATTGTGGCCGAGACGCGCAACCGTACCTTGGTACGGTGAGCATCGCAGGCCGCAAAGCGCGACGCGCAGTAGCTTCTATCAGGCGTTTTTACTGGATTTTGGCTTTTTTCATCAATTCATCACGGAAAGCGGCCAGTTTCTTCTGCTGCAGCGATTCGGCCACCTGGCCCTTGACTTCTTCCAGCGCCGGCAGCTTCGTCGGACGGGTTTCTTCCAGCTTGATCACGTGGAAGCCGAATTGCGACTGCACCGGCGTTTGCGTGACCTGGCCTGGTTTCAGGGCGACCATGGCGTCGGAGAACGGCTTGACGTAGGAAGCAGGGCTGGCCCAGTCCAGGTCGCCGCCATTGGCTGCGGAACCGTCTTTCGATACTTTCGCCAGTTCTTCGAACTTGGCGCCGCCTTTCAGCTTGGCGATGATGTCTTTCGCTTCCGCTTCGGTGGCCACCAGGATGTGGCGCGCATGGTATTCCTTGTCGCCGGCCTGGGCCTTGAACTTGTCGTACTCGGCCTTGATTTCAGCGTCCTTGACGGGGTTCTTCTTGACGTAGTCGGCCAGCAGGGCGTTGATGATGATGCTTTGACGGGCATTTTCGATCTGCGACTTGACTTCAGGACGGGTGCCGTAGCCTTGCTTGTCGGCTTCCTGGATCAGCACTTCGCGGCCGATCAGGTCTTTCTTGATGGCTTCGCGCAATTGCGGCGAATCAGCTTGCTTGCCTTGGGCGACGACTTGCTTGACGACCTGGTCGACGCGCGACGACGGGATGGCCTTGCCGTTCACGGTGGCGACGTTTTGTGCAAAAGCCGGGATCGCCACAACGGCGACCAGGGCTAGGATCAGGCGGGCTGGCTTCAAAATCATGTTCATTCCTAATAGATATACAAAAACTGATACGGAGAGTGCGCCTGCGGGGCAGTGCGCATTCAGGCGCAGAATACACGACCGGCGCCGAAAAGGGCGCCGGGGAGGTCAGTTCTTACTGAACTTTCGCTTTTTTGATCATTTCTTCCTGATACGCTTGCAGTTTCTTTTGTTGCAGCGCTTCGGCGATCTGTGGCTTGACTTCTTCCAGGGTCGGCAGTTTTGCCGCGCGGGTGTCGTCCAGCTTGATTACGTGGAAACCGTTAGGCGTTTGCACCGGGGTGTCCGTAACCTGGCCTTTTTGCAGTTTCACGAAGGCGTCGGAGAACACTTTCGGGAACGACGACGGGGCTGCCCAGTCCAGGTCGCCGCCATTGTCGGCCGAACCCGCATCTTTCGATTGCTTGGCCAGGTCTTCGAACTTGGCGCCGCCTTTCAGCTTGGCGATGATGTCTTTCGCTTCGGCTTCGGTGCCCACCAGGATATGGCGCACATGGTATTCCTTGTCGCCCGTCTGGGCCACGAAGCGGTCGTATTCGGCCTTGACTTCAGCGTCCGTGACGGGATTCTTTTTCAGGTAGTCGCCGACCAGGGCGTTGATGACGATGGCCTGGCGCGCGTTCTCGATTTGCTGCTTGACGGCTGCATCTTTACCGAAACCTTTGTTTTCCGCTTCTTGCATCAGCACTTCACGGCCGATCAAGTCCTTCTTGATCATTTCGCGCAGTTGCGGCGAATCCGGTTGCTGGCCTTGGGCGACGACTTGCTTGACGACTGCATCAACGCGCGACGATGGGATAGGCTTGCCATTAACGACGGCAACATTTTGCGCAAAAACAGGTACCGCGACAACGGCGAGTAGTGCGATCAGCAAGCGGGCTGGCTTAAAAGTCATTATTAAATCCTGTTAGGGAAAGTTTCGTAAAAAACGCATGGAAAGAAATCCATGACATGGCGCCGGAAGCAAAGGCGCACCCAAGCCGTCCGGGTACGCCAAAAACGCCATCCTTATGCTACCTCGGACGGCGCCAATGCCACAATCGCCAATGCATGTATCTCATTATGCATCATATCGTGCACGGAATCATACACCAGTCGATGGCGCATGACGAGTCTGAGGCCTTCAAATTGGCTAGAAATAATGCGCAGATTGTAATGGCCTCCGCCCGAGGCGGCGCCCGCATGGCCCCGGTGGCGCGCCGAGTCGTCTTCCAGCACGCATTCCAGAGGGGAAAGTGCCGTTTCCAGGCGGGTAAGAATGCGCTGCATGCGCGTTGCCGGCGAGGTATTCCCGGTGGTGGTATCGATCATGCGTCTTCCTTGATATGTTTGGCGAGGAACAGGGTTTGCGCCACGATGAAGGCAAAGAAGATGCCCGTCGCGCCAAACGCCTTGAAACTGACCCAGGCGGCCATGTCGCCCTTGTACAGCACGAAGGCAACGAACAAATTGAGCGCGCCGATGGCGCCGAAGAAGATGATCCAGGCGGCCAGCAACTGGTTCCATACGGCCTCGGGCAACTGCACCTGCGCTTCCATGGTCTTGCGGATCAGGTTTTTCTTGAAGCCCACATGGGCGATCAAGAGGGCCAGGCCGGACAGCCAGTAGATCAGGGTCGGCTTCCATTTCAGGAAGAAATCGTCATGCAGATAGATGCTGGCGCCGCCGAACACGACGAAGATGAACAGCGACAGCCACAGCATGCCGTCCACCTTGCGCCCGCGCAACAACAGATAGCTGACCTGGCAGGCCGTGGCGACGATGCCGACGAGGGTGGCGAGTATCCACGGCGCCTGGTCGGCCTTGATCAGGCCGCCTGACACGAAGCCGGACAAATAGTGCTGCACGAAATCGTGCGTGGCCGCTTCATACATGCCGCCCAGCTTGAAGGCGGCGAAGAAGGCGATCAGGGGGAAGAGGTCGAATAGAAATTTCATGGCGAGACTTTACTATGAGCGTGGTGTAAACATCTTAGGAATGACTTAGGAGCAATATTCGCGCTCCCGGTCATTCCTGTGGCATCAAGGCTGCGGATCGAAGCGCAAGGAGGCCGAATTGATGCAATAGCGCAAGCCGGTCGGCGGCGGGCCGTCCGGGAAGACGTGGCCCAGGTGGGCGTCACAGACGGCGCAGACGATTTCCGTGCGCACCATGCCGTGGCTGCGGTCGACGATTTCCGTGACATTCGCCGGGTCCAGCGCCTGGAAATAGCTGGGCCAGCCGCAGCCCGAGTCGAATTTCGTGTCCGAGGCGAACAAGGGCGTGTTGCAGCAGACGCAGGTGTAGACGCCGTGTTCATGGTGGTCCCAGAACTGGCCCGTGAACGCGCGTTCCGTGGCCGCGTGGCGCGTCACTTCGTATTGCATCGAGTCGAGCATGGCGCGCCATTCGGCGTCGGTTTTTCTGACTTTATTCGTGGTCATAATGACTCCTTAGGATGAGCAGCTGACTTCAAGGTGGCTGGCCCAGTCGGGCGGCAGGGCCGCATAGTGCTGGTGTTCCGGCTGTTCGTCAAATGGCTTTTGCAGTATTTCCAGCAATTTCGCCACTTCCGTGTAGTCCTGCTGCAGGGCTTTCTCGATGGCCACCTGCGCCAGGTAGTTGCGCAGCACGTATTTCGGGTTGACCCGGTCCATGGCCGCCCGGCGCCCGGCGTCAACGCTGTGCTCCTGCGCCAGGCGCGCGCGGTATTGCGCTGCCCACGCATCGAAGGCGGGGCGGTCGATGAACATGTCGCGCAGCATGGTGTCATGTTCGGGCGCCGCTAGCTGCAGTGTAGACAAGGCGCGGAAGAAATTCGTGAAATCCACGTGATTGGCTTGCATCAGCGCAAACATGCTGTCGAACAGGGCCGTATCGCCGTCCCGGCTCGCCTGCAAGCCCAGCTTGGCGCGCAGCAAGGCATTCATCTTCTCCGCAAAGGCGGGTTGGTAGCTGTCCAGCGCCGCCTGCGCCAGTTCCACTTCGCCGATCAAGGGCAGCAAAGCCTGGCCCAGCGCATAGCAGTTCCAGTGGCCCACCTGCGGCTGGTTGGCGTAGGAATAGCGGCCCTGCTGGTCCGTATGGTTGCAGATGTGTTCGGCGTCAAACGCTTCCATGAAGCCGAAGGGGCCGTAATCGAGGGTCAGGCCGAGGATGGACATATTGTCCGTATTCATGACGCCATGCATGAAGCCGACGGCTTGCCATTGCGCGATCATGTGCGCCGTGCGCACGCACACTTCGGCCAGCAAGGCCTGGTATGGATTTGCTGCGGCGCGCAAAGCGGGATAAAAAGCGTCGATCACGTAATCGGCGAGGATTTTCAGTTCGTCCGGCTGCTTGCGGTAAAACCAGTGCTCGAACGAGCCGAAGCGCACGAACGTGGGCGCCATGCGCGTGACGACGGCCGCCGTCTCGACTGTTTCGCGCATCACGCCTTGCTGCGAGCCCATGATGGACAGCGCGCGCGAGGTGGGGATGCCCAGCGCCGCCATGGCTTCCGAGCAGAGGAATTCGCGGATGGACGAGCGCAGCACGGCGCGTCCGTCGCCCATGCGCGAATACGGCGTGGCGCCGGCGCCTTTCAGCTGCAGCTCCAGCGGACCGCCTTGCGTGGCGATGTCGCCCAGCAGGATGGCGCGGCCGTCGCCCAACTGGCCGGCCCAGACGCCGAACTGGTGGCCCGAATACACGGCCGACAGGGGCTGCGAACGCTCGGCCACGGCATTGCCGATCAGCAACTCCACATAGTCGGGTTCGGCCAGGCGGGCCGCATCGAGGCCGATCAGGCTGGCAGCCGGCGCGCTGGCGGCGACGAAGTAGGGCGCGGGCAGGGGCGTGGGCATCAGCCGCGTATAGAACGCGGGCGGCAGGGCCGCAAAGGCGTTATCCAGTGGTAAGGTAGTAGCGCTGATGGCAATTCCATTCAAGGTAGGTGCGCTGGCAGACGGCGCCAGCCTGGAATGCGATTTTACCGCACGGCGCCGCAGCGTGCGGCGGACGCCTTCTGGCCTGCCGTGGCGGGCTTGGGCAGGGTGAAAAACGGAATCAAAAATTCCATGCTGCAATGCAATATCGAAATGCGTTGACGATTTCCGCACGACCGTACGAAACTAGGAAAAATCTGTCAATTCCAACAATAACCGAGTAGCCACCCCAGGAGACACGATGTCGGCATTCCCCTTGAGTCCAGTGATGGGCCAGATGATGAGCCAGCCCCTGCTGATTTCCAGCATTATCGAGTTTGCAGCGCGTCATTATGGCGGCAGCGAAATCATTTCGCGGCGGGTCGAAGGCGATATGCACCGCTACACCTACCGCGATTGCCACCAGCGCGCGCGCCGGCTGGCCAATGCCCTGCATGGCCTCGGCGTCGGCATGGGCGACCGGGTCGCCACCCTGGCCTGGAACGGCTACCGCCACCTGGAAGCCTACTATGCCGTGTCCGGCTCGGGCGCGGTCTTGCACACGATCAATCCGCGCCTGTTTCCCGACCAGATCGCCTATATCTCGAACCACGCCGAAGACCAGGTCTTGCTGTTCGACCTGACTTTCCTGCCCGTGGTGGAGAAAATCGCCGCCGACTGCACCTTTGTCCGCCATTTCGTGCTGATGTGCGACCGCGACCGCATGCCCGCCAGCAGCAGCATCCCCGACCTGCTGTGCTATGAAGACCTGATCGCCACGCATTCCGACGATTACGCGTGGCCCTTGTTCGATGAAAACGCGGCCGCCACCCTGTGCTATACGTCGGGCACGACGGGCAATCCCAAGGGCGCCCTGTATTCGCACCGCTCGACCGTGCTGCACGCCTATGCCTCGGCCATGCCCAGCGCCCTGAACGTGCGCGCCTCCGATACCGTGCTGCCCGTCGTGCCCATGTTCCACGTGAATGCCTGGGGCTTGCCGTATTCCGTGCCCCTGTCCGGCGCGCGCATGGTGTTCCCCGGCGCGGCGCTGGACGGCAAGTCGCTGTATGAATTGTTCGAGGCGGAAAAAGTGACGTTCTCGGCCGGCGTGCCCACCGTCTGGCTGGGCTTGCTGAACCATGCCTTGCAGAATGACTTGAAATTCTCCTCCTTCCGCCGCACGGTGATCGGCGGCGCGGCGTGCCCGCCGGCCATGATGGATACCCTGATCGACAAGTTCGACATCGAGGTCATCCACGCCTGGGGCATGACGGAAATGTCGCCGCTGGGCACGGCAGGGGGCTTGCAGACCAAGCACCTGGACTTGCCGAAAGCCGAACAGCGCAAGATCCTGCAAAAGCAGGGCCATGCGATCTACGGCGTGGACATGAAGATCGTCGACGACGACGGCAAGGAGTTGCCGTGGGATGGCGTGGCCTACGGCCATCTGCTCGTGAAAGGGCCGTGGATCATCGCCTCGTACTACAAGAACGAGGGCGGCGACGCGCTGCAGGACGGCTGGTTCCCCACGGGCGACGTGGCCACCATCGACGCGGACGGCTACATGCAGATCACGGACCGCAGCAAGGACGTGATCAAGTCGGGCGGCGAGTGGATCGGCACGATCGACCTGGAAAACCTGGCCATGGCCCACCCGGCCGTGCTGCAGGCGGCCTGCATCGGCGTGTTCCACCCGAAATGGGATGAGCGCCCCGTGCTTGTGGTGGTATTGCGCCCCGGCATGACGGTCACGCGCGAAGCGTTATTGCAGTTTTTCGACGGCAAGATCGCCAAGTGGTGGACGCCCGACGACGTGCTGTTCATCGACGCCTTGCCCATGGGCGCCACGGGCAAGATCCAGAAGAACAAGCTGCGCGAGCAGTTCAAGGGGCACCGGCTGCCCGGCATGTAAAGCCGCCTAGGCCGCCTGCGGCAGCGCCGCCCCCAGCTTTTCCAGCAGGTGGTCGCACTGGAAGACGGACAGGGTCTGGCGCTGCGCCTCCGTGCCGATATCAAGCATTTCATCCATCTCGCTGCGCAGGTCGTCGTGCGTGCCGGTGCGGATGATTTGCGGCGCCGCAAAGCGCTGGCTGTCGGAAATGGTCATGATGTTATCGACGTGGTCGACGAGGAAGCCATAGCGTTCGTCGCCCCGTTCCACGATCAAAATCTTGCCGCTGCTGGCGTCCGGCAGGGGCGGCATCGCATACAGCTGGCGCAGGTCGATGATGCTGATCATTTGCTGGCGCAGCTTGAGCATGCCGCGCATGCAGGCCGGCATGCCCGGCGGCGTCGTGATGGCGCCGCTGAAGTCGATGATTTCGCGCACTTGCCCGATCTCCACGGCGAACGGCGTTTCCACGGTAAACGTGATGTAGACGCGGCGCCGCGCCTGGTGCGTGGCGGCGCTCGTTTCCGCATCGGCCGGATACAGGCGCGCGTGGCCGTCGCGCATCTCGACGATTTCCGTTTGCGACAGGATTTCTTTGTGGTCCAGGAAAATGATGTCGCCCAGGCCTTCTTGCGTGATGCAGCCGGCGAACATGGCGGCGCGCGCCTTGCTCAGCAGGGGAATCGGCAGTACTTCGTCGCCAAAGAAATGCACGATGCTGTCGATGGAATCGACAAGGAAGCCCACGCTCGTGTCGCCCAGCCGCACGACGATGACGCGCTGGTCCAGGGTGGCCGCCTTGGCCGCCGCGGCCGGTTCTGCCGCCTGCAGCAGGGCGCCGAAATCGACGACGGCCACCTGGCTGCCGCGAAAATGCATGCGGCCCAGGCACAGCGCGCTGTTCAGCAGGGAGCTGTGCAGCTCCGGCACCTTGATGATTTCCTGGATGGCCAGCATTTCAAAGGCAAACGTGGCGCCGGCCGCACGGAAGCTGACGCACCGGCGGCGTTCGCCCTGCGCATGGCGGCGGGCCGTGCCGGGCCTGGCGCCCGTCGCCTGCAGGGCCAGCACGTGGGGCACGTTTTCGATGTGCAGCAGGGCGTGCGGGTCGAGGATTTGCAGCAGGCGCGCGCCGCCGCCGAGCAAGATCGTGCCGGCAATGACGGCGTGGGCGTCGCCGCTCGCATAGTGCAGGGCGCTGCGGTCGCTGGCGGGCACGCGCAGGATTTCGCCCGTCTCCTGGAAGACGATGCCGACGAGCACCTGCTGGAAGTCGAGGATGGCGATCTTGTCCGTGGCCACGGCGCGCGGCGCATCGGCGCGGAACAGCCGGCCCAGGTTGACCACCGGAATGACGCTGCCGCGCAAGGTAAACATGCCTTCCAGATAGGGCGGCGACAGGGGCAGGGCGGTGACCCTGGCCGGGTAGTTGACCACTTCGCGGATGCAGCTGGCGGGCAGGGCGAATTCATCGCCGCCGAGAAAGAAGGAGCCGAACAGTTCCGTGGCGCCGCCGCCCTCGCGTCCTTCATGCATGTCCATACGCGCTTTCCTTGCGTTGAGTCAAACCGGCTGGCGCCACGACGTCGACGACGGCATAGCTGTGGCGGGCGCAATCGATCAGCAACTGGCGCCCGTGGTTCCCGCCCAGCGCGCAGAAACTCACGCGCAAGCCGCATTGGGCCAGGTATTTCTGCGCCGCCTGCGCATTTTGCCGGCCCACCTGCAGGCGGCCATGGACGTGGGCGGGGCCGAACATGCTGGCGCCGCCCGCCAGCACCACCTCGATATCGGCGTAATCGGCCTGGCGCGCGCCCATCAGGCGCAGCAGCGCAGGCACGGCCTGGCTCACATAGCGTGCAGTCAGGGCGCATGCATCCGGCGCGCCCGCGGCACTGCCGGCGTGCGGCGCTTCGGGCAGCAGGCAGTGGGCCAGGCCGCAGCAATGGCCCTTCTTCCAGAGCAAACCGATGCCGATGCAGGATCCGAGCAGCGCCTGCAGCTGCTCGTCGCGCGTGCCCACGCTCAGCTGCCCCATGCCGACAAGCTGCAGCGGCAGGCCGGGGTCGACGATGGTGCTCATGCGCTGCCCGCCTTGTAAATCATGGGGAACTCGAACTGGTAGCCGGTGCCCAGGCGGGCGATGCTTTCCGACTCGCCCAGGATCAGCCGGCCATCGTCCCTGAGGCTGGCGCGCGCCTGGCGCAGCACGGTTTCCTGGTGCCCGGCATCGAAATAAATCAGCACATTGCGCAGGAATACGAGGTCGAACCGCCGCGCGGGGCGCAGCACATCGAGCAGATTGTGCTGCGCAAAGCTGACGTGCCGCCGCAGTTCCTCGTTGACCTGCACGCCATGCGGCGACGGCGTGAAGTATTTGCGCAGCAATTCCGGGTGCGACAGGCGGATGCGCTCGACGGAGCGCCCGCTGTACTGGCCCGCCTTCGCTGCGGCGAGGATGTGCCGTGAAATGTCGCTGGCCAGGATCTGGTAGCGGAAGGCGGGCGCTTGCAGCCGGAATTGCTCGCACAGCATGGCGATCGAATACAGTTCCTCGCCGCTGGCCGCGGCCGCCGACCACACGTTCAGGCAGCCGTCCGGATGGGCGCGCGCCCAGGCGGGCAGGTAGCGGTCGCGGAAGTAGTCCCAGATGTGCGGCGTGCGGAAGAACAGGGTGTCGTTGGTGGTCACCAGGTCGATGAAATGGGCTACCTCGTCGCCGTCGCTGGCCACGCGCTCCAGGTACGCCTGGTAGCTGTGCAGGGCCAGCGCCTGCAGCCGGGGCTGCAAGCGCCGTTCCAGCAGCACGCTCTTGCGCGCCGTCATGGCGATGCCCGTATGCTGGCGCACCAGGGCGATCAGGGTCGTCAGGACTTCGGGCGTCAAGGTGGCCGCGTGGCTCATCGTCTACACCACGAAGCCGGAAACGGTCTGGTTCAGGCTGCCCGCGCGCTCGTTCAGGCCATCCGTGGAGCGGGCGATGCTGTCGCAGTTGGCGGCCGACTTTTCCGTTTCCTCGGCGATGTACTGGATCGCTGTCGACACTTCGCGCGCCGTCAGCAGCTGCTCGTTGGCCGCCTTCGAGATGTCCGAGATGGCCAGCGTGGTCTTGGCCACGCCCGAGACGATCTTGTCGAAGGCGTCGCTGGCCTGGCGCGAAATCTCGCTGCCGGTGGAGACGCGCTTGACGGATTCGTTGATCAGCTTGGAAATCTCTTTTGTTGCCTGCGAGGAACGCTCGGCCAGCTTGCGCACCTCGTCGGCGACGACGGAAAAGCCCAGGCCGTGCTCGCCCGCGCGCGCCGCCTCGATGGCCGCGTTGAAGGCCAGCATATTCGTCTGGCTGGCGATCTCGCTGATGACCTTGACGATTTCGCCGATGTCTTCCGACGAGCGGTTGATCAGGTCCATCGCCTCGATGGACTTGGCGACGGCGCGCGCGCCCGCTTCCGCCTCCTGCTGCGTGGCTTTGGCCAGCGAGTCGGCGCTCGAGGTGTTTTCGGCGATGGAATTGATGGAAAACGTCAGGCCGTCGATGGAGGCGTTCATTTCCTCCACCGTCGCGCCCAGCGCCTGCGTGCCCACGGCCACGCCCGTGGCCCGCTCGGCGATCGTGTGCGAGGCGTCGGCAAAGCCGTTCGCCGCCGACACCACGTTGCCGATCACGCCGCGCAGGTCGGTAATCATCTTGCTGATGCCGCCGGCCAGCAGGTCGATCGGTTCCTCGCCTTCGGGCACGATATGGCACGTCAGGTCGCCCTGGGCCGCGCGCGCCACCGATTCGAGCAGGGCGTTGACCTTGCGGCTGTCGCTGGCGGACCTGGCCTGGATGCTGTTTTCCAGGTTTACCTGGTCCGTGATGTCGATGGCGAACTTGACCACTTTATAGGGCTTGCCGTTCAGGTCGAGGATGGGATTGTAGGTGGCCTGTATCCACACCACCTTGCCGTGGTTGCCCAGGCGCTTGTAGCGGCCGCTGTCGAACTCGCCGCGGTTGAGCTTTTGCCAGAATTTCTTGTAGTCGGTGCTGCCCGCGTACTCGGGCTCGCAGAACAGGCGGTGATGTTCGCCCTTGATATCGCTCAAGTCGTAGCCCATGACGGCGAGGAAATTGTCGTTCGCGTCGAGCACGTTGCCGTGCATGTCGAACTCGATCACGGCCTGCGCCTTGCCGATGGCGCTGACCTTGCCCTCGTATTCGGCGTTGCGCGTCTTCATGGCCGTGACGTCGGTAGCGAACTTGATGACTTTATACGGCTTGCCGTTCGCGTCGAGGATGGGGTTGTACGACGCGTTGATCCACACTTCGCGCCCATCCCTGGCGCGGCGCTTGTATTCGCCCTGGTCGAATTCGCCCCGTCCCAGCTTGGCCCAGAAGTTGCTGTATTCATCCGTTTTCACATACTCGGGGTCGCAGAGGATGGCATGGTGCTTGCCTTGCACTTCGGCCAAGGTATAGCCGAGCACGCGCAGGAAATTGTCATTCGCATGCAGGATGGTGCCGTCGAGTTCGAATTCGATGACGGCCTGGACGCGGTTCAGTGCCGTATTTATCGCTTGTAAGTCCAGATCCTGGGAGTGGCTGACATGGCTGGCTGCGTCCATAATGTTTCCTTCGGTGTGAGAAGAGGAATGGGGGCGATCAGGCTGCGCTTATTATTTTTCTGCTATCCATATAAGGCAGCGATGTTATTGCATCGGTTCGCGCCTGGTGATAATCGGTGAGAATGTGCGCGATGAACGGCAGCCAGTGCCGGTCCCGCGGTTTGCATTAACATAAATAAATTGTAGATTATTGATTTGAATCAATAATTTTATTATTCCCCAGCGTTTGGCGAAAAACAAGGGGCGGGAATAAATAATGTAAAAACTGTCGTAATTGACCCAGGCCGGCATATACCAGACGCATTCTTTCGTAATATAAAACGTCGTTATTATTATTGTGTTTTTATTATTTAAATGAATATTCAAGCGATAGCTTCTACTGGAACTTGCTGCTTGCAGCAGAATCTTTCCGCAAACGTTGCGGTACCATGGCAAACAATGCATGCCGTAGCGGAAAACGATAAAAATAATACGAGCGTTCTTTTATACGGTATAGTGAAGCTTCATCCCTTGCAACCACCTCATACTTGAGCAAAACCAATAAGGAAGAGACATGAGTGCTGAATATCAAGTGAACGGCGCCGTTGCCGTCATTACCCTGGCCAACCCTCCCGTCAACGGCCTGGGACTGGCCACGCGCACGGCCGCCGTGGCCGGCATCCGCCAGGCGCTGGCCGACGAGACCGTCAAAGCCATCGTCATCACGGGCGCCGGCAAGGCATTCTCCGGCGGCGCCGACATCAAGGAATTCAATTCGCCCAAGGCCCTCACGGAACCGACCCTGCATACCCTGATCAATGTCGTCGAGCAATCCACGAAGCCGGTGGTGGCGGCCATCCACAGCGTCTGCATGGGTGGCGGCCTGGAGCTGGCGCTGGGCTGCAATTACCGCGTGGCCGCGCCCGGCGCACAGATGGCCTTGCCTGAAGTCAAGCTCGGCATCTTGCCGGGCGCGGGCGGCACGCAGCGCCTGCCGCGCGTGCTGGGCCTGGAAATGGCCCTCAACATGATCGTCTCGGGCACGCCCGTGGCGTCCGACAAGCTGGCCGGCACGGCCCTGTTCGACGAAGTCATCGCGCCCGGCGCGGACTTGCTGGCCGCCGCCGTGGCCTTCGCCACGAAAGTGGCCGATGTGCGCCCGCTGCCGAAAGTGCGCGAGCGCAAGGTTGACTACCCGAACCACGAAGCGTTCCTGCAGTTTTCGCGCAATACCGTCAAAGCCATGTCCGGTCCGTTCCCCGCGCCGCTCAAATGCGTGGACGCCGTGGCGGCCGCCGTGACGATGAAATTCGACGATGGCCTCAAGTACGAGCGCGAACTGTTCATGCAGCTGGTGCAGTCGCCTGAATCGAAAGCCTTGCGCCACGCCTTCTTCGCCGAGCGTGTCGCCAGCAAGGTGCCCGACGTGCCGTCCGACACGCCCGTGCGCGCCATCGCCAAGGCGGCGATCGTCGGCGCCGGTACCATGGGCGGCGGCATCGCCATGAATTTCGCCAACGCGGGCATCCCCGTGATGCTGCTGGAAACGAAGCAGGAAGCGCTGGACAAGGGCCTGGCCACCATCCGCAGGAATTATGAAAACACGGTCAGGAAGGGCAAGTTGACGCAGGACAAGGCCGAACAGCGCATCGCGCTCGTCTCCGGCACGCTGGCCTATGCCGACATCGCGCAAGCCGACATCGTCATCGAAGCCGTCTTCGAAGAGCTGGGCGTCAAGGAAACCGTGTTCAGACAGCTCGACGCCGTCATGAAGCCGGGCGCCATTCTCGCCTCGAACACCTCCACTTTAGACCTGGACAAGATCGCCGCGTTCACCGAGCGCCCGCAGGACGTGGTCGGCACGCATTTCTTCAGCCCGGCAAACGTGATGAAGCTGCTGGAAATCGTGCGTGGCAAGGCAACGGGCAAGGACGTGCTGGCCACGGCGCTGGCGTTGTCGAAAAAGCTCAAGAAGACGGGCGTCGTCTCGGGCGTATGCGACGGCTTCATCGGCAACCGCATGATCGAGCAATACAGCCGCCAGGCCGGCTTCCTGCTGGAAGAGGGCTGCCTGCCGGAGCAGGTCGACAAGGCGGTCGAGAAATTCGGCTTCGCCATGGGCCCGTTCCGCATGGCCGACCTGGCCGGCAACGACATCGGCTGGGCCATCCGCAAGCGCCGCTATGTGGAAAAGCCGGACGTCACGTATTCGCAGACGGCCGACCTGCTGTGCGAACTGGGGCGCTTTGGCCAGAAGACGGGCGCCGGCTGGTATGACTACAAGGCGGGCGACCGCAAGGCGTATGCCTCGGAACAGGTCAACGCCATGATAGTCCGGCACTCGGCCGACATCGGCGTGGCGCGGCGCAAGATCGGCGACCAGGAAATCGTCGAACGCCTCGTGTACGCGCTCGTCAACGAGGGTGCGCGCATCCTGGAAGAGGGCATCGCCCTGCGCGCCTCGGACATCGACATGGTGTATCTGACGGGCTACGGCTTCCCCCTGTTCCGCGGCGGCCCCATGTTCTATGCCGATACGGTCGGCTTGCCGAACGTACTCGACACCATCAATGGCTACGCGAAAGGCCGCCACGGCGAAGCGTGGACGCCGGCGCCCCTGCTGGTGAAACTGGCGGGCGAGGGCAAGGGATTCAATAGCTGATTCAGATGCTGAATGCAAAAAGGGCAGATTTCTCTGCCCTTTTTTTATTTCTTCTTCGTCAGCATCTTGACCGCCTCGTTGACGATGACGGGGTTGTCCTTCTGGATGTAGGAGCCGGCGCCCGTGATGCGCTCGATGGCCGGCGCGCCGGAAAGGCGCTGCCAATCCTTTTCCTGGGCCCGCACGACGTCTTCAAACGAGCCCGTTTCCTCGATGCCGAACTTGTCGCGCACCAGCAGCATGGCGGGCAGGCGCAGCGGGCTGCTCATGTCGACGTGCTGCAGGCATTGCGTCTGTGCATCGAATTCGGCCGATTCCGTACTGTTGAACATGAGCTTGCGCCGCGTCTTCACGAGCATGGCGTAGGTGAGCGCCTCCGTCTGCAGGCGGCTCCATTGCTGCGGATGCGTGGGGTCGAGCAGGACCAGGCCGGCCACGTCCTGCGGGTACAGCCTGGCGTACACGTACTGGTACAGCCCGCCCAGGCCATGGCCGACGAGCACATATGGCGGCTTCAGGCCTGCCTGCGCCAGCAGGGCGCGCTGCTGGGCGGCGATGGTGCAGGGGTCGCGCGGCGTGGCGGTCTTCTTGCTGTCGCCGTAGCCGGGGCGGTCGTAGACGAGCACGCGGTGCCGCTTTGCCACTTCGGGCACCACCTTGGCCCACACCTCCTTGCCGTCGCCCATGGCCGACTGGAAGATGACGGGCAAGCCGTCCTGGCCGCTCAGGGTATAGGCGATGCTCGCGTCGGGCAGGGCGGCCGTGGCGGGCACGCCCGGCGCGGCCGGGGTGGACGGCAGCAGGGAGCAGCCGGACAGCAGCAGGCCGGCGCCGGAGAGGAGCATGGTGCGCGCGCGGCGGCCGACGAATAGATGATGCATGAATCTCCTTCTTGGTTCACTGCCCGGTATGGCGTGCCAGCCATTATAGGCAAATCGTCTGGAAGTGGAAATGCCGAACAGAAGCGCATTTCCCGTCCTGTCAGCCGGCGTCGGCACGATGGCAGACGGCTTCGATGCGGTTGCCGTCGGGATCGAACAGGAAGGCCGCGTAGTAGCTGGCGTGATAGTGGCGCAGCCCGGGCGCGCCCAGGTCGAAGCCGCCGTGGGCCAGGCCCGCCTGCCAGAAGGCGTCCACGGCGGCCCGCGTGGACGCCTTGAAGCAGCAATGGCGGCGCGGCGCATCGTCGGGCTGCGGGCCCAGGCGCACGGAAAAATAGCTGCGTCCGGGGTGGTCCGCATCGCTGCGCTCGCCGTAGCCTATCCAGGCGTTGGCATGGTCGCTGCCCGCCTTGGGCACGTCCAGCGCGGCAAAGACGGCGTCATAGAAGCGCTCGGCGCGTTCCAGGTCGCTGACGGTGAGGGAAACGTGATCGAGCATGGGCACTCCGCAGAAAACAGGGACGGCCATAGCATAGCCCGGATCGGGGTCGCCGTGGGCGGCAGTGACCGAGTGGCGCTGCGGGCGGGAAACTGCCGGTCAACTCGCCGCCTGGCGCGCCAGGCGGGCCGCGATATGCCGGCTCAGCTGCTGCACGCGGGGCGCGAACAGCATCACGGCGCAGAAGGCCACGGGCCAGGCGGCGAAAAACGCATGGCGCCAGCGGGGCAGGAAGTCGGCCTGCAGGCCGATATTGAGCCAGGTGACCCAGGCGCTCATCAGCAAGGTCATGACGAACGACATCAGCAGGGCAAACACGAAACGCAGGCGCAGGGCATCGGACATGGTGTATTTTTCATGAAAATGGAAGAGATGCCAGCGTAACGACTTGCAGCAATCTATACTAGAGCCATATTTTTAATTTCAAATTCCATAAATGAAACCATGCTTGAGGAATCATGCTCGATGACCTAGCCCTGTTTGTCTCCATCGTCGAGGCGGGCAGCCTGCACGCGGCCGCCGTCAAGGAAGATTTGCCGGCCGCCACCGTCACGCGCCGGCTGCAAAAGCTGGAAGGCCAGCTTGGCTACCGCTTGCTCAACCGCAGCGCGCGCCGCCTGCAGCCGACGGCGGAAGGCTGGCAATACTATGAACAGTGCCGGCCCCTGGTCCACGCCCTGCGGCAAGCCACGCAGCAGCTCGACGCCAGCCTGGCGGCCGTCTCCGGCACCATCCGCGTGCTGGCGCCCGTCAACTTCGCCAGCGGCCTGCTGACGCCCGCCTGGGTCAGCTTCATGCAGCAGTATCCGGCCATCCGCCTGGAGCTGGAACTGTCGAACCTGCTGCAAGACCTGGTGGGCAGCGGCGCCGACCTGGCCATCCGCGTGGGCGCGCTCGACGATTCCTCGCTGATGCAGCGCCGCCTGGGCAGCGCCTCGCTGGTGATGGTGGCCGCGCCCGCTTACCTGGCCCGCGCCGGCGTGCCGCAGGACTTGCAGGCACTGGAACAGCACGAGCTGATCGTGGCCGAGCCGCTGCGCAGCTGGCGCTTGCGCCGGCCCGGCGACGGCGCCGAGATGGTGATCGCGCCGCAGGCGCGCCTGCGCGTCAACGAGATGCGCCTGGCCGTGGAGATGGCCGACGCCGGCATCGGCATCCTGCTGTGTCCGTTACTGCAATGCCGCGACGAGGTGGCCCGGGGCAGCCTCGTGCGCGTGCTGCCCGACTGGATGCCGCAGCCGCGCCACGTCTACGCCGTGTGGACGCAGCGGCGCTACCTGCCGGCCCGCGTGCGCGTGCTGCTCGAACACCTGGCCGCGTTCGCGGAAAACAATCCGCTGTTGAACGAGGACTTGGACGAGCGGCATGCCGTTGACGCCCATGCCGGCCGCAGTCCATTCCCGTAAGTAATTACCGAGCGCTTGTACTTCTTGCTGGGAACGCGTTAAGATAAAGCGGCCCCGCTTACCAAGCTGGCAATCGGTGTTGTTTGTCGTGCCATCCCGTCCATCCACATGAGAGATGCAATGAAATATCTGATCGTTCCCTGCCTGTTGGCCATGACCGGCTGCGAGGTGCTGTATGACGCGAACCGGGACAAGATCGGCGAGTACTGCAACAGCCTGAACAATTTCGACGACCGCAATGCCTGCCGCAAGCGCAACCAGACCAGCTACCAGGAATACGTGCAGCAGCGCGACCAGCTGAAAAACGGCAAGAACGCCAAGTAAGCGGCCGCCGCTGGCGCCGCCGGTAAAAAAAACGCCGCTGACAAGTCAGCGGCGTTTTGCATGGCGGCGCCCGGCCTTGCGGCCGGGGTTTGCGCCGTATCAATCATCGGCGTAGATGTTGTTGTCCTTGGTTTCCTTGACGAACAGGGTGCCGATGACCACCGTCGCCAGGGCCACGACGATCGGGTACCACAGGCCGTAATAGATGTCGCCCTTGAAGGCCACCAGCGCGAAGGCCGTGGTCGGCAGCAGGCCGCCGAACCAGCCGTTGCCGATATGGTAGGGCAGGGACATCGAGGTGTAGCGTATGCGCGTCGGGAACATTTCCACCAGCATGGCGGCGATCGGGCCGTACACCATGGTCACGTACAGCACCAGGATAAACAGCAGCAGCACGACCATCGGCTTGTTGATCTGCTCCGGATCGGCCTTGGCCGGATAGCCCGCTTCCTTGATGCCGGCGCCGATTTCTTTCTTGAACGCTGCTTCATGGGCCTTGCTTTCCGCATCGAAGTTCAGACCATCGGGCGTCATGACGGCATTAAACGACGTAAATTCCTTTGTGCCGATGCGTACCTTGGCGATGCTGCCGGCCGGTGCCGCTTCCTTCGTGTAGTTGACCGAGCTGTTCGACAGGAAGCCGGCGGCGATGTCGCACGACGATGGGAACTTCTTGGTACCCGTCATATTGAACTGGAAGTGGCAGGAGGCGGGATCGGCCACCACCACCACTGGCGAGTTCTTCAGTGCCGCTTCCAGCTGCGGATTGGCGAAGTGGGTCAGGCCGTTGAAGATGGGGAAGTAGGTGGCCGCGGCGATCAGGCAGCCGCCGAGGATGATGTATTTGCGGCCCAGGCGGTCGGACAGGCTGCCGAAGAACAGGAAGAACGGCGTGGCCAGCAGCAGGGCGATGGCGACCAGGATGGTGGCCGTGGCCAGGTCCACTTTCAGGGTCTGGGTCATGAAGAACAGGGCGTAGAACTGGCCCGTGTACCAGACGACGGCCTGGCCGGCCGTCAGGCCGATCAGGGCCAGGATGACGATCTTCAGGTTTTTCCATTTGCCGAACGCTTCCGTCAGCGGCGCTTTCGAGGTCTTGCCTTCGGCTTTCATCTTGGCAAACGCCGGCGATTCGTTCATGGCCAGGCGGATCCAGACGGAGATGGCCAGCAGCAGGACGGAGACGAGGAAGGGCACGCGCCAGCCCCAGGCTTCAAACTCTTTCTCGCCCGTGGCCAGGCGGGTGCCCAGGATGACGATCAGCGACAGGAAAAAGCCCAGCGTTGCCGTTGTCTGTATCCACGCCGTGAATGCGCCGCGCTTGCCTTCAGGGGCGTGCTCGGCCACGTAGGTGGCTGCGCCGCCGTATTCGCCGCCCAGCGCCAGGCCTTGCAGGATGCGCAGGATGACGAGGATGATCGGTGCGGCGATGCCGATGGAGGCGTGGCCCGGCAGCAGGCCGACGATGAAGGTGGAGCCGCCCATGATCAGGATCGTGATCAGGAAGGTGTATTTGCGGCCGATCATGTCGCCCAGGCGGCCGAAGACCAGCGCGCCGAACGGGCGCACGATGAAGCCGGCGGCAAAGGCCAGCAGGGCGAAAATGAAGGTGGTCGTGGGGTCGCCGATGAAGAATTGCTTGGCGATGATGGAAGCGAGCGAGCCGTACAGGTAAAAATCGTACCATTCAAACACGGTGCCGAGCGAAGATGCAAAGATGACCTTGCGTTCTTCTGGCGTAATCGGCGTTCCTTTGGTGGAAATTTTCCGCACGTCGGCCGGGCCGGATGATGATGCCATGGTTTGTCTCCCTATGTTTTATAGTGAACCGTTGCCGAGGTCTTTATTGACCATTCTTGCAACAGCTTGGAGGCGAGTGTGTTCTCGAAACCTTACGTCATGCTTGCTTGAAACTTACGCGAAGCTTACAAAGTGAGGCTTGCCGCAACTTTGCGAACGACCGTACTTAAATGTGCTATTCTGCTTGCGAGCTAGGTAATCGTCAGGAAATTCTTGTGGATTTATGACAAACAGAACCGGATGCAATACAAGGCGCCGACTGCTAGCAGTTGGCAACGCGGTAGGGCGCCGCTGATGGAAGTCAGAAATCACAAGAATTTATTGGGCTTACTTAACATCATTGACCACATAACATTCCCACAAGGAGACACAGCATGAATGAAGCCGTCATCGTATCGACCGCCCGCACGGGCCTGGCCAAGTCCTGGAAGGGCGCGTTCAACATGACGCACGGCGCCACCTTGGGCGGCCACGTGCTGGCGGCCGCCGTCGAGCGCGCGCGCATCGAGGCGGAGGAAGTGGAAGACGTGCTGGTCGGCTGCGCCTTTCCCGAAGGCGCCACGGGCGGCAATATCGCGCGCCAGGTGGCCCTGCGCGGCGGCTGCCCCGTGACCACGGCCGGCATGACCGTCAACCGCTTCTGTTCCTCGGGCTTGCAGGCCATCGCCCTGGCGGCGCAGCGCATCATCGCCGGCGAAGGCGATATCTATGCGGCGGGCGGCGTGGAATCAATTTCCTGCGTGCAAAATGAAATGAATACGCATATGTATCGCGACGTCTGGCTGCAGCAGCACAAGCCGGAAGTGTACTGGCCCATGCTGCAGACGGCCGAAACGGTGGCAAAACGCTACCAGATTTCGCGCGAGCGCCAGGACGTGTACGGCGCGCAAAGCCAGCAGCGCGCAGCAAGCGCCCAGGCGGCCGGCCTGTTCGACGCGGAAATCGTGCCCATGACCACCATCATGGGCGTGGCCGACAAGGCCAGCGGCATGCTGGTGTCGCGCGAAGTGACGATTGCCGCCGACGAAGGCATCCGTGCCGACACGACGTATGACGGCGTGGCGAAGATCCGCCCGGCCATTCCCGGCGGCGTCATCAGCGCCGGCAACGCCAGCCAGTTTTCCGACGGCGCGGCGATGGCCATCGTCATGAACGCGAAAGTGGCCGAAGCGAAAGGCTTGCAGCCGCTGGGCGTCTTCCGCGGCTTTGCCGTGGCCGGCTGCGAACCCGATGAAATGGGCATCGGCCCCGTGTACGCCATTCCCAAGCTGCTGAAAAAGGCGGGCTTGACGGTGGCTGACATCGGCCTGTGGGAACTCAATGAAGCGTTCGCCGTGCAGGTGCTGTATTGCGCCGACACCCTGGGCATTCCCATGGACCGCCTGAACGTCAACGGCGGCGCCATTGCCGTCGGCCACCCCTACGGCGTGTCGGGCGCGCGCCTGACGGGCCACGCCTTGATCGAAGGCAAGCGCCGCGGCGTCAAATACGTGGTCGTGACCATGTGCATCGGCGGCGGACAGGGCGCGGCCGGCCTGTTTGAAGTGCTGTAATGTTTGCGTGAACCCAGTCTGCGGGCGGCTTCCAGGGCCGCCCGTTTTCCTTGTGCGGCCACTTCCTGCAGAGTGCGCCGATAGCGGTTACAGTAATGCTTCATTAATAAACAAGCAGCCTGCCACCATGATCAAGCACATTGTTTTTTGGAAACTCAAAGACCACGCCGAAGGCGCCGACCGCGCCACCAACGCCCTGAAACTGAAAGCCCTGCTCGATGCCTGTTCGGACCTGGTGCCCGGCATATTGAAATTCGAGGCGGCCGTGGCCCAGCCGGGCCTGGAAGCGAGCTACGACATCGTGCTCTACAGCGAGTTCGCCAGCCGCGCAGCGCTCGACGCCTACCAGAACCATCCCGAGCACGTGAAAATCAAGCCGTTTTTTGGCGCCGTGCGCGAAGCGCGGCAGTGTATGGACTATGAGATTTAATGATTGAATTACCCCAGCCCTTCGCTTTAGGGTTCAGCTTGTTCATCCAATAAGGAGCATTCATGACCACCTACCAACGCATCGTCCTCGCCGCGCGCCCCGCTTCCAACGAGGAAGTGCAGCCGGCACATTTTCGTCTGGAAACGAAAGACATTCCCGCCATCACGGATGGGCAATTGCTGGTACGCAACCAGTACCTGTCGCTCGACCCCTATATGCGCGGGCGCATGAGCGCCAATAAGAGCTATGCGGCGCCGCAGGCGCTCGATGAAACCATGATAGGCGGCACGGTGGGCGTGGTGCTGGAATCGAAGCATCCGAAGTTCGCCGCGGGCGACACGGTGGTGGGGACCCTGGGCTGGACGGAAGTGGCCGTGTCGGACGGCACCATGCTGCGCAAGGTCGACACGACGCATATCCCCGCGTCCGCCTACCTGGGCGCCGTCGGCATGCCGGGCATGACGGCCTGGTATGGCCTGAACCAGATCATGGCGCCGAAGGCGGGCGAAATGGTCGTCGTGTCGGCCGCCAGCGGCGCCGTCGGCAGCGTCGTCGGCCAGCTGGCCAAACTCAAGGGTTGCAGGGTCGTCGGCATCGCGGGCGGGGCGGAAAAATGCCGCTATGTCGTCGAGGAACTGGGTTTTGACGCCTGCGTCGACTACAAGGCGGGCAAGCTGGCGGCCGACCTGGAAGCGGCCACGCCGGACGGTATCGACGCCATCTTTGAAAACGTGGGCGGCGCCGTGTTCGATGCGGCCCTGGCCCGCACCAACGCGTTCGGCCGCGTGGCCGTGTGCGGCTGGATCGCCGGCTACAACGGCGAACCGACGCCGCTCGACAATGCCCGCCTGATCCTCACCAACCGCCTCACGGTGCGCGGCTTCATCGTGTCCGAACAGCCGGAATTCTGGCCGCAAGGACTGGCCGAGCTGGGCACCCTGGTGGCGACGGGCAAGCTGAAGTTCCGCGAATCCGTGGCCGAGGGCCTGGCCAGCGCGCCCGACGCCTTCATCGGCCTGTTGAAGGGCCGTAATTTCGGCAAGCAACTGGTCAAGCTCGGCTGATCTCGCCGAGGAAAGGCGGGCCGTGCGACAATTGCGGCCTGTCTCCTTTTACATTACACCATGACCAAGCACACCATCCGTCTCGGCGACTGGGCCACCCTGGGCCCTGACGCCACCGCCATCCGCTTTGAAGTTTTCGTCGATGAACAGAAAGTGCCGGCCGAGATCGAACTCGACGATATGGATGCCGTCTGCCTGCACGCCGTCGCCTATGACGACGCCGGCCAAGCCATCGGCACGGGCCGGCTATTGCCGGACGGACACATCGGCCGCATGGCCGTGCGCCAGCCGGGCCGCGGCACGGGCGTGGGCGGCGCCATTTTGACCTTGCTGATGGACAAGGCGCGCGAACGTGGTGACCTGGCGGTGATGCTGAACGCGCAAACCGTGGCCGCGCCATTCTATGCGCGCCACGGTTTCGTGCAGCAGGGGGAACAATTTGAAGAGGCGGGGATTGCGCATGTGGAGATGCGGCTGCAGTTTTAAGCGTTAACCCAGGAGCAAGGACTGGGGTCGGACCCTACAGGGTCCGCCCCCGGCAGTTCATGGGTTTAGGGTTTAATTCTGCGCGTGCGACTGGCGCCATTTATCCAGGATCACGGCCAGCACGATCACGACACCTTTCGCCACATACTGCCAGAACGACGACAGCCCCAAAATCGTCAAGCCATTGTTCATCACGCCGATGATCAGGGCGCCGATGACGGTGCCCCAGACGGAACCGACGCCGCCCATCAGGCTCGTGCCGCCGAGCACGACGGCCGCGATGGCGTCGAGTTCATAACCGGTACCCCAGTTGCCGTTGGCGGCATACAAACGGCTGGCCGACATGGCGCCGCCCAGGCCCGCGAACAGGCCGCTGATGGTGTAGACAAACATCAGCACGAGGCCGACCTTGATCCCCGTCAAACGCGCCGCCTGGATATTGCCGCCCACGGCGTAGATATGCAGGCCCAGGGTCGTCTTGCGCAAGATAAACCAGGTCAGCAGCACGACGGCGGCCGCCAGCCAGATCAGCCAGGGCACGGCCAGGAAGCTGCCGTTGCCCATCCATTCGAAGCTGGGGATTTCCGTGTTCAGCACGCTGGTGCCGTCGGCCAGCAAATAGGCCGCGCCGCGCAGGGCCGTCATGGTGCCCAGGGTCACGACGAAGGGGTTCAGGCCGACGAGGGCGACGAGCACGCCATTGAGCGCGCCCAGCAGCAGGCCGACGATGAGGAAGGCAGGGATTGAAAAGCCGGCGAACTGGGCCGACAAGGACATCAGCATGCCTGCCACGGCCGAGACGGCCAGCACGGAGCCGACCGATAAATCGATGCCGCTGGTCAGAATGACGAAGGTCATGCCCGAGGCCAGCACGATATTGATCGACACCTGGCGGAAGATGTTCATGGTGTTGTTGCTCGTCATGAACGTGGACGTGCCGTCGGCCGAGAAATACACGGTCAGGCCGTACATGGCCAGGTACAGCACGACCAGCACGGGCAGCATGCCCAGGCGGCGCATCAGGTTCGAGGCATTGAAAGGTTCGCCGGCGCGCGGGGCGCCGCGGGTGGTACTAGTTGTCATCATGAGTCTCCTGAATGATTATTTAAGGCGTATTCTTAAAACGCCTAACAAAACCGCAGCGAGCGGATGTGGGTTGTGGTTGAGACGCGGAACTGTGCGAAGCACGGGGACGCCGAGTCAGTGAGCATCGGAAACCGCAACCCGCGACGCGCAGTAGGTTTTGATAGGTGTTTTTAGGCCGCTTCCAGCTGGGTGGCGTAGGCGAGGATGTTTTCCTGCGTGATATCGTCGCCCGTCACTTCGCCCGTCAGCCGTCCTTCGCACATCACCATCACGCGGTCGCAGATGCCGACCAGCTCGGCCAGTTCGCTGGAAATGCACAGTACGGCCGTGCCCGCGTCCGCCAGCTGGTGGATGATCTTGTAGATTTCGCTTTTCGCGCCCACGTCCACGCCCCGCGTCGGTTCGTCGAGGATGAGGACCTTGGGGGCGATGGCCAGCCAGCGCGCCAGCAGGACTTTCTGCTGGTTGCCGCCAGACAATCCCCCCACGATGCCGTCCGGCCCCGAGACCTTGACGTTGAGGTTGGCAATCGCCTCGCGCGTGAGCTGCGTCAGGGCGCCACGGTTGACCACGCCCGCCGTGGAATGCTTTGAAAGTATGTTCATCGACATGTTTTCCATGGCCGACAACTGCATGAACAAGCCCAGGCTCTTGCGGTCTTCCGGCAGATAGCCGATGCCGTGGCGTATCGCCGCCAGCGGCCGCTGGATGTGCACTTCCTGGCCGTCGAGCCACACTTGTCCCGATGCTTTCTTGTCGGCGCCAAAGATCAGCCGCGCCAGTTCCGTGCGGCCCGCGCCCACGAGTCCCGCCAGGCCCGTCACTTCGCCCGCATGCAGGGCGAACGAGGCGGGTTTGACCTTGCCGCCGCCCACGTTTTCCACGCGCAGGCGCTCGGCGCCCCGCGTGCTGCGGCGCTGGTGCGAATAGAAGTCGTCGGCGGGACGGCCCACCATCATTTGCACGACTTTCTTTTGATCCAGCTCATCCTTGCCCAGTTCGCCCACATAGGCGCCGTCGCGCAGCACCGTGATGCGGCGCGCCAGGCGTTCCACCTCGGCCATGCGGTGGCTGATGTAGAGCACGGCCAGGCCCTTGTCGCGCTGTTCTTCGATGATGCGGAACAATTGTTCGGTTTCCCGGTCGGACAGGGCGGCAGTGGGCTCGTCCATGATCAGGATGCGGCTTTCGTGCACGAGGGCGCGGGCGATTTCCACCTGCTGCTGCTCGGCGATCGACAGGGTAGCCACCATGGTGTCGGCGTCGAAGCGGGAACCGAGGTCGGCCAGGATGGCGTTCGTGCGCGCGCGCATTTCGCCGCCCTTGACGGTCCAGAACGGTCCTTGCGGCTCGCTGCCCATGAAGACGTTCTGCGCCACCGTCATGTTCTTGGCCACGCTCAGTTCCTGGTAGATCAGGTTGATGCCCAGGGCGCGGGCCTCGCCCGGGTTGCGGATGCGGATTGGCTTGCCGTCGAGAATGATTTCACCGGCGTCCGGCGTGTACACGCCCGACAGGATCTTCATCAGGGTGCTCTTGCCGGCGCCGTTTTCGCCCATCACGGCATGGATTTCGCCGCTGCGCACCGTCAGGTGCACGCCGCGCAGCGCGCGCGTGGCGCCGAAGCGCTTCTCGATGCCGCGCATTTCAAAAATAATATCGTCGCTCATGACTGTCCTTCCTTGCTGGTGAAACTGGCGCCGCCTGCCAACTGGCTGGCGGCGCCGCGTGGTTCAGGTCAGGCAGATCAGTTCTTCACCCAGCCCGTGTAGGTGGCGACGTTTTCCTTGGTGATGGCCGGGGTCGGCAACAGCACCATGGTCTGTTTCGGCGTGCGGCCGTTCATGATGTCGTAGCCCATCTGCACGGCGTCCGTTGCCATGCGGTAAGGGTTTTGCGCCGAGGTGGCGGCAAACAGGCCGGCCTTGTTCTTCAGGGCGTTCTGGCCGTCCGGCGCGCCATCGACGGCCGTGATCAGTTTGACGTCCGTGCGCTTCGATTGCTTGATCGCCAGTTCGGCGCCGATGCCGGTCGGATCGTTGATGGCGAACACGGCGTCGATCTTCGGATGGGCCGTCAGCAAATTCGACATCACGGTCATGCCGCCGTCGCGGCTGCCGCCCGCGTTCTGGTTGTCGGACAGGATTTTTATGTCCTTGAAGGCGGCCAGGGTCTTCTTGCAGCCGTTGACGCGGTCGATCACGGAGGTGACGGGCGGCCCGTTGAGGATCACCACATTGCCCTTGCCGCCGATCTGCTTGGCCAGGTAGGCGCACGAGACGTCGCCGGCCATGGTGTTGTCGGACATCACGGTGGCCGAAGCGCCCACGGCGCCCACGTCAACGGCGATCACGACCACGCCCGCATTGCGCGCCTTCTTGATGGCCGGGGCGATGCCCTTGGAGTCGACGGCGTTCAGGATGATGATGTCGGTCTTGTTGGCGATGAAATTCTCGATCTGGTCCACCTGGGTGTTCAGGTCATACTTGCTGGACACCGTCGTGACTTTCACGCCGGGGCCACCGAGCTTTTTCGCGCTTTCTTCCGCGCCGCGGCCAATCGCCACGAAAAACGGGTTGGCCAGGTCGCCCACGCTCACGCCGATCGATTTGAGCGGTTTATCGGCGGCAAAGGCGCCGCAGGCGGCGGACAGCAGCAGGGTGGCGGTAATGACTTTTTTCATGAGGATCTCCAAGGGTTTTTATTGTAAAAACGACTGTGCTACGGGTAAAAACTTTGTTATTCGTTAATGATTACGCAATTTCTCGATCATGGCATCGAGCTTGCCCGCATCGACGGCAAAGCCGCGTATGCCTTCGGCCAGCTTTTCGGTGGCCATCGCATCGTCGTTCAGGGCGTAGCGGAAGGCCGCTTCGTCATAGCTGACGGCCGGCTGCGCCGCGCCCAGGTCAGCGCCCAGCGCGCGCTCGAACGGCGCATCCAGCGCTTCGAGCTTGGCCAGCAAGTCCGGGCTGATGGTCAGCAAGTCGCAGCCGGACAAGGCCGTGATCTGCCCCACGTTGCGGAAGCTGGCGCCCATCACTTGCGTGGCGATGCCATGTTGCTTGTAGTAATTAAAGATGCGCGTGACGGACTGCACGCCTGGATCGTTGGACAGGCTGCGCGCCGCTTCGTCCCATGCCGCGCCCAGCGATTTTTTATGCCAGTCGTAGATGCGGCCCACGAACGGCGAAATCAGCCGCACCTTCGCGTCGGCGCAGGCGACGGCCTGGCAAAACGCGAACAGCAGGGTAAGGTTGCAAAAAATGCCATCTTTTTCCAGTTCGCGCGCGGCCTCGATGCCTTCCCAGGTGGCGGCGACCTTGATCAGCACGCGCTCGCGTTTTACTCCAGCCTGCTCGTACAGGGCGATCAGACGGCGTCCGCGGGCCACGGTGGCGTCGCGGTCAAAGCTCAAACGGGCATCGACTTCCGTCGAGACGCGCCCCGGCACGACTTTTAATATCTCCAGGCCGAAGCGCACCAGCACCTGGTCGACGATATCGTCGAGCGCGGCATTCTTGTGGGCGGCGACCGTGCTTTCCAGCAAGGGCGCGTAATCGGGCTGCAGCACGGCCTTTAAAATCAGCGACGGATTGGTGGTGGCGTCCTGCGGCGCGAAGCGGGCCAGTTGCAAAAAGTCGCCCGTGTCGGCGACGACGGTGCTGGTTTGCTTCAGTTGTTGCAGCTGATTCATTACTATTCCTTCTCACTGAGTTGGTGCAGGGCTTGCACGGCGGGAAACAGGCTACGGTAGCGGCCGTAACGGATGCCCAAGGCTGCGCCGTGCGCGGCGTCGGGCTGGAAAACGTTGTTGATGAGCAATCCCTGCGTCAGCAGGCTGGCGTCGCCGATGGCGGCAAAGCCCAGCTTGGCCGCACCGAGGCTGGCCGACAGTTCGCTGTTGTGCAGGGTGCGCATCTCGCGTCCCAGCACATTGGCCAGCAGCTGCGCCCAGTACTGGCTGCGCGCGCCGCCGCCCACCAGCATGCAGTGGGGAATCAGCGCGCCCGTCGATGTGACGGCGGCCATGGCGTCGCGCAAGGCGAAGGCCACGCCTTCGAGCACGGCGTAGCCGAGCTGCGCCGGCGTGCTGTCGTGGCCCAGCTGCAAAAAGGCGCCGCGCACCTGCGGGTCGTTGTGCGGCGTGCGCTCGCCCGACAGGTAGGGCAGGAACAGCGGCGCCGATGGCGCGATGACAGTGTCGAGCGGCAGGGCGTTTTCCACCAGCGCCAGCAGGGCCGCCTCGTCGGGCTGGCCCAGCACGCCAGTGGCCCAGCGCAGACAGCTGGCGCCGGAGAGAATCGCGCCCATCGCATACCAGCGGCCGGGCAGGGCGTGGCAAAAGCTGTGCACGCCGCCGGCCGGATTGCCCAGCGGCGTTTCCGTCACGGAAACGATGGCGGCGCTGGTGCCCAGCGAAATAAAGCTGTCGCCGCCGTTGACGGCGCCGATGCCCACGGCCGAGACCGGGTTATCGCCGCCGCCGGCGGCCACCACCACGTCCATGGGCAGGCCCAGCTGATCGGCGACGGCGGCCCGCACGGTGCCCGTGGCCGCGTCGCCTTCGGCCAGCGCCGGCAGCTGGTCGAGCCGCAAGCCGCAGGCGGCCACCATGGGCGGGAACCAGGCGCGGGCGGCCTCGTCCAGCCACAGGGTGCCGGCCGCGTCGGACATGTCCGTCAGCTTGATCCCCGTCAACTGCAGGCGCAGATAATCCTTTGGCGACAGCAGGCAGGCGATGGCGGCAAACGCGGCCGGTTCATGCTTTTGCAGCCACAGCAGTTTCGGCGCCGTCAGGCCCGCCATCGGCAGGCTGCCCGTCACGTCCGCGTAGGCGCGATAGTCGCGCGCCAGGGCGGCCGCTTCGGCATCGGCGCGCGCGTCGTTCCACAGGATGGCGGGGCGGATCACCTTGTCATTGCTGTCAAGCAGCACGGCGCCGTGCATCTGGCCCGACAGGCCGATGCAGGCGACGTGCGCGTAGTCCTGCGGCCAGGCGGCGCGCAGCTGGCCCAGCGCCTGGACGCAGGCGGCCCACCAGTCCTGCGGCGACTGTTCGGACCAGCCCGGCCGCGGGCGGCTGGTGTCGATGCGCACGGAAGCCTGGCCGCGCACGGCGCCGCTGCCGTCCATCAGCACGGTTTTCAGTTCGGAGGTACCGAGGTCGATACCGAGGGAAATGGCTGGATGCATGTGTATTTACGGTAAAAGGTCAGGGGCAGCCGCAGGAATTGCGCACGCGCAAGGTCGGCGACAAACGCTGCACGTGCCGGGCGCGGCCCGGGTTGGCGATGCGTTCGATCAGCAGGTCGACGGCCCTGGCGCCCAGCTCTTCGAGCGGCTGGGCCATCACGGTCAGGCGGGGGCTGAAGTAATCGGCCCAGTCGAAATCATCGAAGCCGGCCAGCGCGACGTCTTGCGGTACCGCAATGTGCGCGTCGCGCAAGGCGTGCATGGTGCCGATGGTCATCAGGTTATTGCCGGCCACGATGGCCGTCGGGCGCTGTCCGGCGGGCAGGGCCAGCAGCTCGCGCGTGGCCGCGCCGCTGCGCTCGAGGTTCGAGTCGCCCGAGCGCAGCAGGTCCGGGTCAAAGACGATATCGGCGCGCTGCAGGGCCAGGCGGTAGCCGTCGATGCGCTCGTCCGTCGTCGACAGGCCCGGTGCGCCGCTGATGAAACCGATGCGGCGGTGGCCGTGGGCCGCGATCAGATGGCTGACCAGTTCGGCCGTCGCCTCGCTGTTTTCCACGCCCACCTGGTCGAATGGCTGGGGCGACATGCGGTCAACCAGCACGGAAGCGATCTTGTTGCTGTTTAAATAGTCGAGGGCGCGGTTGTGCGCATCGCCGGACGGCGCCAGCACGATGCCGTCGACCCGGCGCTGGTGCAGGTTCTGCACTACCTTGAGTTCCTGTTCCGGATCGTCATGCGTATCGGAAAACAGCATCATCAGGCCGTGGCGCGTGCAGGCGGCCTCGATGGCGCGCACGGTTTCGCTGAAGTAATGATTGGTGAACGCGGAAATGGCCACGCCGATGGTGCCCGACGAGGAGCCGGCCAGCGCGCGCGCCAGCATGTTCGGCACGTAGCCGATCTGCTGCATGGCCGCGTTGACGGCGGCGACGGTTTTCGGGCTGACCTTGCGGGTGCCGTTGAGTACGTGCGAGACGGTCGACAGCGATACGTCCGCCGCCCGCGCTACATCTTCCATGGTGGCCATGGTGTCTCCTGATGGTTTTATTCTTATTGTGTGCTGCGATGGGGTGCGGCTGTGTCGCCGCGTTGGATTCCATCGTAAACAAAAGAAAGCGCTTGCGCAAGCGCTTTCTTTTTTTGCGCGCAAACGTTTTAAAGCATCATGGGATGGTCATGCGGAGGCAGCAGTGGCGGTGTCCGGGGTCTGACCCGGCGGGTCAGACCCCGGAGCGGTTTATTGGATCACCAGCTCATGCAGTTCGCCGGGCGAGTCCGGGAACAGTTTGACGACGGTGGAGGTGCGCGTGCCGTAGCCCGGCGTGTCGATGCAGACGGCGGACAGCACGCGCTCGAGGTCGAGCGGCACGCCCGTGTCGGGCAGGCGGAAGTCGGGCGCGCGCGTGGTGTCGGCCAGCATGTCGAAATAGGCGTCGTCGGGCGCGCCCTGGCACAGCAGGCTGGCGAACTGGGCCTTGGTTTTCAGGACCTTGGGCCATGGCGCGTCGAGCAGGGCGTTCGACAGGCCGTAGATGCCCGGTTCCAATGGATGGCCATTGCGCGCATCGCCGTCGCCCCGGTTGGAAAACCAGATCAGCGTATGCGCGTCGCCCAGCACCAGATTAAAGCCGTTGTAGGCTTTGCAGCCCGCGCGGATTTGCGCGATATAGTCCTGCGGCGACATCGTGCCGGCCAGGTAGTCGGCCACCAGGGCGCCGCGCGAGGGGGCGTCCGGATTGCGGTCTTGCGGGCTGCGGATATTCGTGATGGCGGCAAAGCGCGAGCTGCCGCTGCCGGCCTGGGTGATGCCCATCCAGCTGCCGCCCGCCTGCAGGTCGCGGCCCGCATACACTTGCGGGTGCTCGGGCCAGGCCCCGGCCGGGGCGCTGGCGCGTTCATAGAATTCGTCACGGTTGGCGGCGGCAATCAGCGGGACGTGCGGATTGACTTTCCAGGCAAAAACGATCAGGCACATGGGGGCAAGTCCATGAACACTTCCGTATGGCGCGCGCCGGCCGTCAGCGACAGCAGGCCAGCCTCGTCGGCCGCAGCGGCCAGCAAGTCCGTAAAACCTTCGCCGACGACGGGGTAGATTTCCATCCACGTCTGCAAGCCATCCTTGGCTTCCGGACGGCGCTTCAGCTGCGGCGCCACGCCGCAGGCGGCTGCCAGCTTGGCCTGCAGGGCGCGCACGCGGGCTTCCAGCGCCTGGGCGTGCTCTTCCTTGACCTGATAGTAAATGTACAAATCTTTCATGGCATTCTCACAGGTCGAGTGCGTCGAGCACGTAAGGCATGGACAGGAATTGCACGTGAGCACCCTGGGCCGTGCCGTAGCGCACGGCGCCGGTGGCGCTTGAACCTTCCGCTATCGCCCCCAGTTTCATTTCAACGAGGGCGTCGACGCCGCCGTCACCGTTCGGCGCGGCGTTGACGACCATGCCGCAAGGCTGGTCCGGGTCGCTGACGGCAAACAGTTCGCCGCCGGCCACGGCGGACGCATCGGCGATGCTGACGAGGGTGGTGCGGCGCTTGAGCTTGCCCAGGTACTGGCTGCGCGCAACGATTTCCTGGCCCGGGTAGCAGCCTTTCTTGAAATTGACGCCGCCCAGCAGCTCGAAATTGACCATCTGCGGCACGAATTGCTCTTGCGTGGCGGCCGTGATCTGCGGAATGCCCGCGTGGATGTCGGACAGTTGCCAGCAATCATAGCCGCCCTTGGCCAGTCTTTCAGCCAGCTGCGGCCAGGCGTCGCGCGCCGTGGCGGCCGACGTCAGCCATTGGTAGCGGGCGCTGCCGAAGGCATCGGCCACGCGCAGCAGGGTGCCGGACGCCTGTTCGACCTTGCTGAACGGCGTGGCGGGCAGCACGGGGAAGATGGCGGACAGGGCCGCGCCGGCTTGCTTGCCGCCGAGGCCTAGGACGACTTGATTGCCTGCATCCAAGGAGGCATCGTGCAGCTTGGCCTTGGCGCGCAGCACGAACATCTGCAGGCGCTTCTGGATGGCCGGCTGTATGGCGCGCGGCAATTGCAGGTAAATGGTGGTGGCATTGCGCCACATCAGGAAACTGGCCAGCAGGCGGCCTTTTGGCGTGCAGTAGCCGGCCAGGCGCACTTGCTCCTGGTTCAGGCGTTCCACGTCGTTGGTCAGCTGGCCATGCAGGAAACTGGCCGCCTCGTCGCCATTGATGCCGATCAAGCCCTGGTCCGTGATGGCCGCGACAAAGCCGTTTTGCAGCTGGGGCACTGTCAGGGACTGGCCAAAATCGGCGATGGGGGCAACGGTGGCGGGGAGGGTACTGTCTGGCGCGCCTTCGGGAGGGACGGGACGGGCGCCTTGCGCAGCTAAAAATTGATTCCAGTTATTCATAATTTCCATTAGATCAGCGATTAAGCATTATCATTACGGGTTCATTATAGTGATGTCGCGCGGATCGCGTCGGCAGCGGCAAGAATCCATGCATTCGTGCAGGTTTGCGCGAGTTTCATTCAGTAATGAACGATCACAACAAGCGCGCGTTGCTCTCCAGCGCACGCATCACAAGAATCGGAACAATGGCTTTCTTTAAAAAACTTGTAGTCAGTTCGGTCATCGCCGCCATCGGCGTGGGCGGTACTTTTGTGTACTGGGCGCAGCAGCCCATCACGACGGAAGGCGAGGCGATTCCGTTTGCCATCGCGCCCGGCAGCGGCGCGCATGCGGCCGGCCAGCAGATCGCGGACGCGGGCGTGCCCATCGTGCCCATCCTGTTCAACATGCTGGCGCGCATCGAAGGCAAGACCTCGAAGATCAAGGCCGGCTCCTACGAGCTGAAACCGGGCACGACGCCGCAGCGGCTGATCACGCAGCTGGCGCGCGGCGAGTTCGCGCAAGAGTCCTTGACCATCATCGAAGGCTGGACCTTCAGGCAGATGCGCATGGCCATGGCCAGCCATCCCGGCCTCAAGCACGATACCGTGGGCCTGTCCGACAAGGAACTGATGGCGAAGATCAGCCCCGAGTATCCCTTGCCGGAAGGCCTGTTCTTCCCGGATACCTATCTGTTCGCCAAGGGCGCCAGCGAGATGCAGATCTTCAGGCAGGCGCACGCGGCCATGATAGGCCGCCTGTCCGAGGCCTGGGACAAGCGCGATCCGGCCCTGCCATATAAGACCCCATACCAGGCGCTGGTGATGGCGTCCATCGTGGAAAAGGAAACGGGGCAGAAATCCGAGCGCGCCATGATCGCCGGCGTGTTCGTCAACCGCCTGAAGACGGGCATGCTGCTGCAGACGGACCCCACCGTCATCTACGGCATGGGCGACAGCTACCAGGGCAAGATCCGCAAACGCGACCTGGAAGCGGACACCCCGTACAATACCTACACGCGCGGCGGCTTGCCGCCCACGCCGATCGCCTTGCCGGGCGCGCAATCGCTGACGGCGGCGCTGGCGCCGGCCCGCACCCAGGCCCTGTATTTCGTCGCGCGCGGCGACGGCACCAGCCAGTTTTCGGCCAACCTGCCCGACCATAACCGCGCCGTGAACCAGTATCAGCGCTAATATTATTATCAGATCAAGAGTTTCATGACACAACACTATCAACCGCGCTTCATCACCTTCGAAGGCATCGATGGCGCGGGCAAGTCCACGCATATCGGCTTTGTCGCCGACTACCTGCGGCAGCGGGGCGTGATGCTCGTCTCGTCGCGCGAACCGGGCGGCACCAGTCTCGGCGAAAAGCTGCGCGAACTGCTGCTGCATGAAAAGATGCACCTGGAAACGGAAGCCTTGCTGATGTTCGCCAGCCGCCGCGAACACATCGCGCAAGTCATCGCCCCCGCCCTGGCGCGGGGCGAGTGGGTCATTTCCGACCGCTTCAGCGATGCCAGCTTCGCCTACCAGGGCGGCGGGCGCGGCATGGACTTGCGCAAGATGGAGCAGCTCGAAGCGTGGGTGCACCCGCATTTGCAGCCCGACATCACTTTCCTGTTCGACGTGCCCCTGGACGTTGCCCGGGCCCGCCTGGACGCCACGCGCGAACTCGACAAGTTCGAGCAGGAGCGCGCGGACTTCTTTGCCGCCACGCGTAACGAGTACCTGCGCCGCGCGACCCAGTTTCCCGAGCGCTTCCGCATCATCGATGCCACGCACAGCATCGCCGATATCCAGGTGCAGCTGGCGAAACTGCTTGATGTATTGCTCGAACAAAGCACTGTAATGCGCTGATTTAAAAGAAGAAGATATGACCAGTTCTCTCTATCCGTGGCAGCAGGACGCCTGGCAGCAGTTGCAAGCCTTGCGCCCGCGCATGCCGCACGCCATCCTCTTCCATGGCGCGCAGGGCATCGGCAAGGCCGACTTCATCGAGCACTTTGCGCAAGCGCTGCTGTGCGAAGACGTGCGCGCCGACGGCCATGCCTGCGGCGCCTGCGTCTCGTGCGGCTGGTTTAGCCAGGGCAACCATCCCGATTACCGCAGGGTTCGCCCGGAAGCGCTGGAAGACGAGGTGGCCGACGACGGCGAAGAGGGCGAGGGCGCGAAGAAAAGCGCCAAGAGCAAGACGCCGTCGAAGGATATCAAGATCGAGCAGATCCGCAACCTGGCCGACTTCATGAACATTTCCACGCACCGCCAGGGCTTGCGCGTGGTGGTGCTGTATCCGGCCGAGGCGCTCAACACGCCCGCCTCGAACGCCCTGCTGAAAACCCTGGAAGAGCCGCCGCCGGGCACGCTGTTCCTGCTGGCCTCGAACAGCCTGGACCGATTGCTGCCGACGATCTTGTCGCGCTGCAGGAAATTTGCCCTGCCCATGCCCAGCCACGAGCAGGCTTTGACCTGGCTCAAGGCCCAGGGCTTGAACGACGCGGACAGCTGGCTGCGCGAGCAGGGCGGCGCGCCGCTGGCGGCGCTGGCCCAGTCCGAATCGGGCGGCCGCGAGGAAACGGAACAGCTGCTGCAGGTGCTGGCCAACCCGGGCGTGGAAGCGGCCCTGAAAGCGGCTGACAAATTGCAGAAGGCGCCGCTGGCGCCGCTGGTGGCGTCCTTGCAGCGCTGGCTGTACGACGTGTTTTCCGTCAAGCTGTCCGGCACCATCCGCTACTACCCGCGCCACCGGCGCGAACTCGAAGCGCTGGCCGCGCGCATCAACGTCAGCCGTCTGATGGCCGCCATCAAGGCCGCCAACGAACGCCGGGCGATTGCCGAGCACCCGCTGTCGCCGAAGCTGTTCCTCGAAGACATGCTGCTCGACTACGCGTCAAGCTGCCAGTAAAGAGTCCATATAATCAATCGCTTGTCGCCACTATTTAAATAAGAATATGAACTATCGCCACCGCATTGCCACGCTTGCCGACCTGCCTGCCATCGTCGCCATCTACAACACGACGATCGCTTCGCGCGAAGTGACGGCCGACACGGAACCCGTGACAGTCGAGTCGCGCCTGGCCTGGTTCCACGAACACACGCCCGAGCGCCGCCCCCTGTGGATCATCGAGGCGGCCGATGACGGCTCCGGGCAGCCCGAGCCTTTGGGCTGGCTGTCGTACTCGAACTTTTATGGCCGTCCCGCTTACTCGGGCACGGCGGAGCTGTCCGTCTACATCGCGGAAAGCGCGCGCGGCAAGGGCATAGGCGCCTACGGCCTGACGCAGGCCATCGCCCACGCGCCTGCCGTCGGCGTGCACACGGTGCTCGGCTTCATCTTCGGCCACAACGCGCCCAGCCTGGGCCTGTTCAAGAAATTCGGCTTCGAGACGTGGGCGAACCTGCCGAAAGTGGCGAACCTCGATGGCGTGGAACGCGATCTGATTATCCTGGGCAAGCGCGTCGGCTGATAGGGATAGGCCTCAGCCGCAGGTGCGCGTGCAGCTGCGGTAGCGCACTTCGCAGGCCTGCAGGCGCTCGGCGCGCCGGGCGCGGAAGGCCTGGGCTTCGGTGGGGCGCAGCTGCTCCGCTTGCGTGTCGACATTCCTGCCGGCCGCGACGTAAGGATTGCTGCTCGGTTTCATCGACAGGACGGGGCTGCCATCGTTTTCCGTGGCGCCTTGCGCCTGCGCGCGGCAATCCTGGCGCGCCGAGGCGCAGACGGGCTGGCACAGGCCCGCCTCGGCGGCAGGCCTGGGCGCGTCGCGCCTGTCCTGGGCATGCGCCGGCTGCGCCAGGCCGGCCAGCAGTGTCAACATCAGGGGACAGGCAATTTTCAGCATGAAACACTCCACGTAGCCGCACGCCGCCCCATGGCTGCGCGTCAGCCAGCCACTATACATCTTGATAACGTTTCTGCCTAGGCAGGCAAGTCCGGGCGCGCGGCCCTGCGGCGCTGGCCCGTTTGCCATGCCCGGGGTGCGGTGGTACAGTCATGTCACTTTGCAAAGCACGCGGGCGCACCCCGCAACGGAGGCGTCAATGAAACGGGTCACTGGCATCGGCGGCATCTTTTTCCACGCGCGAGATCCGGCCGCGCTGCGCGCCTGGTACCAGCGCCACCTGGGCCTCGATGTGCAGCCCTGGGGCGGCGCCGCCTTCAGCTGGACGGACGCCGACGGCCAGCCCGCTGGCGGCACCACCATCTGGTCCGTGGCGGCCGACGACAGCGAGCAATTTGCGCCCGGCAAGGCTTCCTTCATGATCAACTACCGCGTCGACAACCTCGACGCGCTGCTGCAAGCCCTGCGCGACGAGGGCTGCACCGTGCTGGACAAGGCGCCCGACTCGGAATATGGCCAGTTCGGCTGGGTCATCGACCCCGAGGGCAACAAGGTGGAGCTGTGGCAGCCGCCCGAGGGGCAGTAGGTGGCCATGTTGAAGGAAGTCATGTCAAACGGGAGCCACGCGACATGCCCGAAGTGCCATGCCAGCGCGCAGGTGCGGCACAAGAAGATACTAATCGGCAAGGCCAGTCCGCGCGCGCTTTTTTGCGACGAGGGCGAAGAGCGGGCGGGCTATCGACGTGCCGACCAGCTTGCAATCGACGAATGCACGGCAGCAGCCTTGGGAAAAGCGCCTTTGGAACAATTCCTGGATGGCTATTATTGCGGCGGATGCGACGTGGGCTTTGTCGCCGATTCCGTCCGGCAGCGCTTTACGCAGATCCTCTGATGCAGCCCATGGCCCCGATGGCGTCGCCGCTGGCACGGGCCATTGCCGACATGCCGCAGCCGACATAGTGCGTTCTGCCTGCCAGATTCCGCCCGCTCCGGTACAATCGCGCCTTATGTATATCGATTCCCATTGCCATATCAATTTCCCCGAGCTGGCTGCTCGCATGCCCGAGATCCTCGCCAAGATGGCTGAGAACAAGGTGACGCACGCGCTGTGCGTGTCCGTCGACCTGCCGGACTTCCCGCAGGTGCTGGCCCTGGCCGAGCAGTATCCGCATATTTTCGCTTCCGTCGGCGTGCATCCCGACTACGAGGACACGCCTGAACCGTCGGTGGAAGACCTGGTGCGTCTGGCCGACCATCCGAAAATCATCGCCATCGGCGAGACGGGTCTTGACTATTTCCGCCTGACGGGCGACCTCGAGTGGCAGCGCGAGCGTTTCAGAACGCACATCAAAGCTTCAAGAATCGCCCGTAAACCCTTGATTATCCACACAAGAGCGGCCAGTGAAGACACCATCCGCATCATGCGCGAAGAGGGCGCGGGCGTGGCCGACGGCGGCGTGGCCGGCGTCATGCATTGCTTTACTGAATCGCTGGAAGTGGCGCGCGCCGCCATCGACATGGGTTTCTATATTTCGTTTTCCGGCATCGTCACCTTCAAGAGCGCCAGGGATTTGCAGGCCGTGGCCCTGGAAGTGCCGCTCGAGCGCATCCTCATCGAGACGGATTCGCCGTATCTGGCGCCCGTGCCCTTCCGCGGCCGTATGAACGAGCCCGGCTACGTGGCCCACGTGGCCGAGTATCTGTCGACCCTGAAAGGCATCCCTTTGGCCCAGGTGGCGCAGCAGACGACGGATAATTTCTTCAAATTATTCAATCAGTTGCCGTAATCTCTTAAGGTCAGCCATGATGAAAAAACTCGCTGCGGCGATGCTCTTGTGCTGGGCCGCCGCCAGCCAGGCGGCGCCGGAACCGGAGGCCTTCTTCCGCGCCGTCTCCGTCAACAACGACAGCGGCGTGCGCGGCATGCTGGCCGACGGCATGAATCCGAACCAGCCCGACGCGCAGCGCGGCGACATACCGCTGGTGCTGGCCTTGCGCGACGATGCCGATAAAGTGTTCAAGCTGCTGCTGGACGCTCCCGGCATCGATATCGAGGCCCGGTCGGCCAACGGCAACACGGCGCTGATGATGGCCGCATATAAACACAAGCTGGACGCGGTGAACGCCTTGCTGGCCAGGGGCGCCAAGGTCAACCAGAGCGGCTGGACGGCGCTCCATTATGCGGCCTCGGCGGGCGACCTGCCCATCATGAAGATCCTGCTCGACCGCGACGCGGCCGTCGACGCGCGCGCGCCGGCCAACATCACGCCGCTGATGTTCGCCGCCCGCGAAGGGCAGGAGGGCGCCGTCAGGCTGCTGCTGTCCTGGGGCGCGGACGCCAGCCTGAAGAGCGACCACGGCTGGACGGCCGTGCAGTTCGCCCAGGCCGGCGACAAGCCGGGCGTGGTGGCCATCATCGAGGCGGCGCAAAAGGCGCGCGCCGCCAGAAAATAGCCTTTGTATTAATATTTTCCATGCCAGCGGCAAAACTGGCATGGAATTGCCTCTCACCTCAGCCCTTTGTTCTCCCTGGCGATTAACGATAATGATCGTGTCGCATTAATCAGGAGATTTTTCGCATGGGCCATCCCACCACCGCCAGGCGCCGGCTGTACTGTCGCCGCCCCTCGCGCAGCCCGTGCGATATCACTGCTTTCTGGAATGACAAAACCGATCGGCCATCGGAGCCAGACTCCAAGAGGACAGACATGCTGAATGAACGAGAAATCGAGAGTTGTTACCTGGGGCAATTTATCCCCGTCCATTACCACCACAATATGCTGATGGACCAGAACCGCATGCACGGCTTCAAGTCGGCGATCGATTACGCGGTGAAACCCGGCATGAAGGTGCTGGAGCTGGGCGGCGGCACGGGCGTGCTGTCGTGGTTTGCGGCCGCGCGCGCCGACAAGGTGTGGTGCGTGGAGTTCAATCCCGACATGGTGAAGGAGGCGCGCAAGATGCTGGCGCTCAACCCGAACGGTGAAAAAGTGGAAGTCGTTCACGCGGACGCCTTCGAATACCTGCCGCCCGAGCCTGTCGACGTGGTTATCTGCGAAATGATTCACGTGGGCATGCTGCGTGAGAAGCAGGTGGAAGTGATCGAATCGTTCAAGCGCCGCTATCTGGCCCGCTTCGGCGGCCCGCTGCCCATCTTCCTGCCCGAGGCCGTCATCATGGCCGTGCAGCCGATGCAGCAGGAATACGATTTCGAGGGCTTTTATGCGCCCATCGTGCAATTCCAGGAAACCACGGCCATCCATCCTGGCGTGCAGGAACTGGCGCCGCCGACCGTCTACAGCATCATCGACTTCAGCCAGCCGACGGACAGCGTGTTCGGCTTCGACGGCAAGTTCGTCGTCGAGCGCAGCGGCACCCTGAACGCCTTGCGTTTCGTCACCAAGAACATCCTGGCCGTCGTGCCCGAGCGTTCGACCACCATCGACTGGCTGAATCACTACATGTGCCTGCCGCTGGCCGCGCCGCTGGCCGTGAAGGCGGGCGACGTGCTGCAAGTGAGCTTCCAGTACCGCGCCGGCGGCGCGATTCCTTCGCTGGAAGCGTCGATCCGCGCGCAGGTCATCTACGATGTCAACTTGCAGCCAGTGACGCAGAACCCTGTCTACGCCTGAGTATCATTGATTTAAAGATAACGTCGCAGCGATTTCATCCTGCGGCGTTCGTCCATTCAGGGTATATTTCGTCTTTTACCACCGGACAGCTTTACTATCATGGAACAGATCGATCAGCGTTACCTCGTGCAACAGAATAAAATCAGCGACGGCGAGACCAGGCCGCCCGTGTTTGCCAAGGTAATGCGCAGCAAGGAAGGCGTGTTTGAAGGCGTATCCTTCATCAAGTCGAAGGACAAGGCCTCGATCCTGACCATCGAAGAAGCCAACCAGGCCATCAAATGGGCTGCCAGCAAGAAGCCGAACGCGCATGAATACATCACGAAAGTGATTTGCGTCGGCCAGTAAGCGCTTCGCCGGCTGCCGTCCATCCCCGCTTTTCCTCCGTCCATCCTCCCATTGTGCCGTTCATCGCATGGCCGTTGCCGGCCTTGCCGCGCTTGACTATAGTGCGGTCACGGTAGCGGGGCAAGCGCGGCTTGCTCCGCACATTTCATTCTAGGGGGAAGGCGATGCTGGGATTCGTGCTGTGGCTGCTGCTTTTGCTGGTGTGCTGGCCCCTGGCCCTGCTGGCGCTCGTGCTGTATCCGCTGGCCTGGCTGCTGCTGTTGCCGTTCCGGCTGATCGGCATCGGCGTGGACGGCGTCTTTGAATTGCTGCGCGCCATCGTCATGCTGCCGGCCCGCGTGCTGGGCGGCGGGCGGCACTGAACTGGATTTCCCATAAAAAATGGCGCCCTCGGCGCCATTTTTGTTTGCCGTGCCGCTTACAGGTCGACCATGAAACCGGCGCCGATCGACTTTTGCGAATAGTTGTAGTCGATCAAGCTCTGGCCATAGCCGGAGAACAGTTGCAGATAGCCCTTCAGGTTGGCCTTCAGCGGGAAAGCCCAGCTGGCCTGCATGGCGCCATGCTTCTTGCTGAAATTGCGGCGCGCCGTGACGGCGTATTCATGGCCCTTGTTGCGGTAGCTCAAGCGCAGATCGCCATGTCCCATGTAATCGGTGATGTCGATATTGTCATTGTCCGTCGCGCTGTTGTCGAGACGGTGCCAGACGCGGGCCGTGACGGCCAGGTTATCTTTCTCCATGCCCAGCTCGGCATACACGCGGTTCCAGCTGCGCGACAGGGTCGACGTCTGGCCATTCGACTGGTGCACCAGGCCCAGGTTCAGGTAATTGAACTCCAGGCCCGCGAAATTCTTGTTGATCGGCAAGATCAGCATCAGTTCCGGCTGGTAATTGGTCTCGCGGAAGGGACTCGATGCCTTGCGATTATATGCCTGCCAAAAACTTTGCTGCGTGTAGCCGAACCACATGTCGATGGGCGTGCCGGCGATGTCTTCCAGCAGCTTCATCTTGAAACTCAGCTGGAAGGTCAATTCCACATGCTGGCTCTTGATGCCGGCCGGCGTGAAATCCTGGAACGGTTCATCGTTCGAGGCGTCGCTGTAATTGGCCAGCAGCAGATACGTGTCGCGGTGGGGACGGAAGTTGAACAGGCCCCGCTTCGAGGCGTCGTTCAGCTCCCACGATTGCTGGGTGCGCGAAATCGGCGCTTCCGGCGGCGCCGCGCCGGCCTGGGCGATGGCGGGAATGGCGGCGTTGACGGCGTCCGGCGTGGCCACGCCCGGCGGGCTGACAAACGTGAGGGGCGCGACCTCGGCCGCTGCCGCCAGGGTGACGGCTGCGGTGGCGGGGTCGCCGCCGGCGGCGATGGTGGCTTTTTCCGCCGCCTTGGCCAGGGTGTCGAAGCAGCCCAGACGGGCACTGGCGTCGCCGAGCACGGCGCAACGCTGCATTTGCTGTTCCAGTTCGCCGGCCATGGCCAGCGCTGGCGAGGCCAGCAGGGAGGAGAGGATTATTTTTCTTAGGTGGATAGTCATAGGCTGAGTAGGGCATGTCATTCGGTGCGCACCTGGGCTGGCATGCCGGCGGCGTCGCCTTGCACGATAATTCACCGTGCGTCTTGATTTTTATTAATCTTTGTTGAATTAACGTTCAAAAAATTCAAGCTCGGGAAGTATAGCCGAATCCGCAATTAGCCTCCGTGCGCCTGGCGTGCGCGCGCGTTTCCCTGTTGTACGCATGGTAAAAACCGTTCACCCGTGCCGTCCAAATCGATGTCTGCTACACTGGAAAACCGGGTACCGGGGCTAGCCATGGAGATTGTGATGACCCGCAAAACACCTATCGAGCGCTACCGCAACATCGGCATCAGCGCCCATATCGACGCCGGCAAGACCACCACCACCGAGCGCATCCTTTTCTACACGGGGGTCAACCACAAGATCGGCGAAGTGCACAACGGCGCCGCCACCATGGACTGGATGGAGCAGGAGCAGGAACGGGGCATCACCATCACCTCGGCCGCCACCACGGCGTTCTGGAAAGGCATGGCCGGCAACTTCCCCGAACACCGCATCAACATCATCGACACGCCCGGCCACGTGGACTTCACGATCGAGGTGGAGCGCTCGATGCGCGTGCTCGACGGCGCCGTGATGGTCTACGACGCCGTCGGCGGCGTGCAGCCGCAATCGGAAACCGTCTGGCGCCAGGCCAACAAATACCATGTGCCGCGCATCGCCTTCATCAACAAGATGGACCGGGTGGGCGCCGATTTCCTGCGCGTGCGCAAGCAGATTGCCGAGCGCCTGAAGGGCGTGGCCGTGCCCATCCAGCTGCCCATCGGTGCCGAAGAGCACTTCACGGGCGTCATCGACCTGCTGAAAATGCGCGCCATCACCTGGGACGACGCCAGCCAGGGCGTGCAGTTCAGCTATGGCGAGATTCCCGCCGCCTTGCTGGCGCAGGCGCAGGAATGGCATGAGCACCTGGTCGAGCACGCGGCCGAGGCCACGACGGAGATGACGGAGCGCTACCTGAACGGCGACACCTTCACGGAAGCGGAACTGAAACAGGCCTTGCGCGCGCGCACCATCCGCAATGAGATCGTGCCCATGCTGTGCGGCAGCGCCTTTAAAAACAAGGGCGTGCAGGCGATGCTGGACGCCGTCATCGAATACCTGCCGTCGCCCATGGAAGTGCCGCCCATCATGGGCCATGACGAGCACGACAACGAGGTGGAGCGCCATCCGGCCGACGACGAGCACTTTTCGGCCCTGGCCTTCAAGATCATGACGGACCCCTTTGTGGGGCAGCTGACGTTCTTCCGCGTGTATTCGGGCGTGGTCAATTCGGGCGACATGGTCTACAACCCCACCAAGAGCGCGCGCGAGCGCCTGGGGCGCATCCTGCAGATGCATGCGAACGAGCGCAAGGAAATCAAGGAAGTGTATGCGGGCGACATCGCCGCCGCCGTGGGCCTGAAAGCCGTCACCACGGGAGATACCCTGTGCGCCATCGACCACATCATCGTGCTGGAAAAGATGATCTTCCCGGAACCCGTGATTTCCCAGGCCGTGGAACCGAAAACCAAGCCGGACCAGGAAAAGATGGGCATCGCCCTGAACCGCCTGGCGCAGGAAGACCCGTCGTTCAGGGTGCATACGGACGAGGAATCGGGCCAGACCATCATGTCGGGCATGGGAGAACTGCACCTGGAAATTTTAGTCGACCGCATGCGGCGCGAATTCGGCGTGGAAGCCAATGTCGGCAAGCCCCAGGTGGCCTACCGCGAAACCATCACGCGCGCGGTGGAAGATATCGAGGGCAAGTTCGTCAAGCAGTCTGGCGGACGGGGCCAGTACGGCCACGTGGTGCTGAAACTCGAACCGCTGGAGCCGGGCACGGGCTACCAGTTCGTCGACGCGATCAAGGGCGGCGTCGTGCCGCGCGAATTCATTCCCGCCGTCGACAAGGGCATCATCGAAACCCTCAAATCGGGCGTGCTGGCCGGCTACCCGGTCGTCGACGTCAAGGCGACCTTGACGTTCGGCTCCTACCACGACGTCGATTCGAATGAAAACGCCTTCCGCATGGCCGGCTCCATCGCCTTCAAGGACGGCATGCGCAAGGCCCATCCCGTGCTGCTGGAACCGATGATGCAGGTGGAGGCGGAAACGCCGGAAGAATTCATGGGCAACGTCATGGGCGACCTGACGGCCCGGCGCGGCATGGTGCAGGGCGTCGACGACATCCCCGGCGGCGCGGGGCGCATCGTCAAGGCCCTGGTGCCGCTGGCCGAAATGTTCGGCTATTCCACCACCTTGCGTTCGCTGACCCAGGGCCGCGCCACCTACACGATGGAGTTCAAGCACTATGCGGCCGTGCCCAAGCATATATTGGACCAGGTGGCGGCGGCGGGGAAGGCGAAGTAAACGTAATCAAACCCGAATGGCAAATGCGGGGGGCGTACCCTGCAGGGTACGGCCCCAGTCGTCGCAGTTGGGTTTAGTGTGCGAGGTTTTGCGCAATAATCGCATCGGCCATCTTCTCCGCCTCATCCACGGGCTGGCGCAGCGCGCTGGTCGTGTAGACGGCGGACGCCGCCATCGGCTGGTCCAGGGTCGCCCCTTCGCCATGGCTGGTATCGACCGTCACCGTGGTCGACAGGCCGATGCGCAGCGGGTGGGCGGCCAGTTCCTTCGGGTCCAGCGTGATGCGCACGGGCACGCGCTGCACCACCTTGATCCAGTTGCCCGTGGCGTTTTGCGCCGGCAGCAGCGAAAACGCGCTGCCCGTGCCGGCCGACATGCCCAGCACCTTGCCGTGGTAGACCACCTTGCTGCCATACAAGTCCGTTTCGATCGTTGCCGCCTGGCCGACACGGATATTGCGCAATTCGGACTCCTTGAAGTTCGCATCGACCCATAATTGATCGAGCGGCACGATGGACATCAGCGGCGTGCCCGGCGTCACGTGCGACCCCAGCTGCACGCTGCGCTTGGCCACATAGCCCGAGACGGGCGCGACGACGGCGTTGCGGCGCACGGCCAGCCAGGCCTGCAGCACGTCGCCCCTGGCCGACAGCACGGCCGGATGGCTGGCCAGGCTCACGCCCGCCACGCCCGATTTGGCCGATTCGGCCTGGCGCTGGGCCACGGCCAGGGCCGCCTTGGCGTCGTCGACGGCCTGTTTCGCATGAACAAGATCTTCGCCCGAGATCGTGTGGTCCAGCGCCAGCGGCGCGCGGCGGGCCAGGTTACCCTGCGCCGTGGCCAGCGCCAGGCGGCGCTGCTCGATGACGGCGTCGTACTGCGCCACGCTGGCATAGCGTTCGCGCTCCTGGCGCACGACGTTGCCCAGGCGTGCCTGCGCCTGGCTCAGGGCCAGGTCCGCATCGATGGCGTTCAGGGTGATCAGCGGTGCGCCCGCCTTGACCATCTGCGTCTCGTCGGCGCGGATGGCGTCGACATTGCCCGTCACTTGGGCGGACAGGGTGACCAGGTTGCCGCCCACGTAGGCGTTGTCCGTCACTTCCTCCCTGGACAGCACCAGTTGATAGTAGGCCGTCCAGGCGGCGCCGGCCACGAGAAAGGCGGCCGTGATGGCGATCAGGACGGCCTTGCGCCTGCCCGGCTGTTCGTTTTGGGTGGTCGTTGCTGTGGTATCGCTGCTCATGATGTGTTCCGTAATCGTTTGTTATTGTTTCGTCGTCGTGGCGGCAAAGTCGCTGCTGCCCCGGTAGCCGCCACCCAGTGCCACGGTCAGGTTGATTTCCGCGTCCTGGCGCTGGTTTTGCAGCTGCATGCCCAGGTCCACCTGGCCGCGCACGGTCATTTCCGCATTGATCTGCGTGGCGCGGTCGGCCAGACCTTGTTTCAGGCGGGCATTGGCGTTGCGCAGCTGCGCTTCGCTGGCGCGCAGGTTTTCCTGCTGCAGCCGCAGCTGGTTTTCCACGCCCTGCACCCTGGCGCCCGCCTGGGCCACGTCGCGCACGACGTTGTAGACGTTCTGGTTGTAGTCGGCGATCAGCTCGTTGCGTTCGCTGCGCGCGCCGGCAAGCTGCGCCTGCAGGCGGCCGCTGTCGAACAGGGGGAGCGAGAGCGCCGGGCCGATGAACAGGGTGCGGCTGCCGGACTCAAGCAGCTTGCCCAGCGTGATCGCATCGAGGCCGAACGAAGCGCCCAGGTCGATATCGGGGTAGAACGCCGCCTGCGCCGCCTCGATCTTGCTCATGGCTGCCTGCACTCGCCAGCGGGCCGCCTGCAAGTCGGGCCGGCGCGCCAGCAATTCCATGCCCAGCTTGCCGGGCAGCGCATGCGGCAGCGCCTGGCCAACCTTTGGCTGCAGGCTGGCCAGCGCCGAACTGTCGCCGCCGACGAGGGCGCGCAAGGCTTCGCGTTCCGTGACGACCTGCGTCTCCAGCAGGGCGATCTGCTGCTGCAGCAGGCTCAGGCGTGTTTGCGCGGACAGATGGTCGTCGCTGACGCCCAGGCCGTTGGCGATGCGCTTTTCCTTGTCCCGCACCAGTTGCTGCTGCAGTTGCACCAGCGCATGCAGGTTGTCCATGCGCGCCCAGCCGTTTTGCATGCTGAAGTAGCGGCGGGCGATCTCGGCCGCCAGCATCTGTTCCGCCATCGCGTATTCGGCGCGCCGCGCATTGACTTCACCGAGGCTGGCGGCGATCTGCGCCTTGTGCCTGCCCCACCAGTCCAGGTCGTAATGGGCTTGCACGCCCACCGTGATTTCATTGTAATAATTGCCGCCGATGGGGGCGGGCATCAGGCCGTTGCCCGAATAGCGCTGGCGGCTGGTATTCGCGCTGGCATCTACCCTGGGGCCGCGCTGCGCGTGCTGGGCGTCAAACGCGGACAGGGCCGAGCCGATGCGGGCGTTCGCCACCGCCAGGTTCGGGCTGGCGGACAGCGCCTGTTCGATCAATTGATTGAGCTGATCGTCGTGGAACTGGCGCCACCACCGGGCGGCGGGCCAGCCTTCGCTGGCCAGGCGGATGTCGGCCGCCAATTGCACGGTGGCCAGGTCTTGCTGCGGCAACTGTTGCGTGTCGGGCGCCATGCTGGCGCAGCCGGCCAGGGACAGACTTAGCGCCAGGACGCTGAGGGAGAGTTTCATCGGTGTGTGCATGAGGGTTATTCCATGGCCGCGTGGTCGACGACGACGGGCGCATTCTTCTTTGGTGGTTTGATCAGGAGCAAAAGCGGCAGCACGAGGATGGTCAGCCACATCATCAGCCAGAAGTCGTCGAGGTAGGCGATCATCGACGCCTGGCGCGTGATTTCGCCATTCAGGGCCGCCACGCCCGTGCTCGTGCCCAGGTTGAACACCTGGGCGATGGCGGGGTCATGCAGGGCCGGGTTGGCAATATTGATGTGTTCAGTCAGGGAGGCATGGGCGATCTGCGTATTGCGCACCAACAAGGTTTGCACGAGGGCGATGCCGATGCTGCTGCCGATATTGCGCACCAGGCTGTAGATGGCCGTGCCTTCGGCCCGCATCTGCGGCGACAGGGTGGCGAACGTGGCCGCGCTCAGCGGCACGAAGACGAGGCCCAGGCCGATGCCCTGGATGATGCCGTTCCACACGACCGTCTTCGGCACCAGGTCCAAGGTGAAATTGGCCATCTGCCACAGCGAGAACGCGGTAATCGAAAAGCCCGTGGCCAGCAGGATGCGCATATCGATCTTGCCCGTGAGCTTGCCGACGATCAGCATGGCCAGCATCGTGCCCAGGCCGCTGGGCGCAGTCACCAGGCCGGCAATGGCCGCCGGGTAATGCATCAAGCCTTGCAGCATGGACGGCGTCAGCGCGCGGGTGGCGAACAGCACCATGCCGACGATGAAGATGAACAGCAAGCCGCTCACATAGTTCGAGTTTTTCAGCAGGCGGTAGTCGAGGAAGGACTTGCCGGCCGGGCGCAGGGCCGTGTGGGCGATGAAGTAACACAGGCTCATGGCCAGCACGATGGCTTCGATCCATGTTTCCGTGGAAGAAAACCAGTCGTTCTGCTCGCCCCGGTCCAGCAGCATCTGCAGCGCGCCGATGGACAGGCTCAGCGTCGCAAAGCCGAACAGGTCGAAGTGCATGCGGCGGTTGGGCAGGTCCTTGCGGATGTAGCGCCAGATGCCATAGAAGGCCATGGCGCCGATGGGGATGTTGATGAAGAAGACCCAGCGCCAGCTGTAGCTGTCCGTCAGCCAGCCGCCCAAGGTCGGTCCCAGGATGGGGCCTATCATCACGCCCATGCCCCAGATGGCCATGGCCGAGCCGTGCTTTTCGCGCGGATTGATATCGAGCAAGACGGCCTGCGACAGCGGCACCAGGGCCGCGCCGAACACGCCTTGCAGCAAACGGGCGGCGACGATCTCGGACAGCGTGCCGGACAGGCCGCACAGCACGGAGGCGAGCGTGAAGCCGGCCACGGAAACAAGAAAGGTGTTTTTCTGGCCGAAATGGTCGCACAGCCAGCCCGTCAGGGGCGTGGCGATGGCGGCGGCGACGATGAACGAGGTCAGGACCCAGGTGATCTGGTCCTGCGAGGCGGAAAGGCTGCCCTGCATGTGGGGCAGGGCGACGTTGGCGATGGTGCCGTCGAGCGCCTGGATGATGGTGGCGAGCATGATCGAAATGGTGATCATGCGCCGGTTCAGGCTGGGGTCTTGCGAAGCAGGCAAGGATGCGGCCGTCATGGTCGTCACGCAAACTTCTCCGTCGCCGCCTGCAGCGCTTCCAGCAGTTCGGTGGCGGCGCGCAGTTGATCGGGATCAATGCCCTGCAGCAGTTCCTTGCGGAAGCCGTCCGCTTCCTTGCGCACGGTCTCATACACCTGCAGCCCCGCTTGCGTCAGTATCACCAGTTTGACGCGGCGGTCCGTTTCCGACGGCTGGCGCTGCACGAAGCCCGATTTCGCGAGCCGGTCCAGCATCGACACCATGGTGGGGTTTTCCACGCCCAGCTGGTGCGCCAGTTCGCTTTGCGAGGGCGGCTGCGGCGACTTGGCGATCATGGCGATGCACATCCAGCTCGCTTGCCCCAGGTCCAGGTCTTTCAGGCGCCGGTCGATGGCATGGCGCCAGCCGCGCGCCGTCTTGTGGAGCGCGGCGGAAAAGCGCTCTTCGATAGAAATCATAAGGTGAGTCGTCTAATGGTTAGGTATCTAACTAATATTTTAGCATGCTGGTTTGGCAGGCGTACAGGCCTTTCCGTTTGCTGGCGCCGCTGGTACATTAACAGTCAGCCCACTACCATCAGGAGACAGCATGACGACGGAAAAGCAGAAGCAGGACGGCCAGCACCGCGACAGCAGCGACTTTGTCATCACGCAAACCTTCGACGCGCCGCGCGAACTGGTGTTCCAGTCGTGGGTGGAGCCCGAGCGCCTGGCCCAATGGTGGGGCCCCGTCGGCTTCGAATTGAGCGTGCTGGCGCTGGACTTGCGGCCCGGCGGCGTCTTCCACTACGGCATGCGCGCCGACAATGGCTATGAGATGTGGGGCAAGTTCACCTATCAGGCCATTGAAGCGCCGGAAAGGATCGTCTCGATCTTGTCATTCGCCGACAAGCAGGGCAATGCCGTGCAGCACCCGGTCAGCGCGACGTGGCCATTGGAATCGTTCAATGTCATGACCCTGACGGAAGAAAACGGCAAGACGACGATGACTTTGCGGTCCACGCCGCACAAGGCTACCGAGGAGCAGCATGAGACTTTTGTGGAAGGACATGAGTCGATGACGCAGGGGTTCAAGGCTACTTTCGCCCAGCTGGCCCAGTACCTGGCGCGTGTTCAGTGAGCGTATTGTTTTGAACGGCGGGCCAGAGCCGCGGGCCTGAGAAAATGCCCATGGCTGCGTTGCTTGGGCTCGCCGTACATGCGTACTGTCTTCGCCCGCGCGCCTTGCCCTGGCCATTTTTCAGGCCCGCTGGGCCCGGGGAGCCTTGGTTTGAGGCGCGGGCGGGTTCTTGCTGTCGTTGTCTGCTCGCAAAGGCGCGGCCTGCCCAAACCGCGGCACTATTGTTCACTGGAAGAATGACTCTGGTCATTATCAACCATCGGAGACAATGGCATGTTATGCCAAATTGCCACTAGGGCTATTTCTGAAATATTGAAGGCCGGAGGTTTGCATGAATAACCAAACTAAACTTGAAGCCAAGCTCAAGAGTTTAGCATCGGAGGATGCTGCAAGCTATCTTATGGAGACTTTACCAATAGAAGCTGAGAACTACGGTGAAGCTTTTAAAGTTATGGGCCATCGTTCATGGAAGAAAAATGATCAATTGCGCTTGGCTCGTTTTTACCTCAAGAAGATCCCGTTCGCCAACTCGAAACCATATGAAGTATTTGCTTCATTCATGTCTTTGCCAAATTTAATTTCCGTCGTGAAGGAAGTTGTAACAAAGAAGCCCAATGATTCTGATTTGCTCGTTTATTATGTGACGCCAGTTTTAAGGCATAGTATTAAAACGGAAAGGGATCGCGGTCTTGTTGAAAAATTTATAGTTGAATTGAATTCCAGGCCACGAGTGGCGATCGAAATGGGTGGCGGACAATCTCAGCCGGTAAGTGCGCGGCCTTCATTTGCAACGATGAGCGTTAATTCGTTGAAGCGATGATTGTTGTAGGACAGATGTTTGATAAAAACCTTTGCTTCATCCCATGAAAGGTTTTGAACGACATGTCCACTATTGCAACCTTCAAAGTAAATGACGGGAGGACGGTGCGTGCCGCTCTTATCGTCATCGAACGCAGTGGTTTGCATGAACAACTCGTACCAGTGGCCATCATCAGCATCAAAGCAAAAGCCATATGATCCACCGTCCCGATAAATATCCGCGTCCCAAATTTTCACTACTCTCATGTTGTAAAACTTTCGTTCTGACGCTATACGCTATTCCTTCTGATTGTAACTGATCCCACAGCACATGCGGGGTGAGGTTTGAGGTGGATGCTGCCCCATTTACTGCACCTTTCCGCCCGCCATCCCCAGCATCTGCCGAATCACCGGCAAAATCATCCCCCAGGCATTCGACGTCGCCGCAATCTCGTCATAATGGCTTGCCCCAGGCAAGATCAGCACCTCCGCATGGTCGCCGGCCAGCTTGGCCCTGGCCGCGTAGTCGTGCGCCACGCGGGGAGGGGAGATCGTGTCGAGCTCGCCCGTGGCCAGCACGGTGCGGCTGCCGTTGGGGATCAGGTCGGCGGCGTTGGTGTCGCTGTAGATGTCGGGGCGCTCGGTGCTGGCGCTGCCTGCCAGTTGCGCGATGTCGCGCTCGCAGCTGCTCTTGATCAAGTCTTTCTCGTGGCGCAGGTCGGCCAGGCCGCCCAGGCTCAGGATATTTTTTACTGGCAAGTACTTGTCGCGGTACAGGGGGCTGGTCTTTGGCAGCTTTTCCCTGCCGGCGATCCATTGCACCAGCTGGCCGCCGGCCGAGTGGCCCATGGCGACGATGCGGTTTACGTCCAGCTGGTACTGGGGCGCATGCTGCTGCAGGCTGTCGAGCGCCGCGTGCATGTCTTCGTAGGTGCCCGGATAGCCGCCCCCTTCTTCGTCCACCCGGCGGTACTCCACGTTCCACACGGCGATGCCTTGCGCGGCGAGGGCGCCGGCCACGCTGCGCATCTGCCCGATGCCGCCGAAGGCCACCGTCCAGCAGCCGCCATGCACGAGCACGACGACGGGGAACGGTCCCGTGCCTGCGGGCCGGAACAGCTGCGCGTATTGCGACGGCGCGGGGCCATAGGCGAACTGCGCCGTGGGGGCGGGGCCGTCCAGGGCTAGGTAGTCGTCGAGGCTCATGGGGGCGGCGACGGTGCCTTGGACGGAGGCGAGCAGGGCGGTGGCGATCAGGGAGGGGGACATGGTCATGGAGGCTGGTGCTTGAGAGGATGGCAACACTCTAGCATAGGCATATCGCTCTGGAACAGGGCGCGGCGGCGGGGCGCGCAATAATATAAAACGCTGTGCCATCTGCCTCTCAAAAAAGTGTTGCCCCATGGTATATTCCGGGGCATCAGTTATCCGCTTATCGACACGGTGCACGCAAACAACATCATCACATTGCTGGACGCCGAGCATAGCGCGCTGGGGAGCATTGCGGCAGGCGTCGACCTGGCCCATGCACTGGAACACCTGTTGCTGGCGCTGCAAGAACTGGCCGAGGGCGGCGCGCAGGCCTGCCTGGTGCTCATTGACGAGGCCGACCGCTTTTGCGGCTTGTCCGCGCCCGGCCTGCCGCAAGACCTGTGCCTGGCCCTGCGTCACGGCGGCGAGCAGCCGTCACCGTTCAGTACGGCGGCCTTTTCCGGCGCCCCCGTGTATTGCGGCGACATCACGCGCGACGTGCACTGGAGCGCGGGGCGCAAGGAAGCCCTGCTGCACGGCTACCGCGCCTGCTGGGTTGCGCCCGTGTTCGGCGCCAGGGGGCATGTCCTGGGCGTGCTGGGCCTGCTGTTCCAGGCGACTTGCCATCCCACCCAGCCCGAAATCGAACTGCTGGCGCTGGCCGCGCGCGTGGCCGCCCATGTCATCGAGCGGGGCCAGCTGGAAAAAGCCCTGCACGACAGCCGCGAACACTTTCATTACGCCATCGAGCTGAACACGCAGGTGCTGTGGACGGCCGACCTCGACGGCAAGCTCGACTATGTGGCGCAGCGCTGGCGCGACTGGACGGGCTGCAGCGGCCTGGGCAGCAGCTGGCTGGAAGCCATCCATGCCGAGGACGTGCCCCGCGCATTGGCGGCGTGGAGCGAAGCGGTGGGCAGCGGCCAGCCCCTGGACCAGGAAATGCGCGTGCGCCGGCAGGACGGCCGCTACCGCTGGGTGCATTCGCGCGCCTATTGCCGGAAGGATGAATCGGGCCAGCCCGTGAAATGGTACGGTTCCTGCGAGGATATCGACGAACACTGGCAGGCGCGCAATGCCTTGCTCGACAGCGAAGCGCAGTTCCGTTCGCTGGCCTCGACCATGCCCAACCAGGCCTGGCTGGCGCATGGCAACGGCGCTACCTACTGGGTCAACGAACAGGTTTGCGCCTACACGGGCCAGACCATGAAGTCGCTCGTCTCCAGCGGCTTTCGCCAGTGCGTACATCCGGACGACTTGCTGGCCACGCAGAAAAGCTGGGAACAGGCCGTCGCCAGCGCCAGCGCCTACGAACACGAATTTCGCATGCGCCGCGCCAGCGACGGCGCCTACCGCTGGTTCCTGGCGCGCGCCTTGCCCCTGTTCGACGAGGCGGGCAAGGTGCTGCGCTGGGTCGGCACGAACACGGACGTGCAGGAACAGAAGAACGTGCTGGAGCGGATGGCTTACCTGAATTCCTCGCTGGAACTGGAAATGGCCAACCGCACGGCCGACCGCGACCGCATGTGGCGGCTGTCCACCGACATCATGCTGGTGGCGGACCTGGCCGGCATGATCATCGCCGTCAATCCCGCCTGGAGCAAGATCCTCGACCGCCCGGAAGTCGAATCGCTGGGCATGGACTTCATCAGCCTCGTGCATCACGAAGACCGCATGGCGGCCCTGCAGGACCTGTCGCGCCTGGCCCACGGCGCGCCCACCTTGCGCATGGAAAACCGCTACCGGCGCCGCGACGGCGGCTACCGCTGGATTTCCTGGACGGCCGTGCCGGCGCAAAAGCTGATCCACGCCATCGGCCGCGACGTTACCGATGAAAAAGAGGCGCGATTGGCGCTGGTGCGCAGCGAGCAGGCCTTGTTGCAGGCGCAAAAGCTCGAATCGATCGGCAAGCTGACGGGCGGCGTGGCCCACGATTTCAACAACGTGCTGCAGATTATCTCGGGCAACCTGCAGCTGCTGAAACTGACGGTGGCCGACAACCCGCAGGCGGCGCAGCGCCTCGATTCGGCCGCCTCGGCCGTGGAACGGGGCGCCAAGCTGTCGTCGCAGCTGCTGGCGTTTGCGCGGCGTCAACCGTTGAAGCCGCTGGTGACGGACCTGGGCCATTTGCTGCGCCGCATGCATGAACTGATCCGCCGCGCGCTGGGCGAAGATATCTCCGAGGAAACCTTCATCAGCGACGGCCTGTGGCATACCCTGGTCGACCCGAACCAGATGGAGAACGTCTTGCTGAACATGGCCATCAATGCGCGCGACGCGATGGACAAGGGCGGCCGACTGACCTTTACATTGAGCAATGTCACGCTCGACGCCGACTACGCGAGCCGGCACGCCGACGTGCTCGAGGGCCAGTACGTGCTGCTGACCATCACGGACACGGGCCACGGCATGGAGCGCGACGTGATCGAGCAGATCTTCGAACCGTTCTTCACGACCAAGCGCGAAGGCGAGGGCACGGGCCTGGGCCTGTCCATGGCCTACGGCTTCATCCGCCAGAGCGCGGGCCACATCAGGGTGCACAGCGCGCCGGGCGCCGGCACGACCTTCAAGATTTACCTGCCCCGTTCGCTGGAAAAACTGGCCGAGCCGCCGCCTGGCCTGAGCGGGCCCGTGCTGGGCGGCGGCGAAACCATCCTCGTGGTGGAAGATGATGCTCCCGTGCAACATACGGTGGTCGACATGCTGCGCGGCCTCGGCTACGAGGTGCTGCATGCGGATGACGGCGCCGCGGCCCTGGCCCTGCTGGGCACGGGCGTGGCCGTCGACCTGCTGTTTACGGACGTGGTCATGCCCGGCCCCGTCAGCAGCAAGGAACTGGCGCAGCAGGCGCGGCTGCTGCTGCCGGAGCTGGCCGTGCTGTTTACCTCGGGCTACACGCACAACGCCATCATGCAGGGCGGGCGGCTGGACCCGGGCGTCGAGCTGCTGAGCAAGCCGTACCGGCGCGAAGACCTGGCGCGGCGCATCCGCTACCTGCTGGCCGACCGCCGCCTGGTGGGCGCGCCCGACCCGTCCGGCCGGCGCATCCTGCTGGTGGAAGACAACGACGACGCGCGCGAAATGACCACCGAGATGCTCAACATGCTGGGCCACACCGTGCATGGCGTGGCCAGCGCGGAGGCGGCCATGCCGCTGCTGGCCATGCCGGGCCTGGACGTGCTGGTGACGGATATCAGCCTGCCCACCATGTCCGGCCTGGAACTGGCGCGCCATGCGCGCGCGCACTGGCCGCGGCTGGATGTGGTGTTTGCTTCCGGGCATGACTGGGGCGCCAGCCTGATGCAGGACGCCAGCGCGCGCTTCCTGCGCAAGCCGTTCAGCCTGGAAGAGCTGGCGACGGCGCTCAAGGCGCGCGGGCTGGAAGTGTACTAGGCAGGCGGCAGCAAGGCTTGCTGCAATTGTTCAATTGTAAAGGGCTTGACGAGAAAGCGCGCGCGCGGGTCGCTGACGCCGGAATTGGCGGGCGCGTGGCCCGTGGAAAACACCACTTCCAGCTGCGGATGGTCGCGCGCCGCCACGGCGGCCAGCTCGACGCCCGACATCCGTGGCAGGCTGATATCGGTCAATAGCAGCTGCAGCCCCGGCGCGCCCAGCAGGGGCAAGGCTGCCTCGGCCGTGCCGACGGCTTGCACGGCGTGTCCCAGCATGGCCAGCAGTTCGGCCGTCATGGCGCGCGCGTCGTCGTTGTCTTCCACCAGCAGGATATGGCGTCCGCCCGGCCGTCCCCCGGGCTGCGCGGACGCGCTCGCCTGCGGCGCCAGCTGGGCGCGGTACTGGTGCAGGGCCGTCACGTGCCGCCTGTTGGCCAGCAAATGGCGGATGCGCCGCGCCAGGTCTTCGCGCCGGTACGGCTTGCTGAGCAGCTCGACGCCCGGCTCCAGCCGCCCGCCCTGCATGATGGCGTCCTGCGTGTAGCCCGAGGTAAACAGCACCGCCAGTCCCGGCAGCAGCAGCCTGGCCTGGCGCGCCAGTTCCGTGCTGGCCACCTTGCCCGGCATCACCACGTCCGTAAATAGCAGGTCGATGGGCACCCCGCTGGCGATGATGTTCAGCGCGCTTTCGCCATCGCCGGCCCGCAGCACGAAGTAGCCAAGGCCGCGCAGCATGTCGACCACCGTCGTCTGCACCTGCAGGTCGTCTTCCACGACGAGGATGGTTTCCTTGCCGCCCAGCACGGGACCATCGAGCTGCAGCGGCAGCTCCGTTTCCGCCTCGAGCGAGCGCGGCAGGTAGATGCGGAAGGTGCTGCCATGGCCGGGCACGCTGTCCACGGTCAGGTGGCCGCCGCTCTGGCGCAGGAAGCCGTACGCCATGCTCAAACCCAGGCCCGTGCCTTCGCCTTCGCGCTTGGTGGTGAAGAACGGTTCGAAGATCTTGTCCAGCAGCTCGGGCGCGATGCCCGTGCCCGTGTCCGAGATGGCCAGCTGCACGTAGTCGCCGGGCGCCACGTCCGCATGGCGCGCGGCGTAGCCGTCGTCCAGCACAATGTTGCCCAGTTCGATGGTCAGCTGGCCCTGGCCGGCCATGGCGTCGCGCGCATTGATGGCCAGGTTGAGGATGACGTTTTCCAGCTGGTGCGGGTCGACCAGGGCGCGCCAGCAGTCGTCGGCCAGCAGCATACGCGTGTCGATGCTTTCGCCCGTGGCGCGCCGCAGCAGGTCTTCCGTGGCGCGCAGCAGCTGCGCCAGGTCCGTCACCAGCGGTTTTAACGGCTGACGCCGCGCAAACGCCAGCAGCTGGGCCGACAGCTTGGCGCCCCGTTCCACGGCGGCCGTGGCGCTGGCGATGCGCCTGGCGGCCAGCGGGTCGCCGTCCAGCGTCATTTGCAGCAGCTGCAAATTGCCCGAGATAATTTGCAGCACGTTGTTGAAATCATGGGCCACGCCGCCCGTCAGCTTGCCCAGCGCTTCGAGCTTTTGCGATTGCAGCAGGGCCATTTCGCTGTGGCGCAACGATTCCTGCATGCGGCGCAAGCTGCTTTCCGCTTCCTTTTCCAGCGTGATGTGGCGGCCCGTGGCGAACACCAGGTCGCCTTCGATGGCCGCCACCCACGACAGCCAGCGGTGGCCGCCGTCGCGGTGGCGGTAGCGGTTTTCAAAGCTGGGCATGGATTCCTTGCTCACCTGCAACAGGGCCTGGCGCGTGGCGGGAGCATCCTCGGGCAGCACGAAGTCGAACACGCTGCGGCCCAGCATTTCCTCGGGCAGCCAGCCGAGGATGGCGGCCGAGGCCGGGTTGACGGCGGCAAAGCAGTAATCGGCGTCGACGGCCACCATCAGGTCTTGCGCGCTGCGCCACAGCCGCTCGCGCTCGCTGTTGCGCGCGGCCAGGTCCGCTTCCAGCTTCTTTTCCACGGTGATGTCGCGGGCGCTGCAATACACCTTGTCGCCTTCGGGCACGGCCACCCACGACAGCCAGTGCCAGCCGCCCAGCTTGTGGCGGTAGCGGTTCTCGAAGCGCAGGGCCGGCTGGCCCTGGCTGGCCGCTTCCCAGGCCGCATACGTGCGCGGCAAGTCGTCCGGGTGGATCAGGTCGAGGAATTTGGTGCTGCGGATTTCCTCCGCCGACCAGCCCAGGGTTGCTTGCCAGGCGGGATTCGTGTGTTCGAAATAGCCGTCCAGCTTGAGCACGCCCAGCAAATCGGGGCTGACGTTCCAGGTGCGGCCGAATTCGCGCGTGCGCTCGGCCACCTGGTGTTCCACGCTGGCACTGAGCAGGCGCAGCTGTTCTTGCGCCTGGGCCCGCAGGATGGTCGACCAGACCCGTTCCGACACTTGCACGGCCAGTTCGATCTCGTCCGCATGCCACAGGCGCGCCGCGCGGCTGTGCACGACGAACAGGGCGGCCAGCTGGCCGTCCTTGGCGATGGGAATGTTCAGGAAGGCGCGGATGCCCAGCCGCGTAAACGTCGGCAGGGCGGCCGGCAGGGCCGTGCGCGGGTCGCTGGCGACGTCGCTGACGGCGATGGCCAGTCCGGCGGCCAGCGCATCGGCCAGGCCGGCGGCATAGTCGCCAAGGAAATACTCGCCGGCCGCGCCCGGCGCCAGGCCATCGCTCCACGCATGCCGCAGGGTAGGGCATTGCAGGGTCTGGCCGATGTCGAAGCAGGCCACCTGCTGCGCGCCCAGGCGCTGGCCCAGCAGCTGCGCCGACAGGCTGAGGATCTCGCCCGTGTCGTGCAGCAGCCGCAGCCGCCGTTCCAGTTGCAGCAAAAAAGCCACGCCGCCCGCGCTGGTGCCGTGCTTGCTCATGCCGGCCTCAGCTTCCGGCCAGCGGCAGGGTGACGCTGAACAGGGCGCCGCTGCCGGGCTGGCTTTGCAGGGTGATGGCGCCGCCGTGCGCGTCCACCAGCTGCTTGGTGATGAACAGGCCCAGGCCCAGGCCGCCCGTGCGGTCCTGGTGCATGACGCGCTCGAAGGCGTCGAAGATGCGTTCCTGGTCGCGCGCATTGATGCCGATGCCATGGTCGCGCACTTCGATGACGGCGCTGTTCTGCGTGTGCGCCAGGCTGATTTCCACGGGCTGGCCCTGGCCGTAGCGCACGGCGTTGCTGATCAGGTTGACAACGATCTGCTCGACGCGGAAGGCGTCCCAATAGCCCTCGATGGGCTCGAAGGCCAGCACTTCGAGCACGCTGCCCGTCGTGGCCGCATACGGCGCCAGGTCGTCGGCCACGCGGCGCACCAGGCTCGTCAGGTCGACGGCTTCGCGGCGGATCGACAGCTTGCCGCTGGTGATGCGCGACACGTCGAGCATGTCGTCGATCAGGCGCACCATGCTGCGGATTTGCCGTCCGTCGCGCGCCACCATCTTGCCCAGCTTCTCGGGCTCGAAGGCGGCCAGGTTGCCCCGTTCGAGGTTGACGGTGCGCATCTGCGTTTCCAGGAACAGCGTATTGAGCGGCGTGCGCAGCTCGTGCGCCACCATGGACATGAATTCGTCGCGCAGGCGCAGCGAGCGCTGCAGCTCGGCCTGGGTGGCGCGCAATTCCTTCAGCAGCGCTTCCTGCTGCTGGCGGCTGTGTTCGAGCGCCTGCACCTGGCGCCGCGTCTCGCTGCGCTGCTGGTGCAGGGCGACAAAGACGTTGACCTTGCTTTGCACGGCATTGATGTCGAGCGGCTTGTGCAGGAAATCGACGGCGCCGCTTTCATAGCCCTGGAAGGCGAAATTCATTTCCTTGCCGGCCGCCGTGACGAAGACGATGGGGATGTGGCGCGTCTTTTCCGTGCCGCGCATCAGTTGCGCCAGCTCAAAGCCGTCCATTTCCGGCATTTGCACGTCGAGGATGGCCAGCGCGAAATCGTGTTCGAGCAGCAGGGCCAGCGCTTCCTCGCCCGAGGACGCCTGGTAGACGCTGCGGTCGCTCTCGCGGATCAGCGCATTGAGCGCGCGCAAGTTTTCCGGCAAGTCGTCGACGATCAGCAGTTTGGTGCTTGTTTCATTCATCATGTTTCATTCCTGGCATGTGCCGCCCAGCGTAATGGGAAGCGGCGAGCGACGGCGCACGCTTGCGGTAGAGCTTTTCGGGACCCGGCAATGGCTCGAAGTCGGCGGCAAAGCGCGTGAAATGCGCGCTTTCCTTGCTGCCCAGTCCCAGGTAGCCCCGGTGGCACAGCGAGTCGTGGAACAGGCCCAGTGCCCGCTCCTGCAAGGTTTTATTGAAGTAGATCAAGACATTGCGGCAGCAAATCAATTGCGTCTCCACGAAAACGCTGTCCGTCGCCAGGCTGTGGTCGGCAAAATTGATCTTGTCGAGCAGGCGCGCGTCGAAGCGCGCAGTGGCGTGCTCGACCGTGTAATACGCATCCAGCCGGTCCAGGCCGCCCGCTGCCGCGTAATTGGCGCCGTAATCGGCCATGCGGTGCAGCGGGTACACGCCGCGCGCGGCCGCGGCCAGCGCCTGCGGGTTGATGTCGGTGGCGTAAATGCGGCTGCGCTCGAGCAAGCCTTCCTCGTGCAGCACGATGGCCAGCGACAGCGCCTCTTCGCCCGTGCAGCAGCCGGCCACCCAGATGGTCGGCGAGGGATAGGTTTTCAGCACGGGCACGACCTGTTCGCGCAGGGCGAGGAAAAACGCCGGGTCGCGGAACATTTGCGTGACGGGCACGGTCAGAATCTGCAGCAGGTCGCCGAACGCGGCCGGCGAGTCCAGCACCAGTTGCTGCAGGGCAGGCAAGTCGGCGCAGTGGAAGCGGTCGAGCGCGTGATTCAAACGCCGCCGTTGCGAGGCGAGCGCGTAGTCGCGGAAGTCGTAGCTGTAGCGCTGATAGATGGCGTCCATCAGCGCCTGCAGTTGCGCGTCGGTATGGCGCACGGACATCAGCGCCGCTCCGGCAGGTGGCGCGCCATCAGATGCGCTCCATCTTCGGCATCCACACGCGCAGCAGCGAATACAGGCGGTCCAGGTCGATCGGCTTGGCCAGGTAGTCGGACGCGCCCGCCTGCAGGCATTCTTCCTGGTCATTCTTCATGGCCTTGGCCGTAATGGCGATGATGGGCAGCTTGGCGTAGCGGCCGTCGGCACGGATCAAGCGCGTCGCTTCCAGGCCATCCATGCCCGGCATCATGACATCCATCAATACCAGGTCGATATCGTCCACGCTGTTGAGCTTGCTGATGGCTTCGAAGCCGTTGCGGCCGATTTCCACCACCACGCCTTTCTGTTCCAGCGCATTCGTCAGGGCGAAGATGTTGCGCACGTCGTCGTCCACCAGCAAAATCTTGCGCCCTTCAAACACGCGTTCGCGGCTGCGCACCTGCTGCAGCATGCCCTGGCGTTCGCTCGACAGTTCAGATTCCACCTTGTGCAGGAACAAGGTCACTTCGTCGAGCAGGCGCTCGGGCGAGCGGGCGCCCTTGATGATGATGGAGCGCGAATACTTCATCAGGTCCGCCTCTTCCTCGCGGCTCAGGTTGCGGCCCGTGTAGACGATGACGGGCGGGAACGAGCACAGCTCCTCGTGTTCCATGCGTTCGAGCAATTCGTTGCCCTGGATGTCGGGCAATTTCAGGTCGATGATCATGCAGTCGAAAATCTGTGTCTTGAGCAGCTCCAGCGCCTGTTCGCCCAGCGCCACGGCCGTGATTTCCACGTCGTCGTCGCTGATCAGGTGGACCACGCTTTCGCGCTGGCGTTCATCGTCCTCGACCAGCAGGATGCGCTTCATCTGCTGCGTGAACTTCGATTCGAGCTTGCGGAACACTTCCTTCAACTGCTCGCGCGTGCGCGGCTTGGTGGCGTAGCCGATGGCGCCCAGCTGCATGGCTTCCTGTACCTGGTCGTTGCCGGAGACGATGTGCACGGGAATGTGGCGCGTCAGCGGGTTTTCCTTCAGTTGCTGCAGCACCAGCAGGCCGGGACGGTCCGGCAGGCCCATGTCGAGCAGGATGGCGTCGGGCAGGAATTCTTCGGCCAGGCGCAAGCCTTCGTCGGCGCCATGGGCCACCAGGCAGCGGTATTGCATTTCATGCGCGAGGTCGAACAGGATGCCGGCAAACGACGGTTCATCCTCGATGACGAGCACGGAGCGCTGGCCCGTCTTGCCGGCTGGCGCGTTATCGCGGTCGTCCTGGAAGGTGGGCAGCGGCAGGGGCTTGGCGGCGGGCGCGGCCTTGGGCGCGGCGGCGGCTGCGCGCGAGGGCGGCTGCGGCGCTGCGGACGGCGCGGACGGCGCCGCTTCCGTGGGGCGTTCCGGCATGCGGGCCGGCAGCACCAGTGTAAACGTGCTGCCCTGGCCCGGCGTGCTGGCCAGCTCGATGCCGCCGCCCAGCAAGGCGGCCAGGTCGCGCGAGATCGACAGGCCCAGGCCCGTGCCGCCATAGCGGCGGCTGGTCGTGCCGTCGGCCTGGTGGAAGGCGTCGAAAATCTTGTGCTGCTGGTCGTCGGCGATGCCGATGCCCGAATCCTGCACCTGGAAGCGCACGTTGCCGGCCGCATCCGTGCTCACGTGCAGGGCCACCGTGCCCGCATCCGTGAACTTGATGGCGTTCGACAGCAGGTTTTTCAGGATTTGTTCGAGGCGCTGGCGGTCGCTGACGAGCGACGGCGGCGCGTCCGGCGCCACCTTGACGTCAAACACCAGTTTCTTTTGCTGCGCCTGCGGACCGAACAGCATCTTCATGCTGCTGAGCAGTTCCTCGAAGGGCACGGCTTCCGGCGTCAGTTCCAGCTTGCCCGCCTCGACCTTGGAAATGTCGAGGATATCGTTGATCAGGGTCAGCAGGTCGTTGCCGGCTGAATAAATGGTTTGCGCAAACGTCACCTGTTCGGGCGTCAGGTTGCCGCCGCTATTGTCCGACAGCAGCTTGGACAGGATGAGCGAGCTGTTCAGCGGCGTGCGCAGTTCGTGCGACATATTGGCCAGGAATTCGGATTTGTAGCGGCTGGCGCGCTGCAACTCTTCCGCGCGCGCTTCCAGCTGGGCGTGCGCCTGGACGATCGCCATGTTTTTCTGGTCCAGCGACAGCGCCTGCACGGCCAGCTGCTCGTTCGACTGTTCCAGCGCCGCCTTTTGCTCTTCCAGGTGGGCTTGCGACTGTTCCAGCACGCGCGACTGCTCGCCCAGTTCCTCATTGGCCGTGCGCAGCTCTTCCTGCTGCACTTCCAGCTCCTCGTTCAATTGCTGGGTTTCTTCGAGCACGTTTTGCAGGCGCTGGCGGTACAGGGCCGCTTCCAGCGAGGTGCCGACATTGGCCGCGATCAGGTTCAGCAGCTCCTTGGCGCGGCCGCTGACGGGATGCGTGAAGCCCAGTTCGATCACGCCGTTGACGGCGCCTTCGTTGTTGACGGGCGTCAAGATCAGTTCCAGCGGCGCGCCGCGGCCCAGGCTCGACGTCACGGTCAGGTAGTTGTCGGGCACCTGCCTGATGTGCTTGAGGCGCTTTTCGCGCGCCGTCTCGCCCACCAGGCCTTCGCCCAGCCTGAAGACCTGCTTGTCCTTGATGCCCTGGTCGTTGAATCCGTACACGGCCGTGCGGCGCAGGCTGCCGTCCTCGTCCACCACATACAGCGTGGCCACGGCCACGTCCAGGCGGTTGGCGAGGAAATCGAGCACTTGCCGGCCCAGTTGCGGCAAGGCCAGCTGGCCGCTCGTGTGCGCCGCCAGCTCCGTCTGGCCCGTGCGCAGCCATGCCTGCTCCTGCAGCACTTCGTTATCCTTGCCGCGCTGTTCCAGCGCTTCATTGTAGATGTCGGACAGGCGCAGCAGTTCGCGCCGGCCCAGGTAGGCCAGCATGCCGGACAGGCCCAGGCTGAGGATCAGGAAGATCGCCACGGCCAGCATGGTGCGGCCCTCGGCCGTATCGGCCCGTTCCTGGCGCAAACGCTGTTCCATGGACAGGAAAGTGAGGAACTCGCGGCGGATTTCGTCAAACTCCAGCTTGCCTTCGCCCTGGCGCACGCGCGCGAGGAATTCCTGGTTGCTGCGGCGCTGGGCAATGACGCTCTCGGCGTACGCCATCCACTGGTTCTGCAGCGCGCGGATGCGGCGCAGACGGTCCACCTGGATGGGGCTGTCGGACACGAGCTCAAGCAAGGTGGTCATCTCGACGGCGATCTTCGCCTTGCCCGATTTATACGGCGCCAGAAAGGTTTCGTCGCCCGTCAGCAGATAGCCGCGCATGCCCGTTTCCAGGTCGACGGACAGCTTCATGACCTCGTTGGCGTTGCCGATGACCCGTTCCGAGTGCTCGACCGAGCGCAGCGCGGACAGCAGGTAGGCGATCAGGCCGACAAAGACGAGGGCCGTGACGACGCCGATGACCAGCGGCAAGGTGACGTTGCGGGCCAGAATGCGGCGAAAGCTGAAGGAGTCGATCGGGGTCTTGGTATTCATTGTGTCCGTGGTCGAAAGTATCGCAAAAAAACAATTTTAATTGAAATGCAAGTATTGCTGGTGTGCATGTATAGCGTGCGCTAGCATAGCAGCCTTGTCGCGCAATGCAGATGTGTAAAACTTCATAATGAGAGGCATCGAACAAATGTTACGTCAACTTGCTTGTGTCACCATGTTAAGTACGGCTTTTTCCCTGTCCGCCCAGGCTGCCGTCATTGGCAATAATGCAAGTGTGCAATTATTGCACCAAGGCCAGTTACTCGCGCAGGAGGGCGAGCATGAAGCGGCCGCCAAGAAATTCATGCAGGCGGCACAGGCCGACCCGGCCGCCTCGAGCGCGTTTGCGGCCATGGCGGTGATGCATTACGGCTTGTCCGGCGACACGGAACGGGTGGAGGCGGCGCGCTTGAAGCTGCGCTCCATGGCCGAGACGGCGGCGCGCCAGGCCTTGAAGGTCGACGCGAACGACCCCGTCGCGGAAGAATTGCTGCGCACCATGAGCACCGACCAGGCTTTACGGCCCCATGCGCCGCTGCCGCAGGCCGCCGCCTTCATGGCGCAGGGCGAGCGCCTGTTCCAGGCGCGGCAGTACGGAGCGGCGCTGGAACAGTATGAAAAAGCCCAGCAGGCCGATCCCCGCTTTGCAAGCGCCTGGGTGTATGCGGGCGATTGTTTCATGGCTCAGCAGCAGTGGCCGCAGGCGGAAGAGCGTTTCCGCAAGGCACTGGAGATCGATCCGACGCATGCGCAAGCATGGCGTTTCCTGTCCGATTCCTTGCTGCAGCAGAAAAAGACGGATGCGGCCGTCGCCGCGCTGGCCAGCAGCATCGGCGCGCGGCCCGACCAGCCGCTGGCCTGGCAAAAACTGTCGGCGCTGAAAGACGCGACGGCGGGACAGCCCTTGACGGCGCTCAAGCTGCGGCGCGGCGCCGAGGGTTCGGTGGACCGCCCCGATGGCGCGCCGCGCATACAAGTGTTTGCCGCGGCGCCCGCGCCCGGCGCCACGATGTCGGCCGACACGGCCATGTGGCAGTTGCTGGCCATGGGGCAGGCCAGCCTGAAGACGGCGGCCTTCAAGAAGGAAAATACACTGTCGCCATTCCAGATCGAACTGACGGCCTGGCAGCAAGCCATGCGTGCCTTCGACGACCTGGCCGCCCGCCGCGGCGCGGTGCTGACCGATCCGGCACTGCTGCGCATGCGGAAACTGCATGCGGCAGGGCAGCTGGAGCCCGCCTTGCTGCTGCTGCAGTTTCGCGAATCTTACCGGCCCGAGCTGGAAGCGTGGAAGGCGGCGCAGCCCGATGGCGTGCGCCAGTTCATCGACACGCAGCGTCTGATGCCCTGATATGCCGAAATGACCGGCAATACAATGCTTGCCTGATTGAGGCAGCTCAATGCCACCACCAGGTGCCGTCCTAGTATGGCTGTGGTGGTGGCATGCTTGCGGACTGCCGCAAGGTTGCCACCGTGCTTAGTTTTTTGCATTGACATGCAGGCCATCCCAGGCAAGGAGGACATCATGGCTAATCAACTGATACACCGCGATCCACAGCGTTCGCTGGCGCGCTTCGACCCGTTCAGCGACATGGAAGAATTCATGCATGACTTTTTTGCCCCCGCCCTGCGCCTGCGCGAAGGGGGCACCTCGCGCATGCGCGTCGATATTTCCGAAACCGAGCAAGCCTACCAGGTGCAGGCGGAAATTCCTGGCGTCAACAAGGACGACATCAAGGTCTCCATCGACGGCGACCGCGTCTCCATCAGCGCCGAGCTCAAGGAAGAACGAGTGACGCGCGACGGCGGCGGCAAGGCCGTGCGCAGCGAACGCGAGTACGGCCAGCAATACCGCAGCTTCGTGCTGCCGCATGAGGTGGACGAGGCGGGGGCGCAGGCGCGCTATGAAAACGGGGTCTTGCTGCTGGACTTGCCGAAACGGGCGGGCACGGGCGGCAAGCAGCTGGAGATCCAGTAGGTCCGGCAGGCAGACAGGAATGCGACGGCTGGCATGAAAAATGCGCCGGACGAATCCGGCGCATTGCTGCTGGGTGATATCTGCTGCTCGCAGGGGGGGCGATATCAGGAGAAGGTGCGCAGCTGCTTGTGCAGTACCTGCAGTACCTCATAAACAGCGCTAGCGGATGTTGTTCGCACTCCGCGGCGCGTGCCGGATGGGTGCGTGTTGCGCCGGTGGCGCACCGGCATGGCATCGCTAGAGCAGCAGGGCCAGCGCGATGCCGGCAAGGGCATGGAAGCGCACGAATCATCTAGCTTGCTTAATCCGCATGCATCTTGATCTTAATGGCTGCCAAAAAAATCAACGCTGCCCAAAACGAATCATTCCTAATTTGCAATAAAAAAGCGCCGGACGAATCCGGCGCTCCTGGCCTGCGGCTGACCGATACGAATACTATATGTCAGTCGCGGATTTCCAGCGCCCGGTTCAGGCTCAGCGCGGCCAGCGAGGCGACGGCGCCCGACAGCAGGTAGAAGCTGACGTAGGCCAGGCCGAAGTTGGCCGACAGGCCCAGCGCCACCAGCGGGGCGAAGCCGGCGCCCACCAGCCAGGCCAGGTCGGACGTCAGGGCCGCGCCCGTGTAGCGGAAGCGGGCAGGGAAGTTGGCCGTGACGGCACCGGCTGCCTGGCCGTAGGACAGGCCCAGCAGGCTGAAGCCCACGAGGATGAACACGTCCTGGCCCGTATTGCCGCCGCCCATCAGGGTCGGCACGAAGGCGCTGAAGATGGCGATCAGCACGGCCAGCACGCCCAGGGTGGTGCGGCGGCCCACTTTATCGGCCAGCAAGCCGGAAATCACCACGCCGACAGCGGCCAGCACGGCGCCGACCATCTGGATTTGCAGGAAATCCGAGGCGGAACGCGTCTGGTAGACGGAAATCCACGACAGCGGGAACACGGTGACGAGGTGGAACAGGGCATAGCTGGCCAGCGCGGCGAGGGCGCCGATCAGCACGTTGCGGCCCTGGCCGCGGCTCATTTCAAACACGCTCACGGGCTGCAGTTCGCGTTCGTCGAGCAGGCGCGCATATTCATTCGTCGACACCAGGCGCAAACGGGCAAACAGGGCCACGACGTTGATGGCGAAGGCGACATAGAAAGGATAGCGCCAGCCCCAGTCGAGGAATTCCTCATCCGTCAGGTTGGTCAGCATGAACCAGAACAGGCCGGCGGCGATGAGGAAGCCGGCGGGCGCGCCCAGCTGGCCCAGCATGGCGTACCAGCCGCGCTTGTTTTCCGGCGCGTTCAGGGCCAGCAGCGACGGCAGGCCGTCCCACGAACCGCCCAGCGCCACGCCCTGGCCGATGCGCAGCACGGACAGCCAGATGATGGCGGCAAAGCCCAGGTGCGCGTAGGTCGGCAGGAAGGCGATGCCGGCCGTCGACACGCCCAGGAGGAAGAGGGCGAACGTCAGCTTGGCGCTGCGTCCCATGCGGCGCTGGATCTCCATGAAGATCACGGTGCCGAACGGGCGGGCGATGAAGGCGAACGAGAAGATCAGGAACGCATATAAAGTGCCTTCCAGGCGCTCTTCAAACGGGAAGAAGACGCGCGGAAACACCAGCACCGAGGCGATGGCGTAGACAAAGAAGTCAAAGTATTCGGATGCGCGGCCGATGATCACGCCGACGGCGATCTCACCGGGGTCGATATGCGATTCGACCGTGCCGGCCCCGCTTGCGTCGCGCAGGGAATGGGGGGCAAAGTCGGCGGGTACATCCCCGCCGTGTGTGCGCGTGCTGGACATGATGATCGTCTCCAATATAGTTTCGAGTTCGGCCAACGCGTAACATACCCCGGGTGTCTCACGCCCGGAGTAGGACTATTCAATAGATAGCTGTAGGAAAACTCCTCAACTACCGAGTGAAAATCCGAGCAAGGGGTAGGACAAAACGTCCAATTGCCAACGCGCTCCAGTGAGAATACAGTACCATATCTTCATCCCCTGTACTGGACTTTCCTGTATGTTTTCATTAAAAGTTCGTCGCGGACTGCTTCTTTTACCTCTCGCATTGTTGGCTGGTTGCAATACGGTGGTACTGAATCCGTCCGGTGACATCGCAGTCCAGCAAGGCAATCTGATTGTCGTTTCGACATTGCTGATGCTGTTGATTATCGTTCCGGTAATCGCCCTGACCCTGCTTTTCGCATGGCGCTATAGAAAAAACAATACCGCGGCCAAATATGAGCCGGACTGGGACCACTCGACTCGCCTCGAGCTGATCATCTGGGGCGCGCCCCTGCTGATCATCATCGTGCTGGGCCTGCTGACCTGGATCAGCACCCATACCCTCGATCCGTATCGCCCATTGAGCCGTATCGACGCCAACCGCCCGATTCCTGCCAGCCACAAGCCGATGATCGTCGAAGTCGTGGCGCTGGACTGGAAATGGCTGTTCATCTACCCGGAGCAAGGCATCGCTTCCGTCAATGAACTGTATGCGCCCGTCGACCGTCCGATCCGCTTCAAGATCACCGCCTCGTCCGTCATGAACTCGTTCTTCATCCCCGCACTGGCAGGTCAGATCTACGCCATGCCAGGCATGGAAACGCAGTTGAATGCCGTCATCAACAAGCCTGGTGTCTACAAGGGCTTCTCCGCGAACTACAGCGGCGCCGGTTTTTCGGGCATGCGCTTCAAGTTCCACGGCGTCAATGATGCGGACTTCGATCAGTGGGTGGCGTCGGCACGTGCCGGCGGCGGCGCGCTGAACCGCGACGACTACCTGTCGCTGGCCCAGCCTAGCGAACGCGATCCGGTGCGCCGCTACAGCGCCGTGCCAAACGATCTGTACAAGGCAATCCTGAACCGCACCATCGTTTCCGACGCGCTGTGCGTGACGCCGGTCGAGCCATACAAATTGACGATGGCAAAAAGCCCGGTAGCGGCCGTAACGGCAGTAGTCGCTAGCGATGCAGTACTTGAAAAGGGCGTTCAAGCCAAGTAACGACTGCATGAATCCCGCAGCGCATTGCGCTGCAGATACTGGCGCCGCTTGCCTGGCGCCTCCCTTTTTTCTCTGAGAGTAACAATGCTAGACCATATTGATCTGACGAAGCTTATATTCGGCCGTCTGACTTGGGATGCAATTCCATTTCATGAACCTATCCTGCTGGTGACCTTTGCCATGGTTGCCCTGGGCGGTATCGCACTCGTTGCGGCACTGACGTATTTCCGCGTCTGGGGTACCCTGTGGCGCGACTGGATCACCAGTATCGACCATAAAAAAATCGGTATCATGTACATGATCCTGGGCCTGGTCATGCTGCTGCGCGGCTTTGCCGACGCGCTCATGATGCGTACCCAGCAGGCGGTCGCCTTCGGCGACAATGCCGGCTTCCTGCCGCCGCATCACTACGACCAGATCTTCACCGCCCACGGCGTGATCATGATCTTCTTCGTCGCGATGCCTTTCGTGACGGGTCTGATGAACTACGTGGTGCCGCTGCAGATCGGCGCGCGCGACGTGGCTTTCCCATTCCTCAACAACTTCAGCTTCTGGATGACCACCATGGGCGCCGCCCTGGTCATGGCGTCGCTGTTCGTCGGCGAATTCGCCCGCACGGGCTGGCTGGCGTATCCGCCGCTGTCGGGCATCGTCGGCAGTCCGGACGTGGGGGTAGACTATTACATCTGGTCCCTGCAGATTGCCGGGGTCGGGACGCTATTGTCCGGTGTCAACCTGATCGCCACCATCGTCAAGATGCGCGCGCCCGGCATGACCTGGATGAAAATGCCTGTCTTCACCTGGACCGCACTGTGCACCAACATCCTGATCGTCGCCGCCTTCCCGGTGCTGACGGCGGTACTGGCCATGCTGTCGCTGGACCGCGTTGCCGGCTTTAACTTCTTCACGACGGAACTGGGCGGCAACGCCATGATGTACGTCAACCTGATCTGGATCTGGGGCCACCCGGAAGTCTACATCCTGATCCTGCCGCTGTTCGGCGTGTTCTCGGAAGTGGTCGCCACGTTCAGCAGCAAGCGCTTGTTCGGCTACGCCTCGATGGTGTATGCCACCTGCGTCATCATGATCCTGTCCTACCTGGTATGGCTGCATCACTTCTTCACCATGGGTTCGGGCGCCAGCGTCAACTCCTTCTTCGGCATCACGACGATGATCATCTCGATCCCGACGGGCGCGAAGATCTTCAACTGGCTGTTTACCATGTACCGCGGCCGTATCCGCTTTGAACTGCCGATGCTGTGGACGATCGGCTTCATGGTCACCTTCACCATCGGCGGCATGACCGGCGTGCTGCTGGCCGTACCACCGGCTGACTTCGTGCTGCACAACAGCCTGTTCCTGATCGCCCACTTCCATAACGTGATTATCGGCGGCGTGGTCTTCGGCGTGTTCGCCGCGATTAACTACTGGTACCCGAAAGCCTTCGGCTACAAGCTTGACGCGTTCTGGGGCAAGTGCTCGTTCTGGTTCTGGTTCGTCGGCTTCTACCTGGCCTTCATGCCGCTGTACGTGCTGGGCCTGATGGGCGTGACCCGCCGTGTCAACCACTTTGAAGATCCATCGCTGCAAATCTGGACCATCATCGCCTGGTTTGGCGCCGTCTCGATCGCCCTGGGCATCGCATCCATGCTGATCCAGTTCTATGTCAGCTACCGCAACCGCCACGCCCTGCGCGACGTGACCGGCGACCCATGGGGCGGCCGCACGCTGGAATGGTCGACGTCGTCGCCACCGCCAGACTATAATTTCGCCTTCACGCCACAAGTGCACGAACTCGATGCATGGACTGACATGAAGAAACACGGTTACCAGCGTCCGACGTCCGGTTTCTCGAAGATCCACATGCCGAAGAACACCTGGGCTGGTTTCGTGATCGCCGCACTGTCCGCCCTGGTCGGTTTTGGCCTGATCTGGCAAATGTGGCTCGTCGCCAGCATTGGCTTCGTGATCATGATGGTCACCATCATCGTCCATACCTTTAACTACAAGCGCGATTACTACATTCCTGCGGAAGAAGTGGTCCGTACCGAAGACGCTTATACTAAATTGCTGAGCAGCCATGTCTGATACCATCGCCCATAACACCGGCGCCGCTGGCGCCGCACCAAGCACGCGCAGCTACTTTGTGCGCGAGCACCACCCGGAAAACGGCAGCCTGCTCGGTTTCTGGCTTTACCTGATGAGCGATTGCCTGATCTTCGCCTGTCTGTTCGCCACCTACGCCGTGGTCGGCCGCAGCTACGCGGACGGCCCCACGGGCGCCGCGCTGTTCGACCTGCCGCTGGTGGCCGTCAACACGGCCATGCTGCTGCTGTCGTCGATCACCTACGGCTTCGCCATGCTGACCATGCAGCGCAAGCAATTGCGCAGCACCCTGGTCTGGCTGGGCATCACGGGCCTGTTCGGCCTGGCCTTCCTGTCGCTGGAAATGTATGAATTCATTCATCTGATCCACGAAGGCGCCGGTCCGCAGCGCAGCGCGTTCCTGTCGTCGTTCTTCGCCCTGGTCGGCACCCACGGCCTGCACGTGACGTTCGGCGTGATCTGGCTCGTGACCCTGATGTTCCAGTTGAACAAGCATGGCCTGACCCCGGAAAACGGCCGCCGCATGATGTGCCTGTCGCTGTTCTGGCACTTCCTGGACGTCATCTGGATTGGCGTCTTCACCTTTGTCTACCTGATGGGAGTGCTGCCATGAGCGACCACCACACACACGGCGATAGCCACCACCACGACCATCACGATCATGGCAGCCTGAAAAGCTACACCATCGGCTTCATCCTGTCGGTGATCCTGACGGCCATTCCGTTCTGGCTGGTGATGACGAAAGCCATCACCGACTCGGGCACCATGGGCCTGGTCCTGCTGGCCTTCGCGGCCGTTCAGGTGGTCGTGCACATGGTGTACTTCCTGCACATGAACACCAAGTCCGAAGGCGGCTGGAACATGATGGCGCTGATCTTCACGATCATGATCGTGGGCATCGCCATGGCCGGTTCCCTGTGGGTCATGTACCACATGAACCACAACATGATGCCGGATCTGATGCCTGAGTACATGCATACGAAAACGGCTCCATGATGAGTCAAACGCGCCCAGACAGCACCGGGCGCGCCCCTGGCGCCGCATCGCAAGATGCCGCGCCAGGCCCACGCGGCATGGCTGTGCATTATTCAAAAGTTGCACTGGCCTTGCTGGCGGGGATCTTGTTTGCCGGTTTCTGTGCCCTGGGCACCTGGCAAGTCAAGCGCCTGTTCTGGAAGCTTGACCTGATCGAGCGCGTCGAACAACGCGTACATGCGCCCGCAACGGACGCACCTGGACCCGCAGCCTGGGCCAGCATCACGCAGCAAACGGATGAATACCGCCATGTGCGGCTCTCCGGTACGTATCTCCCCCTATTCAATACCCTGGTGCAGGCAACGACGGCACTGGGCAGCGGCTATTGGCTGGTGACGCCCTTGCGCCTGGCCGACGGCAGCACCGTGCTCGTCAACCGCGGCTTCGTGGCCAAGCGCGCCGGCATCGCCGCCGGCACGCCGCCCGGCATCGTCGAGGTCGACGGCCTGCTGCGCGTCAGCGAGACGGGCGGCGGCTTCCTGCGCGAAAACAGTCCCGCCACGCAGCACTGGTATTCGCGCGACGTCGCCGCCATCGCCGCCTCGCACATGCTCACCAACGTGGCGCCATATTTTGTCGACGCGAAAGCAAAGTCGGAAACGGCCGTTGACGCCCCCGTCGGCGGCCTGACCGTGATCTCGTTCCACAACAGCCACCTCGTGTACGCCCTGACGTGGTTCGCCCTGGCCTTGATGGTAGCCGGAATTACGTGGTGGATCGTGCGCGAGGACAAGCGCCGTCGCGCGCGCGGCAAGAAGCTTGATCCATCGCAAGAAAGCGACCATGCCGGGCAGGATTGAGATCCTGCCCAACCGCGAGGTATTAGAGCGCGGCGCCGTGGCGGCCGAGATGGAGCATCCGGCCGGCCACCAGAACATGAAGCTGCTGATCCAGCTGCGCTGGCTGGCCGTGATCGGCCAGATCAGCACCATCTTCGGCGTGGGCGTGGGACTGGGCATCGCCTTGCCCGTGCCCTACATGCTCGAAGTGCTGTCCTGCCTCATCGCCTTCAACCTGGCCAGCCTGCTGCGCTGGCACGAACGCCAGCCCGTCTCGAACACGGCGCTGTTTCTCGCCCTGCTGGTCGACGTCACCGTGCTGACGGCCCAGCTCTACCTGAGCGGCGGCATCAGCAACCCGTTTGCCTTCCTGTATCTGTTGCAAGTCATCCTCAGCGCCGTGCTGTTGGAAGTGTGGTCGACGTGGATCATGGTGGCCATTACGAGCCTGTGCCTGGCCGGCCTGGCCTTGCTGCCCGGTCCGCTGTTCCTGCCCATCGACCCGGAGCGGGGCTTTTCCAGCCTGTACGTGCAGGGCTTGCTGATCTGCTTTGCGCTGAACGCCGCCTTGCTGGTGCTGTTCATCACGCGCATCAACCGCAACCAGCGCGCCGGCGACGCCAAGGTGGCTGACTTGCGCCAGCGCGCGGCGGAAGAAGAGCACATCATCCGCATGGGCTTGCTGGCCTCGGGCGCCGCGCACGAGCTGGGCACGCCGCTGGCGACCTTGTCCGTCATCCTCGGCGACTGGCGCCGCATGCCGGAACTGAGCAAGAACAGCGAGATGCTGGAAGAAATCACGGAAATGCAGGCGCAGTTGCAGCGCTGCAAGAGCATCGTCAGCGGCATTCTGTTGTCGGCGGGCGAGGCGCGCGGCGAATCGTCCGTGAAAACGACGATCAACACCTTCCTCAACGATCTCGTCGACGAGTGGCGCAGCAGCCGCCCCATCCAGGGTTTCGAGTACGATAACCGCATCGAGCACGATATTCCCGTCGTCTTCGATTCGACCCTGAAGCAAACCATCTGCAATGTGCTCGACAATGCGCTGGAAGCGTCGCCCGAATGGCTGCGCTTCGAGGCGACGCGCGAAGCGGACGCCCTGCACCTGGTGATCACCGATGCGGGCCCCGGCTTCGAGCCGTCGATGCTGACGCACCTGGGCAAGCCGTATCAAAGCAGCAAGGGCAAGCCCGGCGGCGGCCTGGGGCTGTTCCTGGTGGTGAATGTCGCTCGTACTTTAGGTGGTACGGTGACGGCGCGCAACCGGGTACAGGGCGGGGCGGTGGTGCACCTGGCCTTGCCGCTGGCGGCCATCAAACTGGAAAGAGAAAGCGACCACCATGCAGGATGACCGTCTGTTACTGATCGTGGAAGACGATGCCGCGTTTGCCCGCACCCTGGGCCGCTCGTTCGAGCGGCGCGGCTACCAGGTCATCCTGGCCACCAATTTCGACGAGGCGAGCGCCTTGCTGGAGCAGCATTGCCCCGACTACGCCGTCGTCGATTTAAAGCTCAATGGCAATACCTCGGGCCTGGCCTGCGTGCAGATGCTGCACCAGCACGACCCGGAGATGCTGATCGTCGTGCTGACGGGCTACGCCAGCATCGGCACGGCCGTCGAAGCCATCAAGCTGGGCGCCTGCCAGTACCTGGCGAAGCCGTCGAACACGGACGACATCGAAGCGGCCTTCGGCCACGTGGCCGGCAACGCCGACATCGAACTGACGAATCGCGCCACCAACATCAAGACCCTGGAATGGGAACGCATCCACGAAATGCTGGCCGAGACGGATTTTAATATCTCGGAAACGGCCCGCCGCCTTGGCATGCACCGGCGCACGCTGGCGCGCAAGCTGGAAAAGCAGCGGGTGAAATAACTGCTGAAATTATTGACCTGGCTGGTGGCGAACGAATGTGAAAGCGCCGTCGCCGCGCTATGCTGCCAGGACAGTGGATTCAAGGTACACAGTCTTAAAATCTGTAGCAGTGTGCCTGCTGGCCTTCGCTGCGCATGAATGGCACGGTCAGCAGCAGCGAAGTCTCGCGCTGACAGGCCAGTAGTGCGCCCTTTGCGTTATCCACCCCTTTTTCTATAAAGCTTCGTTTCCAGGCGCGCGTCAATGCCATGGACAGCGCTGTTTCGGATGCAGCTGAATTGACTTCAACTGTCGTGAATGCCGGAACTTTGCCGTCGGATGGCATTTGCAATACATCAGGCAACTTTTTTTGAATGGCGCGAACTAACGATGCGCCGTCCGATGCCATGCATTGTTCGATATCATCGATACCGCAATTGGCCGTCTTGCCAGTCCGGGCGAATGAAGGCGACATGATACCGATCACGATTGCAAAGAATATGATGCTTCTCATTTTCAATATGATGCCCCTATTTTTTCGTGATCTGCGGTTTTCCGGCACAGGGCAGGCTAATCATTGTCGAACGTCAATTCGAGCACGCTGTCATCGCTCCAGTCCTGCTCCCGCAACGGCGGCGTGAACGATGTGCCGCTGAAGGGCACGGGCGCGCTTTTGCCGTTGTAGCTGATCGTCGCGGCCGTGATGCGCCGTGCTTCCGTAAAGCTGTAGGTGCCTTTTTGCGACACGAAATTGCACGGGCCGCCCAGTGCGCCCATCGCCGTGCGCATGGCGAAAGGCAAGGTTTCCTTGTCGATGGCCCAGTGGACTTCGCACGCCAGCCGCAGGTCGCCCAAGCGGCGCAGCGTGTCGCTGGTCGCCGCGCTCCTGACGTAGGGTATCCACCGGACCGAGCCCGCCTTGCGGTTCACTGTCAGCTCGGCCTTCTCGTACAGCGGCCCCTGCCCGGCGGGCAAACTGAAGATATTGCGCTCTGCCAACGGGATGGCCATGCCCGCCTCGTCGCTTTCCAGCCGCAGCGCGATGCCATGCATGTCGACGTCGGCGCGGCGCGGTTCCAGGATGAATTTCAACTCCGCGCCGGGTGCCAGCGCATGCTTTTCCTCGAAGCGTAGGGCGCCCTTGAGCATGGCGCTGTAGGGCTTCCAGTCCGGGTCGCGGATGCCTTTGACATTGACGGACGCGGCCGCATCCTGGCCGGCCTGTTCCACGGCTTGCTCCGTATCAGCGCAAGCCTGGGCCGCGGCGCCGCATAAACACAGCAAAAGCCCCGCTTTTTTAATGGCACGCATACCTGATCTTTCTACTCGTCAATGAAAACGCGAGTATAGAAAAAGAGACAGCCAGGGGCAGGTTTTTAAGACAGAATGTCAATTGGGATGAATGGAATGCTGGAAAATGCTGTTTTCCAGCATGAAGTGCTTCAAGGTGGACTGCACTCTTGTCGGAATTGCGTGACTAAATACCATTCGGACGCTGCAGGAATTACAAATTTCCTGTGGTATTGCGCGACCGGGTATGCGCAGATAGTCATGATGCTGTCCATTTGTTCATATGCCGCGTTTTTGGACTTTTGAATCGGGCGCCACGGCACTTGAAAGTTCTTTTAAAACTGCATTGGGGAAAGAAAGCAAGGTGCTGCCTATGCCGCGCCGATGCGCGTATCGGTCATAAATGATGCTGCCCGGACCATTATAGATTTCCTCGTGACGCCCATCGGGGAAGAGCTTAAAGCCGAGAAAGTAATCGGGTGTGCCCTTGAAGGTCAAGCTATCCTTGAAAGTCGCCTTGATTTGCACGCGCTTCTTCCCGTCGCTGGTAACGCCGTCGTAGGCGGGTTGGGATACTTCATCCAGAATGATGTCATATTCAAGCTCTGCAATGATTTCCCCGATATCACCTACAAGCCGGCCATCAACAGTAAATTTCCGGTTTGGAAATGTTGAATTGAGATGGGCGATACCTTGAAAAATCAGTGCAAGCCCATCAGAAAGTGCTTTGTGTTTCGGCATAGTAATTCGATTCCTAATGATAATGAAAAACCAGGCAGGGCCGCTTCTGGCCGATTACTGCAGGTGCGCGCAGCCCACGAAGCGGCCGCTCAAAGCCAATGCGCTGCAGTTCTTGAACAAGCACCGTTTCGCCGAAAAGCCGCCATGTGCGAGCATTTCCGGAAAAGCCTTCACGCCGGCGCCCGCCACTCCATCTTCTGCACCTGGATATGCGGATGGCTTTCCAGCGCTTCCCATTCCGGTAAAAAAACAAAGCCCTGTTTCTGGTAAAACGCGGCCGCGCGCGCATTTTCCGGCGCCACGTCGAGCACCAGTCGCGCGTGGCCATTGTTCACCGCGCACTGTTTCACGGCCTCGACCAGGCCTTGCGCCACGGCAAGGCCGCGATATTCGGCTTGCACCCACATGGCGATCAGGTGGCACTCGCCATTGCCGGCCACCACTTGCGCGGCCAGGCCGATGGCTTGTTCTGCGTCAAAGGCAAGGAAAAAAGTGCGCTGCGGCGTGCTGACGGCGCGCTCTTGCCAGTCGGCGTCGGAAAAACGGGCGGCGCTGGCGTGGCTGGCGCCGAAGGCGGCAGGGGCGTCGAGCAGGGCGGCCAGGCGGGTGGCTTTCAGCGCGGGCCAGTCGCTGGCGTTGGTGGGGCGGATGTGCATGGCCGTTTGTGCGGGAATGGGTGTCGGGATGGCGCCGGCGGGGGGCGGGTCTAGCCCGCGTCCCGCAAGGACTTTTGTGCCTGCAGGCAGCTGCTCATGTACGCGCTATCGGCGCCGCGCTTGTTGCCTGCGGCCTTGGTGGCACGCAGCACGGCTTCGAGGTCGTCCAGCGACGTGGTAGCGCGCATTTCCTCGATGCTCGGTCCCAAGGCGCAGGCGCACAGGTTTTTCATCTTGGGGATTATGCCCTGGGTCCATTCCGGCATCTTTTCCAGATGCGCGAGGGTTTGCGCATGGTCGGCGAAATTGGCGCCCTGGGTATTGGCCTTGTCCATGTAGACCTGGATCGCCGGTTCCGTCTGGGAGCGCATGCAGCTGTTCATGACCGTTTCGATGAGGCCGGCCCGGAATTCTTCAAATGGCAGCGGCTCCTTGGCGGCCACGCCGTGCAATGGCAAGGTGAGCAGTGAAGCAATGGCGATCAAGTGCCTTGGTATCAAACGCATGACTTTATTCTTTGCATGAAAACCTGCATGATAAGCCATATTTCCTATTGGCAACAAACTATTGCATGCCCATGCCTGGAACTGGCCGGCTGGACCGCTGTCCAGCCAGCCTGCCGCGTCAGGACTGGTCCCACACTTCGACGGTCAGCAGCTGCCCCGGCTCACAGGCGGCGATGCGTTCCGCATGGACGGTGATGCTGCCGGGCCAGCCCGTGAGCTGGTCTTGGGGAAACTCACCGTCCTGCGCCTCGGCGATGCCCGCCAGCAGCAGGGGCACGATGACGTCGGCCGGGGCCGTGTAGCGGTTGGGAAAGCCGTTGAACGTCAGCTGGGTCGCCTTGCCTTGCGTACACAGTTGCGCGATCCAGCCGGCGCCGGACAGGCCCGCTTCCCAGCTGGCGAGAAACGCTTGCTTGCTGACTTGCGTCATGTCGGCCAGTTGTTCCGGGGTTTCCGTCGAGATAATCGTCCACCAGCCTGACATGGGCATTCCTTGTGAAAAGTGACAATTAACGGGTCATGGCGCGGCGCAGCACATAGCTGAGGCCATCGACGGCCGCCACCATCAGCAGCATGGCGACGATGACGGTGGCGGCGCTGGGCATCTGGAACAGCGACAGATGGTATTTCAGCATCTGTCCCAGGCCGCCCGCGCCGACGACGCCGAGGATGGCGGCGGCGCGGATATTGTTTTCCCAGCGGTATAGGGTGTAGGACATCATCTGCGGGCCGCACTGCGGCAAGGTGGCATACAAAAAGGCCACGGCGGGCCGCGCGCCGTTGATGCGCAAGGTGGCGGCCGGCAAGGGCGGGCAATTTTCAAACGCGTCGGCAAACAAGCGGCCCAGCACGCCCACCGTGTGCAGGGCCAGCGCCAGGGTGCCCGCGAACGGACCGAGGCCGGCGGCGATCAGCAGGATCGAGGCCCACACGAGTTCGGGGATCGAGCGCAGCACATTCAACACGCCACGCGTCGCGTTGCGCGCCAGGCCGCCGAAACGGCCGCTGGCGGGCAGGGCCAGCAGGGCGCCCAGGAGGGCGGCGATGACCGTGCCGATGGCCGACATGGCCAGGGTCTCGAACGTGGCCACGCCTACCTTCATGAGGAAGGGGGGAGCCAGTTCGGGCGGGGCGAAGCCGTGCAGGAAGTCGGCCGTGGTGCGCACGGCGTCGGCGCTGAAGAATTCTCCCCATTTCAGGGGCAGGGTGGCGAAGCTGGCGATGACCAGCATCAATAAACCGGCCAGCAAGGCCCAGGTCGACCAGCGCACGGGCGCTGGAGCGGGCAACATCGGTTCCGTCTTCATGCCAGCCTCCGGCGCAGCATGGCGGAGACGGCGTCGGCGCCCGCCACCAGCAGCACGAACACCATCAGCATGGTGGCCAGTTCATTGCCTGCCATCATCTTCATCGATTCATCCATGCGCTGGCCCAGGCCGCCCGCACCGACAAAACCCATGACGACGGAGCCGCGGATCGCGCATTCCCAGCGGTAGATCGTGTACGACACGAGTTCGGCGGCCGATTCGGGCAGGGCGCCGTACAGCAAGGCCTTTAATCTGCCGCTGCCGTTGTGCAATAAGGCGTTGCAGGCGGACGCATCCGACGATTCGAGGATTTCCGCATACACCTTGCCCAGCATGCCGCAATACGTGAGGGCGATGGCGATCACGCCGGCAGTCGGCCCCAGGCCCACGATGCGCACCAATAGCAATGCCCACACCAGTTCCGGCACACTGCGCAGCAGCACCAGCAGCGCGCGGACTGCGTGGCGCACGCTGGCGGCCAGCGGCGACACCTGGCCACTGCCGATGCGCGAGATCGACAAGCGCTCCGTCACCAGCAAAGTCAAGGGGATGGCGCCGAGCATGGCCAGCGCCATGCCGGCCGTGGCCATGGCGATGGTTTCCCAGGCGGACGTGGCCACCAGCTGCAAAAATTCCGGCGAGTGGGCGGGCGGCACGAAGCTGGCGATGAACTGCCAGGTGGCGGCCAGGCTTTGCGCATCCCACAGTAGCCACGGCTTGAATTCGGCCTGCACCAGCATCGGCCACAGCACGAGCAGCACGATGGCAGCCCCGCTCAGGCGGCCGCGCCAGGCGGGGTCGCGCGGCAGGGCGGTACTCTTCAGCAAAGGGGCCTCGCGGCGTCCAGGTTCGCCGCCACCGATTCGAACCGGGGCGCCGGATCGGCCTTGTTGCGGTACAGCGCGGCGATCATGGCGTCGCTGACCTCGCTGGCAGGCAAGTCGAAGACGATCCGGCCGTCGCGCAGGGCGACGATGCGCGCAAAGCAGGCGCGCGCGATCTCCACCTGGTGCAGGCTGCAGATCAGCGTGGCCTTGCGCGCCGTCGCTTCGGCCTGCAGCACAGCGATGGTCTGCAAGGCCAGCGTGGGGTCGAGCGCGGACAGCGGTTCGTCGACGAGGAAAACTTGTGCATCCGACACGAGCGCGCGCGCCATGCCGCAGCGCTGGCGTTCGCCGCCGGACAGGCGGTCGACGCGCGCATACAGTTTATCCTGCAGATTGAATTTGCCGAGCGCTTCCCACGCGGCGCGCGGGTCGACGGGCGCGAGCAGCGAACGCATCGCCGTCCACAAGCTCCATTGCGGCAAGCGGCCGGCCAGCACGGCGTTGACGACGCGCTGGCGCGGCGGCAAGGGCGGCGTCTGCGGCGCGAGGAATAATCGAGCGCGCAAGGCGTGGCGTTCGCCGCTGGCAAGTTGCCAGGGAGAACTGCCGAGTATGCGCAAGCTGCCGGATTCGGGGCGCAGCGCGCAGGCCAAGGTGTGCAGCAGACTGGTCTTGCCGGCGCCGGAAGGGCCGATCAGGGCGATCTGTTCGCCCTGGGCCACGTCCAGGTCCAGCTCGCGCAGGGCCAGCGCATTGCCGGCGGCGCCCGCGTGGTGGACGCAGACCTGGTGAAGTTGGAATGTCATGCGATGTTCGGTGTGGGAGGGAGTGTGCCGGATGCGTCCGCAGGACGTCATCCGGCAGGTTTCAGCAATTACTTCAACAACTTGGCATCGCGCGCGGCCGCTTCGATATCCTTGTAGTTCTCGGCCTTGGTCGGGATGAACTTCGTGGCGCGCTGCAGCTCGAGGATTTCCTTGCCTTCCGGCGTGGAAGCATCGAGCGCCAGGAAGGCGTCCGTCAGCTTCTTGCGCACGACGGGATTCATGTCGGCGCGCACGCTCCAGTTGTAGTCGTAGTAGCCCGGTGTCGTATAGAACACGCGCACCTTGGCTGGATCGACCTTTTTCGCTTCGACCAGCTTTTCCCACACGGAAATGTTCAAGGTGCCCGCATCGACCTTGCCGCCGGCGACAGCGGCCACGGTGGCGTCATGCGCGCCCGAGAACGCGATGCGCTTCATGTCCGTGTCCGGATTGATCTTGGCGGCCAGCAAGTAGTAACGGGGCATCAAGTGGCCCGAGGTCGACGATTCCGAGCCGAACGTGAAGTTCTTGCCTTTCAGGTCGGACAACTGATTGATGTCCTTGCTGGTGGTCACGAACACGGAGCGGAATTTCGTGTCTTCTTCGCGCTGCACCAGCGGCACGATCTTGCCGCCGCTGCGCACGTTCGCTTGCACAAACGTAAAACCGCCGAACCAGACCATGTCCAGCTTGTGATTGATCAAGCCTTCCACGGACGCCGCGTAATCGGTAACGGGCGTAAATTCCACCTTCATGCCCAGCTTTTTCTCCAGGTAACTGCCCAGCGGCTTGAACTTGCGCTGCAACTCCGTCGGCGCTTCGTCGGGAATGGCGGACACGCGCAGCACTTGCTGCGCCTGCGCCAGGCCGCTGTGGATGGCCAGGGTGGCGGCGACGGTGGCCAGGATGGCGGGGAACTTGTTGGAGAACGTGGTCATGGGACTGCCTTTGAAAAAATGTTCATTAATATACGGAAACCCCGGTACTGCCATCCTGCATCTCGCCTATTACCGTCGCGTCGGCAAAGCCTTCGGCGCGGAAAATCGCCAGCACTTGCTCGACGGCTTCCGGCGCGCAGGCCACCAGCAGGGGGCCTGCCGTCTGCGGGTCCGTCAGGATCGCCTTGTCGATGGCGCTGAGGCTGTCGGCCAGCGCCACTTGCGCGCCATAGCCCTGCCAGTTGCGGTTGGATGCGCCCGTGATGTTGCCATTTTGCGCCAGCTGCTGCACTTGCGGCAGCAGCGGCACGTCGGCCATGGCTATGCGCGCCTGCAACTTGGCGCCGCGCGCCAGTTCCAGCGTGTGGCCCAGCAGGCCGAAGCCCGTCACGTCCGTCAGCGCATGCACGCCGTCGAGCAGGGCCAGTTTCTTGCCCGGGGTATTCAATTTGGTGGTGTTGGCGATCAGCGAGGCGTAGCCGTCGCCGTCCAGCGCATTCTTTTTCAGCGCGGCCGACAGGATGCCCACGCCGATCGGCTTGCCCAGCACCAGTTTGTCGCCGGCGCGCGCGCCCGCATTGCGTTTCACCTGCGACGGGTGCACGAGGCCCAGCACGACGAGGCCATAGATCGGCTCGACGGAATCGATGGTGTGGCCGCCCGCGATGGGGATGCCGGCCTGGGCGCAGACGGTTTCGCCGCCTTTCAAGATGAGGCCGATAGTTTCCACCGGCAGCTTGTTGATCGGCATGCCGACCAGGGCCAGGGCCATGATGGGCGTGCCGCCCATGGCGTACACGTCGGAAATGGCGTTGGTGGCGGCGATGCGGCCGAAGTCGAACGGGTCGTCGACGATGGGCATGAAGAAATCCGTCGTGGCGATCAGCGCCTGCTCGTCGTTGAGCTGGTAGACGGCCGCGTCATCGGAAGTTTCTATGCCGACCAGCAATTCCTTCGGCAGGGGAAAGCCGCCGCTGCCTTTTAAGATGTCGGCCAGCACGCCGGGCGCGATTTTGCAGCCGCAGCCGCCGCCATGGGCAAATTCGGTCAATCGGATGGGTGTATGGGATGTTGCTGCGCTATCTGACATGGAAATTCCTGCTGATGTTGTGTACAACGATGATCATTTTTACCCCAGACCTTGCGTCTTCAGGGGGATTCAGTGCCGACAATACCACACAAGGCGCGCGCGGCTTGCTCAAAGGCATGTTCTGAAATATCGGGCAAGACCAGCGGCGTCGCCTGCCCGTAGCGGCTGAAGTTGCGCCGTATCGATTGCAGGTAGACGGGGTCGTAATGCTGGACCAGCAACTCTTCCACCAGCTCGGCCATGCGGCCCGCCGTGGCCAGTTGCTGCCAATGTGCAATTTTCTCCTTGCCATGCAGCTGCGTCAACAGGGCCAGCTGCACGTTCAGCTGCGCGGGGGCGCCGACAAAGTGGGCATAATCTTCCATCAGCAATTGCACGCGCTGGGCCGTATCGAGCCGCACGTCGGTGCAGTCGGAAGCGCGCATCTTGTCCATCAGGGCGTCGGGCACGCGCAGCCGGCCTACTTTCTTGCTTTCCGATTCGATGAAGACGGGCAATGCCGGGTCAAACTGGCGCAGCTGCTGCCACAAGCGGCTTTCAAACGCCTTTTGCGACGGCTGCTCTTCCTCGGGCAGGCCGCCCAGCACGGAGCCGCGGTGCGCCGCCAGGTCTTCCAGGTCGATCACCTGCGCGCCCTGGCGGTCCAGCACCTGCAGCAAACGGCTCTTGCCGCTGCCCGTGGGGCCGCACAGCACGTTGATGAAGTCGAAACGCTGGGGCAGGGTGGCCAGCTCGGCGTTTACGTGGCGGCGGTAATCCTTGTAGCCGCCGTCGAGCTGGGTGACGGGCCAGCCGATGCGCGCCAGGATGTGCGCCATGGCGCCGCTGCGGTTGCCGCCGCGCCAGCAGTAGACGAGCGGCTTCCATTCGTGCGCGTGGCCGAGGAAACCGTCTTCGATATGCCGCGCGATATTCTTCGCCACCAGCGCCGCGCCCAGCTTCTTCGCCTCGAAGGCGCTCGTCTGTTTATACAAGGTGCCGATGCGCACGCGCTGCTCGTCGTCGAGCACGGGCAGGTTGATGGCGCCCGGCAAGTGGTCTTCCGCGAACTCGGACGGGCTGCGCACGTCGATGATGGCGTCGAATTCCTGCAGGCGTGGCAGGATGTCGCTGAAGGGCAGGACTGCGGGGTATTTCATCGTGGCGCGGCTGTCGGGAATGGGGAAAGGCGTATTATCCCCGATAAACGCCTGCGCCGTGGCCCCTTAATCGACCCTTAATCGACCCTTAATGGCCCCTTAATGGACCGTTAAGCCAATAATCTGCCCAGCAGCGGCGCCAGCAGCACCGTCACGACGCCCGAGAAGATCATCGTCAGGCTGGCCACGGCGCCTTCTTCCGTGCCGACCCTGCGCGCCACGGACAGGCCAAAACCGTGCGCGGCCGCGCCATACGGGGCGCCGCGGGCGATGCGCATGCGCAGGGGCAGCAGTTTCAGCAGCGGCTTGCCCAGCATCAGGCCGAACAAGCCCGTCATCACCACGAAAATGCCCGTCAGCTGGGCCGAGCCGCCCATGTGGCGCGACGCTTCCAGCGCGAACGGCGTGGACACGGAGCGCGCCAGCAGGCTGCGCGCCATGTCGCCGTGCACGCCAAATACCCGGTCCAGCAGCAGGGTGGCGGCGACCGATGCCACGATGCCGGCGCAGCTGCCCAGCGACAGGGCCAGCCAGTGCTTGCGGATCAGCTTGCGCTCCTGGAAGATGGGCAGCGCAAACGCCACCGTCGCTGGCCCCAGCAGCCACGGCAGCCAGCGCGTCTCGCCGAAATACGTGGCGAACGGGGTGGACGTGGCTTGCACGATGACGATCAGTATGGCCGAGGTGCAGATGGCCGGCGTCAGCAGAAAATGCGGATGGCGGCGGTGCACGGCCTGGTTGGCATAGAACAGCACCAGGGTCAGCAGCAAAAACAGCAGCGACAGCAGCACGGTGCTCATGCCGCCGCCCTCGCTCTGCGCTGGCGCAGCAGCTTATTTAGACGCAACTTGCGTTCATAGCGGCACACACCTTCCACGGTGAAGGCCGTGGCCAGCATCACGCTGGCAAAGCCCAGGCCGATATTTACGAACAGCATCAGGCCCTGCGATTTCAACAGTTGCGTAAATTGCACCACGGACACGACCAGCGGAATAAAAAACAGCAGCATGTTGGCCAGCAGCCAGTTCGCGCCCAGTTCGATGGCGACGGGCCGCACCCAGCCCGCCAGCAACAGGGCCACCAGCGCGAACAGGCCCACGACGCCGCCGGAAAACGGCAAATGCAGGGCGGACGCGGCCGAGTCGGCCAGCCACCAGGCGGCAATCAGGATGCCCACTTGCCACGCGGTCTGCGCGGGCTGGCGCCAGACTGGGGCGGAGGGCAGGGCGGCGGTGGAACAGGGCAAGGCTTTCACGGCGGGCTTTCAAGCGGCAGGAGGAAGGTTTCATTGTAGTGAGCCCACATCAAAAGATAAAATGACTTAAACTCATGATCATCATTCGAATTTGGAATGCATCATGGATATCCGCTCCCTGCGCTACTTCGTCGAAGTGGTCGAACAGAACAGTTTTACGCGGGCGGCCGCCAGGCTGCATGTGACGCAGCCCACCGTCAGCAAGATGATTGCCCAGCTGGAACAGTCGCTGGACCTGGCCCTGCTGGACCGCGCGGGCAAGCGTTTCACCCTGACGGACGCGGGCAAGGTGGTGTTGTCGCGCGCGCATGAACTGCTGGCCCTGCACGCGGAACTGAAGGTGGAATTGCGCGACCTGCAGCAGCTGGAGCGTGGAGAACTGCGGGTCGGCGTGTCGCCGCAGACGCACTCGACCCTGGCGCCGTGGCTGGCCGAATACCACCAGCGCTATCCGGGCATCGAACTCAAAATGTACGAAAGCGGCACGCAGGCGATCGAGCGCGACTTGCGCACCGGCACGGTGGAACTGGGCACCATGCTCGACTATCCGGGCAATGCCGCCACCTGGCAGGATTTCGAAGCCTTGCCCCTCGTGCGCTCGCCGCTGTGCCTGCTGGCCGCGCCCGGTTCGCCGTGGCAGGGACGCGCCTCGGTTGCCCTGGCCGAGCTGGCCGACAGCCCCTTCATCTTCTACGGCGCCGCGTTCGCCCTGAACGACATCGTGCTGGACGCCTGCCAGCGCGCCGGTTTTGCACCGCGCATCACGGGCCGCAGCGGCCAGTGGGACTTCATTGCCTCGCTGGTACGGCTGGGCGTGGGCATCTGCCTGCTGCCGAAGATGTATTGCGACACCTTGGAGCCGGCGCAGTTTGACGTGATTCCCCTGGACGGCCCGCCCGTGGAATGGAATCTGATGCTGGCCTGGCGCCGGGGCGGACGGCTGTCGTTTGCGGCGCGCGCCTGGCTGGAGCTCGTCAGGGCGCACATGGCGGACGCGGCACGTTTACAATAGGCGAATCCCAACTTCCGCCCGACCCGATGAACATCAACGTCAAGACCAGACTCAAACGCACGGCCGGCTCATTGCTGCTGGGATTGTTATGCACGGTAGGCCTGATGAGCGAAATGGGCTACGCCCAGGCCGCCTTGCCCGTGTATGGCTATTTCGTCAAGAACACCTATCCGCACGACCCCCAGGCCTTTACCCAGGGCTTGCTGTTCAAGGATGGCCATCTGTATGAAAGCACGGGCCAGAACGGCCAGTCCTCGCTGCGCAAGGTGGAGTTGACAACGGGCAAGGTCTTGCAGAAAAGTATGCTGGACAAGAATGTGTTTGGCGAAGGCATCACGGACGTGGGCGACGAAATCCTCGGCCTGACGTGGATTTCGCAGACCGGCTATGTCTTCGACCGGAAGACCTTCAAACTGAAACGCACGTTCAGCTACCAGGGCGAAGGCTGGGGCCTGGCCAGCGACAGCCAGTTTGTCTACATGAGCGACGGCACCTCCGCCATCCGCGTGCTCAATCCGAAAACCCTGAAGGAAGTGCGCCGCTTCGAAGTGAAAGCCGAAGGGCGGCCCATCGACCGCCTGAACGAGCTGGAAATGGTCGACGGGCAACTGTTCGCCAATGTGTGGGGCGCCGACGTGATCGCCCGCATCGATCCGGCCAGCGGCAAGGTCGTCGGCTGGATCGACCTGGCGGGCTTGCTGCCGCCCGAACAGCGGGGCACGGCCAACCCCGACGCCGTGCTCAACGGCATCGCCTGGGACGCACGGGGCAAGCGCCTGTTTGTCACGGGCAAACTGTGGCCCAAGCTGTTCGAGATCGAGCTGATCGAGATCCAGCGCCGCTGATGTTGGCTATCGGACAGTGTTGCTGGCGATGAATCGTTTATGATGGCGTTCCTTCGCCCGGTGCGACCTTGACAGGATGCCATGCTGTTCTTTCCTTTACACCGCCTGGCGGCCGCCGCCGCCCTGGCCGCCGCCATCGTGCCCGCCGCGCAGGCGCAAGCGCCGTATGTGCCTGTGACCAAGCAGTACGGCGACTTCGTCGTCACCAACAATCGTCACGACGCCCTCGTCACCTTGACTTTCCGCCAGCACGGCTACTGGCCCGGCGGCGCGCGCGAAGTGGTGGAAGTGCGGCCCCTGGCGGCCACGCGCGAGGGCCAGCCCATGCTGCTGGCGTTTACCAAGGGTTACACAGGCCAGGGAACCATTCTTATTGGCGTGCAGAATGGCGAGCCGCTGATGCGCCCCGTCAGTCCTTTGCGGCGCGACGACATGGTGCGCACGGAACGCGATCCCGAATGGGGCGTGCCGCAGCCGGACCGTCCCGAGGTGCTGCTGTTTGCCCGCGACGGCCGCGCGCTCGACACGCGCACGGGCGAATTGCTGTGGTTTGACGTCGCTGGCGGCGTCACGGGCGATTACGCGCCCGCCATGCTGGTGTCCGTCTCGCCCGACGGGCGGCGCGGCGCCTATCTGACAAATGCGCTGACGAAGGTGGGAATCATCGTCGCCACGCGCGACGACGGCGTGGCCGGCGTGCTGGCCTTGCCGCCAGACACGTATCAACGGTGGCTGAAGCCCTTGTCGCAGGCCGCTTCCGCGCAGGCGGGCGCCGCCATCAAGGCGCGCCAGGGCCGCACGGATTCAAACCGCATCCGGCGCGAGCTGGAACTGGCCTGGTTCGGCCAGCAATTTCAATGGAAACAAGGCAAGGGCGGCTGGCAAGTGACGGGCCTGGGCCTTGCTTCCGCGCCGCCGGAAGGAAAACAGCCATGAGCTACCCTCGACTCATCGCCGGCTGCCTCGCCGCGGTCCTGCTGGCCGGCTGCGTGCACAGCGAAATCGCCCCCAGGGATTATCTGGCGCAAGATATCGACAAGAACCAGGCCTTGGTGGAAGTGGACGTGGTCTTCGGGCAAGCGCCCGACGACAAGCTGACGTCGCGCACCACGTCCCGCAACAGCGTGGAATACGCGGGCGCGCCGCATATCGTCGTGCCGTTCTACCAGAAGGGCCTGGGCTTCGACCAGGGTTTTGCGGGCACGTATATGTTTGCCGTCGTGTATCCGGTCGCCAAGGTCGAGACGGCCACGGCCAGCAGCCGCGTCTTTGGCCAGAAACTTGACGGCCAGCAGCCGGGCAGCCCGCGCTACCGCTTCCGCGTGCCGGGCAAGGCGCAATGGAACAGCAATGAAACCTTCATGCTGAGCTTTGCGCGCAAGGGCCGCCGCGAAGAAATCACTTTCCGCTTCAGCAATGAGCAAAGCTGCCCGTCCGCCTTCCTGGCCGCCACGCCAAAATATGGCTTTCCCATCAAGGTCGTCGCCACCTTCAAGGACAATCAGGGCTGCCTGAAAGTGTGCGACAGCCGCGAGCAGTGGCCCGGTTTTTGCGCCTTCCAGCCGCCGCCCGCCGCCTGACTTGCATCATGCAAGCCGCGCGCCGGCGTTGGACGGCGCATCCCTTATACACGCGCGCGTTTTGCCGATTCTATTCAATTGTCATCGAATGGCGGGGTAAAACGCTGATTTGCGCGGTGAAAGCCCATGTGGATTGAGGCAGATCAATTCCTGCTCAAGCATGTAAATCTTGCCGCAAAAATATCTTTCTCAGGGGTATGATTCTTGTGCCGTGATCGGCGCACGCAGATGGCGCGGGCCGGCCCGAGATCCGAAACGCATCCTTCCTGTGGAGAGACAGAATGAAAATGCCCGTTTTAGGAAGCACCCAGCCGGCCATCAGCAACCGTCCGCTCGACATGCTGGCCACCGACACGGCCGCCGTGCGCGCCATCGCCCAGGCGGCCGTCAGCGTGGAACTGTTCACCATCCCCCTGTACATGGCCACCATGTATTCGATCCAGGGCACGCACCAGATCAACTCGCAAGGCATCAGCTATTACGAAGGCCGCCAGTGGCCGGGCATGGGCACCACGGCCCGCCCCGACCTGGCGGAGCAGAAGGCCTTCAATGTCATCTTCAGCGTCTTCATCCAGGAAATGCTGCACCTGCAGATGGCGGCCAACCTGGCCACGGCCATCGGCACGGCGCCATGCTTCACGGGCTCGGAACTGCAGTCGCAGGACCACGGCTGGACCTGCTATGGCAAGCACTGCACGCTGATCCCGCACATCGTCGACCTGCAGGACACGGCCGACTACCGCCACGTGCGCGTCAACCTGGAGGCATTGAACGCCAACCAGTGCGACCTGTTCCTCGCCATTGAGCAGCCGGAGCAGCAGGCCCGGGCGCAGCTGGCCGCCTTCGACAGCCGGGACCACACGAAATACTTCCCGGAAGTGCCGCTGGCGGGCTGGACGCCGGGCAAGCATGTGCACGACCTGCCCCTGTTCGGCACCATCGGCTACATGTATGAATGCTATGCGCGCTATATCAGCATCGAATACACGGACGGCCAGACCCTGTGGCACAAGCTGTTCGTCAACAACTCGGTGCAGCAGGACATGTTCAACAGCCAGGTCCAGGGCCATGCACGGGCGGAATTTCCCCGTTTCGATACCTGTTTCGGGCCGCAGGACCAGGATGGCGGCCAGACGGGCTCGTTCAACAAGGCCATCGACATGATGGCGGCCATCACGGACCAGGGCGAGGGCAGCGACACGGCCATCCGGCGCTACCGGCGCGACGCGGCCATGCGCCTGATGGCCGTGCAGCCAGACTACCGCGAAGACCTGGACGCCCTGAAGTGCGATTATCCGTCCTACGCGAACAATGGCAAGGCAGCCGAATCGCGCGATGCGCAAGCGCGCCACGACAGCGCCCCGTTCGACCACTACGAGCGTTTTGGCCAGGTCAAGGCCATGCTGCCCGTGCAGACCTGGGCCGGCTGGCACAGGGACGGCGGGCGCTGGAGCGAGGCCATGCTGGTCAACGAGCGCTACAACCCGGCCACCGCGCCGAAGAACATCCCCGCGCCCGCTGCCGTGGCGGGCGCCCTGAACCGCCTGAAGGACAGCAGCGGCAGCCTGGAAATGCTCAGTACGGTGGCCACGGGCGCCATCTACGGCATCACTTCCGTGCTGGACCAGTACTGGCTGGACCAGGACCTGGACTTTCCGTATCCGTCGATGGTGGGCGCGGGCGACCGCATGGCCATCTGCTGGGCCGTGCTGGGCCAGGCGCCGAACCTGGCGACGGGCGTGCCGCTGGCCGAGAAGAATGTGCTGTACCACGCCTGCCAGGGCATGCATCTGGAGGGCGAGGCGTCGTCCACCTGCGCCGCGCTGGCCGTCTACCACACCTGCCGCGGCTCCAACGGCTGCCACGCCCAGGGCGGCTGCGGCTTTGCCCAGCCGGACACGGGCGGCTCGTCCTGCGGCCACTCGGCGAAAGCCCCCGCGGCGCCGGGCACGCCATGCCACGTGCCGCCCGTGCCGCAGCAAGATAAAATCTACAGCGCGCCCGGCGACAACAAATGCGCGAGCTTCGGCGGCTGCGCCGTGCCGATTTCGGCCTCGCAGCTGTATCCGAACACCACGGGCAAGGAACCGCCCGAGCCCGCCACCATGGCCCTGTACGATTTCGGTCCCGCGCCCGACCACCGCAGCATACCGCTGGGTCAGACCATGCATTTTGCGCTCGGCGACAATGTCTACGACAAGGCGTGGGAAGCCTACGGCAAGGTGATGGCGGCGCGCGGCACGCCGGTGGGAGCGCCGCCGGCGCCCACCGACCTGCGCCTGGCCTTGCCGCCGTCGACCTGATGCGTGGCATCCTGCGCGAGGCGCGGCCGCGCCTGGGGCTGCCGCACCTGGGCCTGGGCGTGGGGCTGCGCCCGCCGCACTATGCGCACATCCTGGAACACGGGCCGCAGGTCGACTGGTTCGAGATCATCAGCGAGAATTTCATCGATAACCACGGCTATGCGCGCCATGTGCTCGAGCAGGTGGCGGCGCAGCTGCCCATCGTCATGCACGGCGTGTCGCTGTCGATCGGCAGCAGCGCTCCCCTGAGCCTGGCCTACCTGCGCAAGCTGCGTCAGCTGGCCGCCGAGATCCGCCCCGCATGGATTTCCGACCACCTGTGCTGGACGGGCACCGCCTCGCTCAACAGCCACGACCTGCTGCCCTTGCCGCTGGACGAGGCCAGCCTGCGCCACGTGGGCGCGCGCGTGCGCCAGGTGCAGGAATTCCTGGGCCGGCCGCTGATCCTGGAAAACCCCAGCACCTATGTGGAGTTTGCCCGGTCCAGCATGCCGGAATGGGAATTCCTGGGCCGCCTGGCCGAGGACACGGGCTGCGGGCTCTTGCTTGACGTCAACAATGTCCACGTTTCCGCGCATAACCACGGCTATGACGCGGCCGCCTACATCCGCCAGTTGCCGCACGACCACATCGTGCAGCTCCACGTGGCCGGGCCCACCGTCAGCGGCGACGTGCTGATCGACACGCACGACGCACCCGTGCCGGCCGCCGTCTGGCGCCTGTACGCGCTGGCGCAGCGGCTGACGGGCGGCGTGTCGGCCCTGCTGGAATGGGATGCGGACATCCCGCCGTACCCGCAGCTGCTGCTTGAACTGGACAAGGCGCGCGCAGCCGAACGGGGGGAATTCGCCGACGCGCAGGCGGATGCCGGGACGGCGGACCTGCACCCGGAGGCCGCCCATGCGCCGTAGCGCCGGCGGAGACGAGGCCGCGGACGCCCCGCTGGCGCAGCTGCAGGCGTGGTTTTTGACGGCCATGACGGCGCCGGGCGGCGCGGCGCGGGGCGTGCAGCTGGCCAGCGAGCGCCATGGCCTGAGGCAGGAACAGGTGTTGAAGCGGGCGCGGGGCGGGCCGGCGCCGCTGCACATCCATGCGGACGGCTACATGCAGCGCCTGCTCGAATGCCTGCAGGCCGATTATCCCGTCTTGCGCAAGGTCATGGGCGACGCGCTGTTCGCGTTCTTTGCCCGCGCCTATGTCTGGCGCCACCCGTCCGCTTCGCCCACCCTGTACGACCTGGGCGGCGGCTTTGCCGATTTTCTCGCCGCCAGCCAGGGCGCCGCGGGAGCGCAGGGGGCAGCCTTGCGCTTTCCCGTCGAACTGGCGCGGCTGGAGCGGGCGCGCAGCGAGGCGGGCAGGGCGCCGGGCCTGGAAAAGCGGGCGCCGCCCATCCTGCCTTCCGGCCTGGACTTGTTGTTGGGAAATGCACCGGCCTGGCGCCTGGCGCCGTGCGTGCGGCTGCTGGCCCTGTCCTTTCCCTTGTGTGTATTTTGGCAACAGGTGCAGGCCGCGCCGGACGCCGCCGTGCCGGCCCAGCCGGATGCCAGTCCCGCCTTTGTCGCCATTTCGCGCATGCATTACCGCATTGCCATGCACGAACTGCAGCCATGGCAGTTCTGCTGGCTGCAGGCGCTGGCCGACGGCGCGCCGCTGGCGCAATGCGCGCAGCAGGCGGCGCTATCGAGCGGCCGGACGCCGGACGAGGTGCTGGCCGACGCCATGCTGTGGCTGCCGTTGGCGGCCGCGGCGGGGCTGCTCTGCAGCGATGACTGAGCGGAAAGCTGCGGACGCAAAAAAGGCCGATGCAAATCGGCCTCGATGACAACTGCAGGGATAACTGCAGGTGTTGCTTAGCGGTAAAACGCTTCGACTTTGCCCTTCAGCTTGATCTGCAGCGGACGGCCGCGGCGGTCCAGGGACTTGGTGGAAGCGACCTTGATCCAGCGTTCGCTGATGCAATATTCTTCCACGTCAAGGCGTTCCTTGTCGTTGAAGCGGATGCCGACGTCGTTTTCGAACACGGCGGCAACGTGGTAAGGGCTGCTCGGGTCGATCGACAGGCGATCGGGCAATGGGGGTAAGGTAGTGGTATCGTTCATGGGCGACATTATCGCCCAGAATGCCGATCCAGACAACGGGGACGGACGGATATCTGCCCGGCCGCGCAACGGCGGCACGGGCGGGCCGGCAGGGCAATGCCGTGCCGGCCCGCCCAGCCCCGGACTTACGGGGCCGTGGCGGCGGAACGCCGCCGGGAATCAGGATTTGTCGTCATTCTTGTGGCTTTGCCGGCCCGCTTCCACGTGCTGCTCATGCGTGCCGCCCTGGGTGCCGCCCGACGACTGGCGGCTGCCCGACTGCTTGTCCGACTGCTGGCTGCCCGATTGCTGCTTGCCCGACTGGCTGCCGGATTTGTCGTTGCTGCTTGAAGCCATGATGTTCTCCTCTGTCTGAAGACTTGCCATGAATGGGATCTCCGGTACCGCGCGCACCGCACCGTTGACGCCATTCTGCTTGGGCAAGTCGGACCTAGCCATAGGGACACTACTTGCCTGCGCGTAGGAAAACTCCGGCGCGGCAGGCAACCATTTCTCGATAGCAATCTTGCAACTGCGTGCGGCTGCCTATAGGTGCCGCGTCTGCGAGGGCGGCGCTGCCCATTCATCATGCCGGCCATCGACGTAACGGACGGGCGCGGCGGCCAGTTCGGCCGTGGAGGCATCATCGAGGCAGTTGACGCCGATGCCGACGAAGGGGCCGCTGCGCGTGGAATCGCCGCGGCCGAACGGGCGCACGCCGCAGTGGCGGCAGAAATAATGCTGTTCCCGCCGCGCGCCGAAGCGGTATTCGCTCAGCGCGTCCGCGCCGGCCAGCAGCTGGAAGTCGGCGGGCGGCACTTGGCAGGCCCAGCAGCGGATTTTCAGGCAATAGGAACAGTTGCAGCGCAGGCCGGGGACGGCCAGGTCGATCCTGGCCGCGAAACGGACGGCGCCGCAGTGGCAGCTGCCATGGTAGGTTTTTTTCATCGTGGCCCACTCTACAGGGTTGCCGTACTGTCATGCAACTGCTGGAACTGCGACAGCTGCTGCTGCATCAGCCGCGCATACTGGCCGCCGGCGCGCAGCAGCTCGGCATGCGTGCCTTGCTGGCCGATCCGGCCGTCTTCCATGACGATGATGCGGTCGGCCTTGACGATGGTGGAAAAGCGGTGCGCGATGATGATGGTGGTGCGCCCCTGCATCAGGGTGTCGAGGGCGCGCTGCACCAGCTGTTCGCTGGCCGCGTCGAGGGCGCTCGTCGCTTCGTCGAGAATCAGGATCTTCGGCGCGCGCAGGATGGCGCGGGCGATCGCGATGCGCTGCTTCTGTCCGCCGGACAGTTGCACGCCCCGTTCGCCCACCACGGTATCGTAGCCGTCGGGAAACGCCGCAATGAAATCGTGGGCGTGCGCCAGGCGCGCCGCCGCCAGCATTTCGTCGCGCGTTACCTGGCGGTCCGGCACGGCAAAGCCGATATTGTCGGCGATGCTGCCGGAAAACAGTGCCGGTTCCTGTTCCACCACGGCCATCTGCCTGCGCAGCTGCGCCACGCCATAGACGCGCGCGTCGACGCCGTCGAACAGCAGGCTGCCCGCGCCGGGCTGGTAATGGCCGAGGACCAGGCTGGCGATGGTGGACTTGCCCGCGCCCGAGGCGCCCACCAGCGCGATCTTTTCCCCGGCCCGTATCGACAGGCTGACGCCGTCGAGGGCCGTCGCCTGCATCCGTTCCGGGTAGGAAAAGCGCACGCCGCGCAGGGCGATGTGGCCGGCCAGCGGCGGCTGCGGCGGCGCTTCGGGCACGGCACGGTGGCTGCGCAGCAGTTCGAAGATGCGGTCCGTCGAGCCCATGGTGCGCATCCAGGTGTTCCAGAACTCGCTGATGGAGCCGGCCGTGTCCGTCACCATGCTGGCATAGATGACGAAGGCCGTCAGCTGGCCCACCGTCAGCTGCCCCTGGCCGATCAGGTGGGCGCCGAAGCACAGGGTGGTCAGCAGGGCAACAAAAGCGAGCAGCCCCTGCGCGCCCTGGAACACGGCCAGCAGCCGCGTGCCGGCCAGCGACACGTCCAGCAAGTGCCGCATCGCTTGCGCATAGCGGGCCATGGCGCCGCCTTGCTGGTTGAAGGCCTGCACCAGCCGTGCATGGGCGAAATATTCCTGCGCCACCTTGCCGCTGGCGGCCAGGCTGGCGGAAATGGCCCGCGCGCGCAGCCGGTAATTGCTGCCAGATAACTTTCCGAGATACAGGCTGATGGGGATGAACAGGGCCAAAGGCAGGCTCAGAATCGGTGACAATTGCAGCAGCATGGCGATGCCGCCCAAAAACACGCACAGCGAGCGCAGGGCATGGGCCGCGCCGATGGTCAGGCTTTCATGCAGGGCCGACACGTCGGACGTGAGCCGGCTGTTCAGCTCGCCGCCATGGTGCTTGTCGAAGAAGGCGATGGGCTGGTTGATCACCACGTCGAACAGGCGCCGGCGCACGCCCATGACGATCATGTGGCCGCCCGACTGCAGCAGGTAGAAGCGGGCGGCCGAGGTCAGCGCATACAGCAGGCTCAAGGCCAGCATGGCGGCGGCCATGCCCGGCGTGACGCCGCGCCGGGTGAGGGCGGCGACGTTGTCGATGAAATACGCGATGGCTTGCGGAAAGGCCAGCTGCGCGCCCACGGTGAGGGCCATGCACAGCAGGCCGGCGGCGATGCGCCAGCGCACGGGGTACAGCAGGCGCAGGCGTTCAAAATGCGGACCGAAGTTGATATTGCTCATGCGGCGCGCTCCTGCGACGGTTCGGCGTTCAATTGTCCGACCAGGGCCAGCCAGTCTTCGTCGCCGATCAGGCCGGCCGCTTCCACCAGTCCCTGGTCATTGACAAACACATAGGATGGCGAGCTCATTAGGGGATTGACGCGCCGGTAGTCGCGCAGCGCCAGCCGTGCCGTGACAGCCCGCAAGGCGTCGCCGGGCAGGAAGGCGCGCAGCCGGCGCGGTGCTTCCTCGCTGAGCAGCCACAGGGCCAGGCCCGCATCCCGCGCCAGCGGCAGCAGCCGTTCGACGCCGGCCAGCTTTTCCGCGCATTTCGGGCAGCGGCTGGCGAGGAACAGCAGCACGGTGGCCTGGCCGGGGGCGCCCGGCTGGAAACGGGCGCCGCCCGCCAGCGCGCGCGCTTGCACGGCGGGCAGGGGCTGGCCCGCTTCGAGGGCCGCGGGCGCCAGCCTTTCGCGGCGGCCGGCGCGCAGCACGGCCAGGCTCAGCCAGATATTGCCCGCGATGGCAAACGCCAGCGCCGCCAGCACCAGTTGCAAGGTCGTGTCATCCATCAGTGCGCCCTTGCCAGAGTGGCGATGTCGTGCAGGGAAAGGATGGCCACGCAGACGATAGCCGCCAGGCCGCCTGCCAATACAGTGGCGGCGAAGGGCAAGGCCGCGTCTTGCGCCAGCGCAAAGTACGCGCCATTGATGCCGACCAGCAGGGCGTTGCGCAACAGGTCGTAGGGCGACACGGGCCGCGCCGCTTCGCCGAAGCAGTTGCAGCGCACGACGCTGCGCGTGAAGTAGCGGTGCACGAGGACGGCGGTGAGCGTGCCGAGCAGCAATAGCGACAGCCGCATCGGCAGATGCGTGCCGCCGGCCAGTATCCAGCCGGCCAGCAGCAGTTCGGCCGCCAGCAGGCCTGGCGCGGCCCAGGCGGCGGCCCGGAGCGGCAGGCCGAACGAGGTCGCCAGGTTGTCGCGGAAGGCCGTGTAGCCGCGCAGCTTGCCCACGGCGGCGGCCAGCAGCACAAAGGCGATGCAGCAGCGCGCAGTATCAGATAGCAGTGCCGTCAGCATGCCGGCCCCGCTGGCGTGCTCCACTGCGGCGCGAAGCCGCCCGGACGCTGGCGCCGCAGCTGCACGCCGTCGCGCGTGGCCAGCAGCGCGTCCTGCCACGCTTCGTCGGGGGCGCTGCGCAGGGCGCCGCCTATGCTGGCCTGCAACTGCGTCGAGATGGCCCAGCCCAGCCGTTCAGCCTGGGCATCGCGCGCCATGTTCAGGCCCAGGCCGGCCAGCTCTTCGCGCGTCAGCGCATAGTTGTGCGAGTGATAACCGGTCACCAGCCGCGCGACGATGGCGCGCCGCGCCTCTTGTGTGGCGTCGGGCAATTGCCAGGCCAGCAATTCCTCGCCGATCTGCGCCAGTTCCAGGGTGGTGCGGTAGAAGGCCGTCAGGGAAGGCGGGAAGACGCTGCCGCACAGCAGGGACAAGGATTGCTGGCGCGCTTCGCCCGCGTCGACGCCGAACCATTGCTGCGCCATGTCGCCGAAGACCTTGATGTCGAGGCTGGAAAAGGCGCCGCCGTCCACGCCGTCGAGCTGCGGGTCGATCGGCGAGAACAGGGCCAGGTCGCCCGCGATGATCTCGTCGGCGCCCAGGGCCAGCAAGGTGGCGGCCGACTGGCAGTGGAAGGGCACGATAAAGCTCAGGTGGCGCGCATGCTGGCGCAGCAGCAGGGCAATGCGGCGCGCCGCGTTGACGATGCCGCCCCGTCCGTGCAGCACCACGTCGAGCCGCGCCACGCGGCCGATGCCCTGGCACAGTTCGTAGAGGGCGGGCAGCAGTTCCATGTCCAGGTGTGAGGCGGCCAGGACGATGGCCCGGCTGTCGCGCGCCTGTTCCAGCTGGCGCAGCTGGAGCGCAATCGCGTTCAGGTCTGGCTGTGGCATAGCGCTCCTTTGATCAGGGTGTCGGCCACGCTGTCGAGCAGGGGCAGGGTGGGTACCAGTTGCTGCACATATAAAAATTGCCCGACTGGATTGTTTTCCAGGAAAACATATTCGCCCTCGGGCGTGACGATCAGGTCCAGCGCCCCATATGCGAGGCCGTAGCTGTGCACGAAGTCGAGGCAGCGCCGGTGTATGTCGTCCGGCAAGGTTGCCGCCTCGTAGCGGATGGGCGCGGACATGTCGCGCGAATCGACGGCCGTGCGGGCATCGTCCTGCGTATACAGGCGCGCGGCAAACAGGTGCTGGCCGATGATGGTGACGCGCAGTTCGTATTGCTTGGCAATATATTCCTGGAACTGGCAGCTCAGCTCGCTGACGGCGTCCAGGCTGTCGAGCATGGCGTCGTCGACGACGGTGGTGCCGATGCCGGCGCTGACCCTGTCCCCGTCCCCGACGGCTTCGGCGGCCAGGCTGGGCGTGGACATGCTCTTGAAAATGATGGCTCCGCCAACGGCGGCGCGGAAGGCGCGCACGTCGTCGGGCACGTTGCTGATCAGCGTGGCGGGCACGCGAAAGCCCATGCGCGCCGCCCGTTCCAGCTGTTCGCCCTTCCATTGGGCGCCGCGCAGGGCCAGCGGATGGCTGAGCCAGTAGCAATCGAGCGCGTACAGCACGCTGAAGATGGCCTGTTCCGTTTCCAGCTGGGCATAGGCGCGCTCCTGCGGCGTCAGGTCGGCGCTGGCATAGGCGTAGTCGGCCCGCTTGCGCAGCCAGACGGCGCCCACTTGCCGCAGGTCCAGCCAGGCGCCGTCGGGCAGGCGGCGCAGGCGCGCGCCGGCCTGGCCGTGTTGCAGGCTCTGGCTCAGCTGGTAATCGCGGGGAAAGGCGTCGAGATCGATGCGCCATGGCGCATGGCCGCGGGCGGCGAGGATGGCTGCCACCAGGTCGGCGTGCAGATCGCCGCTATGGCTGACAATTAAAATCTGTTTATGCATGCTGGGCCCTGCGGCGAAAGAAAATGAAAAGCCTTGCCACGGCAAGGCTTTCAGCTGGCTCAAGTATCAGCAGAACTCTCCGCCGTCACTCGAACCGATACGCGAATAGCGGTATTGTTCTTCGCTGTCGACGGCTGTGCAGCCGGCCACGGCGACACCGTCGCGCACCTTCCAGGGCGCGGGATGGACAGGTTTTTCCTGTTCCTTCTTTTCCGCCAGCTTGAATGCGAACAGTTTTGTTTCTTTTTGATTATCCATGGGAATATCCTTCAGTAATCGTTATGCACCGGGTTTTGCGAATAAACACGTATTTTAAAAAATATATATCCGCTTGAATGGCAATGATGACGTTATTGCGGGCGCGCGGAAAAGCCGCGCCGCAATTGGCGCCGGTTTGAATATGCGGAATTGAATGAAAACCCCGCGCCGGGCGGGGATGATGGCGCCGGGAAGGTCAGCAGTACTGGCCGCCGTCGTTCGGCTGGAAGCGCGAGGAATCGCGGTACTGGTCATGGGTGCCGACCGCCGTGCAGCCGGCCACGGCGACGCCGTCGCGCACTTTCCAGGCGCTGGCGGGCGCCGCTGGTTTTTCTACCTGTTTTTCAGCCAGTTTAAACGCGAACAATTTGGGTTGGTTCTGTTTTTGCATTGTACTATCCTCTTGTGATGGTTAAGTACTGCTTGCGCTGTATGCCATGGTATATGGCCATTCGATATTAGCGCCGGAATAAATAGGCGTCAACTTGAAAATGCAGCGCAGGTATGCCGGCATTTGCGCAATTCTCACCAAATATAACGGCTTGTGATTATTATTAATATTTGATTAATAATGGCGGCGTGTATTTGAATGGCTGGCGGCGCGTAATTATTGCGCCGCAGTATGACGATAGATCTGGACGCATATTATCGGCAAGAAGGACGCGCATGCGGCAGGCGGCGCACTATAATGGCGCTTTTTCAGCAAGGAAACATTCCATGGAGACAGCCGTTAGCGACAGCCTGCGGCGGCAGGCGCATGCGCTGGCCGCGGCCTTCGTACACACGCTCGACCTGCGCGATCCTGTTGCGCTGCAACGCGAGTGGGCCATGTCGCCGGCGCTGGCCGGCGAAATCTGCGACATGGTGGACAGTTATTTTGCCCCGCAGCAGCGCCTGTCGCTGGCGCCGCTGGCGCACGCCTTCGCGCCGGGCAAGGGCGGCCGTCCACCCGTCGACGTGTACGCCACCGACGCCGGCCCGCTGGGCATGGAATGCGTGCTGCTGGCCGACGGCAGGCCGGACGAAGCGATCGTGCACCTGGAAGTGGCCAGCCACGACGGCGCGCTGCGGCTGACTTACAAATACATCGGATCCTGAGGACGCCATGCACGAGCGGATGAACAAACAGATCAACGAAAACCAGCGGCGCATCTGCGACAAATACGGCTTGCCTGCGCAGGCGCCGGAAGCCATGGTGGCCCTGGCCATCGGCAGCCTCGAACAGTCGCCCATCTACGGCACGCGCATCGCGCTGCCGGAAAACGGCACCATCAGCTGGTTCATCCATTGCGGCGAGCACAGCGACGCCCTGGACTTTTACCAGCCCCTGCATGCGGCGCACCTGCGCGAGATGCTGCCGCAAGTGCTCGACTACCTGGCCTTGCCCAGCGGCGCCAGGTTCATCGTCGACCGCGAAGGCTACGAGGATGTGTGGCTGCAGGAATAAGTTTCTAATTGGCAAGATTCTCGTTGACCTTGGTAAAAAGATATGGGATGCTGCAGTCCCACCCGGTCCATCAGAGAGAGTCATCTTGCACACCCGTTTCCCGTCGGCCTTGCTCATCCTGGCGCTTGGCGCGGTCCTTGCGCCGCAGGCCCTGGCCGCCACTGCCGCGCCCGCCAGTGGACAGCAGGCCGGCCGCGTGGAGCGCGACATCGCCGCCTTCGTCCACGATGAAATGCGCGAACGCCGGATACCGGGCCTGCAAATCGCCGTCATCCGGCATGGCAAGGTGGTGCTGTCGCGCAATTTCGGCGTGGCCAGCCTGCAGTACGGCGTGCCGGTGACGGATGCGAGCCTGTTTTCCATCAATTCGGCCACCAAGGCGTTTACGGGCGTGGCCGTGATGCAGCTGGTGCAGCAGGGCAAGGTCGACCTGGGCGCGCCGATTGCCGCCTACCTGCCGGACTTGCCGCCGGCGTGGCAAGCCGTGACGGTGACGCAGCTGCTCAACCACACGTCCGGCTTGCCCGACGTGCTGGACCAGCGCCGCGGCAAGCTGGTGGGGCCGGACCCGGACGACGGCCAGGCGGCCTGGACGGCCGTGCAGGCGCTGCCGGTGGAAGCCCCGCCAGGCCAGCGCTACCGCTACAACCAGAGCAATTATGTGCTGCTGGCGCAATTGATCGAGCGCCAGAGCGGCCAGTCCTACGTCGATTTCATCCAGCGCGGGCAATTCGACCCGGCCGGCATGCGGCACAGCGGCTTCGGCGACGCGAAGGACGTGGTCGCCAACAAGGCCAGCTCCTATGTGCTGGGCGCCGGCGGCAAGGGCTACCGCAACGTCATCGAGGATTTTCCCGTCTTCATGCGCGCCGGGGCCGGCATCAACAGCAATACGGGCGAGCTGGCCAGCTGGCTTGCCGCGCTGCAAGCGGGACGCTTGCTGGCGCCCGCCGGCGTGGCGCGGCTGTGGCAAACGACCCGCCTGAATGACGGCAAGCCGGCGCCGTGGGCGCTGGGCTGGCCCGCCATCCGCCGCGACGGCCACCGCGCCGTGGCCGGCATCGGCGGCGGCCGTTCCGCCTTCTACGTGTATCCGGACGACGATCTGGCCGTCATTATCCTGAGCAACCTGGCCGGGGGCCAGCCGGAACAGCTGATCGACGCGGTGGCCGGCTTTTATATCCCCGCGCTGCGCCTGCGGCATGGCGGCGCGCATGCGGTGCAGCTGCTGCGCCACGCCCTCGGCGACGGCCCGTATGCGGACCTGGCGCCGAAACTGGCCGCCATCCGGCGCCAGCACGGCTTGCCGTCTCCATCCGAAAACGACTTGAATGCCTGGGGCTACCGCCTGCTGGCGCGCCAGCAGGCGCGGCAGGCCGTCGCCGTGCTCGGACTGGCCGTGCAGCTGTATCCGGACAGCGCGAACGGCCACGACAGTCTGGCCGAAGCGTATGAAGCCGACGGCGCCACGGCGCCGGCCATCGCGCACTACCGCCGTGCGCTGGAACTGGACCCCGGCAATGCGCATGCCGTGGCGCGCCTGCAAACCTTGCAGAAGTAAGCATGAGGGGCAATGCACGATGAGCGCTTTCGTCAGGTCGTCCAGCGTGTCCGCCTGCCGGCTGGTGTTTGCGCAGGGCCGGGCGCCCGTGGAGATCCGCGTCAGGCTCGACTGGGAATGCGTGGGCGGGAACCGCACGACTACGTGCGGCAAGGTCGGCGTGACTGTCGCGTATACGGACCCGGACGCGGCGCAGCCGTCGCAGGCGCGCGCCAGCCATGACTACAGTGACAGCTTCGGCCATACGCAGAGTCAGGGCATGGTCTTGCGCATCATCGACTTCCAGCTGCCGCCAGCCTTGACGCAGTGCGGCATCGGCACCATGATCTGGTCGCGCATCCACCGGGCGCTGGACGCCGCCGGCCTGCTGCCCATGCGGCTGACGGGCGGCTTGAGCAGCAAGGACGCGACGGTGCGCCAGGTCGATGCGGCGGGACGGCAGGTCAGGCAGATGGCGCACGGCGCTTTCTATCCCGCGTCCGTGCCGAATATCGCGCGCAGGAATGCCTTCTGGCAACGCATGCTCGATACGGCGGACAGGCGCTTCGACTGCGACGCCGCCGGCGCCGGCGGCTTTGCGGGCCGCTTCATCGATCCGGCGGCCCATCGTTCATACCATCGGCCGTTCGACGTCCTGGAAATCGACGCTGGCGTGCCGGGCGGACTCCCTTAGCCGGGCTGGCCGTGCTCGGCGCCGTGCATGGCCAGGTAGGCGTGCAGGTTGTCGTCGGTGATGCCCAGGCTGCGCAGCACTTCGCGCGTAAAGCTGACGGGGGCCGTGCCGGGCGCCGTGATGACGCCCTGGTCGGCCACGGCCCAGGGCACGTCCTGGTACAGGGCGGCGCCCGCATAGCCGGTATCGGCCAGGTTGGCGGCGCCGTTCGAGGTGTGGCGGACAGTGTCGAGCACGCCCGCCTGCGCCAGCACGCGGGTGCCGTCGCAAATGCCGGCCAGCACGATATTGCGCGCACGCGCGGCGCGCAGCAGGGCGCTCACATCGGGCGCCTTGCCGCTTTGCCAGCTGCTGCCGCCGCACACCATGAGCAAGTCGAGTTCATCGAGCGCAATCTCTTCCAGCGCCAGCTGCGGCGTCACCAGCATGCCGCCGGACGAGGTCACGGGCTGGCCGCCCGGCGTGGCGAACTGCGTGTAGAAGCCGTAGTACAGGCGGGCGGTGGAGTTGAACAGGGCGGTTTCCCAGTCGGCGAAGTTCTCGGTAAGTATGGTGATGGCACGTGTCATGGCAAGTCCTGTCTCGGGTTGGTCGGTGTGGCGGGGGCCGGCTGCCTCCGCATGGCGAAATTATAATAAAAGGCACTGACAGTTTCTGTCAGGAGCATGCAGGCCCGGCGCCTGCAAATGCATTTTGCCAGCATGAAATGATGATGCAAGTGGCCAGGGACTTGGGCTACAATCGCGGGCCGCGTCCGCGCGGGCCACGCCATGCCATCCCCTACAACGCCCACCAGATTCTCTGCCGCCTCCATGCCGATCCTGTTTTACCGCGTCCTGACCAGCATTGCCGGCCTGCTGGTTTTCTACTGTTCCGGCCAGTTGAGCGCCAACGAACTGCTCAAGCTGGGCGTGCTGCTGGCCGCCTTCCTTCTGGGCATAGGCGGCGTGCTGCACGCGTGGCGCTTGCCGGACGGCGCGGCCGCCTGGCTGCTGCGCATCGTCGCGCCCGTGTTTTACCTGGACGCCGCCGTAAAGGGCTTCTTGCGCGCCTATTTTGGCATGCGGCCCAATGCCGCTGCCGTTTTACAGGCGATGTTTGCGACAGATCAAGCGGAGACGGCCGAGTTTTTCGTGCATAACGGCGCAGCCCTGGCGCAGGCGGCGTGCTGGTTCGTGGGAGTGACGGCGGCCGTGCTGCTGGCCGACCGCCTGCTGCGGCGCCGGCTGGCGCCGTCGCATGCCGCGCCGGGCCGCTGGCAGAAGGGCGCCGCCGCCTTCATGGCCGCGTTCCTGCTGATGCTGCATGTCAATACCACCATGCGGCGCGAGAATCCGCTCCTGTTCTGGCCGCTGCGCTACCAGCAGTACAGCGAACAGCTGGCCGCCATGCAAGCGATGCAGCAGGCACTGGCAACAAAGATGAGCTCACCGCTGGACTGGCAGGTGCGCTATGCGGGCGAGCGGGCGCGCACGGTGATCCTGGTGATCGGCGAGAGCACCAACCGCGCCTCGATGTCGCTGTACGGCTATGCGCGCGCGACCACGCCCCGGCTCGACGCCATGCGTTCGAAGCTGCTGGTCTTTAATGACGTGATTTCACCGGCGTCCAGCACGGTGGAATCGATGATGACGATGCTCACGCCGGCCGATCTCGGCAATCCCCACGCGTGGATGGCCAAGCCGAACCTGCTGATGCTGGCCGAGGCGGCCGGCTACAAGACCTTCTGGGTGTCGAACCAGGCGCGCAACGACGGCTGGATCGGCTTGCTGGCGGGCGAGGCCGATGAAAGCGATTTCATCAACTACGGCACTGGGCGCGGCGAAAACAATTTTGACGGCAACCTGTTCCAGCCGTTTGAGCAGGCGCTGTGCGATGCGGCGCCCAAAAAGCTGATCGTCGTGCACCTGCTGGGCGCCCATCCCAGCTATGGCATGCGCTACCCGAGCCGCTTTGCCCATTTCGGCCAGGCGCGCGACGCCGTCAGCGCGCAGATGGCCAGCCAGGGCAGGTCCGCGTGGATACGCCGCCAGCGCGACGCGTACGACAACGCCATCCGCTACGGCGACTATGTGCTGGGCAAGCTGATCAGCCTGGCCGAGCAAGCCAAGACGGACCGCGCCGCCTCGCTGCTGTTCGTTTCCGACCATGGCCAGGAGGTGGGCTACAGCCGCAACCACGCCGGCCATTCCGCTTCCGACAAGAGCGGCTATGAAATTCCGATGTTGATCTGGAGTAACCGGCCGCTGGGCGCCTCGCAGGCGGCGCGCGCGGCGCTGGAAAGCCGGCCCTACCAGACGGACAAGCTCGACGCGACCGTGCTGGGCCTGCTGAAGATCGAGACGCGCTACTACGCGCCGCATGACGATATCCTCAGCAGCACTTTTGCGCCCGTGCAGCGCTTCATGAACGGCTTGCAGTACCAGCGCGGCGCGCCGGCGCTGGCGCGCTGAAACGCAGAGGGCCCGGCGCCGCCGCAAGGTGCGGCGGGACCGGGCCCCCGGAGCGGTGCGGATTACTTCTCGGCGAACGCGCGCTCGACGACGAAGTCGCCTGGCGTCGAGGTGTTGCCTTCCTTGAAGCCACGCTCTTCCAGCATGTCCTTCAGGTCGCGCAGCATGTCCGAGCTGCCGCAGATCATGACGCGGTCTTCAGCCGGGTTCAGCGCCGGCAAGCCCAGGTCTTCGGCCAGCTTGCCGTTCTCGATCAGTTGCGTGATGCGGCCCATGTTGCGGAAATCCTCGCGCGTCACGGTCGGGTAGTAGCGCAGCTTGTCGCTGACCATCTCGCCCAGGAACTCATGCTGCGGCAGGTGCTCTTCCAGCAGCTCGCGGTAGGCCAGTTCATCGACCTGGCGCACGCCGTGCACGAGGATCAGCTGGTCGAAGCGCTCGTAGATGTCCGGATCGCGCACGATGCTGAGGAAGGGCGCCAGGCCCGTGCCCGTCGACAGCATGTACAGGCGTTTGCCTGGCAGCAAGTAATCGGATACCAGGGTGCCCGTCGGCTTGCGGCCGACGATGACGGTGTCGCCCACCTGCAAGTGCTGCAAGCGCGACGTCAGGGGGCCGCCCGGCACCTTGATGCTGAAAAATTCCAGGTGGTCTTCATAGTTGGCGCTGGCGATGCTGTAGGCGCGCAGCAGGGGCTTGCCGTCCACGCGCAGGCCGATCATCGTGAAATGGCCATTCGAGAAACGCAGCGACGGGTCGCGCGTGGTGGTAAAGGAGAACAGGGTATCCGTCCAGTGGTGCACGCTTAAAACGCGCTCTTCATTCATCGAACTCATAGTATTTGTTGGCTGGTCAAAAAAATGGTTAGTTGCTGGCAACTGCTGGCAAAAGTGAAACCCTGTGTAGGCCCAGCCGCTATTGTACTGGCGTCCACACGAAATTGTTACCGTCTATCGCCGCCATTGCTGCCGCACGCGGTGCCGACATTATAGTGCGGTTGGCAAGATCGGGCTGGAATTCCCCCTGAAACGCACGGCCGGCATGCGGACTCTTGACCTGGCTCACTTTTTCAGGGCGCCGCGCCATGGCTGCCGCCGGCGCGTGCCGGCGCGGCCGTGGCGCCGCCGCGCCAGCGCCGGCGCAGGGCGGCATTCGCGGGCTCGGACACGTAGCGGGCCACGAGGGCGGCCGCCAGCGCCGTCGCCGCCAGGAAGAGCGCCAGCCACGGCAGCCGTTCCGCGTAGCCCAGGCCCGCCTTGTCGATAACGTTGCGCATGCCGGCCAGCACGATGATATGGAACAGGTACAGTTCATAGCTGTGGCGTCCCAGCCATTGCAGCGGCCCGGGACGGCCCTGGGCGGCCGCCGGGACCGCCGTGGCGCCCGCGATGAAGGCGGCGCTGGCCAGCGCGATGGCGCAAAAGCCAAAGACTTCATGGCCGCCGATGCCGCGCGCGTACACGGCCGCCAGGGCCAGGCCGGCCGCCCGGCGCAGGATTTTCCCGGCCCGCGCACCGGGCTGACGGTGCTGGGTCAGCAGGGCTGTCAGGCAGCCGATGGCGATGGCGTCGAAACAGGCAAGGTAGCCGTACATGAAGTAAATCTCGTTGTCCGCGTGCAGGCTGCGGTAGACGGGGCCGGCGACGATGGCGGCGCCGCACAGCAGCATGATCGCCAGGCGTCGGCGCAGCAGGCGGCACGACAGGGGCAGCAGCAGATAAAACATTTCCTCGACGGACAGCGACCAGTAGACGTTCAGGCAGTAATTGAAATAGCCGGCGCTTTGCATCAGCACGTTGTGCCAGAAGGTCAGCACGGAAGCGACGGCGATGACGAAATAGCTGGCTGGCAAGTCCTTGCCGCCGTCCGAATTGGCAAAGAAGGGCACGTCCAGCACGCCGAGCAGCACGATCAGGGACAGGGCCAGCAGCAGCGCGGGCACCAGGCGGGCGATACGGTAGGCATAGAACGCGGCCAGGTCGATGCGCGCCAGGTCGCCCCAGCGGCGCAGCGAGGTCGCGGTGATCAGGTAGCCGGAAATGACGAAGAACATGGTGACGCCGTAATTGCCCTGGTAGGCGGCTTTCAACAGCCAGCCCGGCAAGGCCGACAGCGGGCTGTTCTTCAAGCCATAGGCCAGCGCGAAGTGCAGCAGCAGCACGCACAGGATGGCGGCGCCGCGCAGGGCGTCGATATGATGGTTGCGTGCTTGCAATGGTTTCCTCTTTGGTAAGGCGGCATGAGGGCGATTATGTGAGCGATGCCGCGCGCAGGTCAACGATTTTGCAATCGGCGGCACGGACGCGCCGAATGGGGCGGGGGGCGGGGCCGCCCGCCGTGTATGATATTGCCGAACAGAATTGTTGGGCATCTGTCATCTTGCGGGCGCGGTTTGTCGTGCCCGCAGCCCATGAATCTGCGTGCACGATTCCGGCCGCCGCGATGCCCGACCCACAGCGAAAGGTAATGAAGATGTATAAAACAGTGCGCGAAATGTTCCTGCATTTCAAGGAAGCCGTGCCATTCCGGCTCGTGCCGGCCCTGATCTGCACGGTCTTGCTGGTGAGCATGCTATTGCTGCCGGCGCCGGACGGCCTGACGCCCAAGGCCTGGGGCTTGCTGGCGATTTTCCTCACCACGATACTGGCGATCATATTAAAAGTGATGCCCATCGGCGTGATGGCCATGATGGCCATCGTGATTGTTTCCTTGTCGCAAGTGACGGCAAGCTCGTCCAAGGGCGCCATCACGGATGCCCTGAGCAGCTTTGCCAATCCCCTGATCTGGCTGATCGTCGTGGCAATTTTGATATCGCGCGGCCTCAAGAAAACGGGGCTGGGCAGCCGCATCGGCCTGCTGTTCATCTCGCTGCTGGGCAAGCGCACCATGGGCATCGGCTATGGCCTGGCCATCTGCGAACTGGTGCTGGCGCCATTTACGCCCAGTAACACCGCACGCGGCGGCGGCATCGTCCATCCCGTCATGAAATCGATTGCCAACGCCTTCGATTCGGACCCGGCCAAGGGCACGGAAGGCAAGGTGGGCACCTATCTGGCTCTCGTCAACTACCACGCCAATCCGATCACCTCGGCGATGTTCCTGACGGCCACGGCGCCCAACCCGCTGGTGGTCGACTTCGTGGCCAAGGCCAGCGGCCAGAGTTTCCACCTGACGTGGACCACCTGGGCCCTGTGCATGCTGCTGCCGGGCCTGGTCTGCCTGCTGCTGATGCCTTTGATTATCTATTGGCTGTCGCCGCCGCAGCTGAAGGCCACGCCGGACGCCGTCACCTACGCCAAGGCCCAGCTGAAAAGCATGGGCCCGCTGTCGCCGCCGGAAAAAGTCATGCTGGGCACCTTCGGCCTGCTGCTCTTGCTGTGGGCTAACGTACCCGCCATGCTGTTCGGCCCCGCGTTTTCGCTCGACGCGACCGTGGTCGCCTTCGTCGGCCTGTTCGTGCTGATCATCACCGGCACCATCGACTGGGACGACGTGCTGTCGGAAAAGAGCGCCTGGGATACCCTCGTGTGGTTCGGCGCCCTCGTCATGATGGCTGAACAGCTCAATAAAACGGGCGTGATCGCCTGGTTCTCGGCCGGCATGAAGGGCGCCATCGTCGCCAGCGGCATGGACTGGCTGCCGATCGCCGGCGTGCTCGTGCTGGTGTTTGTCTTTTCGCATTATTTCTTTGCCAGCACGACGGCCCACATCAGCGCCATGCTGCTGGCCTTCCTGACGGTGGGCCTGCACCTGATCCCGGCCGAGTACCACGTGCCCTTCATGCTGATGATGACGGCCGGCTCGGCCATCATGATGACCCTGACCCACTATGCGACGGGCACCTCGCCCATCATCTTCGGCAGCGGCTTCGTGACGATGGGCAATTGGTGGCGGGTCGGCTTCATCATGTGCGTGGTGGAACTGCTGATCTTTGCCGTCGTCGGCACCGCGTGGTGGAAGGTGCTCGGCTACTGGTAATACTATGCGCTACAGCTGGCGCGCCAGCTGCCGCATGGCCGCCAGGCAGTGCGCCAGCTCGCCGCCCACGGCGCGCTTCCACAGCACGGCCGCCTGCGACCACGCCTGTTTTGCCAGCAAGTCGCTGAGCTGCGCCCGCAGGTCGTCCGGCAAGCCGCCGAACTGGCGCAGTTCCAGCGTGCGGGGCTGGCCGTGGCGGCCCGCCGGGTCCGCTTCCTCCAGCCCGTCGTGCAGGCTGCCGGGCCGGTGCGGCGCGCCGGCGTCCGCCATGTACGCCAGTTGCACGTCCGGCGTCGCCTCCAGGTCGTAGCCGAGGTCGCGGCAGGGCTCGTCGATCAGCTGGGCGATATTGTAGATCGTCAACACTTGCGCGGAACGCACGACGTCCGTCAGGTCGTGCACGTCGACGCCCGCGTCCAGCAGGCGCTGCAGGGCAGGCGAGTTGATGAAGGGAAAGTCGGACCCGCCCAGTTCACGCCAGCGTGCGATCCACCGGGGCTGCGGCAAGTCTTCATCGACGACGTCGGCCCACAGGCCCCGCAGCAGCAACTGCCGCAGCAAGCGGTCGTATTTCTTGTTCGCACTATCGTGCTCCAGGGCATCCGCCTGCGCCCCATCGATCCCGCATTGCCGCAATCGCCCGCCTATTGTTGTCATGGTGCGCCGCCAACCTTTCCATCGTCTCTGCTCCAGGCGCCATCATATACTACCGCGCGCACGCCAGGCGTCGCCGCCGCGCTTACGCCCACGGCTTGGCCCGGCCCCGGTCAGGCGGCGCGGTTGCCGGCCTCGATGCCATGGGGGCCGAGCGGCGGGCGCTGCACGCCCGATTCGAAGCGCAGGAAGGCCTCGCGCAAATGGTCGCGCAGCAGGGTTTCATCCCAGGGCTTGGTGATGAACTTGTACACGGAACCTTCGTTGATGGCCGCCGTGACGGAATGCAGTTCCGGATAGCCGGACAGCATCACGCGCACCATTTCCGGGTAGACGCCCTTGATGCGGCGCAAGAGTTCGTTGCCGGACATGCCCGGCATGCGCGCATCCGTGAGGATCACGCCGACCGCATGCGCGGCCACCAGTTCCAGCGCTTCCTGCGGCTTGGTGGTGCTGAGGATCTGGTAGCCTTCCTTGCGCAGCGAGCGGCGCAGGGCGGACAGGATATGCTCCTCGTCGTCGACCAGCAGCAGCACGCGCTGCGCAGTCTCTGGGTGGCAACTTTCTGGCGGCAAATGGGTGCCCGCATACAGCAGCTTGTCCATCTCGGCGCCCGGCAGCGGGCGGCTGAAATAATAGCCTTGCATGGCGTCGCAGCGGTTGGTATTGAGAAATTCCAATTGCCCCTCCGTTTCCACGCCCTCGGCCACCGTGGTCAGGTGCAGCGACTTGGCCATGGCGATGATGGAGCGGGTCAGCGAAGCGCCGTCCACGCTGTCGGTCACGTCGCGGATGAAGGACTGGTCGATCTTCACCACGTCGATGGGGAACTGCTTGAGGTAGGACAGGCTGGAATAGCCGGTGCCGAAGTCGTCCAGCGACAGGGTGACGCCCAGTTCCTTCAGCTGCTCCAGCGCCAGCACCACCAGGTCGCGGTTTTGCATCAGCACGCTTTCCGTCAGCTCCAGTTCCAGGCTGCCGCCCGCCAGGCCGCTGTCGGCCAGCACTTCGCGCACCAGTTGCGGGATGTCGACCTGGCGGAACTGGCGCGCCGACACGTTGACGGCCATCGTCAGGTGCGCAAAGCCGTAGGCGTGCCAGACGCCCAGCTGCGCGCAGGCCGTGCGCAGCACCCATTCGCCGATGGGCACGATCATGCCCGTTTCCTCGGCCAGGGCAATGAAGCGCTCCGGCGGCACCAGGCCGATGCCGGGCCGGCGCCAGCGCAGCAGCGCTTCCATGCCGTACACCTTGCCGCTGGTGAGATCGACCTTGGGCTGATAATGCAATTCCAGCTCGCCTTGCGCCAGCGCCTGGTGCAAGGCGTGCTCGATCTCGGCCCGCTCTTCCACCAGCACGCCCATCTTGTGGTTGTAGAACTGGTAGCCGTTGCGGCCCTTGTCCTTGGCGCTGTAGAGGGCCGCGTCTGCCGTCTTGAGCAGCATGTCGGCGCTGTCGCCGTCGGACGGATACAGGCTGGCGCCGATACTGGTGCTCACGTGCAGGGTGTGTTCGCCCAGCACAAAGGGCTCGGCGAACACGGCCAGCACCTTTTTGGCGATCTCCTCGGCCGTGCCGCTGTCGGGCAAGTCCGTCAGCAGGATGACGAATTCATCGCCGCCCTGGCGGGCCACGGTGTCGCCCTCGCGCACCGCGTGCTGCAGACGCCGCGCCACTTCCTGCAGCAGGGCGTCGCCCACCGGGTGGCCATAGCTGTCGTTGACAAACTTGAAACGGTCGAGGTCCAGCATCAGGGTGGCCAGGTGCAGGCGCGTGCGGCGGGCGTGGGCGATGGCCTGGCCGGTGCGATCGTTGAGCAGCTGGCGGTTGGGCAAGTCCGTCAGCGCATCGTGGTTGGCCAGGTATTCGATGCGCATTTCCTGCAGCTTGCGATCGGTGATGTCCTGCACGGTGCCGCGCATCAGCAGCACCTGGCGGCCTTCGCGCACGGCCTCGGCCTGGTGGAAGACGATGCGCTCGGCGCCGCCCGGCTGCCGCACCTTGTGCTCCAGGCTGTAGCCGGCGCCGCTGGCGTGCAGCGCCATGAAGGCGTCGAGCAGCAGGGGGCGCTGGTCTTCCGGCAGGCACTGCAGCAGGCGCTCGAAGCTGGTGGGGCCCGTGTCGCTTTCCAGGCCCAGGATGCGCAGCAGCTCGGGCGACCAGTAGCCGTCGCCGTCGGCGACCCGGTACTCCCAGTTGCCGAGGCGGGCCAGCGCTTGCGCGTGGCTGAGGCTTTCCTGGATACGGCTCAAGTCGCTCAAGGCGCGGCTGGCCCGCAGCAGGTAGCGCAGCCGGTGCGCCAGCAGCCGCCACTGCATCGGCTTGGAGATAAAGTCGCTGGCGCCCGCTTCCAGCGCCTGCTTGATGGAGGCGTCGTCGTCGTTGCCGGTAAGCACGACGATGGGCACGTGCGCGCCGCCGGGCAGGCGGCGCAGCTGTGCGCAGCACTCGAAGCCGCTCATGCCGGGCATGGCCACGTCGAGCAGGACCAGGTCCGGCACCACGCGCTGGAAGGCGGCCAGCGCTTCCTGGCCGCTGGCCGCCTCCTCGATGCGGAAGCCTTCCGGCTCCAGCGCTTCGGTCACCAGGATGCGCGTCATGGTGTCGTCATCGACCACCAGGATCATTGCTTGCGGGGGGAGGGCGGGATTCATATGGCTTCCTTTTCAATGGCCAGGGCGGCGAGGACACGGTCGAGTTCTTGCTGGATGCCGCGGATATGGCGCAGCGCGCTGCCGACGTCATTGGCGCGCGCATATTCTTCGATTTCACGGCAGGTGGCCGACAGGCCCAGCGCGCCCACGTTGGCGCAGCTGGACTTGAAGGTGTGCGCGGCCAGCTGCAGCGCCCCGGCGTCGCTGGCCCCGGCCGCCACTTCCAGCTGGCCCAGCAGGCGCGGGGCATCGCTGTGGAACAGGTCGATGATGCGGCCCAGCACGTCGGGACGGCCGGGACGGCGCATGGCGCGCAGGTTTTGCAGGGCGCCGGCGTCGAGGATGGCGCCGGGCGCCGCGGGCGGGGTCGCCTGCGCCGTCACGGCCGGCGGCGCGGCGGACGCCGGGCGCCAGCGCGCCAGCACGGCCAGCAGGGCGGCGCGCGTGTACGGTTTGGCAAGGTAGTCGTCCATGCCCGCGTCCAGGCACAGTTCGCGGTCGCCCAGGATGGCATTGGCCGTCAGGGCGATGATGGGCGTGCGGCTGCGGCCTTGCTCGCTTTCCATGCGGCGCAAGCGCCGGGTTGCCTCGAAGCCATCCATTTCCGGCATCTGGCAATCCATCAGGATCACGTCGAAGGGCTGATGCTGCCACAGGGCCAGCGCGCGCCGCCCGTTGTCGGCCGGCGTGGCCAGATAGCCGGTTTCTTCCAGCATGGCCAGGGCGATTTCCTGGTTGATCGCATTGTCTTCCACCAGCAGCATGCGCAGCGGCGCCTGGCCAGCGGCAACCGCCTCCGGCGCCGGTGGCAGGCCGGGCGGCACGCCTGCGGCAGGCGCCGGCGGCGTGCCGACGCCGCCGACCGCTTCTATGCAGTGGCGCAACTCCAGCGCCCGCACGGGCTTGGTCAGGCAGTATTCGACCCCCAGCGCCGTCACCTGGCGCAGGTCGGCCGAGGCGTCCAGTGAGCTGAGCATGATGATTTTCAGCGCCGCCATGGCGGCGTCTGCCTTGATCGCGCGCAGCAGTTCGAGGCCGTCCATGACCGGCATGCGCAGGTCGATGATGGCCAGGTCGAACGGGTGCGCGCCGCGCAGCGCCGCTTGCAGCAGGCGCAGCGCTTCCGCGCCGTCGGCGGCGCTGGCGGCGGCCATCCGCCATTCGATCGCGTGCTGCAGCAGGATATTGCGGTTGGTGGCGTTGTCGTCGACGATCAGCACGCTCAAGGCGTCGAGCGCGGCGCGCGGCGGGGGCGCCGGCGGCGCTTCCGCCTGCGCCACTTCGCCCACGCCGACAGTCACGGCAAAGCTGGAACCCTGGCCCGCCACGGATTTGAGCACGATGTTGCCGCCCATCATCTCCGCCAGCTGCTTGATGATGGCCAGGCCCAGTCCCGTGCCGCCGTATTTGCGCGAGGTGGTGCTGTCGGCCTGGCGGAACGGCTGGAAGACGGCCGCCGCCGCTGCCGGCGCCATGCCGATGCCCGTGTCGCTCACTTCCAGCCGGAGCCGGCCGGTGGCGGGGCAGCTGACGTCGACGGAAATCTCGCCCCGTTCCGTGAACTTGGTGGCGTTGTTGAGCAGGTTGGTGAGGATCTGGCGCAGGCGCACGGGGTCGCCGCGCACATGCTGCGGCACGTCGGGCGCGATGCGGCAGGTAAATTCGATGGCCTTGCGCTGGATGCCGTTGGCAAACAGCGCCACCACGTCGTCTATCATCTGGCGCAGGTCGAAAGGGATGTGTTCGAGCACCAGCTTGCCTGCCTCGATCTTGGAAAAGTCCAGGATGTCGTCGATGATGCTCAGCAGGCTTTCGCCCGAGCGGTGGACCGTGTGCACGAAACGCTGCTGTTTGGGGCTCAGTTCCGTGCGCTGCAGCAATTCCGTCATGCCCAGCACGCCATTCATCGGCGTGCGGATCTCATGGCTCATCTTGGCCAGGAATTCCGATTTCGCCCGGTTGGCGGCGTCGGCCTCGGCCTTGGCCTGCTTGAGCGCCAGGTCGCGCTGTTCGACGTGTTCGAGCATGCCGTTAAAGCCCGTGATCAGTTGCCCCAGCTCATCGCTGCCGTGCTGGGGCACGCGCACGGACAGCGCCTTGCCGTCGCGGATATGCGCGATGGCGTAGGACAGGCGCGCCAGCGGCCTGGCGATGGAAGCGCTGATCAATCCGGTAATCGCCACGCAGGCCAGCAGCAGCACCAGCGCGATGCCGAGGATCAGCACGAACGCATGGCGCACGCCATAGCGCACCTTGTCCACCGCATCCTGCTGCTGCTCGGTGATGCGCGCCACCTGCTGCGCGGAATACGCGGCCTGTTCGCGCTCGAAGGCGCGCACGTGGGCGATCACCTCGCCCAGCGCCGCCTGGCTTTCCAGCACGCTGCCCTTGGCCTGCACCAGCCGCTGTCCCGAGCGCTCCACCGCGTCCAGGTAGGTGTTGACGGTGCGCGTCTCGGCCAGCAGGCCCAGCTGGCCTATGCCTTGCAGCAAGGTCTGCATGGTCGCCATGTCGCGGTGCAGGGCGCCGATGCGCTGCGTGATGTCGCGGCCCAGGCGCGTGACGTCGGCGGCGGCCGTGGCGAGCATGACTTCGCCCACGTCGATGCTGATGGCGTCGACGGCCAGGTTGATTTCGCCGCTGGCGTCCTCGATGCGGGCCGAGGTGTGCATGTAGCGGCCCGCTTCGGCCAGCCGGTCGCGCCCGATGGCCAGTTGCAGTTCGATGGGATCGAGTTCCTCGGCCAGGCGCAGGTGGGCGGTGGCCAGCGCGGCGCTGATTTGTTCCTTCAGCGCAAGATATGCGCTTTGCTGCGCCGCGCCGGCGCCGCCCTCGGCCAGCAGGCCGGCGCGCAGGGCCAGCAGTCCGGCGGCGGGATCGAGCAGCTGGCGCGCCGTGGCCAGCAGTTTCGCCCGCAGGGCCAGCTGGGACGGGCTGATGTCGCGTTCGCTGGTTCCCGCCAGGTGCGCCATCGCCGCCGCCAGGCGCTCGCGCAGGGGGGCGATGCGGAAACGGCTCTTCACGGCCTCCGTTTCGGCCAGCGCGATCTGCATGTCGTGTATGCTCTTGCGCAAATCCGTCAGGTAGCGGGCGTTCTCGTTCAGGCGCTGGCTTTGCTGCTGCACTTCGGCGGCCGTCGCCTGGGCCTGGCTGTCGACCAGGCGGATCTTGCTCCGCGCGCCCTTGGCGGCGGCCTTGATCTGCGCCAGCACTTGGCGTATCTCCGTTGCCTGCGCCTTGTAATAGGCCTCGTTTTCCAGGCGCTTGCGCACGGCCACGCGCATGCGCTCGAATTCCCGCTCGAAGGCCGCGTGGTAGCGGGGCGCCTGCAGTGCGCCATGGCGCCGCAGGTCATTGCTGATGCCCTCGGCGGTCCGGATACTGGCGATGATCTTGCCCGACACCTGTTCCAGCTGCGCCAGGTCTTCCGCCTTGCCCAGCTCGAAAAAGTCCGACGCCATGTCCTGCACCGTATAGCGCAGGCGCAGCACGTCCGCGTACAGCGGCACCGTCTGGTCGGTCAGGCCGTGCACATGGGTTTCGATGCCTTTCACCAGCAGCAGGCTGGCCGCCGCCATGGCCGCCACGCCGGCCAGCAGGACGGTGGTACTGATGATGAGCTTGGTCCTGATTTTCACGCTACGCTCCAACGGAAAACGGCTGGCAGGCAAGACGGGGCGCGCATCACTTGGCGCCAGGCCCCGGGTCCAGCGGGACGATCCTGCCGTCGACGATGCGGGTCAGGAAGACGGCCGTCGACGCCTGGTGGTTGCCTGGTCCCAGCGTCACCTGCAAGCCGCCGAGATCGAGCCGGTCGAACGTTTCAAAGCTCTGGATCAGGCGCTCGCGCGTGAGGTCGGCGCCCGCGCGGCGCAGGGCCGCCACCATCAGCGTGGCCGAAATGCAGCCCTCGAAACTGACGAAAGACAGCCTGGCCGCCGGCACGTGCCGGGCCAGCAGCGCGGCGCAGTCGGCGGCGATCGGCAGCGCGCGGTCTTCCGGCAGCGGCACCACTTGCGAAATCACAATGTTGTTGCCGTCCTTGCCCAGCAGCTGCAGCAGGCTGTCCGTGCCGACGAAGGACACGGTGGCCAGGTCCGCCTTCAGCCCGGCCTGGCCCGCTTCGCGCACGAACGCGGCCACCGGCGTGTAGGGGCCGGCCATGACCACGGCCTGCAGGTCGTGGCCGATGAGGGCCGCCAGCCCCGCCTTGACGGCCGTCGTGCCGCGCTGGAACGAGCCCTTGGCGACGAGCGCCATGCCGCGCCGCTGCAGCGCCCGCACCGTGCCGTCGAGCACGGCATTGCCGAAACCGTCGTCCTGGTACAGCACGCCGAAGCGCTTGACGCCCCGGCTGGTGAAATACTGCACCAGGGCATCGGACTCATCGTCATAACTGGCGCGGAAGTTGATGATTTCATGCACCACGGGGCGGCGCAAGGTCATGGCGCCCGTAAACGCCCCCACCAGCGGCACTTTCATTTCCTGGACAATCGGGATGACGGCGTTGGTGGTGGGCGTGCCCACGTTGCCGAACAGGGCGAACACCGGTTTTTCCTCGACCAGCCTGAGCGTTTCGCTGATGGCGCGGTCCGGATCGTAGCCGTCGTCGGCCACCACCAGCTCGATGCTGCGGCCGTGGATGCCGCCGCCCCGGTTCGCTTCCTGGAACACGGCCGTCGCGCCATCGAGCATGGCCCGGCCCAGCCCCGAGGCCGCGCCGGTCTGGGCATTGACCATGCCCAGCCGGACTTGCGTATCGCTCACGCCCGGCTCGGCGGCATGAGCGATGCCCGCCCACAAGGTAAGCGCCAGCCAGCAGCATTCCGGAAAAACGCGCATCAGCTACCTTTATGGAGGTTGATTAATATCAATAGGAATATCGATGCAATCGAGTATGGCCGAAATTGCCTACCAAAAACTCACACATAATCACGGCGTGGCAAAGCCTGTCCTGCGGCGGCGCGGAGCGAGCCACCGCCGGCTTCACCGGATGTGGCCAACGTGATCTACACTAGGCGCGTGCGGTTCATTACCTCGACAGGGAGCGGCAATGGCAGCTTTTTCAGCAGAAATGACGGAACACCTGTTTTCCTACGGCACCTTGCAGCAGCCCGAGGTGCAGCTGGCCACCTTCGGGCGCCTGCTCGACAGCCGGCCCGACCGCTTGCCCGGCTATCGCCTGGGGCTGCTCGCCATCGACGACGCGCAGGTGGTGGCGACCAGCGGCAAGACGCATCACCCGATCGCCACGCGCGGCGCAGCGACGGATGGCGTGCCGGGCGCCGTGCTGGCCGTCTCGCCCGGGGAGTTGCTCCAGGCGGACGGCTACGAGGTGGCCGACTACCGGCGCGAGCGGGTGACGCTCGCGTCGGGCATGCAGGCCTGGGCCTACGTGGATGCGCGCGCCGCGCCGCCGTGAGGGCCGCGCGCCGCGCCGTACGCTGAGGATCTTGTGATAATCCGCGTATTTTTACGCTGCCAATCCCGTTAACATGGCCCGGCATGCAGATGGGCAATACAGCCGCGACCGTCGCGCCGGATGCCATCTGGCGCAGGAAAGTACAGAACGGGACGATGAAAACCTATACCAAGCTTATGGACGGCACGGCGAGCGTGCAACGCCAGCGTGTGGAGGCCGGATGCCCGGCGCAGCGGCAGCAGGACCCCGTCCCCGCGACGGCAGGGGGCGCCGCCGCCCTGGCGTCGCAGGGCCTCCGGCAGATGGCGAACACTGCGCCGCGGGCGCTGCAACTGAAGCGGCAGGCGGAGGAACTGGCGGGCGGCCCGGCGGCATCGAAGCTGCGGCATTTCCAGCAGATGGCGAACCTGGCGCCACGGACGCTGCAATTGAAGCAGGCCGTGGACAACGTGCAGCGCGGGGGGGAAGCCGACAGGGCCGGACTGCCCGAGCGCTTGAAGTCAGGCATAGAGGCCCTGTCCGGCATGAGCATGGACCATGTGCGGGTGCATTACAACTCGCAGCAGCCGGCGCAGTTGCAGGCGCATGCCTATGCGCAAGGCAGTGACATTCATGTGGGGCCGGGACAGGAAAGGCATTTGCCGCACGAAGCCTGGCATATCGTGCAACAAATGCAGGGCCGGGTCGCGCCGACCAGGCAGTTGCACGGGCGCACGCCCGTGAATGACGATGCGGGCCTCGAAAGCGAAGCGGACGTGATGGGGGCGCGTGCCTTGCTGCATGGCGGGCAGGCCCATGGCAATGAAGCGGGCAGCCTCCAGCCGCCGGGATCGTTGCCCGCCGTCCAGCGCGTCATCAAGGCCGGGGAGCGGGCGGCCATCCAGGCGCTTTCCCGCCAGAATGTACTTGCGCGCATGCGCCATCCCGGTCCGCATGAAGAAGCTGGTGAAATCGCAACGGCATGGCTGAAAACAAATGGCAATCCGGAAAGCAGCGAGCTGTCACAGTGGATGGCGCTGATCAATGAACACCTGCGCCCGCAGCGTGGCGAAGTGGTGCGGGAAGAGGAAAAAGGGCAGGAAGACAGCGACGGGATGCAGGACGACGAGGAGGGCATGGAAGGGGACGCGACTCACGAAGAGGAAGAGGAGTACGAAGAGGAGTATGAAGAGGAGGAGGAAGAAGACGACGACGCGGCCGACGAGGATTACGTGGAGGAAGCCGAGGCAGAAGAGGAAGACGACGAGGAGTACGCGGCCGACGAGGATGACGAAGAGGAGGAAGAAGACGAAGAGGAAGACGACGAAGACGATGACGACGAAGAAGACGAAGACGACGAAGACGAGGACGAAGAGGACGAGCAGAAGAGGCAGGAGGCGCCGCTACGGCCGGTGAAAGTGCGCGCGGCCAGGGCGAACGCATTGTGGGAGAAGGAAGCGAAAATACTGGTCACGACGCATGCAACCCTGAAAAAAATAGCGGTGAAAAAAATTGCATTGATATTAATGCTGTCACGCCATGGGATATTTAATGCGATGGGCCGCGGCGCCAACCCGCGCTATATTCGCAGCGACAGGAATGCCGTGATTAAAATGACGGTCCAGAAACTGCCGCAGGAAAAAAACAAGAGGGGAGAGATTCCCGATGTCTATCAGAATATCACGCCGAATGAGTGGCTGGCAGTCATGGAGGCACTGAATCCAGATGCGCAATTGTCGATAGGAAAAAGTAAAGATATCGACGAGCATATACGGAAGCAAAGGTCGATTTCCGGGGAAATTCACATGACAACGTTTCCCGAACCGCAAGAAAATGAACCGCCGCTGATGACCTTGATTTTCGATGGTAATTACCCTGCGCTGAATATTCATTTTCCGGCACTCGAATCGTATATCAGGAATAAGCAGGAAATCAGCAGCAAGAAAAAAGCGGTCGTCGGGGCGGGGCAGGGAAAAGGCATGACGAAATTCCTGATGGGACGGTTGATGTTCCTGTGTAATTCAGGTATTGCGGACGCCAGCCTGAAACTTGTGGAAAAAAGCAGTTTTGGTTTCCAGACGCCGACCCTGGGGGATCTGGGAACGAATATGACGATACGCCTGAGTCCTGGAATCGATCGCAGCATCGTCGATCCGGTGAAACTCGGATTACAGAAATTGCATGAAGAGTTGAGTGACTTAATGAATGACAAGTCGGTACATAGCCTCGACACGCTGAATGAGCATAGCAAAATCTATGAGTATTGGAAGCCTGGAAAAAAGGGACCCACGCAGGATGTGCTGCTGGAATCCTATAACACAAAAAAAACGAAGTTAAACCACCTGTTATTTACCCAGGTCGAACGCGGGACCAAGGGAAACACGCTCATCGGACGCATGTTCGAGAGAAACCATAAGAATATACTCGCCCTGGCTGGCCAGGAGAAATCCCTGCTGGAATGGGCGACCGAGATATTGACATTGCATCGGCCGGATAAGTTAAACGCAGCGCTCAAGGGCAAAAAGCTGACGCTAGGCGCCCCCGACCTGTTGCCGGCGGATGCATTGAATGCCATCGAGACGAATGTGGCGGGCGATGAGGTGGCCGGCCAGCGCCTGGCCTTGTTCCAATCGGTCGCACGGGCCATGAAATGCAGCGATGAACGCATGGAAGAAGATGCCGGCTTGGACAGATGGGATGAAGAGGCCAGCGACAGCGAGTTAGAGGACAGCGACGGCGAATCCGGGCAGACAGTTTCGGGAGGCAAGGCAGTGGTGCCATCGGGCATGGCCTCGCTGAGCCAAATGCTGGGTGATGAAGCCGTGACGAAGACCGAGCGGGTAAAAAGCCGGATGCAGCCTGGCCTGTATTACGAAGACTTTGACCATGCAAAGAAGAATTTCTCACTGGCCGGCTATACGACGGCGGATCTGATCGTCGCGGACTTGAATCCGAACAGGGCGCAGCCCGGCACGGATGCGCAGGGGCAAGGTTCGAAGGTCGAGGGCGTCGTGCGGACTTTGAATGAATCCAACGCCAAGGTATGGATGGTCGACATGACTTCCTCGACACAGGAAGAGCAAAGCGAGGTATATGGCAGCTGGAAAAAGAACGCCGCGGCGCAGTTGCTCATTACGCTGGTTTCGGGGCTAAAACAACAAGAACAGGGCTTGAATGTCAATCCGCACGGACTGGTCCATTGGGCCTACAAGGGTGATGGCGAGAAATTGCAGCAGATCCAGGCACATTTTTCGGACATGCGGTCAAGTCCGGTCAACAGGCGCAGCAAGATATCCAATCAGATACGCCGGCATTTCAAGGGACAGGGTGCGTTCTCCTGGAGCCGCCTGAGTTCGAAAAAGTAAGGCTGGCGCTTCCGGCTGACGCGGCAAGCTGCCGCAATGCAACAGCCCCCGATCGCTGCCTGCTGCGATCGGGGGCTGGCGGAAACGCCCTTGCCGGCGCGTTTCAGGGATGGAATTTCAAGCTCAGGCCGCCTTGAGCCTGCCTGCCGAGTAACGGTTCCAGCCGTAGCCGCCAACGATGATGGCCAGGATGGCCGCCTGCGCCAGCAGGGTCTCCGCCGTGGGCAGGATGCCCAGCAGGTCTATGCGCGGGAAGTCGACGGGGGTCACGCCGACCCAGCCCGCTTCCTGCAGCGCGGCCACGCCTTTGCCCATCAATATCACGGCCAGTACGGCCACGAAGGCGGACGTCCACGAGAAGAACTTGCCGATCGGCATGCGCGCGCTGGTGCGCAGCAAGGCCCAGGCGATCACGACCAGCAGCACGATGGCCACCAGGAAGCCGCCCAGCAGGGCGCCGCCGTTGCCGTCCGCCGCCAGGGCGGAATAGAACAGCACGGTTTCAAACACTTCGCGGTAGACGGCGATGAAGGCCAGGGCGAACAGGCCCCAGGCGGAGCGCCGCGTCATGGCCGCCGTGAGTTTCTCGTGCAGATATTCCTGCCAGCGTCCGGCGCTGCTCTTCTGGTGCATCCACAGGCCCACGCTGAGCAGGACCAGCGCGGCGAAGACGGAACCGAGGCCTTCGCTCACCTCGCGGCTGGCGCCGCTGATGGTCACCAGGTACGTCGCCGCCACCCACGTCAGGCCGCCGGCCACCAGCGCGCTGGCCCAGCCCGCATGCACGTAGGGCAGCACGTCATTGCGCTTGGCCTTGCGCAGGAAGGCGATGATGCCGATGACGATCAGCAGCGCTTCCACGCCTTCGCGCAGCAAAATCGTCAGCGCGCCGATAAAGGTCGTCATCGGCTCGGCCTTGGCGTCGCCCAGCTCCGCTTCCACATGGCTGAACAGCTGCTGCAGCTTGTCGCCCGCCGCCTCGGCGTCGGCCACCGTGCCCTTGGCAACGGCGGAACGGTAGGCCAGCATGGCGTTTTCCACGGCCAGCAGCAGCGACTTGTTGCGCGCGCCGACCATCGGTTCGATCGGCTCGAAGCCGTCCAGGTAAGCAGACAGGCCCAGGCGCGTGGCGCCGGCGCGGTCGCCCGCGTGCATGGCGGCCAGGCTTTCGGCCAGGCGCAGGCGCGACAAGGCCAGGCCCGCGGGTTTGTGCGCCTCGGCCTTGTCCGGATGGCTGCGCAGGTACGCCGTCAGGGCCAGCGCCTCGTCCGCGCCCAGTGTGGCGGCCGCCGCTTCCTGCGTCACGGTCGTCACGGCGGCCAGGTCCGCGTACAGCTTTTTACTGCGCGGATCATCCTGCCACAGCTTTTCGCCGTGGCTGCACGCCGCCGCGTCGTGCGACATGCCGCCGACAAAGAAGGCCAGGTCCCAGCGCTCGTTCTCGGACAGCTGGCCGAAACTGGCCATCGAAGTGCCGGCCACGCCCTGCGAGATGACCTGGTACAGCGCCATCACGCTGCGCGACTGCGCGCGTTCGCCATCCGTGAAGGCGATCGGCTTCGGTTCCAGGCTGGCCGCCAGCGGACCGTCGCCGCCGCCGGCCGCGCCGTGGCAGGAGGCGCACTGGGCCGCATACAGGGCCGCGCCGCGCGCCAGGTCCGGCAGCACTTTCGGCGCCACGGGGATCGGGTAGGCGGCGATCAGCAAGCCGTTCGCGTGGTGCGCCAGGCGCTTGACTTCTGCGCCGTCGGCCTTGGCGACGACGGCTTTGCGCAGGTCGGCGATGGCGGCGGCGATGGCCGCCTGCGAAGCGTGGGCGGGCAGGGCGGCGATCTGCGTCGTCGCGTTGTCGGTAAAATCGAGCATTTCCGCGTATTCCGCCTCGCTGACCACTTTGCCGTGCTCGACGGCGCCGCTGTAATCGACGGCCACATAATCAATCAATTGCCACAATTGCTTGGCGCCGGCGCCGGGGTCCGTCGCCTGCGCCTGTGCGTTTGCGCCCAGCAGCAGGGCTGCGGCCAGCAGGGGATAGCACGCGAGCCATTTCCGTATTTTAATGAACATGATTCTCATTCTCATTTCTTGTTAACCCGGCGACTATAGGACAGACCGTGCGGGGTGTCAACGGCAGCACGGCAGCGCGCGGACCGTATTGCGAGCGGAAATGCTTGATTCAGGCCTTGCGGCGCGCCGGCCGGGTGCCGGCGGCGGGGAGGGGAGGACGAGTGTCGTCGTGGAAGGGGTGCGGCCCGTTGCCGTGGCGGACTGGCCGGGATTGCCGGTTCAGGCTACTGCTTGGTGTACAGGCCCCTGGCCACGGCGCTGTCCACGCCGTCCACTTTCAGGCCGCCCTTGACGACGCGCAAGGCCAGCTTCTCGAAAGCCTGGCCCTGGAGCCACCTGGCATCGGTAACGGCGAAGGCGGCGAGGCGTTGCTGCGCGCGCTCGGGCGGTACGGCCAGCCATTGATAGTCGGCCTTCGAGCCCTGGCGGCGCAGGCCGGCGCGCACCCAGCGCTCCGACGCCGGCATCTGCACGATGGCGTCGCCGTTCGCCACGCTGACGGCCGTGGCCGTCTTGCCGCTGTGCGCCTCGAACTTCACTTCCACGCCGGCCATCGGGCCCAGCTGGGGGAAGCCGACGATGGCCACCCACACGCCCGCTTCGGCGGGTTTCTGGATGCGCATTTCGTCTTCCTCGAACAGGCGGAACTGCGGCTCCTGGCCGCCGTTGCCCGCCACCAGGGTCACCAGGTCGCCGGCAACGCGCCACTCGCCGCTGGCTTGCTCGTCGGTATTGCCGTAACTGAGCATCCATTCGAACTTGCCATCCTTTTTCAGCAGCAGTTCGGAACCCACTTCCATGACGCCTTGCAGGTAGTAATGCCCGGGCAGGGAGGACGCGGCCTGGTCGGCCGCGCCGGCGGAAGCGCAGAAGAGGAGGGCGGCGGCCAGCATGCCGGAGCGGAAGGAAAAGCGCGCAGTTTTCATGGGGGTGTCCTTTATGATATGCAATTATAGCAACGGAAATTTCATTGCTGTCGCACAATAGGACACCCCCTTCGCGCCAGGCGCGCGGCTCAGCCGCGACTCAATTGCCGCTGAAATCGAGCACGACGCGGGCGGCGACCTTGCCATGCTCGAGGCGGCTGAAGACCTCGTTGATGGCCGACAGCGGCTGCAATTCCACGTCGGCCTTGACCTTGCCATTCGCGGCGAACGCGAGCGCCTCGGCCATGTCCTGGCGCGTGCCCACGAAAGAGCCGCGTATCGTCACGCAGTTGGCGACGACGTCGAACAGCGGCGTGGGGAAGTCGCCCGGCGGCAAACCCACCAGCACGCAGGTGCCGCGCTTGCGCGTCATGGCCACGCCTTGCTGGAAGGCGTCGAGCGACGGCGCCGTGATCAGCACGCCGTGCGCGCCGCCGCCCGTCGCTTCGCGCAGCGCGGCCACGGGGTCGCCCTGGCGGGCGTTGATCGTCACTTCGGCGCCGAGGGCGCGGGCGTGCTCGAGCTTGCCTTCATCGATGTCGACGGCCGCCACGCGCAAGCCCATGGCCAGCGCATATTCGATGGCCAGGTGGCCGAGGCCGCCGATGCCGGACACGGCCAGCCATTCGCCCGGACGCGCGCCCGTTTCCTTGATGCCCTTGTAGCTGGTGACGCCGGCGCAGATGATGGGCGCCGCTTGCACAGCGGAAAGACCTGCCGGAATGTGCGCGACATAGCGGGGGTCGGCCAGGATGTATTCGGCAAAGCCGCCATTCTTCGTGTAGCCGCCGAACTGCGCCTCGGCGCACACGGTTTCCCAGGCTGCCAGGCAATGCTCGCAATGGCCGCAAGCCGAGTACAGCCAGGGCACGCCGACCCGGTCGCCCAGCTGCACCTCGGTCACGCCCGCGCCCACGGCCACCACCAGGCCGATGCCTTCGTGGCCGGGAATGAACGGCGGCGTCGGCTTGACGGGCCAGTCGCCGCGCGCCGCATGCAGGTCGGTGTGGCAGACGCCGCACGCTTCCGTCCTGACGAGGATCTGGCCGGGGCCGGCAACCGGCACGGGAACCTCGCGCAGCACCAGCGGCTGGCCCAGTTGCTCGACAACGGCGGCTTTCATGGTAGTGGGGATCATGTCATTCCTTATGTAGTTGGTCATGCGTAGTGCAGTGGCGCAAGCGCTCTGCCATGGTCTGTTCGACAGAGCCTTGCGAATGATCATATTCTGCTGCACACGACAGGAAAATTGATTGATCTACATCAATGTATACGGGCTGAGAGCCTAGCCCTGCGCAGGCAGTTGCCGGATGCGGGGAAGAAGCGGGGGAGGAAGCGGCATTGGCGGCCTGCACGGTGACGCGTCCGTGGACGCATCGCCGTGCAGCGCGGGCAGGAACGGCCCGCGTATCAAGGCGTCAGGGTAAAGTTGACGCCAGACTGGTTTGCCGTGGAAATATCCACCGATGGCAGGGACTGGGTCGCATACCCGGTGGCCGCCGCTTCCACCTTGTACTTGCCGGTGCCCGGCAGCGTGTTGGCCTGCGCCGCGAACACCAGGGGCAGGGTGGCGCTATACGCCGCCAGCTGGGGCGCAACCGTGGGCAAGGTCAGCGCATAGGCGCCCGTGGCGATATCGACGCCCTGATACTTGACGGTCACGCTTGGGCCGGCCGCGAAACTCTGCTTTGCGCTGACGGTCGCGGCTTCGGTGCTGCTAGCCGGGGCCAGGACGACGGCGCCGCTGATGACGCCCGGAGCGGTGGCCGCGGCCGCCAGGGCGAGCGGCGCGCTGCTGCTGCTCAGTACTGTGGTGCTGGTCGTGCTGGCCACCGGCACGGCGGCGATGACGGCAGTGGCGCTGTTGTCGGCCGTAATGACGACATCGTAGTTGCCGGGAACCAGGCGCGCGAGGAAAAATTCGCCCGTCGTGGCGTTCGGCGCGGTGGCGGCCACGATGGCGCCGCCCTGCTGGGCCGTTACCATCACGTGTTGCGACAGCAGGGCAGGGGCGATGAAGCCGTCGATGCCGTTCAGTACCGTCGGCACCACTTTGACGACAGGCTTGAGCGCATAGCCGGCATTGCCTTTCCTGACGACCGATTTGCAGGCGTCGAAGTCGAGCACGAGGTCGACTCTTTGCCCCGCAGCCACGTCGAACTGGCTGATCAGCTTGATACCGCTCTGTACCGCGCTGGGCGTATCGAGGGAAATTTCGTTGACGCTGCCGCTCGGAATCACCGAATTGGCCATGGCCGAGCCGGCATTCGCATCGAGGACCAGGCGCAGCTGTGTGTAGTGGCCCGGCGCCAGCGGCGTCTGTCCCAGGTTTTCCAGCGCGCCATTGGTCAGGTTCAAGAGATTGATCTTGCGCGCCGGGCTGAGCGTAATATCGGTCCAGCCCGCATCGGTGTCGCTCGCCGTGGCGCTCTGGTGCACGCGGACCTTGTTTACCGTCACGTTGACGGCGTCAAAGCCGCACGCCGGCGCATCGGTGATGGCGACGCCCAGCGTGCCGTTCACGCTCGCCTCGCCGGCGGAGCCACCGCCGCCGCCGCAGGCCGACAGCAGGGCGGCGACGGCGACGGCGCCGGCCATGCCGCAGTGGCGCGCAATCCGGGTCATGGTGTGCTCACCCCGAAGGGCGGCCTGGATGGCAAGTTGCTGGGATTTCATGTTCGGTCTCCTTGAAATGGCCGCGGAAAAATGCGGCAGGTAAAGGTAGAACGACGGGCGCAGCCGTTTTCTTCCGTCGCCGGCAATTTTTTTGCCGCCCGGCTCAGGGCCCGGCGTCGGGCGCGATGCGGAACGATTCGCCCACCAGGCCGTACCCGGCTTCCGGCGAGCGTTCCCCGCTGCCCAGGCGCTGCGCATGCGCGGCCAGATCGGCGACGGCGGCGCGGCCCGCGGCAGGATCGGGCCGGCGCATTCCTTGCGCCAGCAGGGCCGCCACGATAGGCGCGGCAAACGACGTGCCGCGCACCACGCCATACGGCGCCGGGCCGATGGCGGCGGCCAGCATCTGGCTGCCGGGCGCGGCGAACATCACCTGCGGGCCGCGCGCCGCTTCCGGCAGGATGCGCCGCTGCGCGTCGGCGCCGCTCACGCCGATCACGCCGGGATAACTGGCAGGATACAGGGGCGGCGCGGCCGGGCCGTCATTGCCCACGGCGGCGATCAGCAGGTGGCCGCGCCTGAGCATGGCTTGCACGGCCCGCTCCAGCATCTGATTGGGCGGTCCCACGAGACTGACGTTGACCACCGGAACTTGTTCCTGCGCCAGCCAGGCCAGTGCCCCGATGATCTGGTCGACGGCGCCGCCCGTTTCGCTGCCGCAATAGGCGTCGGCCGCATACAGGCGGGCGCCCGGCGACACGCCGTGGAAGCGTTCGGCGCTGCCCACCAGCAGCGAGGCCACCGCCGTGCCGTGCGCACTGGCGATGACGCGGCCGTCGCAGCCCCAGCGCCGGATGGCCGCGTCCTGCAACGCCGGGTGCGCGCCGTCGACGCCGCCGTCGACCAGTCCCACGCGCACCTGGCCGGGGGCGGCGGGGCGTGCGGCCCCGTCGGCGCCCTGTTTGTGGGCGGGCGCCGGCGGCGCGCCGGCCTGGCCGCCGCGCATATAAAGATGGTTGAAATCGTGGCTGCCCTCGGGATCGAGCGCCTGCAGCCGGTCCAGCGCCTCTGGCGTGCTGTAGCGCTCCGGCACGCCGAGCATCACCAGCGTCTCGCCCAGCCCGTCCAGCACGCGTCGGCCGAGCACGATAAAGCCATCGGCGCGCGCCGCGTCCAGCACGGCGGGCGGCGGCGACCATGCCAGCAGTTGCCGCCGCAACACCGGTTCGCCGCGGGGATCGGCTTCGATCACGTCGCGATACTGGCGCAGCAGGTTTTTGACCATGCGCGCGCGCGACTGCTGCAAGCCGGCCACGTCGCCCGGATCGCCGGGATGGTCCGCGCCGGCGGCCCGGGCGGCATTGCCGGGTTCGAGCCAGTTTTGCTGTTTGAGCAAGCCCGGCGGGTCCCGCTGCAAGCCCAGGCCGTTGCCGTTCCCGATGCCTATGCCGCGCTGCATGGACGGATTCATCGGGCTTTGCATTGCGGGACGGTGGCCCTGGGCCTGCACGGCGGCGCAGGCGAACAGCAGGGGCAGCAGCGCCAGCAAGCGCCGGGCGGGAGGGAGCGACAAGGGCGGGCAGGCGGGCATGGCGTGGTATCCGGGCCGTTCAGTGATACAGGATGTTTCATCATATTAAGCCTAAATGGCCGAGGGATGGACTAAAATCCCTCACTCCATCGTTTACCAGATAGCAATGACGCCACCTGCCGCATCCCTGCACGCCGACATTGCCGCCTTGCTGCCGCGGCTGCGGCGCTTTGGCCGGGCCGTGACGCGCAACCACGAGGATGCCGACGATCTCGTGCAGGTCGCCATCGAACGGGCGCTCCGGCATGCCGGCCAGTGGGAAGCGGGTTCCCGCCTCGACAGCTGGCTGTTCCGGATCATGAAGAATGCGTGGATAGACGAGGTGAGGGTAAGGGTACGGCGCGACCGGCTGTTCGCGGCCGAGGAGGAAGGGCAATACGTCGGCGACGATGCATCCGAGCGGCAGGTGCATCGCCTTGCGGTACAGCAAGCGATCAGCCGGCTGAGCGAGGACCAGCGCATGGTGGTGGCCCTGGTGCTGGTCGATGGCTTGCCCTATAAAGAGGCGGCGCACGTGCTGGACATTCCGGTCGGCACGCTGACGAGCCGCCTGGCGCGCGCGCGCGAGGCGCTGCAGGCGCAGTTGTCCGATACGGCGAGGATACGATGATGCATTTCGATGATGAAACCTTGATGGCCTATGCCGATGGCGAGCTCGACCCGGCCACCAGCGCGCAGGTCCGGGCCGCAATGGCGGGCGACGCCGCGATGGCGGGGCGCGTGGCCCGGCACCGCGCCATGCGCGACGACGTCCACGCCAGCTTCGCCCCCGTCCTCGACGAGGCCGTGCCGCAGCGCTTGCGCGACGCGCTGCGCCAGGCGCAAGCGGCGCCCGCCAGCCCGGCGCCCGCATACGCGCGCGGGCCGGCGGCCAACCACAGCCGCTGGTCGCTGCCCGTGTGGGGCGCCTTGGCCGCGACCCTGGTCGTCGGCGTGCTCATCGGCAAAATGGCCGTGCCCCTGTTTGCAGCGGCCGGCGGCAAGAGCGCTGCCGCCGCCACCGTCGCCACCGTCGACGGCCGCCTCGCGGCTGGCGGCGCACTGGCGCGCGCGCTGTCGCAGCAGCTGGCCAGCGCGCCACGCCGGGGGCAGGCTGTCAGCATCGGCATCACGTTCCGCACGGCCGACGGTCAGTTCTGCCGCAGCTTCACGCTGCGCGACGGGCCGCCCGAAGCGTCGGCCCTGGCCGGCCTTGCATGCCGGGCGCCGGCGGGCGGCGACGGCTGGCTCATACCCGTGCTGGTGGAAACACGCGCGGACACGGCGGCACCGGCGACTTACCGCATGGCGGGCAGCGCCGAGCCGGCCATTTTGCAGGCGATAGACGAACGCATCGCCGGCCAGCCCCTCGATGCGGCCGCCGAGCGCCAGGCGTTGCAGCGCAACTGGCGGCCTTGACGGCGGGTGCCGCTCCTGCCTGCACGGGCCGCCACCCCCGATGACGCCGCCATGCCCCGATCACTTTTCGGCATCGAGGCTGTTTAACGGCTTCGGCGCGTACAGGGCGTTCTGGAATTCCGGTACGTACTCATATTTCATCATCTTCCCCAGCTTCAAGGACTTGATATAGCGGGAAAAGCTGCCGTCGCCCAGCTGCAGGTCGACGGCATCGGCGCTCGTGCTCGACGCGTGGCTGAGCTGGCGGGAGACGGCATAGCCATACGTGAGCGCTCCGGCGCCATCGCGGTTGGTGAAGCTGTTGCGCACCAGTTCGGCCTCGTGCGACAGCTGGCCCAGTCGTTTGCCTGTAAAAACAAAGTCCAGCTTGCCCGTTTCGCTGTCCATGACCTCGAAGGCCACGCTGCCTTCCGTTTCCTTGTGCTCGATGCCGGTCAGCCATTTCGGCAGATTGTAGCCGACCACGCCGCGCACCCGGGCCAGTTCCGCGTTGACGGGAAGCTTGAGCACATAGCCCCAGAAGTCCCGTGACAGCGATTGGCCCAGCAAGGTGAAAGGACCAAGACTGGCCGTGCCGGGCTTGCTGGTCACGATCGCCAGGGAGATCTCGTTATAGCTGTCGTTGTCGCAGTATGCATAGGCGTAGGCCGTCAACGCCACGGCGCCCCGGCCCGGCCACACTTGCAGCGGCTGGACCTGCTGCAGTATGTCGGCCGGCATCAGTTCCTTCAGCCGCGCCAGGTCGGCCGTGAATACTGCCGTTATTTTGCTGTTCTTGTAATAAAAATTCGGCGAATACGACGCAAAGCCGATGTCGACCTTGTCCTTCCTGATGCCCTTGAACCAGCTCAGGTCCAGTTCCGGCGCTTCCGCCGCAATCACCGATAAAGGCGGATTCGAGCGAAAGCGCGCATACAGGCCGCCGGCGGCCACCGGCACCTCATGGCCGGCGATATCGATGATCAGCGGCGTGCTGGCGGCCGCCGCGTCAGCCCGGGACGGTGCGGCTGTCGTACCGAGAATGCATCCGGACACTGCTGCCGCGGCGATTTTCCTATGCATGTCGAGCCCCTTCCACGTTTGATCGGGAACAATGTGATTCATACGCCGCCACGCATCATGCGGCGGTACTGCCAATTCCTGACTTTGGTTTCCAGTTGCTGCAGCAGCAGCGCCAGGGCGGGCGCCACATCGGGCCTGGTTTTTCTGCCCTGGCTCAGGCGGCGCAGCTGGTACTTCACCATTGCCATATAGGCGATGGACGACAGCACCTTGTTTTTCCAGGTGATGGCCCGCAGCGCGGGGCTTGCCGACCGGTCCGCCAGCCAGGCCCTGGGCAGCTGCGGATCGATGGCCAGCGCCGTGCCCATGCCCGCCATGGCGATGCCGCTGTCCAGCACCTGCTCGACCACCGGATAGCGGCGTATGCCTCCCGTCACCATGATGGGCATGCTTGCCGCCGTGGCGATATCCCTGGCAAATTCCAGGAAATATGCCTCGCGGGCCAGGGTGCGGCCGTCGCGGGTCTGGCCATGCATGGCAGGGGCTTCATAGCTGCCGCCGGACAACTCAATCAGGTCCACGCCCAGGGTGTTGAGCATGGAAACGACTTGCCTGGCGTCCTCCGGAGTGAATCCGCCTTTCTGGAAATCGGCCGAATTGAGTTTCACCGCGACGGCAAAGTCTTGCCCCACGGCTTGCCGCACCGCCTTGACGACGTCGACCAGCAGCCGCGCCCGGTTCTCGAGCGAGCCGCCCCAGCGGTCCGTGCGCTGGTTCGTGACAGGGGAGAGGAACTGGCTCAGCAGGTAGCCGTGCGCCGCATGGATTTGCACGCCCGTAAAGCCGAAGCGTTCCGCCAGCCGGGCGCTGTTGACAAAGCGCTGCTGCACGTCGGCAATGTCGGCTTCCGTCATCTGCCGCGGCGCGGAAAACTGCTTGGAAAAGTTGCCCAGGTCCATGGGCACGGCCGATGGCGCCATGGTTTCCTGCCCCATGGCGGCCGGCATCTGGCGTCCCGGATGGTTGATCTGCATCCAGATGTGCGCCCCGCGGGAACGGGCGGTCCGCGACCACTGCTCGAAGCGGGCGCCAAATTGCTCAGAATCGAGCACGACGCCGCCCGGTCCTGTCATGGCGCGGCGGTCGATCATCACATTTCCTGTGATCATCAGGCCAACGCCGCCGTCGGCCCAGGACTGGTACAGGCGGATCAGCTCCTTTGAGGGCGCGTGGTCCTTGTCAGCCATGTTCTCTTCCATGGCGGCTTTGGCGAGGCGGTTCGGGATGACGGCCCCATTGGGCAGCGTCAGTGCGGTAAAGGGTTGCATGGAGATCTCCAGGGTTGCGATGGGCTCACGATAAGCTTTAAGCTAACTTGAAGGTCAAGCCCTGAAGGAGATTTTTTTGCATGTGTGCCGTTCGCGCCACGGCGTCGCGTAAATGCCGGCCAGCCCCGCTTGACACTCAAGCCGGCTTCAAGCTTATAGTGACGCACGGCCCCGCGCTCACGCCGCAACGGCAAGCCACGACAATTGAGCAGCAATAGAACGATGAAAATAACAGAACGATGAAAATTGGTGAACTGGCCAAGCGCAGCGGCCTGGCGGCGTCCACGATACGCTTTTACGAAGCCAAGGGCCTGTTGAAAGCCGTGGACAGGCAATCGAACGGCTACCGCGACTATCCGCTGGAAGCGGTGGCGGTCCTGTCCATTATCAGCGACGCCCAGCAGGCGGGCTTTTCCCTGGACGAAATCAAGCAAGTCTTGCCGGAGGATAGCTCATCCTGGAAACATGAGGAGCTGATGGTGGCGCTCAGGAAGAAGATTGCCGATATCGAATCGCTGGAAGTGCGACTGGCCCAGAACAAGGCGCATCTGCTGTCCTTGATTCAACTGATCAACGCCAAACCCGAGGATGTGGATTGCAAGGACAATGCGGCGAGGGTGATGGAAAGCATGGGCATGGTAGCCAAGAAGTAAAGACGCGCGCCGAAGCCGGCGCATGCCCGCCGGGCCGGGCCGCCGCAAAGGGCGAGCGCGGCCCGGCCCGGGCGGCGCCTGACTGCCGCCGCGTCAGAAATCCACGGCGGCCGACAGTGGCACCATGCCGGGCGCCGATTGGCCGACCGCGTCTGACGCGACAAGCTAACGACTTTACTGAAGACGTATCAGAATAGATATCGTGCCTGAGTCAGGGGACTTTTCTCAGGCTGGCAGTCGGCTGTGGGCGGGCGTCCGTTGAAGTAAATCTGCAACTTCCCTTTCATACGATTTTCCTGCCAAAATCACCGTGTTGAGCGCGGAGAGCTGCATTTTTAGTTCATAAATTCTTGAAGTAAAAGTGATACATGCCGAAGATTTGCAATAAATCTAGAACTTCCCGTAGGTACTCCAACCATTCCCTTTGTCCTAAAAAAACCTGGGATGCACTGATCGGACATTTCCTCCTTGACATCACGATAACTTGAACTATTTTCTATTGGTTAGATTGTGAAAACGAAAGGCGGTACGGAATGCAAATCCGGTTCGACCTCCCGATGGAAACTCGTCGCCCCACTGGCAAGTCACAGCGCTTCGACGTTTTCGGTCTCAAGATCGGCCGTCCCCTGACCCTGTTTCACCGTAACACTGTTAACGCGTGGATCGGGTTGGAGTGTGATCCGGCCGTTACCTATTATTGCGAACGGCCTCTACAAATCAACGATGCACCATTCAAGCGGCTCATCGACTTTTATGCAATCCGAAATGGAGAGGAGGAAGTACTGTTTGTCCTCACCGAAGCGGAGACGCAAGATATGCCTGTCGATGACGCTTTCGGGCCAGGCTTTGTGAACTGGTGCCGGCAGAGCGAAATAGCGATCAAAACCGTCAGCCCCCAAGCGACTTTTGGCGATCCTTGGGCCACTGAAAATTGGGCTCAGCTTCTACGTGACTTGGCAGCTTTCGGCAGATATGTTCCTGCCCAACTGGTCGATGCGATCCGCCACGAGCTCACCGTACCTCACACCCTAACGCAACTTGAACTGCTGTTCCCGTCAGTCGACCCGCTATTGTTGAAAGTCGCGTTGTTCAGCTTGCTCCATAAGGGGGTGGCCACGTGTCCAAGCTTGGCCTCACAGCCCTTTTCATCGGCCTTGCCATTTGTGGTGATATGAAGATTGAACTGGAATTCGGTTGTAACCGATTTGATCGAGCTTCGATCCCAGATACTTTTCGCCTTATGGAGGCATGGCCGAGCGTTGACGTCTCCGCGCTCTCCGAAGACCAGCGCCAGGTGTTCGATCGGCGGGTAAAAGCGCTCACTCTCTACCTTACTGTGCCCGAAAAGTCGGTCGCAGCGATCAGCTCGGAAACAGGCATAGACCGTGCAACGCTGCTCCGCATCTTTCGTCGTTGCACGTCCATGCACGAGGACGGCAGAATATATGGATACCGCGGCGCATTGCGCTACGCGCGAATAAAGGAATACGAGCGGTACGCTCCGGTTAGCTTTAACGGCCGGGGCAAGGCAGGCGCGTTCAGGCAGTTGCTGCAGCGTTACCCTAGTATCGAAGCCTCGCTCAAGCGTGCGTTCCTGGAGCGAGGTCGTCAGATTACCACGGAACGTGAGATACGTAAGTCCATGAGGTCAATCCACATGGCATTCCGGAAGCACTGTCGAGAGGCGGGGGTTAAAGCGAACGAATACCCGTTTACCGAGGCAAGGCTGGGCATTCGATCCTTGTACGCCTACTTTGATTCCCTCGCAAAGGAGTCATTTGAGATGTCAGTTAAACACTCTGGCGGTTCGTCCGCTCGCGCTGTTCCCACCCTCACGCCGCATGTGCCGGCAGCGACTCGTGCGTTTGAGGTTGTGGAATTCGATGGCCACAAGATCGATCTCCGCCTGACTGTGAAGCTGCGTGGCAGTACGGGAATCGAGCAGCTTGTGGAAATGCACCGGATTTGGATCCTGGTAATTCTTGACATCGCGACACGGTGCGTCGTCGGCTACCACCTGGCGCTCAGTCGAGAATACTCCAAGCATGATGTTGCTTGCGCACTTCAAGCGGCCCTCACACCTTTTAGGCCGCGGCAATATGGCATCCCAACGCTTGCGATACGCGAGGGCGGCGGATTCCCGTCTGCAGTGATCGAAGAAGCGCAATTTGCTTGCTGGGACTGGTTCAGATGCGATAATGCGAAGTCGCATCTTGCGGCCGACACCATCAGTCGATTAACTCGTACTATTGGCTGCTGGCCTCACTTTGGCCCACCAGGCCAGCCGAATGACCGTCCCCATATCGAACGTTTCTTTCATTTGGTTTCGCGCCATTTCGCGCACAAGTTGCCAGGCAATCTAGGTAGCAATCCCCAAGCTATTGAACGAGAGCTCAGTGACCCGAAAGGCAATACTCGCTTGCTAGTTACGCTCGACGAACTCGAAGACATGATCGAGGTGCTTTTAGCCGACTATAACGGCGAGCCCCATCCCGGCCTAGACGGACACACACCGCTTGAGGCCATGGCTATCTCGGTGGCACGAAACAAAGACCGAATACGTGTGATGCCAAACGTCGCACGTACAAACCTATGCTTGTTACAAGAAGCAAAGCTGGTCACGGTGAAAGGCACGCCTCTCAAAGGCTTACGGCCACATATAAATTTTTGCAATGTTCGCTATACCAATCCTATTTTAGCGAGTAGTCCGGCATTGATCGGGAAAAAGTTGCGAATGTACTTCGATCCTCGCGATATCCGTACAGTGAAAGTGTTTTTCGAGGACGGTACCGAACTTGGCATTCTTACTGCCGCGCGGCCGTGGGGCATCCCACCACACTCGCTTAAAGTGCGACAGGAAATTTTCCGCCTGCTCGCCGAACGCAAACTTGAAATCCGCGAAGGCGACAACCCCGTCGAAGCGTGGGTTCGCCTCCGAATGGGGCAGCGCGATCGTAAGCTGGTTGCCGGCCAACTAGCTAAACAACAAAGACTTGAGGATGCTAATGAAAAGTTGAGTCCTGCCGATGCCGATCAAACGGAACCCTACATATCCTTGCGACCGGCGCCGCTTGGCGAACGTCCGCCCACCGACAGTACGAGAAAAGCGGCGAAGACTGGCGAAGCATTGCCTAAGGACAAAGCGGTGCCTCTCAGTCTTACGCTGCGCAAGACGTTCACATTCTAGGAGGCAGTATGGATATGACATATCAGCGGCCTATCAGTATTGATGATCACCCGATTATCGGCAAACGCTACCTCGTACCGACACCGACCATTGACGAAGTCACAAAGCGCGTTGTCAAGCAAATCCGCCTTCGCAGTCCTGGTGCGATCCTGTACGGTTATCCCCGGTTTGGGAAAACCTCAGCCATCAGATACATCATTCGTTATTTGATGGAAATTTTTCCGGATGCAGTTTGTATCAATTTCCGGTGTGAAACACACAAATCAGGTTCGGAAGATGCGTTTCTCTCTGCGCTGCTGGCTGCTGCCGGACATACTGAACCCTTAGCCGGCCGCGTCTCACGTAAGCGCATGCGTTTGATCGAACAAATCTGCGAGCTCGCAGACCGCGCGGGTAAGGACTGGATCGTGTTTTTTGCCGATGAAGCGCAGAAGCTGCAAGTATTGGAATACGAGTGGTTGCGAGATGTGCACGATCAGCTTGAACTCAAAGGTATTCGGATGATCACAATCTTGGTCGGTCAACCGCAGATTCTCGATCAAAAATCAGCGTTACGCCAATCACTTGACACCCAGATTGTCTTGCGGTTCATGGTCACCGAGATGAGATTCGGCGGTATAAGATCGGCAGAGGAAGTAGCCACATGTCTTCTCGCGTATGATCAGTCCTGCTTCCCAGCCGATAGTGCCTGGCAATTTACCCGCTTCTTTTACCCGCGAGCCTACGCGGCTGGGTTGCGGCTCGCGGATCAGGCCGATGCGGTTTGGTCCGCGTTCGAGCGAGCTCATCTAGGAGCTGGTTTTAGTGGGCCAATCGAAATTCCAATGGCCTACTTTGCGAGGGCCGTTGAATGTGCTCTCTCGGAGTATCATGAATATGATAGCGACGACTTCAGCTTCTCGTCAGTAATTTGGGATTCGGCAGTGCTGGACTCTACCTATGTGCTTGCTTGCGAAGAGATCAGGCTTGGTCTCCCGCTGCCCAAATGGGTGTAGCGGTGAAGATTCTTCTGGATACATTCGCACGCAAGACCCCGCAGTGGTGTTGGAGGCCTGAATGGTCTACTGGATACGATTCAGCGTTTGGCCTGCTCATGAAATTTGCATATCTTAATGCGCTAACAGCAAAGGAGATTGCGACCGTATTCGTGAGCAGGACGTGCAAGCGCCGAACTGTGCTGCTACGAACTGTTAATATCGATCTACGTGACGACGCTGTTTTCGACTTATCCGCCATTGGTGCTGCGATGAGTGCCAGCCCGGCCAAACTCGCCGACGCATTTCTCTTCAGCCAGTTCCCTGGCCATAGTGCGTCTTCCGAAAATTTAAAATGGTGCGAGCAGTGCATGGCTTGGGGTTTGCATCTACCCCTTACTCAAATGAACGCTGTCAGTCAATGTCCAATCCACAACCAGCCTCTCATTTCCCGCTGCAGGCGATGTAATGAAACCATTCCCTATAAACTCTGTGCTGCTGTTTTTGACAACCCTTTCAAATGCCCACGGTGTTCAGAGGAACTGGGACCCAGGATCATGGCGGCGCGCAGTTGGGTTCCGGAAGTGCGGTCGGAACACATCGCTAGAATTAGCTTGATGCACAAGTATGTGACCGAAATAGACCACCTTCAGGCTGTTTCGGGGACCGTGCCGATGGTCACGGGCCAATGCGGTGACCTAGGCCTGCATGGCAAACGCGAACACCAATCGACTGGATACATCACTTTTGTTGGGCAGGTTCTCGACGAGATGGCGAGCAATCACGGCCAGTACTGTCTGCCCCTGACTCCTTTATCAAAGGCCGGTTGTGGGTATGGTTCTGCCAGCGAGGACCGGCTGTTTGAGCGATTTGGGCGGAATACAACGCCGGATAGGTTTCAGACTAGCGAAGAGATGCGCGTTGTTCTGCAAGTCTATCAGGCCGTAAAACGGCGAATGAAACACAAACTCGGCGGCCATCGTCATTGCGTTGTTGCTGCATGCCGGCATATCTGGTGGGACATGCGAGGTGCTACTACGGCAAGTTTTTGCCCGAGCGCGGCAGCGTACATTCGTTGGCGCATGCTTTGGGAAGGATGCGGCACGCCGAGATATCTCGACGCTACAAAGCGTAAGGAATACTACGGGATATTGGGATGGCTGCAGGCTCGCCCTGCACCATATCCGGACGAATGGCCAATTGCGCGAAAGGAATGGATGCTTGCGCATATCTTTGCTAGCGTTTGCTTAGCGAGCTACAGCGCACTCGAAAGCGAAGTAACTGTAGCGGAAGGCACACCAATGGTATGGGAAGCGCAGTCGTCCGCGGTACAGGCCGTCACCCACTGGGTTCTTGCGCGTGCCGATTCTAGGGGTGGTACCCCAATCATATTTACACCTTCTCATGGTTTACTTCGAGGATATTCACCCGAACATGTCAGTAAAGCACATCGTCAGTGGCATGCCGCTCAACTGAGTCAAATTTGCCGCTGAAATCTCATGGCAAGTTAATCATCGACCAAGGGTCTTAATTGAGTGGTTGAGACGTCGCTGCAAGTCGTCGTAGGTAATAATGTCCATCATGTTCGCGTATTTCCTCTTGATAACCTCAAAATCCACCAGGCGGCTGCCAGTCACCTTTCCCCACCAATTTGATCGCGGCCAACGATGATGATTGCTTTCGGGTTGGCGATGCGGATATTCAACGCAGTCGGCAGTTTGGCGGCATACGGCGTGTTGAGTGTTTTTTTAACTTGGATGTCCCATTTGGAAAGGTGAAAAAGATACTTCTCGGTCTGTGAGTATTCTTATCAATCCGGACAGCGATTCTTACGTCAAGCCGGACACCCAATGGCCGGTCAAACCGGATACTTACTCTTCTACCCGGACATCTAATAGTATCAGGGCGTAAGCGATGCGAAGCTCCGCTTGCACCCCAAAGCAGACTCGCGCCCCTATAGCCGGTATGGTGGCGGGCGCAAAGTAGACGCCTGTGAGAGTAGCGGATGTTCGCCAAGCCGGTGCATACGCCGGCTTCAACGCCTTGCTCGAAGACGGCATGATCCACGAAGCGGCATGCTGGGCGCAAGCGCGGCGCAAATTCCACAATCTACATGCCTCGCGAGCGACGCCGCTGTCGACTCGCAAGCTTGGTTACGTCATGTGCTGACGCATATCGCCGATAATCCCGTCAACCAGATTGATGAATTCTTGCCTTGAACCTGCAACTTACCAGTGGCTCTCCGCGATTAAACCGCTTCCCAGCGGTGTGACGTCATCATCGATCAAATCACCACCGCACTCAAGACGTCGCTGGGCGGGCGCTTACTTTTCAATCAACTGGTGAAGCTCATCTTCAGGGCTGGTTCACCAAAATTAGAAAAAAATTTCTCACGATTCATAAAACAGTGTAAATTGCCTAATTCACAAAGAATGTGTTTGTGAATAACTATTTCGGTGGGAACTGTCAGTGATCATGAAGGGGATCGTATGGATTCTGCGCAGGCAGAAATTTTCGCGGCCAGTCTGAAAGGTCAGACTATTGGTGGATGGCTTGCTGGTAAAAAACTAGGCGCTGGTAAGTCAGCCGTCGTTCTACATGCGACGAAAAGTGGCAGAATCGGCGCACTTAAAGTGTTTCATCCGGAATTGGTTGAACGATATGGCGAGGCCATCCAGCTTGCACGAATTGATCGCGAGAAGAGCCTAATTGGCGTTCAACATCCCAACATTGTTGAGATACTCGACGGAGGGAAATGCTCCAATTCAGGTTGTCTGTATGTCGTCATGGAATACTTGGCATTCAAAAATCTGCGTCAAGTACTCGAGAATATCCCCAAAGAAAATATGCGACCAATTATTGCGCAAATTGCCAATGCCGCGATCTTCTTAGAGGAACGCGGCTTGGCGCACAGGGATATAAAACCGGAGAATATTGGCATTAGCGACAACTTCCAAGAGATAGTTCTTTTTGATCTAGGTGTCCTAAGGCCATTCGCCGACGGCGATCTAACCGATATCGATCAGCGGGCATTTATTGGAACCTTGAGATATAGCTCACCCGAGTTTTTGCAGCGAAACGAGGTAGACTCTGAAGACGGTTGGCGTGCGGTGACAATATATCAAATTGGCGCAGTGCTTCATGATTTGATTATGCGGAAAGAAATATTTTCGGACGATTCTAACCCATTTGCGGTCCTCGTAAAAGCGGTTCTCGAGAAGGATCCGGAGATTCACGGTGAGGATGTCGAGCTTGTAAGACTGGCTATGCATTGCCTTATAAAGAACCCTGAAACACGGCTTGAATTGGTTAGTTGGTCGCGCTTCTTCGAGAAGACCGATAAGCTGCAACTAGTCGAAGATTTGAAGTCAAAAATAGCGTCGCGACAAAAATATTTCAGGCAAGCCAATAGCGAAAAGGTATTTAATAGTGAGATAGCTAGAATAAGAAAACGTGTTTTCTCGGATTTCTGCAACACGGTAACAGCAGAAACTGGAAACATTTTAAACTCGTCGCCTTACTTTCCACTAAGAAAAACGATATCCGAGCCAGAAAATACCGAGCTTTCGTCAAAATTAACAATTGTTTTTGAGAAAAATGAGAATCTGGGAATTCACACACATCTTTTGGTACAACTAAGTATCGCCCATCATGATGAAAATAACGGAAGGCCTATCTATTGTATCTTAACCGGTGCCGCTATTTCAGATGATGAACTGTCGGTAGAACATATTAACTGTGCAGAAAAGCTTTTTGTAGGTACGCTTGAAGATTTTTCTTGCTCTACGATAATTAATGATTACTTCTTAGATAAACTGGAAAAGATGTATGAGTTTTTTGAAACATACGGCGAAAATCCCGTCGATTACGCTGAACTCAAATAGGTAGGAGAACTAGCTATGTCTAGCTTGTGGTGGAAAGACCCGAGTGATTTACTTGAGGAACAGAATGATATTCTTGACCTTCCTTTGGAAGATAATCTCGTAATTAAGGGTCCACCCGGAAGCGGGAAAACGAACCTGCTTCTTTTACGGGCAAATCATCTTTTTCTGGGCGACTATTCGCATCTATATATTGTTGTTTTTGGTTCGGTATTGAGGAATTTTATCAAAACCGGTGGCGGCCAATATAAATTTCCTCAGGATAAGGTGGTGACCCATGCTGCGCTATTCAATCAGATATTGAATGAGCATGGGGTTAAGCTCGACACTGACGGGATGGACCTCATGGACGCCCGGAAAGTCAAAGCCTCAGCGCTTTTGCAATTGATTAAAGATAGGCAACTTGGTAAGGTCTATAACGCACTTTTACTTGATGAAGCGCAGGACTATCTGATCGACGAGATTCGAATTTTCCGTGCTATCGCTGATATTGTCGTCGCAACCGCTGACTCGAGGCAACGGGTTTACGAAATTGCTGAAGATTCAAATGCGGAACTTATGGAAATTGGTGAACTCTATGAATTAAAACATCATTATAGGAATGGCACTGCCATTTGCAAGCTCGCTGATGGAATCATGAAGGGAAAAGCAGAACATATTCCGATGGTAACCCATTCTCGATATGATGAATTAAACTATCCATCACGTGTAACACCAAAATTCGGTTTAGCTATTGAGGATCAGGCCATCGCAATAGCCGAGCAGATTCGGGACCAACGTCTTGCATATCCAGATGAATTGATTGGCGTTTTGTGTCCAAGAAAAGAGGAAGTTAATTTTATTCACAAACATCTGAGTTCGACTTTGCTCGCGGATCAAGTTACACTGTGTGGCAGTAAGGGATTTGATGCGGAGCGGAGGATATGGGTTAGCACGATCGCCTCGGCAAAGGGACTCGAATTCCGAGCCGTTCATTTAGCCGGACTGGATTTCTTGAGTCGTATGCGAGGGGTGCAGCGTCGGCTTGCTTTTACCGGTGTTACGCGGGCCAAGACGGCACTTAGCCTTTATTATGAGAAATCGGTTCCAGGATATTTAGAATCGGCGATTAGATTGCTAAATCCAGAAAAAAAGGCAATCACAAGGGCAAACATATTCGGCAAGGATAAATAATGTGGCATACAATTATTAAGCGGCGTGAACTCCTTGAAATGAGTCAATTCGTGCAGCGCACTTTTTCCATGGAAGGCAGTATCTCTCAGGCAATTTATAATTTTCCGGCGGCACCAAAAACATTGCTGGCATTCTGGGATGAAGACCCGGCGCGTGTTAACCGCGCAACTTTGCCCTCGCTGGTAATTATGCGCAGTGCAGAGATTAATGAGTTCTTTGCGGCAGTAAACTCCTCTAGTTCAACTCCAACTCCATTCTCAGCATTCTCTCGGGTGCTTTCATTGGAGGATGCAATGAGTTTTAATCATTTTGATTCCGTAGATCATTATAAAAAAACTCCAATAATTGAAGCCGTACTTTCACTTTCATTTATTGAATCGATTTACCATGCGTCAGGTAAATTAATTGTGTCTGACCTATCACCAGCGATATGCAAACGAACGTTTTCTTATACTTGGGCGAGAGCTCTGACCAACAACACCAACGTTGACTATCTAGATTTCTTACCTGATCTATGGTTGGAGGCCTTAAGCCTTTCAGGGAACAATGAACGTATTGATATGATGCAATCCACAATTTCGGATTGCTTGCCAATTCTCCATCTTGCTGCTCAGCTCTACCTCGATATCGACAGCAAGAATGACGTTATGTTGCTTTGCAAAGCTTTGGTCGAAGAGGACCACTCTGCACTTGAAAAAGCTTGGAAAAACATGGTTCGTGATGTTCCTGGTCAGCCATCCATTCGTCAAATAGCGGAATCAACCAGGGAAGAGCGAGGAAGTTATTTCCAATCACTACTGAACGTTGCAACGCGCGTAGAGTCAGAAGACTTACGTGCCGCATGTGCTTTCCTAGCCACACAAATTTCGCCTCGCACGTTCGACCATCTTCAGCTCTTGCTTCCATTTCAAGATAGGAGATTGGCGTTGTGGTACACATTCATGGCGGCACTTCAACGTGCAAGGGGGGAGTTAGGCTTTAGCGGTGGATTGGGAAGTCGCGTTGCAAGGGATATTGCGAGACGTGAGGAACTCAAGGATCGGCCAACTTCAGATATTTCTCTGCCAGAGCTCAGAATCGTAGCAAAGTTCGGTGTAGAGAATTTAGTTCGAAAATTGAGCCATTCAAATGAAATTGAAGTTGAGATTGCTCCTTGCGTTCCGGCGAGTTTTCGTTTCTCCCATTCAAATAACAAACAATCAGGTCTTTTCCAAGACAGCACCGCAACAAAACCGATGTCCGAGTATGAGCGCTTGCTAGGAGTAATTGATTCACTAACTGAAATCTCCAAATCGATGCAATCCGCGAGTTACAGTGATGAGAGCAAGTCACCAAAACGTGCACGAAAGAAATATATTGAATAATGATCAAATCATTTGAAAACTTGGCCTTTTATCGAGGTCTGAGCGGATCTAATAAATTAGTCGAGCCTTTCATAAAGGCCGTACGCAAAGATCGAAAACCTCGCAACTTCTCATTGCCACTTCATAATGAGGCTGATGCTTGGTTTTTAAAAAAATTTGGCATAAAATATAGGAGCCAAGCACTCTTTCTAACCGGCTCAAGGTTTATTGCTCAAGGTTATGCGTCTGATCCTTCTAATGTGGTCCGAATAATTCCAATCGGCGAATATACTTATTGCTGGTCTCCTCAGCGAAAAGATTTATTATTTTATGATACCGTTAAAGAAAAAATTAAACTTCAGGATTATTTGGATGGCAGTGATTATCAGGAAGACAACCTCGTCGATGCAGCAGCCAGCGGTCATGAAGTCATGCTTTGCTGTGATCGCTATATCGCAATACCTGTCGAATTGTTAGAAGAAGAGGAGGGGAAATCCCATCATCTCATTTTAACCCCATGATTCCGTCTTACGAATATGACGACCAGTTCATTGTATCGGATACGCGTAGCTATACGTGGTGCTATAACGCAATGCGTTTCACTTTTTGCATGAATTAAGGCAATGTCATTGTGCATTATCACTTGCAATCAGTAGGGCGCAGGGCATGTTCGATGCGGCGACGGTTAAAGGAATCTTCCCTGTCAATGTAACGCATGGCGGACTGCACGTTTTTCCACCCAACGTGTGCCATGAGGGTGCTTAAATCCCATCCATTGGCTGTCGCCCAGCTGGCAAAGCCGCGCCGCAATGAGTGCGCGCTGTACAGATCAGGCGCGTCCACGCCGGCGTCGTGCAGGATAGTGCGCAGGAGTGGTACCAAGCTGTCGATATTGAGACCGGTAGGGCGGATGTTACCCCAGCGATCAATTGCGCGGAACACTGGACCGTCCGGCAATGCCGCTGCAGTGACCCACTTCTCGTAAGCGGTGACCGGGCACAGGCGCGATAGAAGTGGCACCTTGAAGCTGCTGCCTTTAAACTGGCGGTCCCCTTTTGTTCGCGGCAGGAAGCATGTCATCCCTTCGCCTGGAGTGATGTGAACGTGCTCTATTTGCAGGTGGGTTATCTCATCGCCGCGAAACCCGCGCCAGAATCCGAGCAGAAACAGTGCCTTGTTGCGACGGTAGCGCAACTCGTCCCCCAGTGCTCCCTGCGCTTGTGCCGCGTCAGCGCCGGCCGTCAACCAATGATCGACTAGTTTGAGTTGATCGATCTGAAAGGGTTTTGCCCGCTTTTCCTGGACTGGGTATAAGGTCTGGATGCCACGCAAGACCTGGCGTACCACTGGTTCTTTGGTCGGATCTGGAAAGCCTTGATCGAGATGCCACTTGGCCAATGCAGCCAACCGCTGACGAAGGGTATTGACGGAATGTTTGTCGGCGCGATTGGCCAGGTAGCGCGCAATGCTGTCTGGGGTGGCCGGCAAAAAACCGCCCCATTCCACCTCGAAGTCGCGGATAGCGCTTTGATAACTCTGCCGGGTATTTTCGCGTGTGGCGGCCTGCAGGAAGCGATCGATATCAGACATGGCAAGCAACGCTGAAGGAAGGTGGGCAAGGGCAGTGATGTGGTCGTTGGCAAAAGGAGGGGTGCCGCGTTTGTCTGACGTTCAGGCTAAATGTGCAGGTGCACTGTCAAAACTTAATAAAACCTAGCCTGACACAGGATAAGAATACATTATCCGGCCTCAATTTCAAGCAGAATCTCGCCTTGATTTTCGCCAAAAATGGTATGTAATTACATGGTATGTAATATCTTATCTTATTTCGTGGACGCACCATGGCACGTGCTGGACTCTATTATTCCGATGTCAAAAAAGCACGTGATGCGTTGCTTGCGCAAGGCCGGCACCCATCTGTCGACGCAGTGCGCGTTGCCCTGGGCAACACAGGCTCCAAAACCACCATCCATAAATATCTGAAAGAACTGGAAGCGGAGGAGGGCAGCCACGACGGCCGCAAGGCGCCGATCAGCGATGCGTTGCAGGATATCGTGGCGCGGTTGGCGACGCGGTTGCACGAGGAAGCGAGTGAACGTATTGCCTTGATCGAGGTAGACCTTGCTAAGCGGGAACGCGACCATTCCGGGATCGTAACTGGCTTGCAACAGGAGATGGCTTCGTTGCAAGAGCAACTACGTCAAGCCAAGGCTTACGTCGAAGAAATAGGGCGGGCACATAACGACACAAGTATGCGCCTGCAAGAAGAATGCATCTCCCGTCACACTGCCCAACAGCAGGTGGTTGATCTTCAGGAGCGCCTAGATGAAAACGAGGCATACCGACGATCGCTGGAAGAAAAACATACCCATGCGCATAACTCGCTAGAACACTATAGGCAATCCGTCAAAGAGCAGCGTGAGCAGGAGCTGCGTCGCCACGAGCAACAGCTTCAACAACTACAGGCGGAGTTACGGCAGCAACAGCAGGCTGTAGTGAAAAAGCAGGAAGAATCGACACGTTTAAACCAGGAAGGTGCTCGGCTCGTTGCTGCACTTTCGCACGCTGAGAAGTCCCTTTATGACGAGCAGGCTCGAGGGCGCCAACTCAGCGAACAGCTTGCGACCAGCCAAAGTACGGCACGACAGGTCGAAGTGATGTTGGCGCAAGTTGCCGGCAACGAGCGTTTGATAGAGACACTCGGAGAACAGTTGGTCCAGACAGCGGCGCAAACAGAGATGCTATCAACCCAAGCAAAAACGCTGGAATCTGCATTAATTGCAGCGCAAATTACGCTCGCTTCACAACAGGAAATCATTAGTGATCTGCGTGGCCGCAATCCCAAACTTGATTGAACTGAGTTCAACGACAGAAAGGGCGATTTAAACCTAGTCTAGCCCTTTGCGTTCCTAGCTCATTGCCATGTAGACAAAACGTCACTTCAGAGGTATCGTTTGTTTTCATGGCAATGCACCATCATGGAGTAATATTTAGAAGGGTTTAAAGTGCACGTTAAATCGATTAAGCTGATCAACTTCAAAAAATTTCGTGACGAGCTTCTTGAGTTCAATGACGATGTCAATATTTTCGTAGGCGATAACAATGCCGGAAAAAGTACGATTTTAGAAGCATTAGAAATTGTGCTAAATTACAACCATCGTGGACGGCCCTTCAATGGCGAATTTTCGCCCGATCTTTTCAATCAAGATGCGGTCAACCTCTTCCTCGCCTCCGACAAGACGTCGAAGTACCTACCCGTTCTGACCATCGAAGCCTATATTGAAGGTGTGCCTGAGTACCGTGGCACGAATAATAGCCTCAAGGCAGATGCCCAAGGAGTCGTAGTACAAGCCTGTTTCGATGTGTTATTAGAGGACGTGTATGAGAAATACCTGCTGACCAATCCTAGTATCACTAGTATTCCGATCGAGTTTTATAAGTTGGAATGGCTCGATTTTGGCTGGAACCCGATTAGGCCGATAGCAAAGAAGTTCAAAGCTCTTTACATTGATCCGACACGAATCCACCCCACCATAGGGAAGAATCAGTATATCTCTAGCATTCTCAACACTGCGCTCGAGAAAGAAGAACTGGTAAAACTAACCCTCAATTATCGTGAAAACCTACAGGTATTTAACAACTCCGGAGAGGTCATGACGGTTAATGCCAACCTTGACACGGCTCACCTCATCACGGATCGCAGGCTCACCATTGCAGCAAGTACCTTACCAGCGGGGGCCATCCAGACGGGCCTGCAACTAAAGGTGGATGATGTGCCATTTCATTTCATCGGCAAGGGGGAGCAAAGCAATGTGCAAATCAAGCTTGCTATACAGAACAAATCCCACGATATCGATTTAGTGATGATGGAAGAGCCCGAAAACCATTTATCCCACACTAATTTAAACAAGCTTGTGCACTACGTTGAGAACCAGAGGGCAGACAAGCAACTTTTCCTGACTACCCATAGCTCTTATGTGCTGAACAAGCTCAGCATCGACAAGATTTGCTTAGTACAGTCAGGGTACAAAAGGTTGCATACACTTGACGCTCAAGTTGTGAAGACACTTAAGCGTCTTCCTGGCTACGATACCCTACGAGTAGCACTATCGAGCAAGGTGATTTTGGTTGAGGGACCGTCGGATGAACTGGTGCTCAAGAAGATCTACCAGCGAAAACATAATCGACTGCCTGAGCAGGATGGGATTGATATCATTGTAGTGCGCGGGGTTGGCTTCAAGACGTTCATTGAGGTGGGAAAACAGATTGGTACCAAAATCCATGTACTAAGGGATAATGACGGAGACTATCAAGGTAACGTTGTGCAAGGACGTCTGGAATACGCTAAATTTCCCAATGTCAAACTGTTTTCATCAATTAACGACAATGAATTTTCGCTTGAGCCAGCGATGATCTATGCCAATGCGATCGATATCGAAACACTTGATGCGTTTGCAAAAGAGGTGCTATCGGCTCCGACCTACAAACTCTATGATGCGAATCTCACTTTACAAGACAGAAGGGAGAATTTGATTCAATGGTTTAAGAGCATAAAAGGCAATGGCAAAGGTGCTCGCAAGGTCGATTCAGCCATCAGGCTCTTTGATGGTGAGTTAAATTTCAAATACCCAGAATTCTTGGATGAGGTACTTAATTTTGCCTAATGAACTTTGGATCGCGGGCGCCGGATCGGGTAAAACGCATAAAATCATCACTGACGCGATTGAAGTCATCAATGGTGGGGGGAGGGTATTGGTAATCACCTATACCACCAACAACCAAGCAGAACTGCGTGCACGCTTTGTCGAACTGTACGGCGCCAGTAGCGAACACTTTATTGTCAAAGGGCTTTTCACGTTTTATCTCGAAGATATGGTGCGCCCCTATCAACGCGTGGTATTTCCCGATCGAATCACGACCATCTCATTCACTGAATCCAATCCTCACTTGATGCCGGGTACAACTTTTCATATTAAAGGAAGAGGTGAAAAGAGGGCTGACGGAACGATCAATCCACTGCATTACCTTACACCTTGCAAAACCAAGGCCTACTCTGGATTGTTAGCAAAGCTTGCGACTCATATTGCGAAGCAATCCAAAGATGCAGCAGCTAGGCGGCTGAATGAAGTTTATGAGAGGATTTTTTTTGATGAAGTGCAGGATTTGGTCGGTTGGGATTACGATGTGATCAAATCTATCAACAAGGTGATGCCCAACTCGATCTGTTGTGTCGGGGACTTTCGGCAGACGATTTACACTACAACGTTTGGCCATAAGGCTCCGCAGACGCTTCAGGAGAAGGTTGATTACCTTGTCGTCAAGCTGAAGTTTGAAAAAAAATCGATGCCTAAAAATCGTAGATGCGTCCAGGAAATCTGTGACCTATCCGATACGATACATGCTGGACTGTATGACAAGACGATATCCGGAGTTGAGAAAATTCCTGAAGATATCGCCCATCACTGTGGTGCGTTTATAGTAAAGCAGTCCCAAGTAACTGGGTATCTGACTGCCTTTCAACCCCAAGTACTCCGCTGGTCGTCGACAACTGGCCGTAAATATCTGCCAGATAACCTCCTATGTTATACGTTCGGGTCTTGCAAAGGTCTCGGCTTTGACCGCGTACTGGTAATTCCACCGGATAAGCACCTGAAATTTCTTGGCGGCGATCTTACAGTTTTCGAAAAGGATAAAACGGAAGAGTCGCGGAACAAGTTTTATGTCGCGGTTACCAGGGCTCGCTACAGCCTAGCGTTTGTAGTTGAGGACAAGTTAGCAAATATTTTGCCTTACCCAGTGTGGGATGGCGTTGGCTCGCTCGAAGCGGCGAATAAAACTTGAGACAGGCTAGCTGACGACGAGGTGACGAAGTCATCGTCACCTCGGATGACATGCTGAATCTGCAGCATCTGCCGTACCTTACGAATATAACGATTATAGCCAGAGATTACTGCGTACACTACCTAGTTGCCGGGCCAATTGGCCAACGCATGCCCAAATGTGCGCTGGTGGGACAGCTCCCAGATGCGCAGTTTCCTCGACCGCCATCACGACTATCTGCAGGGGCGTTTCGTCTAGAAAGTGTAGCAATTGCGATTGATTGTTACTCGGCACTTGACCGGTAGTCAAGGCCTGCCGCAGTTGCTCGCTGCTAATTTCGCCCTTGTAGCTGACACTCGCGTTTTTTGCCGCCATCCACAAACCGCGCTTTTTCTCCCTGGCCTTGACCGTCGGCAGGGCAAAACTGAGTCCAAGTACACCCAGCAGTTTCACCACGCGTCCAAAACTCAAGTCGGTGATGGTTCCAACTTCCAATTGCTGCACCGTCTGGCGCGACAGACCTGCCAACCGCGCCAGGCGAAGCTGCGTCAACCCAAGGTCCAAGCGACGGACGCGGACTGCTTTGCCGACTTCGTAGAGGTGCATGAGTTACCGTTCTTGTGGTGTACAAAATATTCTACATCCTTTTTTCTGGCGAGCGGAGTGCGTTTTAGACCGATGCGATCTGTGCAGGCTCGCGGCACGTCAACAATTGACGAGTGGGATAGGTGATTGTTCGAGACACTGTGCGACAGCAAGTTGATCTTTTTCATCCTCAGATCTCCACGACACTAAGTTGATCTTTTTCGGTCTGAAACCCCAAAGTACTCAGAATGCTGTCGCGGGAGTACTCACAATGCTGTCGGCGTACTAGTAGCAAATTCACTTCAGAAGCAGTAGCACATTTACTTCAAAGTACGGCGGGCAGGAGGATCTGCCTGGTACCCTCCATCTTCAATTTGACATAATATAAATTATGCGAAGAATTAGGTGGATCTGAAAAAATCCCCGTACTGCCCGATATGGAATCGCAATACCGATTTACGGCCTTCGCTCCTTCACAGTCTCAGATAAGCAATGCGATGCCCAAGCCTGCGATGCGGCAAGCTTGTTTTTCACCACGCCACGCACACTCCCGGGCCTATCTGGCCCGAGTCCTGCGCCGCGAAGCGCGCGCCGTGCATGGCTGGCTCGGCGGTACGGTAATCGGGCCTGCCTGCCGGGCTTCGGAAGCCGTGCCCCTGCGCCACAGATGGCGCAAGCTGACGGCGGCCGTCCGATGGATATGGCGGCGCTCGGGCCGTGCCTGGGCGTCATGCGCGGCAGCGCGCGGGCAAAAAAAAGCCGCAAAATCAGAGATTCGCGGCTCGACGACTACGTGCAGATTGCGCTGTAACGGGTTTTACAGGGGGCGCCCGCAACACTTGCAGCGCTCACGCTTATTATTGATAATTTCAGCCCGGAAGCACCAGGCAGACAGCGCGACACCGATGACTATCAGAGCGACACAAATAGCGACGTCAGTTTGGTATGGAGTCATTTCATTCCTAACCATGCAGAAAAGAAAACTTATTTTATCAAGTAAATCGTTTTGTGTTGTTGTTTTATAGCAAAGGTTGTCGATCTGCTGGCCCTTGCCATGCCTGACGCGCGCGGAATGGCCCGTTGGCATGCCGCGCACGATAGGATTGCAAATCCATAAGGACCGGGATTTGCTCGTGTAAGATTGCCCGCCTTTCTGTTTTGCCGGACATGCTTGACTTCCTCGATGACATTTGCAGCGAAACATAACAATAGAATCAATAATTTACAGGCGATTGTGCAGGCAAAGTCTCAAGGTGCTTGCGTGGCGCCGGCGCGCGCTGCCTTGCTGTCGTCCCGTCACCGTTCGCGCTGTCTGCTGCACGCGGGCGCCGCGCTGGCCGTTGTGGCAGCTCTGTCCGCCTGTGCCAGCAAGCCCGGTCCCTGGCCGGCACGCGCCCTGCCGCCCGCGGCTGCCGTGACGGTAGACGCCACGCAATTCCTGTCCAGAAAACAGCTGGTGGACTGGCAATACGACCTGGACGAGCGCCTTTTGCGCGCCACGGGCTCGCCCCGGCACGAGGGATATATCGACGCATTGCATGAACGCCTGGCGCGCGCCGGTGTCAAACAACTGCGCTTTGAACCGGTCAGCTTGCGGCAATGGTCGGTGGCCCCGGAAAACTGGGGCCTGGAAGTGCTTGATGGCGAGCGGCCTGGCGTGCTGCGTTCGGCCGGCTACATTGCGTATTCGGGCGTCACGCCGCCGTCCGGCATTGCGGGACGCATCGTCTACCTGGCGCCCGGCAGCCGGCCCGACGCCAGCCTGGCGGGCAAACTGGTGCTTGTCGAGATGCCGACGGTGGCGTGGACGGGCGAGGTGTTCCACCAGGCGGCCGTGCACGTCCACGACCCGCGGAAGGCCATGGGGCCGGATACGCCGTATGCGCGCCCGTTCCAGATGCTGGGGCCGTTCATCGCCCTGCTGGACAGCCTGCAGGCGGCCGGTGCGGCGGGCGTGATCGTCATCCTGGATACGCCGGCCTTGTCGTCGGACGGCCTGTATGCGCCCCTCGATGGCGTGGTGCGCCAGCTGCCCGGCGTGTTTATCGACCATGACCGGGGCCAGCGCCTGCGTGACCGCGTGTTGGCGGGCACGGCGCCCGTCCTGCGGCTGACCATGGCGGCCACCGTGCGGCAGGTGCAGACGCGCAACCTGGTCGGCATCATCCCCGGCAAGTCCGGGGAATTGATGGTGCTGGCTAGTCACACGGATGGCGCGAACGGGCTGGAAGACAATGGGCCGAACGCCATCGTCGACATGGCCCGATACCTGGCGCGCCTGCCGCAGGACAGCTTGCCGCGCAGCGTCATGCTGCTGCTGACGGGCGGCCATTTCGCGGGCGGCGCGGGCGTCGAGCAGTTTATGGATCGGCACAAGGACGACGGCTTGACGCAGCGCATGGCGGCGATGCTCACCATCGGGCACCTGGGCGCGCTGGAAGAGCCTGCTTTCACCAACGGTTATCTGCGGCCCACGGGCAGCTTCGAGCCGGCCGTGCTGTTTACGCCGCGCACGCCGGCCCTGATGGAGGCGTCCTACGCCATGCTCAGGCAAGCCGGAGCGGCGCCCGGGTTCGTATTGCCACACAATAATTCTGGCGGCGGCCGTGCCAGGAATGCCGCCTGGCCTGATGCCGGACAGACTTTCCCTGGCGTGCAGCCGATTCCCACGATGCATTACATCAAGGCGCCGGCCTGCCAGTTCAACTATGGCATCGGCACCGTGACCCGGGTGGATTACCGGCTGATGCAGCGCGAAACCGTGGCCTTGACGCAGATGCTGCTGGACCTGTCGCGCGTGCCGTACGCCGATTTGCGCAAGGAAACCGCGCCGTAGCCGCCGCAAGACCTTGCCCGGCATCCGCCTCCCTTCCCCGCCCTGCTCCCGGCGCCGGTTTTGCCCTGCGCGTCTCCACGGGACAGGACAACAGCGCCCCGGACGCCATTGCGCAGACCATACCAGCGCACCGGAAAACAGGCACTGGTATGGCCCGCATCGCCCATTGTCTGGGGCAAGGCTGCAACTGGTCTTGTGATCTGGCGCAAAGAACAAAACCAGTTGACTACCACCTGCATTGCTTGCACCCTGAAACAGCGGACGGTGTCCAGCCGCCCGGCCATGATAAAAACACACAAGGAGATGCAATGAACCGGACAGTCATGAATAGCCTCATCATTACCCTTTTCGGCGGCACGCTGGCCGCCTGCGGCGGTGGCGGCGATGGAGCCGGCGCAGGCGCCAGCGTGCTGCTGGCCGGCGCCACCGAAGCGGCCGCCTGCTACGCGCCGTGGAACAGCGGCACGGCCTACAACGGCGGCGGCAAGGCCAGTTATAACAACATCAATTACACGGCCAACTGGTGGACACAGGGGAATAACCCCTCGACCAGCAGCGGCGGCGCCGGCAGCGGCCAGCCATGGACGGCGGCGGGAGACTGCGGCACGCCGACGCCGACTCCAACTCCTACGCCAACACCCACCCCGACGCCTACCCCGACACCGACACCAACGCCGACACCGACGCCGACACCGACGCCGACCGGCCTGGCGAAACATGCGCTGATCGGCTACTGGCACAACTTCACCAACCCCAGCGGCGCCACGTATCCGATCAGCCAGGTCAGCGACGACTGGGATGTGATCGTCGTCTCGTTCGGCGACAACGCGGGCGGCGGCAATGTCAGCCTGACCATCGATCCGGGCGCGGGCACGGAAGCGCAATTCATCGCCGACGTGGCCGCCAAGCGGGCGAAAGGCAAGAAAGTCATCCTGTCGCTGGGCGGGCAAAACGGTTCCGTTTCCGTCGGCAACACGGCCGAAGCGACGAATTTCACCAACAGCCTGTACGCCATCATCACCAAATATGGCTTCGACGGCATCGACCTGGACCTGGAAAACGGCGTGGCGCAAGGCGCGGCCATCCAGACTTATCTGCCGATCGCCGTGAAAAACCTGAAAGCCAGGGTCGGCAGCAGCTTCTACCTGTCGATGGCGCCCGAATGGGTGTACGTGGAAGGGGGATATACGAGCTACGGCAGCATCTGGGGCGCCTACATTCCCATCATCAACGCCCTGCGCAGCGAGCTGACGGTGCTGCACCCGCAGTACTACAACAATGGCGACATCTACACGCCCTACGCCACGGGCGCCATCAAGGCCGGTTCGGCCGACCAGCTGGTGGCCACGGCGCGCATGCTGATCGAGGGTTTTAATTATGGCGGCAACACCTTCGCCGGCCTGCGTCCGGACCAGGTGGGCTTCGGCGTGCCGTCGGGCCGCAGCTCGGCCGGATCAGGCTTCACGACGAATGCCGACGTCAGCAACGCCCTCAATTGCCTGACGCGCCTGCTCAACTGCGGCACCATCAAGCCGCTGCAGGCGTATCCGGACTTCCGCGGCGTGATGACCTGGTCGATCAACTGGGACCGCCACGACGGCTATAACTTCTCCGCGCCGACGAAAGCCGTGCTCAAGACCTTGCCGTAAGCGCCTTGGCCGACTGCGCATGGGGGCAACAAGCTCACATGCGCAGCAGCGCCGCGCCCAGCACGCGCATCTGCAGCGCAATGCCGTGGCGCAACGCTTCCCCTCCCCCCTGCGTGTGCTTGATGCCATCCATGGTGGCCACCAGCAAGGCGGCCACTTGCGCGGCATCCGCGTCTACCCGGCGCAGCGCGATATCGCCTGCCGCTTCGGCCTGTTCCAGCGCGCCGGCCAGCGACGCCGCCAAGGTCGCCCGCGCCGTCAAGGTGGCGTCGGCCGCCAGGGTCATGTTAGCGTCGAACAACTCCTGCCCGTGGGCGCTGGCGGAGATTTCCGCCATCAAGCCTTGCTGGAACGCCAGCAGCGCCGTTTCGATGCGCGCAAAGACGGGGCCGGATACGGCGAGCGCCGCAGTTACCTGCGCCATGACGGTGGCATGGGCCCGTTCGGAGCCGGCGCGGAACACGTCTTCCTTGTTCTTGAAGTGCAAATACAGCGCCGCGCGCGACATGCCGGCCGCCTGCGCGATGTCGAGCATCGACGTCTTGCGGTAGCCGTAGCGGCAAAACACGGCCAGCGCCGCATCGAGGATGTGCTGGCTTTTCAGGGTATCGGTCGTCATGCGGTCATATTGACACTTTGAGTATATAGTGTCAACATGACTTCTGGACAAAAACCGTCAAAGTGTCAACCACCCGAACAGGACTGCCATGCACGATTTCAATGCCGCACTGACTGAAGAACAGCAGATGGACCTGCTGCGCCATACGGAACGCCGCCGTTTGCGCGCCCTCGTGGCCGCCGATACGCAGGCGGCGCGCGCCCTGCACGCCGACGACTTCCAGCTGATCACGCCCATCGGCAGCATGCTGTCACGGGAACACTACCTGGGGGCCATCGCCTCCGGCCACATGCGCTACCTGAGCTGGGAGCCGGACGCGATCAGCGTGCGCCTGTACGGCACGGCCGCCATCCTGCGCTACTCGGCGCAACTGGAAATCGTCTTCGGCGGCCACGCCGTGCCGCGCGCCCGCTACTGGCATATGGATAGCTATGAGTGGCGCGATGGACGCTGGCAAGCCGTCTGGTCGCAGGCGACGGCTATACGCTGACTTGTTGAACTGCGGCAAGACGCCGCGGGCCTGGCCGGACTAGCGCGCCGCGATGCCGTGGCCGGGCGACGGCGATGGCCGCGGCAACGATCGGTGGTCCGGGCCATCGTGGCCCGGCCCCGCAGGGCGTCGCTGGCGCCCGGGAAAGCGTGCTTCGCACCGGCCGCTATTGCGGCCCGCGAGGCTTTGCCCTATTCTGCTGCTCTTCTGGCAATTCCTGGGGCCGTCATCTTCATGCTTACACTGCGCTGTGCCATCGATGGCCTGCGAACCTGCCTGTCCGCGCGACGATTGTGCGCTGCCGGGCTGGCTGCGCTATGCGAATTCAGCCTGTTTGCACTGTCCTGGGAAGATCCGCTATCGTATCTGGCCATGGCGGTTTTCCTGCCGGCGCTGGCGGCCTTGCTGGCGTATGGCGTGTTCGAGCGCTGGCCGCGCCGGTTGCCGGGCTGGCTGCCCCACTGGGTGTTGCAGGTGCTGGGCGTGGCACTGGCGATCGTGCTGACTCTGGCCAGCCTGTATCTGCTCAATACCGGGGCCGGTGCGCCGCCGTTCTGGCAGGTGCCGGAACGGTTGCAGAGTTATGTGGCGCTCAGCTTCCTCGGCCTGCTGCTGGGGCCATGGACGGCGATGGCGGCCCTGCTGCGCCAGCGCGATGCCCGCGTGCGCGAGGCCGAGCGCAGGCGCGGCGAGCTGGAACGCCTGGCGCAGGATGCGCGCGTGCGGCTGCTGCAGGCCCAGGTCCAGCCGCATTTCCTGTTCAATACGCTGGCCAGCCTGCAAGCCCTGCTCGATACGGGCTCCAGCCATGCTGCGCCCGTCCTGGCGCACCTGGTCACGTATCTGCGGGCCGCCGTGCCGCGCCTGAGCGAAGCGGCCACCCGCCTGGAACAGGAACTGGAGATGGTGCGCGCCTACCTGGTGCTGATGCAGCTGCGCATGCCCGACCGCCTGCAGTTCGGCATGGAGGTCGCGCCCGGCTGCGAAAAACTGCAGTGCCCGCCCATGACCCTGATGACGCTGGTCGAAAACGCCGTGCGCCATGGCATCGATCCCTGCCTCGATGGCGGGCGCATCGACGTGTTCATCACCGAGGCGCATGGCCGTTGCCATATCGAGGTCAGCGATACGGGCGTGGGCCTGCAAGCGGGCAGCCCCGGCCTCGGCACGGGGCTGGGCAGCCTGCGCGAGCGCCTGGCGCTGATGTTTGGCGGCGCGGCGGCCTTGCGCATCAGCGAACTGGCACCCCACGGTTTCCGTGTTTCCATAGACTGTCCCGCATGGCCATGAACCCGACCGCCCTGATTGCCGACGATGAACCCTTGCTGCGGGCCAGCCTGCGGCGCCAGCTGGCCGAGTGCTGGCCGGAGCTGCATGTCGTGGCCGAAGCGCGCAACGGGCCGGAGGCGCTCGAGCTGTTCGAGCGGCACCGGCCCGCGGTCTGCTTCCTCGACGTGCACATGCCGGGCCTGTCCGGCGTCGACGTGGCCAGCCAGATCGGCCGCCGCGCCCACCTGGTCTTTGTCACCGCCTACGACCAGTATGCGCTGCGCGCCTTCGAGCACGGCGTGCTCGACTACCTCGTCAAGCCGGTGCAGCTGGCCCGCCTGGCCGGCACGGTGACGCGCTTGCGCGAACGCCTGGCGGCCATCGAGCCCGGCGCGGCCAGCGAGCCGCTGTTGCGGCAACTGGCGGCCTATCTGCAGACCGGCCCCGCAGCGGCGCCGGTCCCGGTCCAGGCGCCGCTGCGCTGGCTGCGCGCCAGCGTGGGGGCGGCCGTGCGGCTGATCCCCGTCGATGACGTCGATTATCTGAAGTCCGACGACAAGTACACGCTGGTGGCCTGGCGCGACGGGGGCAAGCCCGCCGAAGCGCTGCTGCGCCAATCCCTCAAGGAATTGCTGGTGCAGCTTGATCCGGAACAGTTCCAGCAAATCCACCGCGCCGTGGTCGTCAATCTGCATGCCGTCCGACAGGTCGTGCGCGGCGCGCACGAGACGGCCGAAGTGAGCTTGAAGCACCGGCCCGACGTGCTGCCGGTCAGCCGCACCTTCCTCCACCTGTTCAAGGCGGAATAGCCGCCGGGCGCGGCAGGCCCGCGTCACTCATCGGGTACTGGCGTACTTCGGCCCCCCGGGCGCGTGACGCGTCGGATCGGCCTTGCCGCGGCGCGTCCCTGTGCCGACACTGCGCTGGCCGGTCCTGCCTGGACAGGCTTGAACCCACTCCGACAAAGGTATATCGATGAAGCAGACTATCTGCGCCACCACGCGGCAACCCCCTCCCCTGTTCGCCTCGCCGCTGCAGGCTGGCCGCGCCGTCCTGCAGGGACGCTGGCTGGGACTGGGCCTGCTGTGCATTTTCAGCCTGGGCATCTGGTCGAATTTCTGGCTGCAGGAGCAAGTATTTGCCGCGCCGGGCTTTCTGTCGCGGGCGGGCGGCATGCCGCTGCAGGTGGGGCTGATCGTCATGCTCGGTCTGCTCACGGCCTTGACCGGGCTGGCCGTCGCGGCCGCCCTGCGCGGCCTGTACGGCGAACAGCAGCCCCTGCTGAGCCGCTGCTACGTGGCGCTGGTGGCGGCGGCGCTGGCGACCAGCCTGTTCGAGGGCGCGCTGGTGCTGGCCATGCGCAGCCTGAGCGTCGCCTTCCTCGCCTCCGGCGCCGACGGCAATGCCTATGAGCCGGCGCGCGCGCTGCTGGCGGGACTGCGCAACGGCCTGCACTTTCCGGACAAGCTGTTGGGCGGAATCGGCGTGACCCTCATGTATCTGCTGCTGTACCGCGCCCGGGCAATCCCGCCCCTGCTGGCCCTGGCCGGCATGCTGGCCGGCGTGCTGCAGTGGACCGCCGTCGCGCGCGAACTGTTTGGCCTGGATGTCATGCACGCCTTGCTGGTTCCGCTGGGCCTGGTGTACCCGCTGACCGGCCTGTGGCTCTTGCTGCGCGGGCTGGCGCCGCGGCCGGCGCACGGCTGAGGTGCGCATCATCGAGGATAGGGCAATGGAATGCAGGCTATTAATAGTCTGCATCTATTGATTCGGTTGAAATATTTTACTTCCTTTTGTAAATGAGAATCGTTACTATCCAAATCAAGGATAAGCGAATTCAACAGAAAGGAGCGTCCCTTGTTCACAGCCATCAAAACATTCAGCCAGGTGTGCACGCACATGTCGATCGCCTTCGGCCTCGCGTATTTGCTGACAGGCTCGCTGGCGCTCGGTGGCTTGGCCGCAATCATCGAACCCGTCATCAACGTGGGCCTGCTGCCCTGGCATGAAAAAGCCTGGCACGCGATCCGCCGCCGCCACGCCGCAAGCCGCCTGGGCTTTGCCGCCCTGGCCGGCGAAAAGCTGAGCCAGACGGCCTTGCACATGGGTGTCGCTTTCGGCGTCATGTACTGGGCCACTGGTTCCATGGCCTTCGGCGGCTTGCTGGCCGTGGTGGAACCGATCTGCAACGTGATCGTGCTGCCCTTCCACGACCGGCTGTGGGAGCGCGTTCGGTCGCGCATGGAAAGCCGCGGCGCGGCGCGTCTCGCCGCCCTGTAAAAGTTTCCCGCAGAAACAAGGACTGGGGTCGGACCCGCCGGGCACGACCCCGGCTTCTTGTCGCTGGCCAAAGCCGCTATGGCGGCCGGCTTCAGCCGTCTGCAAGGCATGCTACACCTTGCCCGCCCACACGGGCGGCCGCCGCTGCCCCCACGGCGCCGCCTGTTCCAGCTGGCCGGCCAGGCGCAGCAAGGTACCGTCTTTTCCATATCCCGCCATGAACTGCATGCCGATCGGCAAACCGTCATCCGACATGGCCAGCGGCACGGACATGGCCGGCAAGCCCGCCACGTTGGCCAGCGGCGTGTACGGCGAATGTTCAAACAGGCGCGCCGTCCAGCCCAGCCCATCGAGCTGTTCTTCCCTTTCTCCGTAGCGCCCCAGCGGCCACGGCAGGTCCGGCATGGTGGGCGTGAGCAGCACGTCGTACTGGCCAAACAGGGCGCCGGCCTGGCGCGTGACGGTATTGCGCACGTCGAGGGCCGCGACGACATCGACGGCCGACACCGTCTGCCCGTACCGGTAGCAGGCCAGCGTTGCCGGTTCCAGCGTATCGAGCGAGACAGCACGAGCGCTTTCCTGCGCCAGGCCGTCTATCCACGGCACCAGGTTGGCGCACCAGATGCCGGCATTGGCGTGCACGAAGGCTTGCCACGACACGCCCAGCGCCGGTTGCACTTCTTCCACATGGTGGTCCAGGCTAGCCAGCAGGCGCACGGCGGCGTCCAGCGCGGCAGCTACGGCCGGCGCGGGACGGGCGCCATTGCTGGCCACGCGCTGCACGGCGATGCGCAGCTTGCCCGGCGCCACGCTCACCTGCGACAGCCAGGAGTAGTCGGGTGCATTCGTCAGGTACGGCTCGCCCGGCATGATTCCCTGCACGCAGTCGAGCAAGGCGGCGCTGTCGCGCACGGTGCGGCTCACGCCCAGCTGCACGCCCAGGCCGCTGAAGATTTCGTCCATGGCGGGGCCGTTCGACACGCGTCCACGGCTGGGCTTGAAGCCGAACAAGCCTGTCGAGGCGGCCGGCACGCGGATGGAACCGGCCGCGTCCGTCGCATGGGCCAGCGGCACGATGCCGGCCGCCACGGCCGCCGCCGCACCGCCGCTGGAGCCGCCCGCGCTCAAGCTGACGTTCCAGGGATTGCGCGTCGCGCCGTATAAAACGGGTTCCGTGGTGGTGGCAAACGCCATTTCCGGCGTGCTGGTGCGCCCAAAGGTGACCAGGCCTGCCTGGCGAAACTGCATCATCAGGTGGGAGTCGACGGACGCGACATGGCCGGCGCCCAGGCGGCTGCCCGCTTCGCTGCGCTGGCCCGCCATGCTGACGGCCACGTCCTTGATCAGAAACGGTACGCCGGCGAACGGCGCAGTGTTCTCTGCGCTGTCGCTGGCAGTCAGATCGGCCGGCCACAGCTCGACGACGGCATTGATCTGCGGATTGACGGCGGCGCAGGCGCGCATGGCGGCGTCGTGCAATTCGGCGGCGGAAACGGCGCCCTGGCGCAGCAGCTGGGCCAGTCCCAGACCATCAAAGCCAGTATATTCATGGAGTTGCATCAGTTAGCTCCTGTAAAAGATGAAGAGTGAAAGTCACAGGAACAACTGTAGGGCTTGCGCTATCATAGCGGAAATGAATACTTGATATACAAGGTATAGTCATGGACAATTTACGCAAGCTTGACCTGAACCTGCTGCTGACCCTGAACGCCCTGCTGATCGAGCGCAACGTCACGCGGGCGGCGGCGCGGCTGCACCTGAGCCAGCCTTCCGTCAGCGTGCAACTGGGCAAGCTGCGCGCGGCCTTCGACGATCCGCTGCTCTTGCCTGGTCCGCGCGGCATGCTGCCCACGGCGCGGGCGCTGGCCCTGCTGGCGCCCTTGCAAGCCGTGCTCGGCCAGCTCGAGCAAGTCTTGCAGCCCGAAGCGGCCTTCGATCCGGCCACGGCCCAGGTGCGCTGGAACCTGGCGGCGGCCGACGCCGCCGAATATGCGATCCTGCTGCCCATGCTGCCCGGCCTGCGCGCGCAGGCGCCCCTGTCGCGCATGGCCGTGTTCGAAGCCGTGCCGGCGCGCATGGCGCACGAGCTGGAAACGGGCCAGGTCGACCTGGGTTTCCTGGCGCAGGAAGAAGCGCCGCCCGGCTTGCGCCACCGTACCTTGTTTACCGAGCACTACGTGCTGGCGGGCCGCCACGACCACCCGCTGCTGCAATCGCCGCCCGACCTCGACCAGTTCTGCGCGCTGGAATTCATCGTCGTCTCGCCCAACGGCGGCGGTTTCCGCAGCAACGTCGATACGGCACTGGAAAAGCTGGGGCGCACGCGCAAGGTGGTGCTGTCCGTGCCGCATTTCCTGATCGTGCCGCCCTTGCTGGCAGAGTCCGACATGGTCGCCCTGCTGCCGTCGCGCCTGCTCAAGAACGCGCTGGGCGGCCTGCGCACATGGGAACCGCCCGTGACCCTGCCCGACTACGAGATGGCCATGGTCTGGCACGAGCGCATGCACCTGGACCCGGCGCACCGCTGGCTGCGCGATCGCATCATGGCTTCGCTGTGAGTTACATGGCTACATGATTTTCCGGCCTAAAACACTAGGGAAGATTACCTAGTTAATCGAAAGAAACTCCCAATTTTCGCCGTGGTGACGAATGCGTAAGCTTGCGCGTAATAATAAAGGGTCACCATGAACGCCAATTCCATCCCCCGCCGCGGCCCGCGCCGCTCTCCCGTATTTTCCTTTTCGATGACTTCCTGGCTGGCGGCAATGCTGCTGCTGGCCATGCTGGCCTTCTGCGCCAGCGCAACGGCGGCAACCGCCGCCGCGTCCGCCAGCATGCCCGCGGCGGCGGCCGGGCTGATCAAGCGCGGCGAGTATGTCGCCCGCCTCGGCGACTGCGTGGCCTGCCACACGCGTCCGAACGGCGCCGCCATGGCCGGCGGCCTGGAACTGAAAACGCCGTTCGGCACCATCTACAGCACGAATATCACGCCGGACGCGAAGACCGGCCTGGGCACGTACACGTTTGCCCAGTTCGACCGCGCCATGCGCAAGGGCGTGGCGGCGGACGGCCACAACCTGTATCCGGCCATGCCCTACCCTTCCTACGCGAAGATCACGCCCGAGGACATGCAGGCCCTGTACGCCTATCTGCAGCGGGGCGTGGCGCCCGTGGCCCAGCAAAACCGCGAAACGGACATGAAATGGCCGTTCAGCATGCGCTGGGGCTTGTCGCTGTGGAATGCCGTCTTCCTCGATGACGCGCCGTTCAAGCCCGACAGCGCCAAGTCGGCCCAGTGGAACCGGGGCAGCTACCTGGCCCAGGGCCTCGGCCATTGCGGCTCCTGCCATACGCCGCGCGGCCTGGCGTTCCAGGAAAAGACCATGGGCCAGGACGGCGGCAATGGCAAGCTCTACCTGTCCGGATTTACCTTTGACGGCTGGCATGCGGTGAACCTGCGCCATCTGTGGACGCCGGGCGACATCGTGCAATTGCTGAAAACCGGCCGCAACAGCTTCGGCACGGCGGCCGGCAGCATGACGGAAGTCATCACCCACAGCACGCAGTACTTCACGGACGGCGACCTCGACGCGCTGGCGCACTATCTGCACGGCTTGCCCGCCCGGGACGGGGCGGCCGCGCCACCCAAAAAGACGGCGGCCCTCGCGGCTGCCAGCAGCGATGCGCTGTACAACACGCGCGGCGGCCTGGGCTACCTGCAATTCTGCGCCACCTGCCACCGCCGCGACGGACGCGGGGTGGACAACATCTTCCCGCCGCTGGCGCAGAACGACTCGGTGCAGTCGAAGGACGCCACTTCCGTCATCCATATCGCGCTGACGGGCTGGCAGTCGGCCGTCACGCAGCACTCGCCCCGCTCCTTCGGCATGCCCGCGTATGACCGCCTGTCGGACACGGAGCTGGCGGAAATCCTCACCTTTGTGCGCGGCAAGTGGGGCAACCAGGGCGCACCAGTGACCCCGACGCAGATCGCCAGGGTGCGCAAGGAGCTCAAGCTCAAGGCGCCGGACGCGGGCGGCTTCGTCACGCCCCGCTTCGCCGCCCTGACGGCCGATCCGAACGCCAATCAATTGATCCACGGCATGCAGCTGATGACGGAAACGCGCGCCCGGCTGCCGCAAAACGTGGGCAACGACCTCAATTGCAGCAGCTGCCACCTGAATGGCGGCACGGTGGCCGGCGGTTCGCCCTTCCTCGGCATTTCCGCCTTCTTCCCGTCCGAAGCGCCGCGCGCCGGCAAGGTCATCAGCCTGGGTGAGCGCATCAACGGCTGCTTCCGCCGCTCCATGCACGGCAAGCCGCTGCCCGTGGACGGCCCCGACCTGCAGGCCATGGTCGCCTACATCGACTGGATGAAGGGCGCCACGCAGGCGGGCGACAAGGTGGCGGGACGGGGCGTGGCGAAGATCGACCGCGCTCTGCTGCCCGATCCCGTGCACGGCAAAAAAGTGTATGCCGAGCAATGCGCCGTCTGCCATGGCGCGAATGGCGAAGGCATCCGTGGCGCCAACGGCGTCGCGGCCTTCCCGCCGCTGTGGGGCGAGCGTTCCTTCAATATCGGCGCCGGCATGGCCCGCACCTACACGGCGGCCGGTTTCGTCAAGGCGAACATGGTGATGGGCCACGGCCAGAAATTCCCGCTGGGACAGGGCAACCTGTCCGACCAGGACGCCGTCGACGTGGCCGAATATTTTACCCACATGCCCCGTCCCGACTTCCCCGACAAGGTCAAGGACTGGCCCAAGGGCGGCAAGCCCAGCGATGCGCGCTACTGAGGCGTGAATTTGCCGGGCGGCGCCCCTTCTGGACGCCGCCCGCCTGTGGTACGCTGCTGCCTACATTACACAGGAGTGACGCATGCACAGCGACAGCGGCCACGCGGACGCCGTCCGCAAGCAGGCAGCCCCTTCCGACACCTGGCTGGGCAAGCTGGGGCCGGGCCTGATCACGGGCGCGGCCGACGACGACCCCAGCGGCATCGCCACGTATTCGCAGGCCGGCGCCCAGTTCGGCTTCGGCATGCTGTGGACCGTCTGCCTGACGTTTCCTTTGATGTTGGGCATCCAGGTCATCAGCGCCAAGATCGGCCGGGTCAGCGGCCATGGGCTGGCGACGAATATCCGCCGCCACTATCCCCGCTCCCTGCTGTACGCCATCGTCGGCTTGTTGCTGCTGGCCAATGTCATCAATATTGCCGCCGACGTGGCCGCCATGGGCGACGCCCTGACGCTGATCATCGGCGGCCCCACGCATCTGTACGCCGCGGGCTTCGGCTTGCTCTCGCTGCTGCTGCAAGTGTTCATTCCCTATCAGCAGTACGTGCGCATCCTGAAATGGCTGACCCTGGGCTTGCTGGCCTATGTGGCCACCGTGCTCACCGTGCATATTCCGTGGGGCGACGTGGCGCTGCGCACCGTCTGGCCCCAGTTCGCCTGGTCGGCCGCCTCGGTGACCATGATCGTGGCCGTGTTCGGCACGACGATCAGCCCCTATTTATTCTTTTGGCAAGCCTCGCAGGAGGTGGAAGACCTGCAGGCCGATTCCAGCGCGCAAGCCTTGCGCCGCGCCCCGGAACAGGCGCCACGGCAATTCCAGCGCATCAAGATGGATACGGCCATCGGCATGGGCTTTTCCAACCTGGTGGCCTTCTTCATCATGCTGACGACGGCCGTGACCCTGGGCGCGCAAGGCATCACGCATATCGACACGTCGGCCCAGGCCGCGTCCGCCCTGCGCCCGATTGCCGGCGAATTCGCCTTCGCCCTGTTCAGCCTGGGCATCATCGGCACGGGCTTGCTGGCCATTCCCGTGCTGGCCGGTTCGGCCGCCTACGCCATGGCGGGCGCCTTTCACTGGAAAAACAGCCTGGAACTGGCGCCCCGGGCCGCCAAGAAGTTTTACGGCATCATCGTCACGGCCACCGTAATCGGCGCCGCCCTGTGCTTTTCGCCGCTCGACCCCATCAAGGCCCTGTACTGGAGCGCCGTCATCAACGGCGTCATTTCCGTGCCCATCATGGCCCTGATGATGGTGATGGCCTCGCGCCCCGCCATCATGGGCACCTTGACCATTTCGCGCCGCCTGCGGGCGCTGGGCTGGCTGGCTACCATCGTCATGGCGACGGCCGTGCTGGCCATGTTCGCCACCATGGCGTTTTGACTTCCTGCCTTGCTGACGACATGTCACCGGCAAGCCATCAGCGAGCTGATGCCGGGAGTTCGGCACTGAGGAGCAGCGAACCCCAGCCCAGCGCCGATCGATAATCCCGACTGGATGCCGCCATCTCTTTGCGTGGCGCTGTCATGGGTAATTTCAAGATAAAACGTTGCAAAACTGCTGAAACCTTGATCTAAGCGCAGGCCGATAGTCGGCTTCCATGTCTTATGTGAAGCTTCATGCATCCGGACATAGCGGAAAGGAATGCTGAGGATGGTTTCCGTCTGAGGCAGGATGACGGCGCCGCGCAGCGAAAAACCTGCATCGTTGCCAAACGGGGAGTGGGAAGCGTGAACACCGCCAAGCAGGGCCAGATTCAATGAATCCCGTTTCTCGTTCGCATTCCCAAAAATAAGACGCTCGAACAGGATCGTGGATCTGTTGTGCTGGTCGCCGAACAGCATGTCATCAAAGCCGATACTGACCCCGTAAATGGGATCATTTCTTTCATAACCGTATATTTTTGGAATATTTTCCACTTCATATTTTACAGGGCCGATCGTCGCGGTTAATTGTGACGGTCCGATGAAAGCGACCACCTGCCCCGCTGTCTTATCCTTTTCAAACCAGAACCAGTTGTTGTTTTTAAAGGAGTCCACGATTTTCACCCTGGCTTCGCCATTTTTATCAGGCTCCTGCAGCATGCTGCTTTCAAGGATATCCAATATGGAGCGTACTTCGGTAACCAGCAGCAGCAGCCGCTGTTCTTTTTGCATGTCATCCCATAAAAAATCATCTCCCTTGAGTGTTATCTCCTTCGCCTGGACCAGGGATTCCGCGATATTTCGCAGATACAGCAGCTGCTCGGCTGGAGACATCGACGTACAGCAAGTCTCCTGCCGATCTTTTTGCTCGGCCAGCAGGAAGTAATTCCTGACGCTCCGCGCCAGATATGGATTGTTTTTTTCATCCGCTCTTTCCAGCAGCTTATCTGTAATTGTCGTTGCCAACCCGTCTATTGTGATGGCGTTCATCTTCGCGAAGAATTTTTCATCGATCGATGCCCGCGCGCCCAATCTATTTCTCTTGTCGTGAAAAGCATTTGCCGCGACATCGGTCAGCCTGCTGCGCCATGCGGTAATGTGGCCCGGAGCGAAGCTGTCGTGAAGATAGTGATCGGATATGGCGTTCGCAGTCAGCGCGCCAAAGATATTTTTTTCAGAAACCCGTAAACTCAGGGCCAGAAGATGCATATTGCGTTGAGATAAAATCAGTTCAGACTGGAAATGCGTATGGTTCATATGCGCGGCACGGTTACCTTCGAAGTTCCACAGCGCTTTGAAGCAACGATTGGCCACCGACAAGTCCAGATCGACTCTTTGTTGTGGATAAAGGTGAATTGCACGCTTCGGCTCCGGATACTTCTTCAATTTGTTCAGCGACTTGAACAAGCTGCTTTCACTGCCCGCCATCATTTTTTCCGGCGTCAGGAAATAGTCGACGCAACCGACAACATCCCCGTAGCTGATTTTCTCGTCAGTATACTTTTTTTTGCGGTCATCCTGGTCGCCGGAATAAATTGGATCAAAGAAGAAAGTACTTTTCCAGCGAACGATCTGCAATTCATTCCTCTTCTTGCAATAATTCGCCTTTTTTTCTTTCGCGCACTCCTTACGCAGCGCTTCATGCAATCGATTCAAATTTTCCTTGTCTGTGTCATTTTTCTCTATCTCGGCGGCTATGTCATCGAACAGTTCGCATGTTCTTTTTAATTCCTGTGTCGCACATTGCCTCCCCAGTTCTTTTTCGCGCATGTTTTCGTCGGGGGTTTCACGGTTGATGGTCCGACACTCCAGCGGCGGAGAGTTTTTTGCAAAACAATGAATCTCCATGGCCAGATAGTAGGCCAGGTCGCCCATTCTCTTGTGCTCCCACTGTTCGAAAGCCCCGGCGTTTGCCATTGAGAAAAAGAGAGCGATTACTGTTAAGATTTTCATGACATCCCTTTTTGACAGAACGCATCATTAAAGTCATCTGGCAGGGTCGCGCATGGATAGCCAGGCAATGCCAGGTGAGAAAGTGTGTCTACAGGTGGGAAATCGCATGGGAAATGCACAGATCCATGGCTGACGCCATGCCAGGTTTGATGCCGGAATATTAAATGAGTTCCTCTGCCATGCTTATTGACCGTTTGCCGGACTCTTTGCCGGTGGCAGCAGTGTTTCTTCAACGTATAAAACGGCCGCTTCGGCCAGCGGCCCGCGCGGAAAATCATTCATGTCGATCAAGGTATGAGCCAGTAGCGGCATGTGTTGCACAAACGGCAAGGCGATGGCGAAGTGGTCGGCGTTCACATAGCCGAGCAGCGTGGCGCCGGGCAGTAGCGCATCAAAGTGCAGAATCTGGCCATCGTTGCGTGGATCGATACGCGACAGGGGTGCATGCATCGGCAGCAGCACCCTGGAAACCCGATCCGGCGTCGGTGTCGCGACGATGGAAAACAGCGCGGGTTGGCGCGGCACCGGATGTGAAACCAGCCAGTTGAGCCGGTACTCACGGGTGAGGTCTGCGATCTCGCCGCCATCAGTCACTGGACATGCCTGATCGGGAATGGCGGCGAACAGACGTTCATACAGGCCGCGATATTGATCAGCCAGCGGCGATCCGTTCACGGCACCGGCAAAACTGATGACGGCAGCGATGTCCGCCGCCAGTTCCGGGTGACGCTCCAACGCGGTGAGCGTGTCGATCGCCCCTTTGGAGTAGGCCAGCACCACGAATTTCCTGTTTTTTTGGCTGCTACGAAGTGCATTGACGGTTGTGTAGATGATGTCCGCATTGAATATAGCGCTCGCGCGTCCCTTCACGGGAACATAATCCACCGCATACCCCAATTGGCGGAAGCGCCCGACTGCGTCCGCAAATGCGCGCACGCGGGGCAGGCATTCGGAAAAGACGCCGCTCACGATCAGCAGATCGAATGGCCGCGGACCTTGTTGCGGACCTTTTTCCGCTTGCAGCAAGACGCTGGCGGGCGCGGGCAATTCGTCGTCGAGGCGGCGCAGCCAGAAGTCGCACGGCTGTCGGGATGCTGGCGACGAACCTGCCAGCACTGCGCAAAACAGCGCCCGGAACGGCGCCCTGGCATCGCTGATGCCGGCACGCGCGACAGGGACATAGGCCATGGCCGGGTCGTGTCCGCCATACCGCTGCATGGGCGAAGAGCAGCCCGCGAGCAGCAGGCAGCAGCAGAGCCCCATGCGCATGCGGGCTGGTCGGCTGTATGCCATGTCCGAGACCTTTCTTGTGAGGTCGCCCGGCGCAATTTTTCAGCTGGCGCCGTGTCGACTGCCGCGGTTCTGACATCAATGTCCTTGGCCAGCGGGCTTCCAGTGTCTCTTTCAATAAACCATACTGTCTTGCGGCGCATCAGACGGAAGCGCAGAAGCAATTCCGGGGGGCAAACAGTCACGCCCGCCTTGCACCTCCCTGTTCTCCCCTGTTTCAGCGAGCGAGCGTTACGCCGCCCTGCCCCTTCGGCTTGAGCATGGCTTGCACGATGCCCAGCACGGCCTGACGGGGCAGCAAGCGCGGCAGCCAGGCCAGCAGCCGGTTGGGCCGGCCCGCCACATGGCTGCTGCGGCCCCGGTCCAGCGCGCGCAGCGCTTCGTCGACGACGGCTTGCGGCGCCATGCGCTTGCCCACGGCCGCCTCGGGCGCGGCCACGACGTCGAAGAAGGCCGTCTCCGTGGCGCCCGGGCACAGCGCCAGCACGCGCACGCCGCGCTGGCGGTTTTCCGCCCACAGCGCTTCCGAAAACGACAGCACGAAAGCCTTGCTGGCGCCGTAGACGGCCATGTAGGGATCGGGCTGCAGGGCCGCCGTGGACGCCACGTTGATGATGGCGCCGCGCCCCAGCGCCAGCATGTGCGGCAAGGCGCAGTGCGTCAGTTCCATCAGGGCCGTGCAATTGACGGTCACTTCGGCCGCCTGGCGCGCGAGAGGGATGGTCTCGAACCTGCCATGCGTGGCGAAACCCGCATTATTGATCAGTACGTCGGGCGGCATGCCCAGCGCGCACGCCTGCGCATGGGCGTTCTGGGCCGCGCCGGGCAGGCTCAGGTCGGCCACCAGCGCGTGGGCGCGGATGCCGTGGCGCTTGGCAAGGTCGGCGGCCAGCGTCTCGAGCACGGCGCCGGAGCGGGCCAGCAGCAGCAAATGCGCGCCGCGCGCGGCCAGGGTTTCCGCAAAGACGCGGCCGATGCCGGACGAGGCGCCCGTGATCAGCACGGTCTGGTTGGTGTAATTGAAAGCGGTCATGGCAGCGGTGTGGAGTGAATGAGGTTTTCACTGTAAACTGTGGTCTTTAGTCCACGGTCAACAGAAAAATCATGCGCATCGGAGAAATCACCCGCCTGACGGGCGTCAGCAAGGACACGGTGCGCTTCTACGAGCGCCAGGGGCTGCTGGATGAAGCGCCGCAGCCGGGCATGACGAACAACTACAAGGAATACTCGGCGCAGGCCTTGCGCCGGATCGAGCTGATCGGCCACGCCAAGGCCCTGGGCTTTACCTTGAAGGAAATCGCCGAAGTCATTGCCGTCTGGCAGGAAAATGCGCTCGATGCGGCCACCAAGCGGGCCATGCTGGAAACGAAAATCGCCCAGATCGACGACAAGGCCCGCTCGATGGCCGTGCTGCGCGCCGGACTCGTCGATGCGCTGGCCAAGGTGGAGACGGGCTGCGACGATGGCGTCGCGGCCGCAAGACACTACAAGGATAATCCATGACTTATTACACGCAGTACCGCCACCTGGCGCTCGAGGGCGCCAAGCCTGCCCCCACGGCGCAGCAGATCGCCGCCATCGAAACTCTGCTGGAAGCACCGTTGCCGCCCGCTTTCCTGGCTTTCCTGCAAGTGGCCAACGGCGCCTGGTTCGACTACACGACGGATGTACCGGACGGCAACGGCGGCGTGGAAAAAATGGGTTTCAATACCTTTTTCAGCGCCGACGAAGGCGATTTTTGCGATGAAACTTTCGTCGGCGAAATCCGCGCCGCGCGCCAGCATGCGGGCATGCCCGTGAAAATCCTGCCCTTCGCCCGCGATGGCGGCAATTCCATGGTCTATCTGGACCTGACGGAGGAAGGCGGCGGCCGCGTGCTGGCCTATGTGCAGGAGTTGCCGGGCTGGACCGGCAAGCGCGCCCACGGCTTGATGGCGCTGGCGCCCTCGTTCGACGCCTGGCTGGACAGCCTGTACATCGACCGCGACACGGTGCTCGATGAACTCGAACACAGCGTCTCGGAACCCTCGCACCTCGACGCGATGGCGGAATGGCTCGACATCGGCATGCCCGCCTGGCGCCGCGATGCCGGCATCGCCGCCTTATTTGCGCTCAAACAAGTCGAACTGTGCGCCAAGGAACAGGACTAGTCCTACTGGCGGAATCGAAAGTGTCCTATGGGTGTGCGCGGGCTGCCGGCTTAATATTGTCATCAGCTTGCATAAAAATTCACTCATGACATGAAAGGAATTCCCATGCGTATTTCCACCACGAGTTCCCACACATCCTCCCTGAAAAGCGTGGCCATAGCCGCCGCCGTGGCCTTGCTGAGCGGCATCGCCATCAACAGCATCGCCGCCGCCGCGCCCGGCGCATACGACAAGCAATTCCTCGGCAAGGCGGCCGATGCGGGCAGCACGGAAATTGCCGCCAGTAAATTGGCGCAAAGCAAAAGCAGCAATGGGGACGTGAAGAAGTTCGCCGATGCCATGGTCAGGGACCACACGGCAGTGGCAGACGAGCTGAAACAGCTGGCCAGCAGCAAGCACATCGAGGTCAGCGACCAGCCCGGCAAGAAGCACCAGGCGCAGATCGACAAGCTGGGCCGCCTGGAAGGCCAGCTCTTCGACAAGGAATACGCGGCAAGCATCGGCGTGGCCGCGCACAAGGATGCCGTCAAACTGTTTACCGACGCCAGCCAGAAGGCCAGCGATCCCGACATCAAGGCTTTTGCCGCGAAGACCTTGCCAGCGCTGCAACACCACCTGGAAATGGCCCAGGCCTTGCAGGCGGCACTGGCGAAATAAACGGCCATACGCAGCAATAAAAGGGGCAATGCATGCTGTACGTGCTGTACGGCAAGTGTTTCCGATCTTGACATACAATGCGGCTCACTCCGTTTCCGGCTCCGCCATGACCTCATGCAGCTACTCAAGAAAACCAGCCTGATCGCCGCCGCCCTCCTGTTCGCCATCATGCTGGCAGGCTGGCTGTTCATCAAGGTGGCGGCGGCCCGCAACGCCACCGTGTACGCCCAGCAATGGAACGAACAAGGCACGTGCGTGATCAAGACCTACGTGCCCCACTACGGCGACGGCGTGCCGCAGAACATCGTGCGCGCGCTCAGCACGTCCACCTTTTTCCGTGTTTACCACAAGGATGGCACCTTGCTGGAAAGCACTGAATGGGTGCTGGACATGCATGAGGACGGCATCCTCGACCATGCCCGCTGGGGCCAGAACCAGACCCGCGCCATTTACCCGACGGACATGGGCGACGAAGGCTGGACCTTGCCCGCATGTGCGTAAATATTTAGCAATCAAACGAAAGATTCCCATGCTGCGAGGCCCCTGGAGCGACGCTCCCTATCTGCCCACGCTCCACTATTTCCTCGGCCCGTTCGACGTGTATGACCGCGAAGAAACCCTGGGCGTGGAACTGGATAGCTGGGACATGAACGACCCGCTCCAGCGCGCTGCGCTGATACGGCGCGACATCAGCTCGCAGTACAAGGAGCTCAGCTACCGCCATCGCCATGCGCTGGTGGCCGTGCTGGCGCAGGCGCTGCTAGACCCTCACTATGACTTCCAGGCCATCCTCGAACATGACCCCGAGAGTACGCACGCCCTGCCCGCCCGATGGGATGAAATGGACGACCCGCGCGCCTTTTTCGCCGATATCTACCGGCTGGTGCAGCAGGACTGGCGCGAGGACCTGGCGCGCGCGGCGGCGGAAGACCCGTCCGACTGGTAGCGCGGCGCGCGCGCCACACTATCGCCACGATAGCCTGGCCCCTGCTTTTCACTCTGTAAACGCGATTGCGGCCATGCGCACGCAGCGTTGCAAAAACGCCCCACTCAAAAAAAATCTGTTGCACCAGCGCATGCTCGCTGGCATCGCGCTACCATGCACCGACGGCACTGCGCCAGACGCCGTCTCGCCGCACCGGTTCACCACCGGCTTCCCATGCCGCAATTTGAAGGAGACTGTCATGCCCAAGTTCGCCCCCGCCCTTTGCCTGTCGCTCATCGTTGCCGCAGCTGCGCTGCCCTGTGCCGCCGGCGCTGCCGAAGGCGGCGCCACGCGCGCCGACGCCGAAGCCATGGTCAAGAAAGGCGTGGCCTACATCAAGAGCGCCGGCGACGCCAAGGCGTATGGCGAAATCACGGCCAAGTCGCCGCAATTCATCCTGCATGATTTGTACCTGGTCGTCTACAAGCTCGACGGCACGGTGGTTGCCCATGGCGCCAACCAGAAAATGGTGGGCAAGAATTTGATTGAACTCAAGGATATCGACGGCAAGGCCTTCGTCAAGGAGAGAGTCGAGCTGGCCAAGAGCAAGGGCACCTTCTGGCAGGAATACAAATTCACGAATCCCGAAAACAAGAAGATCGAACCGAAGGCCATGTACTGCGAAAAACTGGCCGACACCGTCGTCTGCGGCGGCATCTACCTGTAGCCTGCCGCCGCGCCGCCAGCACCGGGATGGTTTTCCGCTCTTTTGACGATATGGGCTACGATGAAAATCGCACACAAGATGTTGATCGTTCCGGTGGTCGCGCTGGCTTGCCTGCTGGCCATGGGAGCCTTGTCCTATTTCGCCATGCAGCAAAACGAAAGCCGCATGCGCGACCTGAAAGACGTCACCCTGGCGGCGGAGCGGCTGGCCAACCAGCAAGCCATCGCCCTGGGCCAGGTGCATGCCGATGCGTTTGCGAAGATCGCCATCGCCGCCAGCCTGTCGGATGAGCAATTCAAGCAATTCGGCGCGCAGACGGATGGCCAGCTGAACGCCATTGCGCAAGGCTTGACGGAACTCAAGAAGTTTTCCGGCGCCGCCACGGAGGCGGCCCAGGCATTGCCGGCCATCGAGCGCTACCGGGCCAGCGTGGCGCAGGCGCTGGACCTGGCCTCGATGGACCCGAATACGGGCGTGGCCGCAATGCAAAATGCCGCCACGCACTATCAGCAAGTGCGCGTCCAGCTGCGCCAGGTCCTGCTCAACCTCGATCGCCGCACCGTCGACGCGCTGCAGGAAACAAAAAATGCGGGCCAGCGCGCCGGCTGGCTGTCGCTGGGCACCATGGCCATCGGTTTTGCCTTGCTGGCCCTGATCGCCACCTGGGTGGCGCGTTCCGTCGTGCGCCCCATCGACGACGCCTGCCGCGCCGCCGAGTCGCTGGCCGCCGGCGACCTGACCACGCGCATCGACGCCCGGGGCGAGGACGAGGTGGGCAAGCTGTCGCGCGCCCTGGCCACCGTGCTGAAGAACTGGAACACCGTCTTGGGCGACATACGCCAGGCCGGTTCCACCATCACGGTGGAGGCGAGCGAAATCGCGCTCGGCAATGCGGACTTGTCGGCCCGCACGGAGGCGCAAGCCCACTCCCTTCAGGAAACGGCGTCGTCCATGCACGCCCTGACGGACACCGTGCGCGAAAACGCCAGCCATGCGCACCAGGCCAACCAGATGGTGCTGTCGACGTCGAACGTGGCGCTGGAGGGCGGCCGCGTCGTGGGCCAGGTGGTCGAGACGATGGGCTCGATCAAGGCCAGTTCCGGGCGCATCGTCGACATCATCGCCGTCATCGACGGCATTGCCTTCCAGACCAATATCCTCGCCCTGAACGCGGCCGTGGAAGCGGCGCGCGCGGGCGAACAGGGACGCGGCTTTGCCGTCGTCGCCACGGAAGTGCGGGGCCTGGCGCAGCGCTCGGCCACGGCGGCGCGCGAAATCAAGCAACTGATCGAGGATTCCGTGGCCCGCATAGAAACGGGCAGCGAACTGGCCGACAGCGCCGGGCGCACCATGGGCGACATCGTCGCCTCCGTGCAGCAGGTGACGGAAATCATGAACGACATCACGGCGGCCAGCCAGCGCCAGAGCAAGGGCATCGAGGAAGTCAACAATGCCATCACGGAAATGGACGAATTGACCCAGCGCAATGCCGCCCTCGTCGAGCAATCGGCCGCCGCCGCGCAAAGCATGCAGGACCAGGCGCATGATTTATTGCGCGTCGTCGATGCTTTCCGCCTGGGCGACGGCGGCCCGCCGCTGCTGCCCCGTTAGTCGCGCTAGTACCGCTGCGGCATGGCGGCCCGGGAACAGGCTTGCATGGCCTTGCCTGTCTCGACCAGCGCGGGGTCGGTTTCCCGCCGCAAGACATTGCCCATGCGGAATTGTTGATGGTAATCGCCGAGCATGGCGGCATACAGGAAAACCTGATCCCGCCGGCGCCAGACGGCACTGTAGTTGCTGCCGGGAGCGACGGGCATGGCGCCGATGAAATAACTGTACAGGCCGCTAATCTTCTTCTTGTGCAGCCATTCCATCAATTGCACGATGCGGTACTGTTCCAGCAGGCTCAGTTCGCTGACATTGGCGCCGGACAAGGCGTAATACAGTTCCAGCCTGGCCATCCAGTTGCCCTTTTCGCCTGCCGCCACCAGCGCATTCCAGGCGGGGCCGGCGCGTAGCTTGCGTACCTCGTCAGGCGATCCCAGCCAGGCCTCGACGGCAGCCTGGTCCGGCACGGAGCCATAGTAGGCGGGCGCGCGGCAGACGAACTGGCGCGCGTCTGGCCCGTCCTCACTGAACTCGTCGGCGATGTACCTGGTGACCTTGTCGCCGATGCCCAGCAGGCGCTTGCCATAGCCGTCCAGGGTCCAGCTCGAAGGCAGGCGGCCCAGCCAGGCCAGCGCATCGTCGTTGGCCCGGGCTTCCACCGCATAGGCGGCGATTCTGGCCTGCATTTTCACTTCTTTCTGCTGCTCCGCCAGCTTGAGCGCCTCTTGCTCCTCGTCGTAGCGGCTGCTGGTCTTGGCCAGCTTGACGCAGTCCAGGAAAGCCTCCGGCGCGCCCTGCCAGCACCGGGCCGGCACCTTCAGCTGCCAGCGCATGCTGACGGTTTTCAACATATAGTTTTCCTCGCCCTCTTCCCCTTTGACATAGGCGCGGCCGTCCGCCTTGGTCACGCCCTTTGTCAGCTGCTTGCCGCCCGCCGTGCTCCAGGTGTACGGGTCATCGTCTTGCGGCACGCCGGGGGCGGCGTACAGGGTCAGGTAATGGCCGGCGGCGGCCGGCGCATCGGCCGCATGGCACAGCGGCGACAGCAGGGACAAGGTGAATAAAGTTCTTGCAGGCAACAGTTTCAGCATGTAGCAATCGTATCAATGAAGTTCGGTATGGCAGGCGCAGTCGTGGCCGCTGGCCGCCTCGGACAGGTTTTGCAGGATGGCGCAGTCTTGCGACGGCTGCGGCTGGTCGCACTGGTGGCGCAGGGTCACCAGCTGCTGCTGCAGGGTTTGCAGATTCGCCATCTGCCCGGCGATGCGCAGGATATGGTGATCAAGCAATTCATTGACTCTCTGGCAACCCTCGGCCGGATTGTTCTTAAATTCCAGCAAGGCGCGGATATCGGTCAGGCCGATCTGCAAGGAGCGGCAATGGCGGATGAATTGCAGCCGCTCCTGGTGTTCTTCCCGGTATTCGCGGTAGCCGGCGCTGTTGCGGCCCGGTTCCTGCAGCAAGCCCGCCTTTTCATAGTAACGCACGGTTTCCACGTCACAATCTGTCCGTTTGGCCAGTTCTCCGATACGCATGGCATCCCCTTTTCATTCTTTCGTGCAAATTCTCTTGACCCTGTAGCGGCTACAGGGTTTCTAATGAAAGCATACACGAAACCGGAAGGATGAATGCGATGCCGCACGATAGCCACGATCATACCCACGAGCACAAGCAAGACCATGAGCATGCGCCCAAGGCGACCAGCTGCTGCTCCAGCCAGCATGCGTGCTCGTCCACGCCTGCGGCCATTGCTGCGCCAGCCCTGCCCAGCGCCCCCATCGCCGGCGCCCACACGGCCAAATACCGCATCGCCAACATGGATTGCCCCACGGAGGAACGCCTGATCCGCAACAAGCTGGCCAATATGGCGGGCGTCGTGGGCCTCGATTTCAACTTGATGAACCGCGTGCTCGACGTGCACCATACCCTGGCCTCGCTGGCCACGGTGGAAGCGGCCCTGCACGGCATCGGCATGCAGGCGATTCCCATGCAGGCGGACGCTGCTGTCGCGCGCGACCCGAACGAAGGCAAGCTGTCCGGCATGCAAAAGGGCTTGCTGGTCGTTTCCGGCCTGGCCGCGTTTGCTGCCGAAGCGCTGGCGTGGACCACGCATGAAGACGGTTCACCCCTCGTCATCGCCCTGGCCCTGCTGTCGATCGCCACGGGCGGCTGGCCGACCCTGAAAAAGGGCTGGATCGCCCTGAAAACTTTCACCCTGAACATCAATTTCCTGATGAGCCTGGCTGTTTTCGGCGCCGTCGCCATCGGCCAGTGGCCGGAAGCGGCCATGGTCATCTTCCTGTTCGCCATCGCCGAGCTGATCGAAGGCTTGTCGCTGAACCGCGCGCGCAACGCCGTGCACAGCCTGATGCAGCTGGCGCCCGACACGGCCACCGTCGCTGGCGCGGGCGGCGCCTGGAGCCAGGAGAACGTGGCCACGGTGGCCATCGGCACGCTCATGCGCGTGAAACCGGGCGAGCGCATCGCCCTCGACGGCGTGGTGGCCAGCGGCGAGTCGTCCGTCAACCAGGCGCCGATCACGGGCGAGAGCATGCCGGTGGACAAGACCGTGGGCGATGTCGTGTATGCGGGCACCATCAATGAACGGGGCTTGCTCGACGTCACAGTCACAGCCAACAGCGGCAACAGCACCCTGGCCAGGATCGTCAAGGTGATCGAGGATACGCAGGGCAAGCAGGCGCCCACGCAGCGCTTCGTCGACCAGTTCGCCCGCTATTACACGCCGGCCGTCGTCGTGTTCGCCATCCTCGTGGCCGTGCTGCCGCCCTTGCTGCTGGGCCAGCCTTTCATGGCCTGGGTGTATAAGGCGCTGGTGATGCTGGTGATCGCCTGCCCGTGCGCGCTCGTCATTTCCACGCCGGTCACGGTCGTCAGCGGCCTGACGGCGGCCGCGCGGCGCGGCATTCTGGTGAAGGGCGGGCAATTCCTGGAAACGGGCTACCGCATCAAGGCTATCGCCGTCGACAAGACGGGCACCCTGACCATGGGCAAGCCGGCCGTGACCGATGTCGTGGCGCTCGACGGCAGCGACCGCGACGCCATCCTGCTGCTGGCCGCCAGCCTGGACGCCAATTCGGCCCACCCGCTGGCCGCCGCCATCGTCAAGGCGGGGCCGCCCGCCGGCAGCCACCTGCCCGTCACCCAGTTCGCCGCCCTGCATGGACGCGGCGTGCAAGGCAATATCGATGGCCAGACATATTACTTGGGCAATGCGCGCCTGATGACGGAATTGAAGCTCTTGACGCCGGCACTGCAAGCCGTCCTGTTGCGGCTGGAACAGCAAGCCTACACGGCCATGGTGCTGGCCAGCCCGTCCGGCGCGCTGGGCGTGATCGCCGTGGCCGACGTGCTGCGCCCGACGGCGGCGTCCGCCATTGCCAGATTGAATGCGCTGGGCGTGACCACCGTGATGCTGACGGGAGACAATTTGCTGACGGCCCAGCGCATCGGCGATGAAGTCGGTGTCAGCCTGGTCAAGGCGGAATTGCTGCCGGAGAATAAACTGGATGAAATCAAGGCCTTGCAGCAGCAGTTCGGCGTGGTCGCCATGCTCGGCGACGGCGTCAACGACGCCCCGGCCCTGGCGCAGGCCGATATCGGCTTCGCCATGGGCGCGGCCGGCAGCGATACGGCCATCGAAACGGCGGACGTGGCCCTGATGGACGATGAATTGGGCAAGTTGCCTGAATTCATCAGCCTGAGCCAGCGCACGCGCAGCATCCTCGTGCAAAACATCAGCTTTGCCATCGGCATCAAGGCCGTGTTCTTCGGCCTGGCGCTGGCCGGCATGGCGACCCTGTGGATGGCCGTGTTCGCCGACGTGGGCGCCAGCCTGCTGGTGGTGGCGAACGGTCTCCGCTTGCTGCGTGGCAGCAAGAGCAACTAAATCCTGTCAGAAATATTTCAATCTGGACAATTGCTGTGAAAAACGCTACTTTGGCGGCTGTTCCCCACCACCGCCAAAGTAGCCGATGACCTTACTGCCCCGTTTGACCCTGCTGGCCACCCTGCTGGCTGGCGCCTCCCTGCACGCCGAACCGATGTTCTTCACCCCCTGCTCCGACATGGCCGTGCCCGGCAGCCTGTGTTCGGGCTTGAACGTACCGGAAAGCTACGATGTCCAGGGACGCGCCGTCGGCGAGGCGGACGCCATGCACGTCTTCGTGCGCAAGATTGCCGCCGACGTGCCTGCCGGCAAGCCCGCCAAGGGCACCGTGTGGCTGGTGGCGGGCGGCCCCGGCGAATCGGGCGCTTCGTTCTACAGCCTGCTGCCCACCCTGCGCCGCAGCTTTCCCAGCTTTGAATTCCTGATCCCCGACCATCGCGGCACGGGCCATTCCTCGCGCCTGTGCAAGGTGGAAGAATCGGAGCAAAGTCCCGGCGGCCGCGCCTTGGCTGGCGCCGAATGGGCCAGCTGCTTCAAGGGCATCAACTTGACGCCGGAATACGCGGCGCAATTTTCCATCACCACGGCCGCGCGCGACTTGAAAGCCTTGATCGAGGGCGAGCGGAGCAAGCGCAAGCAGCCGCCCGTGTATGTATACAGTGTATCGTACGGCACGCAGCTGGTCTTGCGCACCTTGCAGCTGGGGCCGCTGCCCGTCCAGGGCGTCATTTTTGATTCGCTGGTGCCGCCGCAAACGGATGCGCGCTGGGACTTGAGCCAGCGCTCGCACGTGGTCAACCAGGTCGGCATGCAGGTGCTGGCCCGCTGCGACGCGGATGCGGCTTGCCATGCGGCATTGGGCGAGCCGGCCGAAGCCTTGTACCGCCGCGTGCTGGACAAGGCGCAGGCGGATCCCGCCCTGCTGGCGAAGATCCCCGGCAAGAACCTGAAAAACTTCCTCGGCGGCATGCTCGACGTGCCGGCCGCCCGGGCCCGCATCCCCTATCTGCTGCACGACCTGGACCGGGGCGGCGAGGCGGAACTGGCTGCCGTGCGCGCCACGTTGACGGATGCGGCGGCCGGGTTGGGCAGCTATCCCCAGTCGCCGTTGTCGATTCCGCTGGTCAGCATCATCAGCAACTCGGAAAACAATCTGCAGCCCTCCTTGCGCCCCAACTGGACGGCCGCCGACCTCGACCGCGAAGAGGCGGACTTGCTGTTGACCAGTCCCCTGCCCCGCATCCTGCTGGGCGGCGGCTTGCCCACCTACCCGCGCGACGCCTATTTCGGCGCCTTGCCGGCAAAAGTGCCGCCGACCCTGGTGCTGCAGGGAACCCTGGATCCGAAGACGCCGTACGCTGGCGCGCAGGCGCAAGTGCAGGCCTTGACGCAGCGCAAGGCCGGCAAGGTGTCGCTGTCCAGCGTGCACAACGCCCCGCATTTCATCCTGTGGACGGCGCCCGCCTGTTTCGAGCAAGCCACTACCCGCTTTATTGCCGGCAAGGCGGCGCAGGATTGCACGCTGTAGTTTCCGCAACATATTGCCGGCGCATTCACGGCAAGCCGTCCTGGTCGATTTGCGCCGTCAGCCGGCGCTCGAAGTCCATCAGTTCCGGCACATTGAGGTCGGAAATGAGCCGATACTGCATGCCGGAGCGGCTCCAGCGTATCAAGTGATAGCCCTGCCTGACGGTCAGGCGCGGCGACGCATCGCGCTGCGCCTGGTCGGGCCACACATACAGGTTCAGCACATGCTGGTGCCGCCGGTACGCGAGCGCGGCCACGGGGCGCTGTTTGATATAGTCGAGGCGCCCGCCGATCAGGGGAAAGCCCGCCTGCGCCAGGTCAACCACGGGCGGTGAAAAGTCCAGCCTGCCGCTGAACCAGGGTTTGACCGTGTGCTGGTCGGACGAGGCCACGTCGGCCAGGTGTTCGGGCATCAGCGAACGGAAATGGCTGGCCACGATCTCCTGGTCCAGCCGTTCCGCGTCCGACGGCACGGACAGATACAGCGCCAGGGTGACGGCAAACGCCGCCGTGCTGGCGCCGGCCACGCCAAGATTGATCCATGCCCACGGCAGTTGCGCCCATTTGCGGCGACGCGGAACTTCCTTCGCCGCGCTCCCCTCTCCCAGCAGCGCCTGGCGTATTTGCTGGTGCAGGGACGCCGGCGCCGCATGGCGGGTGCCATGCTGGCGCACCGCCGCGCGCAAGGCCAGCAGCTGTGCGCAAGCCTGCGCGCAGTCGGGGCAATGGGCCAGGTGCCGCGTCAATTGCCGCGCCGCCAATGCGTCGAGTTCGCCATCGGCAAAAGCGGACATCCTGTCGCGTGATTCGGTGCACTCCATTTCATTTCTCATCAGTATGTTGTTTCAGGTATATCAACAGCAGCTTGCGCCCCCGCGCCAGGCGCGACATCACCGTGCCGATCGGGATGCCGACGATGTCCGCAATCTCCTTGTAGGACAAATCGTCGAGCTCCTTCAGCACCAGCACTTCCCTGTAAGGCCGCGGCAGCGTTTCCAGGGCGCGGTTGACGCCTTCCTTCACGTCGGACCGGGCCAATATGTCTTCCGGGTTGCCGCCTGCCGCATCCGGCGCGATGCCGCATCCGTCCTCATCCTGGCCGTGCAGCTCTTCGTCAAAGCCGATGTCGTCGCGCTGCGCCCGCCTGTCGCGCAGCGACGTGTAATAGGTGTTGCGCACGATGGTCAGCAGCCAGGCGCGCGCGCCGCCGGCATCACCATGGTAGCCGTCCATGAAGCGGTAGGCGCGCAGGAGCGCCGTCTGCACCAGGTCCTGGGCATCCTGGTCATTGCGCGTGAGCCATCGGGCCAGGTTGTAGGCAGAGTCCAGATGAGGCATGGCAATTTTTTCAAACAACCTGGTTTTATCGATGTCATTCAAATCAACACCCGTAGGCCTGTCGACCGTCTCATTGCATAAGACTCGCTTTGCCTGCCGTTTATTCCCGATGCAGCGACAAAAATAGACGGCATGGACGGGAATATTTTCTCCGCCTTTGGAGTTATAGCATTTGCAGGCCCCGATTGCGTGGGGTCCATGCCAGATAGCTGCAAATTGAAGGGAGTCCGCCATGACATACCCGTACTTTATCGCTGGCCCGGCTGCGGCCGTGCTGATGGCTGCCAGCGGCGCGGCCAGCGCCGGCGACGCCATCCACGGCCAGGCGCTGTACAAAACCATGTGCATGTCCTGCCACTCGATCGACTACAACGGCGTGGGGCCAGCGCACAAGGGCGTGTTCGGCAGGAAAGCCGGCAGCGCCGCCGGCTACGGCTATTCGCCTGCCGTGAAATCGTCCGCCATCGTATGGAGCGAGAAAACCCTCGATCTATGGCTGACGAACCCGGAAAAACTGATTCCCGGTCAGAAAATGGGCTATATGGTGCCGTCCGCGCAAGACCGCGCCGACCTGATCGCGTATCTGCAGCAGGAAGGCGCGCGGGCCAGCCCGGCCACGGCCGCCAAATAGCGCTTGCTTTAATACCGCCTGCCAGCCAGGCCATGCATGTCAAGGAAACAAGGAGAGATATCATGATGGACCGCAGAAGTTTCATGAAACTGACCGCCATCGGCGGCGGCGCCGTGTTCATGTCCGGACTCTACGGACACGCGCCGGCAGCGGCGGCCGGCAAGATGGCCGCCGCCTACGACGATTTTTACTTCGTCCAGCTGTCCGACATACACTGGGGCTACAGCGGCGCCGCCAATCCCGACGCTATCAATACCTTCCGCAAGGCCGTCGCCACGGTGAATGCGCTGGAGGTGCAGCCCGACTTCATCGTCTTCACGGGCGACCTGACCCACACGACGGACGACCCGAAGGAGCGCCGCCAGCGCATGGCCGAATTCAAGGAGATCGCGGCGGGATTGAAGGTGAAAAGCGTGCGCTTCATCCCCGGCGAGCATGACGCCTCGCTCGACAGCGGCGCCGCCTTCCAGGAGAACTTCGGCCCGTCCAATTACGCGTTCGAGCACAAGGGCGTGCACTTCATCGCCCTCGATAACGTCTCCGACCCCGGCGCGCGCATCGGCGACGCCCAGCTGGAATGGCTCAAGAACGACCTCGACCAGCAGGCAAAGGACGCGCGCATCGTCGTCTTCACGCACCGGCCCCTGTTCGACCTGGTCCCGAAGTGGGACTGGGCCACGCGCGACGGCGACAAGGCGATCGCGCTGTTAATGCCTTACAGCAATGTGACTGTGTTCTATGGCCATATTCACCAGGAACATCACCACATGACGGGGCAAATCGCGCACCATGCCGCCAAGTCGCTGATTTTCCCCCTGCCGGCGCCCGGTTCGCAGGAAAAGCGCACGCCCCTGCCGTGGGACCCGGCCGCGCCGTACAAGGGCCTCGGTTTCCGCGAGGTGGAAGCGGAATCCGCGAACAAGGCATACGCGCTCACGGAATTTCCCGTCACGAGGACGTAAGCCATGGACCGCGCCAGAAGACACCTTTGTACCAGGCTGGCCTGCGGCTTCGGTGCGCTGCTGACGATAGCCGCCATCGACGCCCAGGGGCTCAGGAAAATTGCCACAAAGGAAAGGGTTATCGCCATCGAGGCCAGGAAATTCGTCTACACGCCGCATGAAATCACTTTGAAAAAGGATGAAACCGTCGTGCTGGCGTTCACGGCCGTCGATTTCATCCATGGTTTTTTCATCCCGGACATGCACATCCGCGCCGACCTGAAGCCGGGCCAGGTCACCGAAGTGCGGCTGACGCCGGGCAAGGCCGGTGAATACGCCTTTTTATGCGACAATTTTTGCGGCAGCGGCCACGAGGAGATGAACGGGAAAATCATCGTCACGGCGTAAGGAATGCGGCGGGCGATGATTGTTCGAATCATCATTCAGGCGGGCGCGCCCCGGCATCGCGTTGCGCCTGCCGCGCCGCCGCCAGCGCGCCGGCAAAGGCGGCGTCGCCCGCAGTGCAGGCGCTGGCCGTGCAGCCGCCCGTGTCCTCGGCGATCCGGAAGCCTTCGCCCAGGCTGCTTGCATTGCCGCGCCCGCCATGCCCGCGCGCGGCGCTGCGCAGCACCTGGCGCGAGGCAGAATAGCTGCCGCCCCGCGTGATGAAATAGTCGCCCTCCGCCTCGCAGCCCTGGCTCCAGGCCGCGCCATCGGCGGGCGCGCCCCGGTAATCGGAGTGCTGGCAATCGGCCACCCACTCGGCCACGTTGCCCATCATGTCGTGCAAGCCGTAGCCGTTGGGTGCATACATGCCCACGACGGCCGTGTACTCGGCGCCGTCGTCGCAATCGGTGACGAGCATCTCGAGGCCGAAGTCGCGCCGGGCCGCAGCCATGAAACGCCGGTCTTTCATGTTGGCGTAGTTACACAATTGCTCAGGAGTATCGCCGGACGCGTATTTCGTGGCCGTGCCGGCGCGCGCTGCGTATTCCCACTCCGCCTCGCTGGGCAGGCGGAAGGAGCGGCCCGTTTCCCGCGCCAGCCATTGTACATAGGCCGTCGCGTCGTCCCAGCTGACGCACATGACGGGGTGGTAGTCCGTTGGCGCATGCGCGGGGGCGTTCCAGCCCGATTTCGTGAGCGCGATGCCGTCGCTGCGGTCGAATTCCCAGCATTCGCTTGCCGCCCGATAGCCGGTGGCGGCGACGAATTGCCGGAACTGCGCCACCGTCGTCTCGTATTTTGCCAGGCGGAATGGGGCCACGCGCACCTCGCGGGGTGGCCCCTCGGCCGGATTGTGGCTGCCGTCGCCGATGGGCGGCTCCGTGCTGCCCATGGTAAATACGCCGGCGGGAATGCTGGCCATGGGCGGGAGGATGGGGGCGCTAGCGGCCTGGGCGCTGCAAAAGACGGCGCAGGCAAGGATAAGCATGCTGTGCTTCATGTGGTTCCTGGTGATGTGTGGATGAGAATACAGATTGACAGCGGGGCCGGCCCCTCGCCCTGTCCATGCGACGAATCGACAGTACAGCCGACGAATGGCAAGCCGTGTTCTGGTCAATCAGGCAAGGGGCCGCTACACTATGCCCATGATCCAAAAAACAAGCTTGCTGCAGGGCTGGCGCTCCCTGTGGGAACTGCGCCCCCGGCACGATGTATCCCCCGTGATCCGCCTGCTGGCCGTTTCCCTGATCGGTGTCGCCCTGGCATTGGTCCTGATGGCCATCGTCGCCATCTTCGGCCGGGTCGACCGGCCGCACTGGTGGTGGGCGTCGCTGCTGCCGAACATCGGCATCTGCCTGTGCATCGTGCATGCCCTGTTTGGCGTGCTGCGTCTGGCCGAACGCTGGCTGCCGGCGCCGCTCGTCGAGCGCATGTCGGACGTGCGCGACCTGCGCGCCGGCCTGGGCCTGGGCGCGCTGGCGCTGGGCGGCATCATCGTCGGCATGACCATCGGCTTTACCATCGTCCCCGTACTGGTGGGTTTCAACGTATGGGGCATGTTCGTCTCCCTGCCTGCCGCGCTGACCAAGTTTGCCGTGTTCATCCTGTTTGTGATGGCGGCCAACCGCGCGTGGTGGCGTTCGCGCCTGCGCCAGCAACAGCTGCAAACCGAGGTGACGGATGCGCGCCTGCGCCTGCTGCAGGGCCAGATCGAGCCGCACCTGCTGTTCAACACCCTGGCGAATATCCAGAGCCTGATGGACTACGATCCGCCGCGCGCGAAACGCATGCTGGAAACATTTTCCGGCTACCTGCGCGCCAGCCTGGCCCAGCTGCGCCAGGGCGACAGCACCGTCGACGCGGAACTCGACATGGCCAGCCAATATCTTTCTCTGTTGCAAATACGCATGGAGGAGCGCCTGCGTTTCCGCATCGACGCCAGCGCACAAGCGCGCCTGGCCCGCATGCCCGCGCTGATGCTGCAGCCGCTGGTCGAGAATGCCGTCCTGCACGGACTGGCGCCCAGGCTGGACGGCGGCAGCATCGTCGTGCATGCCGCGGTGCGCGCGGGCCGCCTGGAAATCCGCGTGCTGGACGATGGCGCGGGCCTGGCGGCGCCCGGCAAGCCGGCACGCCCGGGCAGCGGCATGGCGCTGGCCAACCTGCGTTCGCGCCTGCGAGCCGAGTTCGGTGACGCCGCCAGCCTGCGCCTGCACGAACGCGAGCCTGGCGCGGAAGCCGTGCTGGATCTGCCGTACCGGCGCGGCGCCGCCCCCGCAGTGCAGGCGGCCGCATGACGCGCGCCCTGATCGCGGACGACGAACCGCAAGTGGCGCGCTACCTGCGCGACCAGCTGCTGGCCCTGTGGCCAGACTTGCAGATCATCCAGATGGCGCGCAACGGCGTCGAGGCCGCCGCCCGCATCGCCGAGCTGGAACCCGATATCGCCTTTCTCGACATCCAGATGCCTGGCCTGACCGGACTGGAGGTCGCGCAAGGCATCGAAGGCCCTACCCGCGTGGTATTCGTCACGGCCTACGACGAATTTGCCTTGCAGGCATTCGAGCATGCGGCGCTCGATTACGTGTTGAAGCCTGTCACCACCGAAAGGCTGGCCCGTACCGTGGCGCGCCTGCGGTCGGTGCCGCCCCTGCCGGCCGCCAGCGCGGCCATGGCGCAGGCCCTGCGGCAACTGGCGGCCGCGCCCGGTCCGGCCCGCCCCCGGCTGCGCTACATCCTCGCGTCCCAGGGCGAGCGCGCGCACCACCTCGACGTGGCCAAGGTGCGCTTTTTTCATGCCGACGACAAGTACACGGTGGTCGCCAGCGTGGATGGCGAGTTCCTGATCCGCGCACCCATCACGGAACTGGCCGCCCAGCTGGATCCGGAACAATTCTGGCAAGTACACCGCTCCACCCTGATCAACCTGGCCTGGCTGGATGGCACGCGCCGCGACGAAGCGAGCCGTTTGTTCCTGCGCATGCGCGGCCATGCGGGTGAGCTGCCCGTGAGCCGCGCCTTTGTCCACCTGTTCCGGGCCATGTAGCGGCAGCCGCCAAGTAGCGCTGACGTCGCCGGAGGTCGTCCTGGCGGCGACCCGGCATGTCTTGCCCCCCGGCCACCGAGAAGTGAATACTGGAAAATGGCATCCCCGCGTGCCACGGGGGATGCCGCGATGCGGACCCAAGGAAGGAAAATGCAACTGGCCCGCCGTTTGCGCGGCGAGCCAGTATCCAGTTCAATATTGTCGGGGCGCAAGGCCCCGTCCATCACACCGCGCGGCGGGCCCGCAGATGCAGGTGGCGGATGGTGGCGGCCGCCGCCATCAGGATGGCGGAAGCCGTTGCCAGAACGACAATAAATGCCTTGTCGAAGGCCGAGCGGGCCAGTTCCGACACTTGCAGGCCCAGTTCGACCGGCAACTGTTCTGCGGCCAGCAGCGCCGCATCGAGGGTGTCATGGGCGTTCGGCAGCAGGCCCGCGCTTTCCGGAATCACCAGGGTGGCGCTGTAGACGGCTGACATGATGGTGCCCAGCACCGTCACGCCGATCACGGCGCCCAGCTCGTATGACACTTCCTCGATCGAGGCAGCCATGCCGGCTTGCTGGGGAGCCACGTTGAGCATCACGGCGCTCGATGCGGCCGTCATGACGGCGCCCAGGCCCAGGCCCAGTATCACCAGGCTGGCCACTTGCGCCGAGACGGCGGCGTCATGCAGCAGCAAGTACGCTGCCATGCCGATACCGGACAGCAGCAGCGAGCCCCACAGGACCTTGGCCTTGTCGGCGCGCGGCAGCATGAAACCCGTCAGCGGACCGGCAAACACGGACGCCAGCGGCAGCGGCAGCAGCAGCAAGCCCGCTTCCAGCGGCGACAATTCCCGCACCAGCTGCATGTGCTGGCTCAGCGCCAGTTCCATGCCGATCAGGGCGGCGGACGCCACCATGGCGGCGGCCACGGCGCTGGAAAACGGCAGTTCGCGGAACAGCGCGAAGTCGATCAGCGGCTTGGACTGGCGCTTCTGGCGGCGCACGAATTTGAGCATGAAGAAGGCGCCCACGGCGAATGCGGCAGCGGCCAGCGCATACGAAGGCTGCGGCTTGCCCAGCTCCTTGATCGCATACACGCCGCCAAGCAGGCCCATCATGATTTGCAGCGAACCTTTCAAGTCCCACGGCTTGTCGCGGTTACCGGCCCGTTTCGGCAGGACGACGGTGGCCAATACCAGGGTCAGCAGCACGATGGGCACGTTGATCAGGAACACGGAACCCCACCAGTAATGTTCCATCAGGAAACCACCGAGCACGGGGCCGAAGGCGGCGCCGCCGGAGGCAATTGCCGCCCACACACCGATGGCGAACGAGCGCTCGCGGTTATCGGTAAACGTCAGGCGGATGATGGACAGGGTGGCCGGCATCATCAAGGCGGCGCCGATGGCCAGCAGGATGCGCGAAAGAATCAACAGTTCCGGCGCGGGCGAAAACGCGGCGCACAGCGAGGCGACGCCAAACACGGCCAGGCCGGCGAGGAAAACGGGTTTGTGGCTCAGACGGTCGCCGAGGGTGCCGAGGCCGGGCAACAGGCCCGAGACGACCAGCGCGTAGACGTTGATGATCCACAGTTTTTGCGAGGAAGTGGCCTGCAAGTCGCGCGTCAGCGCGGGCAAGGCGGTGTAGAGCACGGTCATGTCGACCACGATCAGGAACAGGGCGCTGGAGACGATGGCCAGCGTCAGCCATTTTTTCATTGGATGCATAAACAACTCATGGATTTTAGTGTAACTTTTAACAACTATCGGTGTGGATGAAACGGGTGCTGCGCAAATATTTACGTTCCAGGCTGCCACGGGCCTGGCCTTGTCGGGGGCGGCGGGCGTCAGCCACGGTCGCCATCCTGGTCATCCACGGCGGCGCTCGCTGTGGCTGCGTCGAGTTCGCGCAGCATGACGACGGACACCTGCTTGAAGCCGCGGCCCCGGAAGAATTGTTGCGCCGTCAGGTTGTGCGCGCCGCATTCGAGGAACAGACGGGCGATGCCGTGGCTGCGCAGCTCGCCGGCCAGCCACTCCACCAGCAAGCTGCCGATGCCGCTGCCGCGCACGGCAGGCAGCAAGACCAGGTCGTCCAGCGCGGCGAACGATTTCGAGGCGCGCTGGCGCGTATCGATGGAAACCAAAGCCATGCCGACGATGGCGTCGCCGGACGTGGCGACGGCCAGCAGGGTCGAATCGCCATGCGCCCAGTCGTGCGACAGGGCGGCGCGGATTTCGCCGCGTATCACTTCAGGCAAGTCCGCGCGCCAGTTGCCGGGCGCATCGGCCCGTTCGCCCTGCAGCTCCGAATGGGAGATGTAGTCGGCGCTGACGTTGTCAAGATATAACTTGCACAAGGTATCTTCGGCGCTGGCGTCGTGACACCAGGCAAAGCTGATGGCGGGGGAATTGGCTTGGGCGTTTTTCATGGCGGATCTCGTGTTATTGAAAATGTAAAAGCATTTTATGTCGCCCTGGAATGGCATTCAAGTTAAAATCCATCTGTAAAACAGATAGGTTGATGCCATGCAATGGACTTTGGAACAAATGCGTTACTTTGAAGCGGCTGTCGCGGCCGGTTCTTTCTCGGGCGCGGCGCGCCGGCTGGGCCGCGCGCAATCGGTGGTCAGCACCTCGATCGGGCTGCTGGAAGCGGAGTTCGGCGTGGAACTGTTCGACCGTTCGCGCCGCAGCGCCGTGCTGACGGAAGCGGGCAAGGTGATGCACCTGGAAGCGTGCGAACTGCTGCGCCAGGCCGAGCGCTTGCAGCTGCGCGCCCAGCTGCTGAGCGAGGCACCCGAGGCGCAGCTGACCCTGGCCCTGGACGAAGCCCTGCCCTACCTGGCCATCGGCACTTTGGTGAAAGAGCTGGCGGCGCGCTACCCGGCGCTGGAACTGGTGATGCTCAACGCCACCGCGTCCGAGGTGGCGCAATACGTCGAGCAGCAGCAAGCCGACGTGGCTTTTCATTTTGACCGCGGCCCGATCTCGCCCGTGCTGGAACAGCAGCACATCGGCAGCGTGGCCCAAGGCGTGTTCGTGGCCAAAGGCCACCCCATGGCCCATGGCCAGGAAGTAAGCCGCAACGAGCTGACCCGCTACCGCCAGCTGATCATGGATTCCGAACTGAACCGCGAACACGCGTTCAGCCCCGCCGTCTGGTTTTCCGACAGTTTTTACAGCATCGCGGAAATGGTCGCCGACGGGCTGGGCTGGGCGATTCTGCCCCTGAACATCGCCAATTACGACAACTACAAGGGCTATTTGCAGGAAGTACCCTGCCCTGCGCTGGCTTTATCCAGGCTGCCGGTGCGGCGCTTGTCGATTCACGGCAAGAAACTCAGCGAGACGAGCTTGTGGCTGACGACCAGGCTGGCGGAGTTGCTGGCGGATGGGCCGCGGGGCTGAAAAGTGGCCATGGTGGAGCTTGACGACGCCGGTGGCGAAAGCCCCACCAAGATGCTGGCATGGAATGATGCACTGGCCATCAGCGATAGTTTGATGCAGAAAGTCGATTGCTATCCAGTGCGTTACCGGGTACATGCCGGGTACATGCATTCCCTGCGGCACAGCATCTTGAGTCGGCGCCAGCCTTTGAATTGTAGAACTTCATTCGAACGATTGATATCAGCCCAATTCATTTTAAATAAAATTACCAGCAGAGCCTGAAATTATGAAAATAACCTGCGACTATGCAAGAGAAGTTGAAATTGCGGTGGAATTTCCGATTTCAATACTATGCGAATATAATGGCCATGACAATTTAGATGTGACGCTCGATGATAATATAATATATCTGACTAATGAGGCCTTGAGAAAATCCGGAGTATATGTAAAAAAACAAGCGATGAAAACATATTATTCCGAGAAAAATGAAGAAATTCTAAGTTATCAACTGACATTGATCGTTCGGCCACCAGGATTTAACTTATATTGCATTGTGAATGACTTGACTCAGGAGAATTTTCATCAAGGATTATGTATTAAACTGCAATCTCAGCATCATGGTTTTAGCATAGTATATGCGGAATCTGCTGTCGGATGAGGCTGAGCTGAGCATTGATGTATTTCCAAGGCCTGAGTTCACGAGCAAGCTCACCTACAGGTCGTTCTCTACCCAGCCTTAATATGTCAGGAAGGATGCAGCATGGATTTCGATTGGCATGGCGATACCATCACCCGGCACACGGTCATTGACGCCAACTACAGGAACACCCAGAACGTCAGGCGCTTCCTGCTTGCCCAGTGCGGGCCAAAGTTCAAGCTTGACCGTGAATTCATGGCCTGGATCGGCGATGGCGCCGTCAAAAACATGGGCGATGTCGCAGATGAATGGATGCGCCGACATAATCAAGCCGGTGATGCGTAAATAAACAAATATTGATAAGCATTGAAAGCTTTACATGATTCACTCAACCGTCGTAAGCAACTGGTTCGCCATGGCCAAAGACGATGCCGTGGAAATCGATCCCGACGACATCAACCACGAAGCCCGAACCAATATGTGGCGCTTTTCGCCCACGGACGAGGAGACGCCGCAGATCCATGCGGCCGATATCGTCGCCTTCATCGGCGAGGTGATCGCGGCGCGCCGCAGCGCGGTCAAGGGCGAGGACATGCTGTTCTATTGCTGGCACGACGCGCAATGCCGCCAGTTGCGTTTCAGCCTGGTGTCGCGCTCGCATGGGCGGCTGCCGTTTCGCTGCGCGCTGCGCGAAACGCGGGATCCGGCGCTGATCGCCGAGCGCGTGGTGAACGGCGACTGGCGCAACGAGGATTTCATGCAGGCCCCGTCGGAGGACGGCGATGAGCAGGAGCCGGCGCCGTTCGTGCTGCCCGTGTTCGTGGCGCCTGTGCCCTAGGAGTCAGCGCGCCTGAAAACGCGCGGGCCGGCAAGCCTCCAGGGCCGCAGCCGGCTGGCCATCGACGATTTCCCCGCTGGCCAGCTGCCCCACGATGGCCGCCAGCACGACGCCCGAATGCATGGCGCAGACATACACCCCTTTGATATTTGGCAGATAGCCGATGACGGGCACGCCGTCAAGCGGCATGGGGCGCAGGCCGATGCCGGCGAATGCCGGCGCGATGGCCTCCGCCCCCTCCAGTTCGTCCCGGATCGCGCTGGCCGTGCGCAGCGCGATGGCGGCGGGCTGGTTTTCCGGCGCGTCGTCCAGATAGTCTTCCGCTGCCAGCATGGTCCCGTCCTCGGCTTGCCGCACTTCCATTGCATGATTGGAAATGATGCCGCGCACGAGGCCGCGCGGCGCCTGGTAGCGCAGGAAGATGGCGGGCGAGGCGTGAATCGGCAAGTCAACTCCCAGCTGCGCGGCCAGGCTGGCCGTGCCCGTGCCCGCCGCCAGCACGACAATATCGGCCCCGATGAGGCCCGCGGCCGTCTCCACGCCCGTCACCTGCGCGTCCCGGACGGTAAAACCCAGCACGGGCGTGTGCGTGCGGACCGTTACACCGAGCGCCTGGGCCGCCGCCAGCAAGGCATGCGTGGCGGCAACGGCGTCGAGCGCGCCCTGCTCCGGCTCGTGGACGGCCTGTTGCGGCGGCTGCCGCAGCTGAGGTTCAAGCTGGGCGATGCGCGAGCGGTCAATCAAGATGGATTCGGGCGACACACGCCCATCCTGCGTGCCATACGACAAGGCGCCGTGCCAGCGCACCGTCAAGCCCGGCACCTGCGATTCCAGCTTCCGGTAGGCTGCGATGGCGCCGCCGCGCAGGGCCGCGATGGGATCAATCCCCGCGCAGGAGGCGTTAATCCACGCAAACGAAGTGCCCGTCACGCCGGACGCGACGGCGCCCGCCTCGACCACGGTGACTTGTGCGCCCTTGCTGGCCAGGTGGTAGGCGAGCGACGCGCCGACGATGCCGGCGCCGATGACGACGACGCGTTCTGGAACACTTTGATTCATAGTTGACAACTTTGCTTATTTATCACAATACCGAGTCTACCACAGGCGCCGCAACTCCAGCGCATAGGCATGGCCATCGACAACCTTGCCTTCCACGATGACGATATCTAGAACCCGGCAAGGCGCCGCGCAACCGTGCGCGAACCCACCAGCCACGCCATCAGCAGCGTAGTGGCCATGGCGGAGCATTGCAATCAGTCCATGAATTCGGACATGGCGCCTCCCGTTTTTGACGAGCGTAGCGACATTACCGCTTGATCAGCGCGCGCCACGCAAAGGGCAACTACATTGATATTTATCAAACTGACAGCCCGATACCCGAGCTATCGTCGGTGCCATCTTTGATTTGAAACAGAAACTCTGCTGCCAAGAATCGACCATTCCAGACACAACGCCAGTTCTCGCCAGGCTCTTCATTCCCCAGCCGAAAACGCTTGCCAAGTGCGGTAACACGCTGCGCCCCCTCCCTTGCCTGCATGTGCCGGGGACACTTTTGCCGGCGATTTTGCAGCTTTTCGATTAATGAACGTTAAAAAGGAATTTCGTATGAGCACGTATTCTGACATTTGCATCGTCGGCGCCGGCATAGGCGGCTTGACTTGCGCCAACCGCCTGATCGACGCCGCCGCCAAAAGGAAGCTGCACATCCGGGTATTCGACCTGAACGCCACGGTGGGCGGCCGCATCCAGTCGCGGAAAATCGACGGCAAGGAAATCGCCGAACTCGGCGCCGCCCGCTACTCGCCTCAACTGCATCCGCATTTCCAGCAATTGATGCAGGGCAGCGGACTGCCGCATGCGGTCTACCCGTTCACCGAGGTCATTTCCCACGACAGCGTGCTGGAAGAGCTGAAGGCAACGCTCGATGGCCTGAGCCCGATGCTGAACGAGCATCCGAACGACTCCTTCCTCGAGTTCGTCAGCCATTACCTGGGCGCCGACAAGGCCAGCCACATCATCAAGGCGACCGGCTATGACGCCCTGCTGCTGCCGATGGTGTCGGCGGTCATGGCCTACGACATCATCAAGAAGCACCCGGAAACGCAGCACTTTACGGAAAACGCCGCCAACCAGTGGCGCTATGCCACCGACGGCTACCACGCGCTGCTGTGCCAGTTGCAGCACCAGGCCCAGGCCGCCGGGGTGGAATTCCGGCTCGAACACCGTTTGCTGTCCGTAGAGAAATCCGGCGCCGAGCATGTGCTCGCCTTCAGCCACCAGGGCGACACGCAGATGCACCGCGCGCGCCATCTGGTGATGGCCATCCCGCCATCCGCCATGCCGCGCCTGAACCTGGATTTCCCGCACGCCTGGAGTCCGTTCCAGTATGACTCGCTGCCCCTGTTCAAGGGTTTCTTCACGTTCGACACGGCCTGGTGGGACGCGCTCGGGCTGACCGACAAGGTGCTGATGGCGGCAAATCCCCTGCGCAAAATTTACTTCAAGAGCGACAAGTATGTGCTGTTCTATACCGACAGCAAAAGCGCCACCTACTGGCGGGACAGCCTGGAGCTCGGTGAAGACGTGTACCTGGAGCGTGTCCGCAGCCATCTGGAAGAAGTTCTGCCGCTCGATGGCCAGCCGCTGCCGCAGATCAAGGCGCACTTCCACAAGTTCTGGCCGCATGGCGTCGAGTTTTGCGTGGAGCCGGAAGCCGAGCACCCGGCCGTCCTGCTGCACCGGGACGGCATCATTTCCTGCTCGGATGCCTATACCGCGCATTGCGGCTGGATGGAAGGCAGCCTGATCAGCGCCAAGCAAGCCAGCGGCCTGTTGCTGCAACGGCTCGATCAACTGGAGGACGCCGCCAACGATACCTTCATCACTTCCTCGACTGAGCGCGCATGAGCCTACTTGACTTCCCCCGCCTGCATTTTCGGGGTTTTGCCCGCGCCAATGTGCCGACCGGAAATCGCAATACGCACGGCAACATCGATATCGCCACGAATACGGTATCGATGGCGGGAGAAGCTGTCGACCTGAGCCGGCCGCCGGCCGAATTCCATGCGCACCTGAAACAGCTTGCCCCCCGTTTCAATGCGGCGGGCAAGCCGGATCCGGACGGTATCTTCAGCCAGGCGGCAGGCTACAATTTTTGCGGCAACAATCATTTCTCGTGGGAAAACGCGAGGATCACGGGCGTCCAGCTGCGCGATGGCGAGGTCGATACGCAAGACGCGCTGGTGGGCGCCAAGCTGGCCCTGTGGGGCCACTACAACGAGTACCTGCGCACCACGTTCAACCGCGCCAGGTGGGTCGACAACAACCCTGCCAAGCCGGACACGACGCTGATCTACGCCGGCCAGTTCACCGTCAGCGACAAGCAGGCCACGCCCAGCACGCCCACCTTGTTCACCGCCGACATCGCGCAGGCGCATTCGGTGCGCTGGCTCGGCAGCGGCCATATCACCGAGCGCAGCGGGCATTTCCTGGACGAGGAATTCGGCCGCTCCAGGCTGTTCCAGTTTTCCGTGTCCAAGCACGACCCGCATTTCCTGTTCAACGCGGACCTCGCGCTGCCGGCCAGCATGCATGCCTTGCAGCAGGCACTGGCCGACGACGCGGTGCTGGGCCTGACGGTGCAGTATTGCCTGTTCAATATGTCGACGCCGCAAAAACCCGACTCGCCCGTGTTCTACGACCTGGCCGGCAGCATCGGCCTGTGGCGGCGCGACGAGCTGGCCACCTATCCGGCCGGCCGCCTGCTGCAGCCGCGCCAGGGCAGCCTGGGGCCGGTGCTGGTCAAAGTGCACGCGGACCGCGTCGCGTTCAACATGCCGACCGCCATTCCTTTCACCACGCGCGGCACGGGCGCCGTCTCGGAACAGCATCCCACGCATGCCCTGGGCGGCAAGCAGGCGCTGGGCGACCTGCTGCTGCATGACGGCGCCGGCACCTTGCTGGCGCGGATTCCCGAGCAGCTGTACCGTGACCACTGGCGCCATCACGGCGTCTTCGACGTGCCGCTGCAACAAATCCCCGCCTCGGGTTCGCTCAGCCTGGGCGGCGCGCAGGCGCAGTGGGAAGAAGCCGACTGGGTGCTGCAATCGGACAGCAACCAGCTGTACCTGGAAGCGCCGAACGGGAAAAAGCATGAAACATTTCCGCAGAGCATCACCATACAAAGCCGCTTCCGCGGCGAGCTGGCGGCGCCCGCGTCCCTGCCGGCGCAGGCCGAGGACGGCGCGCTGCTGGCTGTGGCGCGGCAGCCCTCGCCGCTTGGGACCGGCTACACGGCGCTGGCCCTGACGGGCCGCCAGCCGGGCGCGACCAGGATCGTGCTGGGGACCGGCAAGGATAAACAGTACCTCGGCGTGCGCGTGCTGCCCGACGACTGGGATCTCGACGACGTGCCGGCCGAACAGGTCGACTACGCCTTCCTCTACCGGCATGTGATGAGCTACTACGAGCTCGTGTACCCCTTCATGTCGGACAAGGTCTTCAGCCTGGCGGACCAGTGCAAGTGCGAAACGTATTCGCGCCTGATGTGGCAGATGTGCGATCCGCAAAACCGCGACAAGAGCTACTACATGCCCAGCACCCGCGAACTGTCGCTGCCAAAGTCGCGCCTGTTCCTGAAATACCTGACGCAGGTCGAGGCAAAGGCCAGGGCGGCGGTGCCGGCACCGGCTGCGCCGCATGCCATCGGCAGCAAGGCGGAGCTGATCGAGGAACTGAAAAAAGCCATCGACCTGGAACTGTCGCTCATGCTGCAATACCTGTATGCCGCGTATTCGATTCCCAATTATGCGCAAGGGGCGGCGCTGGTGCGGGCCGGCCGCTGGCTGCCGGCCGAGCTGGAACTGGCCTGCGGCGGCGAAGACCGGCGCCGCAACAGCGGGACGCGCGGCATGTTGCTGGAAATCGCCCACGAAGAAATGATTCACTACTTATTAGTCAACAATGTGTTGATGGCGCTTGGCGAACCGTTTTATGGCGGCGCCCCCGTGCTGGGCCAGCAGGCGCGCCAGCGTTTCGGCCTGGACACGGAATTCGCACTTGAGCCATTTTCCGAACACGTGCTGGCCCGCTTCGTGCGTTTCGAATGGCCCGACTATATTCCCACGCCGGGCAAATCGATTGCCACCTTCTATACGGCGATCCGCCAGGCCCTGGCCGGTTTGCCTGGCCTGTTCGAGAACGGCGGCAAGCGCGGCGGCGAACACCATCTGTTCCTGAAGGAACTGACCAACCGCGCCTATCCCGGCTACCAGCTGGAAGTGTCCGACCGCGACAGCGCGCTGTTCGCCATCGACTTCGTCACCGAGCAGGGGGAAGGCGTGGCCGTCGATTCGCCGCATTTCGCTTCCTCGCACTTCCAGCGCCTGCGAGCCGTCGCCGGCAGGTTTTCAGGCTGCGACAAGCCGTTCGAGCCGGCCCTGCCGGCGCTGAAGAATCCCGTGCTCGAAGCGCGCGCGGACTGCAGCGTGGTGACTGACCAGCAGGCGCGCGCGCTGATGCAGCTGTATCAGGGCTGCTACGAACTGACCTTCCTGCTGATGGCGCACCATTTCGCGCAGCAGCCGCTGGGCAGCCTGCGCCGTTCGCGCCTGATGAACGCCTCGATCGACATCATGACCGGCCTGTTGCGCCCCCTGTCGGCCGCCCTGATGAACATGCCGTCCGGCGTGCCCGGCCGCCATGCGGGACCGCCCGTGCCCGAGCCGGTCGGCAACCGGGTCAGCAGCGACTACAGCCTGGGCTGCGACATGCTGGCGCAGAAATGCCTGGCGCTGGCGCAGTATGCGCGCGGCCTTGAGAGCGATGTCATCGGCATGGCGCCGATCGAAATGTTGGAGTTTTTTAATCAGCAACTTACCGATTTATCTCGGGGAAAGATGTCAAGAGAGGCCTGAAATGCATAAAATCATTATCGTCGGCGGGGGCCTGGCAGGTAGCCTCAGCGCCATTTATCTGGCGCAACGGGGACACGATGTCCACGTCGTCGAAAAACGCGGCGATCCGCTGCTGGAAAATGCCGCCAACGCCGACCCGGTCAACGCGCGCGCCATCGGCGTAAGCATGACGGTGCGCGGCATCAAGGCCGTCCTCGGTGCCGGCATCAGCAAACAGGAGCTCGACCAGTGCGGCGAGCCCATCGTCGGCATGGCATTTTGCGTGGGCGGCCGGCACCGGATACGCGAACTGACCCCGCTCGAAGGCCTGTTTCCCCTGTCGCTGGACCGCACGGCCTTCCAGCGCCTGCTGAACCGGCATGCCGTCAAGCACGAGGTGAAATATTACTTTGAGCATAAATGCCTGGATGTCGACCTGGAAAGAAAGATCGTGCTGATCCAGGGTCCGGACGGCACCGTGCAGCAGTTGTATGGCGACCTGGTCATTGGCGCCGACGGCGCCCACTCCGCCGTGCGGCGCGCCATGCAAAGCGGCGTGCGCCGCTTCGAGTTCAGGCAGAGTTACTTCCGCCATGGCTACAAGACGCTGGTGTTGCCGAACGCGGCGGACCTGGGTTTCAGGAAGGATTTGCTGTACTTCTTCGGCATGGATTCCAAGGGACTGTTTGCCGGCCGCGCGGCCACCATTCCGGACGGCAGCATCAGCTTCGCCCTGTGCCTGCCCTACACCGGCACGCCCAGCCTGGGCACGCTGAACCGCGAAGCCATGGCCGATTTCTTCAGCCGCTACTTCGGCACCCTGCCGCCGGAGCGCCGCCAGGAGATGCTGGACCAGTTCATGGCGCTGCCCAGCAACGACCTCATCAATGTCCGCTCCAGCACCTTCCATTACAAGGCCAATATCCTGCTGATCGGCGATGCGGCGCATGCCACCGCCCCCTTCCTCGGACAAGGCATGAACATGGCGCTGGAAGACGTCCACGTCTTCGTTTCCCTGCTGGAAAAACATGGCAATGCCCTGGGGCCCGCCCTGTCCGAGTTCACGCAGCAGCGCAAGGTGCAGGCAGACGCCATGCAGGACATGGCGATCGCCAACTATGAAGCGCTGAGCAATCCGAATCTGATTTTCTTCCTGCAGACGCGCTACACGCGCTACATGCACAAGAAATTCCCCCGTGTTTATCCGCCCGACATGGCGGAGAAACTGTACTTCACATCGGTTCCTTACGATGAACTGCAGCAGATCCAGAAGAAACAAAACGTTTGGTACAAACTTGGAAGGGTAAATTAATGAACATTCTCGTCATCGGCGCCGGCCCCGCAGGCCTGCTCTTCGCCAGTCAGATGAAACAGGCCCAGCCCGGCTGGAAGATCAGCATTACGGAAAAAAATACCCCGGAAGAAGTGCTGGGCTGGGGCGTGGTGCTGCCGGGGCGGCCGCCGCGCCATCCCGCCAACCCGCTCTCCTATCTGGAGCAGCCGGAACGGCTCAATCCGCAGTTCCTGGAAGAATTCAAGCTCGTGCATCACGACCAGCCCAAGCTGATGAGCACCGGCGTCACCCTGTGCGGCGTCGGACGCCAGGCCCTGGTGCAGGCCCTGCGCGCCAAGTGCGTGGCGGCCGGCATCGCCATCCGCTATGAAACGCCGCCGGCGGACCAGGCGCAGCTGGAAGCCGAGCACGACCTGGTGGTGGTGTCGAACGGCGTCAATTACAAATCGCTGGACTTGCCGCCCGCGCTGGCGCCGCACATCGATTTCGGCCGCAACAAATACATCTGGTACGGCACCACCCAGCTGTTCGACCAGATGAATCTGGTGTTCCGCAGCAATGAGCAAGGCATTTTCATCGGCCATGCCTATAAATACTCCGACACGATGAGCACCTTCATCGTCGAATGCAGCGAAGAGACCTACGCCAAGGCGGGGCTGGAGGCGCTGTCCGAGCGCGACGCCGCCGCGTACATCGCCAAAACATTCAAGGCCGAACTCGGTGAGCATGGTCTCCTCAGCCAACCGGGCCAGGGCTGGCGCAACTTCATGACGCTCAGCCACGACCGGGCCTGCGACGGCAAGTTCGTGCTGCTCGGCGATGCGCTGCAATCGGGGCATTTTTCCATCGGCCATGGCACCACCATGGCCGTGGTGGCTGCCCTGCTGCTGGTCAAGGTTCTCAATACCGAAGCCGGCGCGGTGGCCGCCCTGGACAGCTTCAATGCCCGCGCCGTGCCCCTGATGCAATTGTTCAAGGACCACGCCAACAGCAGCCGCCTGTGGTTTGAAAGCGTGGGCGAGCGTATCGGACTGAGCAATGAAGAGCTGACCGCCAGCTTCGACGCGCGCCGCAAGGACTTGCCGTCGCTGCAGGAAGCGCTGATGGCCAGCCTTGGCTACGCGCTGGGCCGCTAGGGAGCTGCCATGCCGGCACACCTCGCCCCGCCGCTGCTGCCGCTGCAATGGAGCAGCGCCTATATCTCCTACTGGACACCGATGCAGGAGGACGATCAGGTCACGTCCGGTTATTGCTGGTTCGACTATGCGCGCAACATCTGCCGCATCGATGGCCTGTTCAATCCCTGGTCGGAAAAGGAACACGGGCACCTGCTGTGGATGTCGGAAATCGGCGATGCCAGGCGCAAACAAAGCCGCAAGCAGAAAGTTGCCTACGCAAGGCAAGCGCAGGCAACTGGCGCGCAGCTGCAGGGCATGGCGCTGGCCGATGAGGTGACGCCGTTCCATGACCTGTTCCTGCCGCAAGCCGTGCTGCCGGACGCCGGCGCGCGTCACGACGGCCGCCACACCGTGCTGGGCCAGGAGGCCGACGCGTGGATAGTCGAGCGGATGGGCAAGCCGCCATCGGTCTTTTACCTGGAGGCCGGCGGCAACCGCCTGCTGCGCATGGTCACGGGCAACGACCCGCAGCACCTTTCGGTACGCGACTTCCCCAACCTGCAAGTCGGCGGCATTCCGGACAGCGTCTTTACGTCTTGCAACATGTGACCAGGCCGTGGCGCGCGCAAGAGCCGCATGCGGCCCGGGCGCGCGCCACCCCCGGCTAGTGTTTTAGCTACTAATCTCGAAGGATATTGCTATGCCGCTGCTTGTTTACATTCTGGGGTTGACGATCTTTTCGTTAACGACATCCGAATTCATGGTGGCGGGCATGATGCCGTCGCTGGCCCTGGCCATGGACGAACCGGTCACGCGGATCGGCTACCTGATTTCGCTCTATGCCATGGGCATGGTCATCGGCGGGCCGCTGAGTACCATTGCCTTGCTCAAACTGCGCGTGCCGAACAAGCAGGGATTGCTGTGGCTGCTGGGCTTTTATATCCTTGCCCAATCCGTCGCCGCGTCGGCCACCAGCTATGACATCCTGGCCATCGCACGCGTGGTCACGGGCGTGGCGGCCTCCACCTGCTTTGGCTTGTCGCTGGCCATTTGTGCCGACATCGTCGCTCCCGACGCGCGCGGACGCGCCGCCGCCGTCGTGATCGGCGGCCTCATGCTCGCTTCGGTGGTCGGCGTGCCGGTCGCCACGCTCATCGACCAGCACCTGGGATGGCGCGCCAGCTTCTGGCTGGTGGTACTGCTGGCGCTCTTGTGTCTGGCGCTCATTACTGTGCTGGTGCCGCGCGTCAAGCCGTCCGAAGTCGTCAGCCTCGGCAAGGAACTGGGGGAGTTCCGCAACCGCCATCTGTGGGCAGCGTATGCCAGCAGCGGCCTCATCATCGGTGCGATTTTCGCGGCGTTCAGCTATTTCGCGGCCATCCTGACGGAAATTACCGGCTTTCCCGCATCCGCTATCCCCTGGCTGCTGGGCGTCTATGGCGTCGCCAACGTGGTGGGCAATGGCGTGGTCGGCCGTTATGCGGACCGCTACACCACGCCCATCATGGTCTGGGGCATGGTCATCCTGAGCATCAGCCTGGCGCTGTTCGCGGTCTTTGCGCAGGACAAGGCCATCAGCGTCGCCTTGCTGGTCGTCACAGGCCTGGTGGGCATGTCGATGAATCCCGCCATCATCGCCCGCGTGATGAAAACCGCCCATCCCGGGCCGCTGGTCAACACCGTCCATACCTCCGTCATCAATATCGGCCTGGGCGCCGGCTCATGGCTCGGCGGCCTCGGCATTGCCGCCGGCTACGGCCTGCGCTCCCCGCTGTGGGTCGGCGTCGCGCTGGCACTGCTTGGATTAATCAGCTTGCTGCCTTACCTCGGGCACAGGGCGCGCGATTCGGTGCTGTCGCATTAACGGTATGCGTGCGGACCGTGGCGCCGAGCGCCCGGGCCGCGGCCGCAAGGCGTGAGTTGCGCCGACGATGCCAATGCGTTCTGCGCGTTCTGGCTCATCATGATTCATATCTGCCAACGTTGCTTATCTATCACCTGGCAGGGTCTATCCCAGCCGAGCGCAAATCCAGCGCATAAGCATGGCCGTCGACAACCTTGCCTTCCACGATGGCGATAGCGGGCACGGCCACGCCCTGCACGAAGCCGCAGCGCACCAGCACGCGGATCGACGCCGCATTGCCGTCGATGGCGTAGGCGCACAGGCTGGCCAGCTGCCATTCGTTTTGCGCCAGATCAATCAGGTGACGCAGCGCGGCCGTGGCCAGGCCCCTGCCCGCCTGCTGCTGGCCGATGCGGTAGCCGACTTCAGCCGTTCCCAGTTGCTGGTCGATGTCCTTGAGGTTGGCGCGCCCGATCAGTTGCCCGTGTTCGTCAACGATGACGCAGGGGTGCAGGCGTCCCTGTGCGTGCTGGTCCAGGAATTGCGCGACGTGCGCCTGCACGCCGTCGTGGCTGTAAAAATCGTCGGGACGCCGGTCGATATGGCGCTCGAACCAGGCCCGGTTGGCTTGTTCGAAAGCCAGCAAGGGCGCGGCGTCGCCGGCGCGCAGGGTGCGAATCGTGTGTGTGCTCATGGAGACTCCTGGAAAGGCATGAGTCTAGTGACGCGCCGCCCGGCCCGTCAATCTTGATTCCATCAATCAATATAAAGTGGCAGCCGCTACAATGGCCGCCATGAACAACCATCTGTCCGCTCCTGACGCGGCACGCCTGCTGGGCGTCAGCCTGCCTACCCTGTATGCCTATGTCAGCCGGGGCTTGCTGACCTCCGTCAGCAACGGCACATCGCGCCGCAAGCGCTATCCGCAGGAAGACGTGCTGCGCCTGGCGGCGCGCAAGAACGACGCCAAACGGGGCGGCCAGACGGCCGTGGCCGCCATGCACTGGGGCTTGCCGGTGCTGGAAACGCGGATTTCCCATATTGTCGATGGACGATTGCTGTACCGCGGCTGCGATGCGACGGCATTGGCCGAGTCCGCGACGCTGGAAGCAATCGCCGGCCTGCTGTGGGACGATGGCGCCATCGATCATTTTCCGCAGGACGCGCCTGCCGTGCCGCAGGCGCTGGCCGGCGCGCCGGACGGGCCGCCGCTGGCGCGCGCCATGTTCGCCATGGCCAGCCTGGCGTCCGTTCCCGCGACGATGCCTGCAAGCATGCTGCAGTCCGGCCCCGCCCTGATGCGCCTGCTGGCCGCCGCCTTGCTGCAGACGGCGCCGTCCGCCTTGCCGCTGCACCGGCAACTGGCCCGGGCGTGGCAAGCCGGTGCGGAGCAGGCTGAATTGATCCGCGCCGCGCTCGTATTGCTGGCCGACCATGAATTGAATGCCTCGACGTTTGCCGTGCGCTGCGTCGCTTCGACGGGCGCCAGCCTGCCCGCCGCGCTGATGGCCGGGCTGGCGGCCTTGTCCGGCGACAAGCATGGCGGCGGCGGCGCGGCGGCCCGGCGCATGTTGACGCAGGCGCTGGCCGCGCCGGACGCCGGGGCCGCCATCGTCGCCTATTACAAGACCGTCGCGCCGGAATTCGCCGGTTTTGGCCACCCGCTGTATCCAGACGGCGACCCGCGCGCCGCGTATCTGCTGGAACGCCTGTCGGCGCTGTCGCGCGGGCACCCCCATCTGGCCGCCATCCTGGCCGTCTGCGCCACGGCAAGCGAGCTGCTCGATGTCCGCCCAAACGCCGACCTGGCGCTGGCCGCGATGGAACTGGCGTTCGGCTGGCCCGAGGGCGCGGGATGGAGCGTGTTTGCGCTGGCCCGCTCGGCCGGCTGGATCGCGCATGCCGCCGAGCAAGCCGCCAGCGCGGCCCTGATACGGCCCCGTGCCCGCTACATCGGACGCCACCGGCGCGACTGGCAATAGTCGCTTGATTTATTACGCATACGTAGTAGTATACTTCGCATGCGTACCAATACCTCGCCCCAATCCGACCTCGCCGATGCTCCCGCCTGCCCGCTGGGCGAGCGTTCGCCGCGCCTGTTCAACCTGCTCAACCTGGCGCGCCAGAATCTGTTCCGCTCGGCCGATGCCGTTTTCACCAGCGAACTGGGCTTTTCCGGCACGCAAGTGGTCGCCCTGTTTGCCCTGAAGGGCGAGGAAGGCTGCCAATTGAAGGATCTGGGGCGGGCGCTGCAGCTGAAAAACTCGGCCGTGACGGGCCTGGTGGCGCGCATGGAAGAAAACGGCCTGATCGTGCGCGGCCAGTCGGCGCTCGACGCGCGCGCCGGCGCCCTGCACATGTCGGCCAAGGGGGGCGAGGTACTGGCCCACGCCCTGCCCCTGCTCGACAGCCTGAATGAACAACTGAAAGCCGGTTTCAGCGAGGAAGAACTGGCCGTCGTCGCCCGCTTCCTGCTGCACGCCTCGCGCCTGCGTTTTACGCAGGACGTCTGATTCATCCCCACATCACCACCACAGGAGTTACCCATGCACCCGAAAGACATGACCGGCTTGCAACTGATGCAAGCGTTCGCGCAAGGCCTGTTTCCCCGGCCCGGCATTTCCAAGACCATGCCCATGGATGCGCACACGATCGAGCATGGCAGAGTCATCTTCACGGCCACGGCGAATGAAAACCACACGAATCCCATGGGCGGCGTGCACGGCGGTTTCGCCGCCACCGTGCTCGACACGGTCACGGGTTGCGCTACGCACACGGTCTTGCCGGCCGGCGAAAGCTACGGCACGACGGACCTGAACATCAAAATGTGCCGCCCCCTGCCCTTCAACGTGACGGTCTTTGCGGAAGGCAAAGTCATCAATGCGGGCCGCAACCTGGTCATTTCCGAAGGCACGATCCGCGACGAAGCCGGTAAAGTCTACGCGCACGCGACGGCCACCTGCATGATCATCCGCCCCCGGGAACAAGCGGCCGCGTGATATGGCCCGGCACTAGTCTGTGCAGTTTTTGGCTGTATCGACATTCAGAAAGACTGGAATTTTGCATGAAAGGCAGCATCTAATGGATTTCCATGTAAGCGCTAAATCCTATAATTGCTACGGCGGTCACACGACGTTATCTCCGATTGGGGATTTTCTTCTGGCGGGAGGCGGCAGCTTTGGAGACGCGATCAAGGAAATTGCAGTCACGCTTCACTTTAGAGACGCTGGTCCGGCAAAGAAGACGTTGGAAGCTCTGCTGGAGAAGCACAATAATTTCCGCTCAACGCTACCTAAGATCACTTATCGCAGAGCAAAGGGCAAGGTCGAGATCGATATCGCCAGCGAATTGATGGAAGGTCGGGACTGGACGCGCTCTGCAACATTGTCTTTGCCACTTTTTAAGGCAGGCGTTGATGAAGTCATCAATGCACTCGGGCTATTGCGAACGCGATTGAAGCGCACGGATGATTTCAGCCTGGAGAGATTTCTAGACCACTGTGAAGCTGCCAAGAAACGCATCCCCCATTCGGGGGAAGCTCTGCAACTCCTTGCGTCCGGGCTGGAGGCAGCAGCACGAGCCAAGCGTGATGGAATGTCACCCTGGGAGAAGTTGGGAATTGATTGGGAGGACTTTCATCCCAAAGCACGCGAAATTCTGGATGATCCATTTTTTTGGAGCTGCGCGGATGATTTCTCGCCGAACGGCAATGATACTGGAGCCGATCTTCTGGAGAGCTATCGCGATTGGCACAAGACGCACAAGACCGTCATGCCAATTCGATTCCTTGAGAAACTGGCAAGACAGTGGGGATACTCCGGCATCAACGCCATGGACGAGGATGTTCGCTGCGAAGCGGCGATTGCGCTCGCATTTGCCGATATCAAGCTAAGAGCGGCATGCGACCAGCAGGCGCGACAACTGGCATTGGACTGTATTGGGCAGCAAAGAGCCCGGGCGCTGGCCGCTGGGAACTGGTCTCATCGCGAAGAAAGGCTCAATGCGTTGAATCAGATCGAAGCAAAGTTGAAGCAAATTTCACTGTCAATTTAACTGCGGGCGGCAGCAATGGGCACAAGCCGCCAAAAGCAGAGCTTGACGAACGCCAGCCTCCTCCGGGCGAACCTCGCATAGTTTGTACAACATATTGCGCAATATATTGTATGATCGGCTCTCACCGTGGGGGAATATTAGAATGCGCTATCACCTATGTCTGCTTCAAACGCTGTCGGCACTGTCCATCGTTTGCGCATCGGGCGCTTTTGCCGAGGCACCGGGCATCTCGCGAGACGAAAAGGGCGCGGTCATCGCCTCCCTCGATAGCGCCTTGAATGCGAACTACCCGTTTCCGGACATCGCAAGAAAAATTGCGCCGGTGCTTCAGGAGCGTCTGAAAAAGGGAGCGTATGACGCGGCGACCACGAAGGCTGAGTTTGCGAGCAAGCTGACCGACGATCTCCTCAAAGTCAGCGGCGACCTGCATTTTTTCGTGGGTGCCGACGCGAAGTGGATCGCCGAATTCAAGGCGAAGGCCGATCCGGCGCTCAAGGCCAGTATACGAAAAGAAGAATCGAGCCGGCTGGAGGAAACCAATTTCGGTTTCGACGAGGTCGCCCGCCTGAAGGGAAATGTCGGCTATATACGGTTCAGCTATTTTGCCGATCCCGAGCTTGCCTATGATACGGCCGCCTCCGTCATGCGCTTCGTCGGCAATACGGATGCCGTTATCATTGATTTGCGCTATAACAATGGCGGACATCTGGAAATGGCGCAATTTTTGGCGAGCTATTTCTTCTCCAGCGAGAAAGACCAGCTGCTCTTTGACTATTATTATAATGAGGATGGCAAGCGTATCCAGCGCGGGCAATGGGTACTGCCGGGCTTGCCGGGCAAGCGTATGCTGGACAAGCCCGTCTATATCCTGACCGGCTCCACGTCGTTTTCCTCCGCAGAATGGTTTTCCTATGCGATGAAGAAGCTCGGGCGCGCAACGCTGATCGGCGAGCGGACCGCCGGCGGTGCGCATCCGGTTGCGCGCAAGCCGCTCAACGACGATTTTTTCGTGCAAGTGCCGATCGGCCAGATCCAGGATCCCGTGGACCATGGCGATTTCGAAGGAGCCGGCGTGCAACCCGATATCGCCAGCCCCTCGATTCGCGCGCTGCCGCTGGCGCACAAGCTGGCGCTTGAAAATCTGGCCAAGACCGATGCAGCCAGGCGAACCGAATTGGCCTGGCTGCTCCCCAGCCTGACGGCAGCGATCGAACGCCCGCACGCCGATGCCCGGATGCTGGCGAAAGCGGCCGGAAAATATGAAGGCCGCCAGATCATCCTGGACAATGGCACGCTCTATTATCTCTGGCGCGAACGGTTTCGGGTCGCGCTTGAGCCGATCGGTCCCGACCTGTTCGCGGTGGAAGGCGTGTCGGATTTTCGATACCGCTTGAATGTTTCACACGGGAAAGTGACTGAGCTGGAGCGCGTGAACAAGGATGGCAGCATCCAGAGGTACAAGCGCCTTGACTAAAGAGACACTTCACCCGGCCGCGATCGATGACGCCGTGTTTCTAGGCCGCGCCGTCGAGCGGCTGAGCGTCCTGATCGCCGAGCAATCCAAGACGGTCTTCGATACGATGGGGATCGTCATCCCGGTCCGTTCGTGTTCGCTGATGACTGTTCTGGCAACGCTCGGTTCGGCCTGCGCCTCGGATCTGGCGCGCGAACTCGGACATTCGCACCAACTGGTCATGCAAAAGATACCAAAGCTGCTCCGCCTGGGCCTCATACGGTATCGGGACGACGACCATGATGCCCGGCGACGACTATTTATGCCCACCGATGAAGGCTTGTCACAACTGGCGAAATTCGAGCAGTGCACGGTGCTGATACGGGCGGCCTATGACGGCTTGTTTGCCGAGGTGGGAGACGTCAGGCAGTTCGTGGACCGGGCCGCCGATGCGCTCAACGCGAGGCCGCTGGACAAACGCATCAGTTCCCCGGCTGTCTCCTGAGAGACAGAACCTGGCAACGACGGCAAGCGGCCGCTGACATTCGATTTGATGCAGCATTAACGGAAACAATCCATGCACGAAGTTGTGTTTGTCCTCAGTCCGCTGCCTGCGCTTCAAGTAGCTGCGTTAGCAATTTTTCAGATTCTGAGACTTGACGTATTTGAAGAACGAGAAAGTTCCAATTATCCACCTGAGAATCGCTATTTCATTGGCTACGCGGCAAATGCCTCCGTCAAAGTCTGTTGTTCTGATGACGATCGCTTTCCTCACCCATATTGGGTAATTCTGGGACCGCGTGTACTTGAGGGTAGCAGCCAGGTAAGCATACCGGTAGACATTTCCATTTTGGCAGAAGCCCTCGCTGCAGGTGGCGTGGAGATATTTGTCCCTTCGAAGGGATGGAGTAAGATTGACTGGAATGGTTCGGGCGACGCATATGGGCGCCTGGCAGGCTGAAGGTGGCCAAAAGCAGCCGTCCGAGCCGAATTCATAGGGTGTCAATAGATGACCATCACGCATGGCCTTGGATAGCAGGGCGACTTCAGGTTAATTTTTTTTGGAGGGGCAGGCATATTAAGCCATGCTGCGGGCGTTAGGCTCGGCGTCCTGTTCGCTGCCAGGCCGATGCGAGCAAGGTGTTATTGCACCCTCAGCCCGCCGCCTTCTTCTTCCCCTTTAACAAACTCCCCGCCGCATTTTCCTCGAAGCGGCCCGCCTCTTCTATATAACCATGCACGGTGCCGTCGTGGCGCCAGCCGCCCTGGCGCTTGATGGCCTGGAAATCGGCGCCGGCGCGGTGGGCGCTGGTGGCCATGCCGCGGCGCAGGCTGTGGCTCGACAGTTCCGGCACGTAATCGAGCCCGGCCAGCCTGGCGCAGCCTTCCAGTATCGTGTTGATGCTGCTCGCGTGCAATCCCTTTCCGCCCACATGGCCCCACTGGTTGACGGTGCGCAAGAGCGGTCCGGCGGCGATGCCCGCCACGCCCAGCCAGGCGCGCAGGGCCGTGGCCGGGCAGCAGACGCCGTCGCCGAACGGGATCGCCTTGACGATGCCCTCCCCCAGTTGATCCGTTTTCGAGCGGGGCAAGGTGATCACCAGGCCCTGCGGCTCCCAGCGGATGTCTTCCAGCTTCAATCCCACCAGTTCGCTGCGGCGGAAGCCGCCGAAAAACCCCAGCTGCAGCAAGGCGCTGTCGCGCAAGGCCTTGTTGGTGCCCAGGGCGGCCAGCCTGGCGACGATCAGTTCCAGGTCTTCCAGCGGCAGCGCCCTCGCCTTCTTTTTCGGCTTGCCGTGCAGGCGCGCGATGCCGGCCAGGGTCTTGCGCACGGTGGGCGTGGACGCGGGGTCGGCAAAGCCCTGGTACACATGCCATTGCGACATGGCCGTCAGGCGCAGGGCCAGGGTGCGCGCGTTCAGGCTGTCCGCATACGCCAGCAGATAGCGGATGACGCAGGACTCGTCGGCAGGCAGCGCCCCGCCCCAGGCCTGGAAGTGGCGGATGGCGCAGCGGTAGGCGCGGCGCGTGTTGTCGGATGTGGCGGCGGCGAGAAACGCCTGGTGGCGCGCTGCCAGCTCGGCGTCGACCAGGGCGCCATGTAACGGCGCAGGAACCAGGGCGGCGCTTTTTGGCGCGGCGACACGGCGTTTAGTCAGGGGCAAATCGGGCATGGCGGCGGCGAAATCGGGGTGTTGTACTGGGAGACACACAGAATAGCACGCCAAGCGCCCCCATAACACGCGATAAGCGATCTTATCGCGGTCTATATTTTTCAAAAAAGATGAAAATTTTATCGTAATATTATGCCATATTACGTATCATGTAATACGTTACTAAATTTCGCTCATAGGTGATTTCATGGCCCGCACCGGCATTCTGTACTCTGATGTTATGAAAGCAGCCCAAATCGTCGCTGCCGATGGACGCAATCCCACGGTCGACAGCGTGCGCGAAGCGCTGGGCAGCACGGGCAGCAAGAGCACCATCGCGCCCCTGCTCAAGCGCTGGAAGGAAGAGTTCCAGGGCGCGGGCGCCGTCAAAACGGAGGCAGGCTTGCCGGCCGAACTCATGGAAGCGATGCGCGGCGTCTATGAAAAGCAGCAGCGCGACGTGGCGCAGCAGCTGGAAACGGGCATGCAGCAACACCGCGCCGAACGCGACGCCGCGCTGGAAAAACTCAAGAAGACGGAAAGCGAGCGCCTGAAGCTGACGGAGGCGCGCGCCGCCCTCACCCAGGAATTGCGCGCCACCCAGCATGCGCTGGCGCAATTGAAGGAAGAACACCATTTCCGCGCCGTCACGCTGGCAACCCTGCACAGCGACAACGCGGGCCTGACGCAGCGCCTGGCCGACCGGGGCGAGGAAATCGCAGCCCTGAACCGCCAGCTGGCGCAGGTGCGCTCGCAGTTCGACCATTACCAGGAGGCATCAGCCGCGCAGCGCAGCGAGGAACGGGCGCAGGCGCAGCAACGGATCAGCCGGCTGGAACAGGATAACGCCCAGCAGTTGCAGCGCCTGCAAGGCCAGCAGGCGACCCTGGTGCAGCAGGACATGCGGCTGGCGCAGCTGCAGGCGGAGCAAACGCGCCTGGCCAGCGAAGCGGCCGCCGACCGCGAAGCGCTGGCCGCCGTGCGTCCCGAGCGCGACCAGTTCGAGTTTCAATACCTGCAGGCGGCCGCGTCCGCCGACGCCCTGCTGGCCAAGCTCGATACGGCCTTGCTGGCGCTGAACGACGCCAGGGTGGCGCTGGCCGCGCAAGACCGCCAGCTCGACATGCTGGTGGAAAATGGGAAGATATCGCAGCAGAAAATGGAAGCATTGGCGCAGGAACGCGACGGCTTGTTGCGCGACAGTGCCGGCATGGCGGCCAGGCTGGCCCTGCTCATGGACAGCCAGGAGAAACGCGCTGTTTGAACCGGTCTACATGGCCTGGGATCTCTATGACGGTCGCGGGACGGGCCTGGCCGGCGTTCAAGGCTTGCCCCGTTATTTCGCCTGCCAGATGACGGCCGGCGGGGACGAGTATGCACAGCATTTCACCTTGACGCCAATCAAGGTGACGCTGCTGGCGCTGGCAACTGGGCAGTGAGACATCTTCCGCCGCCGGGAGCTGCAATGCCAAACGGGCACCGTCGCACTGGACAGCCGTCGCGGACTCCGTGCATCGACGTCCGCCAGGATGCGCTCGAGGACGCCATCCAGGCGGCCCTGGAGCCGCTGCTGCGGCAAAGCCGCGCTGCGCGCCACTTTTTACAGCTTTTCCTGGATGCCGCCGAGACCAAACCGAGCCGGCAGTGTCAAGCAGGCCGGCGGCGCGCCAGCACCAGGCCGAGTGCCGTATCGGGAAATTTGCGCCATCGCCTGGGCGGCGTGGCACGCACGCGGTTCTCGACCGCTGCCAACTGCTCGGTGTCGTCCGCTTTCAGAGTAGACGCCAATAGTTGCTCTTGCGTATGTCTCTCCATGCGATTCGCCCGTGCCTTGGCCGCGTGAATCGCCTTGCGCGAGGATTTACTGTTTTCGCCATAAGTGTTGCGGCGGTCTTTGGCGTAACTGAGGCGCTTCTTTTCTTGTGGCGTTTTCATGGTTCACAGGCGCCGGTTCAGCACGCTGTCGATATCGTGGGTTTTCAGCTCGGCCTGGACCGCGCCGTCCTGCAGCCAGTAGCCGTCGCCTCCCCGCTGCAGCGCGTCCATGTCGAGCGCGCCCAGCGCCGGCGCGACGGCGGCGGCGAGCAGGGCCGCCACGTCGCCCCAGTCGGCATAAAACAGTTTCAGATACCAGCCGTCGTCGTGGGCAAAGGCGAGAAAGCGGCCGCGCAAGGCGGGTAACGGCCCGGGCGGGCCACGGTGGCCGAGCATCGCGGCCACGTCCGCGTCGCCCGAGGCCGGCGGCGCGCCATGGTAATCGGCCCAGGCATGGCTGCCGCAGGCGTACAGGCCTTCCGGGGCCAGGGCCGGCAGCTGCTGCCGCGTCACCGACTGCCAGGCGGCCGGTTTCCTGGCCGTCCCGGCGCCGCCCTTGCGCAGCACGATGCCGTCCGCGTCCAGCAGCGCGGGAATCACATCCTTGAATTCGATGCCGGAAGCAACCATCATGCGCTCGGCCGGGTCGTGCCAGATATACAGATAATGTCTCAAGTATTCGTCCGTTTCGGTTTGGGCGCCGTATTTGCGGCCACGGCGGCGCGTATCAGCGCCTTGAACGCCGCGGCATCGAGGTGCGCGCCTTCGTGCAGGTCGATGGCCCGGCGCGTGTTGCCGTCCAGGCTGGCATTGAACAGGCCGGCCGGGTCGGGCAAGGCGGCGCCCTTGGCGAAGGTGAGTTTTACAGCCAACTTATACGTTTCACCCGTGCATATCATGCCCGCGTGCGACCAGACGGGCACGCCGCGCCATTTGACTTCCTCGACCACGTCCGGGTCCGCCGCGTGGATCAGCGCCCGCACGGCGGCCAGGGTTTTGCCGCGCCAGTCGGCCAGCGCGGCGATTTTCGCGTCGATCAGGCTGGCGGCCGATGCGGTGCCTGCCCCGTCATCCCCGGGCGGCGTGCCCGCTGCTGGTTTTTCCATGGTTCACGTCTCCTTCCTGTGCGCTTGCCTTACTGCGCGGGATCGGCCATGCAGCTGACCAGCGAGGCAAGGAACTGGTCGCGCAAGGCCTGGTATTGGGCATCCGTCGCAAAGTCGCGCGGGTCGGCCGGCTGGTTCAGCAGGTAGGCGGTGGCCACCGTGCCGCTGGCGGCGTGCAGCAGCGTGTACAGGCTGATGATGCCTTGCGCCTGCGCGATGCTGGCGTTGTTCGATCCTAGCACTTCCACGCCCTGGCGCGCGTCCGTTTCCAGCGGCACCTGATGCGGCAGCCTGCTGCCGGCCGACATCTCCTGCATCTGCGCCACGATGGTGTCGCGGTCGGCGGCAAACCGGCCGTCGGCGCTGCGTTCGATCTTCAGATTCACGAAGGGCAAGCTGCTCTTGCGGAACAACATCAGCCGATAGCCGTCGGCCGTCGATACCCGGCGCTCTTCCGCCTTCATCTTGACGATGCGCGTCGTCGCGCTGGCCGGCAAGCGGTCCTGCGTTTTGAACTGGAACTGGCTGCGGTTGATGCATTGCGCCAACGGCCCCAGGGGATCGGCCGTGCGGTCCTGCGCCTGGACAGCCAGTGCGGCAACGAGCATGGGAAGGGCAAGCAAATGGCGGTGTTTCATGGGGCGTGGTCATTTCATCGGGTCAGGGTGCAGCGAGCATACCCGTCTACATTGCCACAAAGCAAATGTTTAGTTGTCATCCTCTAAATGCGCGTGAAGATAGCTTCTTAATATGAAATTCACCTTGCCCGCGTAGCATTCATCCAGGCAAGGCTCTCATCGTGCAGCGCCTGCCCTTACCGGCCCAATCATGAACGACATCGCTTTAACCTGGAGCAATAACGCCGCCCTGCCGCCTCCCGCCAGTGGACACCGGCTGAAAGCGGCGCTGGGCGCCATCTTCTTCCCGCGCCAGCGCACGCGCTGGCTGGCCTTTCTTGGCAGCCTGCCCGGCTTGGGCGAGCTGGCGCGGCTGCATCCCTGCCTGCGCTTCAAGATCTACCGCCCTTACGCTTCGCGCCAGCTCGGCTGCGCGGCGCGCCTGGCCTTGCTGGAAGGCCATTACCGCTTCCTGTGGCAAGCCGGCGCGCGCCCGCTGGTCGAACGGGCGGCGCGCCAGCCCGTGCTGCTGGCCGCCTTCGACGGCAAGGATGGGGCGCTGTACCGCCTGCAGCTGACGGCCATCCATGACAGCTACCGCGAAGGCGAATTGTGCCTGCGCCTGACGCGCAACGGCCTGCCCCTGTACCTGGCCAGCTTTCTGTTCCTGCCGCGCGCCGATGGCGTGTCCTTGCAGCTGGGCGCGCTGCAAGGCTTGCGTTCCGAGGCGGGCAAGCTGGCCGTCAAGGAAGCCACGCGGGCCCTGCACGGCTGCCGCCCGAAAAACCTGATGGTCACGGCCCTGCGCGATTTCGGCGATTTTTTTGCCTGCAACAGCCTGTTCTTGATCAGCAATGACAACCGCATCGCCCTCAATGCCCGGCGCCGGCGCCATATTGCCGCCGATTACGACCTGGCGTGGCAGCAATTGCATGCCTTGCGCATGCGCGACGGTAATTACCACCTGCCCTGCGCGCCCTACCGGGTGCCGGACCTGGCTGCGGTGCCGTCCAAGAAGCGCGCCGATGCGCGCCGGCGCGGCGAATTGCTGCAAGGCATGGCCGCCGACATGCGCGCGCAGCTGGCCGCTTTGCTGGACACGGCTGCGGCCGGGAACTTTATGATATGGCAATAATGACATAAACCTCAGGCAACCTTCATGTAAGCGGCCTATGCTCGGCATTCATCCCAGCCACTTTATCCGGGGGGCTGGCGTGAACTTGCCTTTTCCATCGATCACTTGACAGGTTCCCATGACTGCACGCCTCACCCTCCTCCCCCTGTGCCTCATCGGCAGCGCCGCCCTGGCCGCGCCCGCCCTCGACGACGCCGTGCGCCAACGCGCGGAAGAGCTGACGCGCGCCGGCATGCACGCCAGCATCGTCATCGCCGTGATCGACGGCAAGGACAGCGCCGTCTACGGCTTTGGCAGCGTGCATGCCGGCAAGAACGCCAAACCGGGCGCCGACACGGTCTACCAGATCGGTTCCGTCACCAAGACCATGACGGCCCTGCTGCTGGCCGACGCCGTCGTCGAAGGCAAGGTCACGCTCGACGGGCCGGTGGCGCAGCTATTGCCGGGGTATGCCGTGCCCGCCTTTGACGGCAAGCAGATCAGCCTGCTCGATCTGGCCACGCATTATTCTGCGCTGCCGCGCCTGCCCGACAACTTCACGCCGAAAGAGCCGGCCAACCCCTACGCCGACTACACGGAAGCGAAGCAACGGCAATTTCTCGCCGCGTATCGCCTGCCGCACGCGCCGGGCACGGCATTTGACTACTCGAACATCGGCTACGCCGTGCTGGGCACGGCCCTGGCCGCGCAGGCCGGCACCAGCTATGAAGCACTGCTGCAAAAGCGCATCGCCGCGCCGCTGGGCATGCGCTCGACGTCGAACACGCCCTCGCACGGCATGCTGGCACGCCTGGCGCCCGGCCATCTGCTGTCGGGCGAGGCAACGCCGGCCTGGGAGCTGAACGTGGTGGCGCCGGCCGGCGGCGTGTATTCGAGCGCGCGCGACATGGTTGCCTATTTGCAAGCCTACATGCTGCGCCCGCTGCGGCCGTATGCGCTGGCGCTCCAGCCGCAGCGGGCCCTGGCGGCGGACAGCGCAGCGAAAATCGGCCTGGCCTGGCTGCTGCAGCAGCAACAGGGACACAGCTACGCCTGGCACAGCGGCCAGACGGGCGGCTACGCCAGCTATGCGGCGTTCACGACGGACAGCAAGCGGGGCGTGGTGGTGCTGACGAACACGGCGCGCACCGTCGACGCCCTCGGTTTGGCCGCCCTGCTGCCCGGCACGCCCTTGCCGCCGCTGAAAAAGCCGCCGGTCGCCATCGCCATGCCGCGCAGCGCGCTGACCGAGTACGTGGGCGAGTATGCGCTGGACAAGGATTTCACGTTGACGCTGAGTCTGGGCAAGCATGGCCTGGAAGCGGCCGGCACGGGCGTCGGCTCGGCGCCCCTGTTCGCCAGCGCCAGGGACCGGTTCTTTTTCCGCGCCATCGAGGCCGAACTGGCGTTGACGCGCGACGCGGCGGGCAAGATCGCCGGCGCCGTGCTCAGCCAGGGCGGGCAGGACGTGATCCTGCCGCGCAAGCAGTAAAGTGACGCTTCAGGACTCGCGCATGAACTGCTCCACCCGCTCGACAAACGCGGCCTTGCTGCGCGTGCGAAATTCGCCCAGGAAGGTCTCGCTGCCCTTGAGCGCCTTGCCGTGGCGGTCATATTGCACTTTTGACATTTCCAGCACGAATTCGCCCTGCGGATCGTCTTCCGGCGCGAAGTGGGAATTGAAGGCGTGACCGCTGTCGCGGCTATGGCCCCACAGCAGCAATGCGCTGCTGAACCATTGCATGGTATCGGGGCCCGGTTCCACCTCGAACAGGGTGTTGACGGTGATGTGCCAGCCGCCCGGCACGCGCAGCGGCTGCAAAGGATAGGGAAAGCGTGGCTGTTTCATGTGGACGACGGCAGGCGGCGGCCTGCGTAAAAGGCCAGGAAGTCCAAGGCCGGCAGCGCCTTGGCAAACAGCCAGCCCTGGCCGAATTCGACCTTGCGTTGGCGCAAGTAATCGGCCTGGCCCTGCGTTTCGATGCCTTCGGCCACGATCAGCATGTTCAGGGTGCGCGCCATGTCGATGATGTGCGGCGTGACGCTGCTCGTGGCCGCGTCCGTGCCGATGGTGTCGACGAAGGATTTGTCGATTTTCAGGGCGTCGAGCGGCAGGTTTTGCAGGCTGGACAGGCTGGAATAGCCCGTGCCGAAGTCGTCGATGGCCACCGCATGGCCCCGGGCACGGGCTTTTTCGATGGTGGCGCGGGCCGCTTCCACGTTGATGAAGCCCCGCTCCGTCGCTTCCAGCCAGATCTGCTGCGCTTCGATGCCAGTGCCGTCCAGCAAGCGTTCGAGCACGTCGAGCGCCCTGCCCGTCTCGATGTCGCTGGCGCACAGGTTGATGGCGATGTGCAGCGCGCGGTCGGCCACCAGCGCGGCGCGCATGTCGGCGATGACGCAGGCGATGACCTGGTCCGTGATGGGCAGGATCAACTCGCTTTCCTCGGCCACGGGGATGAACAGGTCGGGCCGTATCATGCTGCCGTCGGGACGGCGCCAGCGTATCAGCGCCTCGGCGCCCACGCACACGCCCGTGTCGAGCGCGATGATGGGTTGATAATGGACAAAGAATTCGCGCCGCTCGACGGCCGTTTCCAGTTCGCCGCGCAGCGACAAGCGCCGGCGCGACAGCCACACGACGATGCCGACGATGAAGGCGGCCATCAACATGCCCATGGGCAGGAGCAGCAGCTGTTCGCGGCGCAGCCTGTCGTGGAGCTTGCTGCGCGGCTCGATCATGACGGCCGTCAGGCCGTCGCGGTACAGCATCGCATGGATGCTGCCGTCGTGGGCGGCGCCGCCCGCCGCCGGTTTGCCGTCGAGCAGGGCCTGCACCATGGCCGGGTCGGGATGATGGAGGGTGTCGAGCACGCCCCGCTTGCCGATGGCCACGGCCATCTGGATGTCGCTGTCGACGATGACGTCGGAAAAGCGCACGGGATCGATCAGCACCTTGTGCGCGCGGTAGGTCAGCCCCACCATGCGCTTGCCGCCGCTGACGACGGGACGCAGGTTGAAATCGATGCCCATGCCGTTGGCCAGGGTGAAATCGGCGGGCGCGACGGCGATGCGCGTCTCTTCGACGCCCGTGGACGTGCACTTGAGCACGCCATTTTCCAGGTAGCCGATATCGTCGATGCTGCGCGTGGTGATTGTGATGCGGCGCAGCTGCTGGATATGCGCTTCCGAACACGGCGCCAGCTCCAGCGCGTCGGCGCTGCGCAGGGCGACGCCGGCCGAGGCGATCGAGCGGTGCGCCCGTTCCAGCGCATAGCCGGCCAGCAGGCGCAGGCGATCCTGCTCGCCCTGCAGGGCCCGCACGGACGACAGGTAGAAGGCCAGGCTCAGGGGAGCGGCCACGCCGATGACGGCCACCAGCACGCTGGTCACGATAATACGTTTTCTGCGCATGCGATTCTCCGCACCGAACATAAACTGCTGCGCGTCGCGTTTTGCGGCTTGCGATGCTCGCTGCCCCGGCGGCCCCGTGCTTCGCACAGCTCCGCTTCTCAGCCACAACTCACTGCCGCTCGCTACGGTTCTGTTCGGCGCTCTTGATTGGTCGTGTTATATGATTGCCATGTATTGCTCGATGGCATCATATTACAAGCAGAGTCCGTTTACTTGAATATTGCTGAACAGTTACACTTTTTCCAGCGGCCTGGCCAGCACGAACACCAGCGCCGCCACCACGGCCGCCAGCCCGCCCGCCAGGTACAGCACGCTGGCAAAGCCGTCGATGAAGGCGTGCCGGGCCGCTTCCTGCGCCACGGCCTGCAGCGCGGGCGGCAGCTGGCCGAAGGCCTCGGCCGCGTTGCCGGCCACGATGCGCCCTATCATCTCGGGCGAGGCCTTCAAGCCGTGCAGCCACGCCAGTTGCTCGAACGACGCGGCCGTGCGCATGGCCAGCACGGCGCCCAGCGCGCCCACGGCCAGCACGATGCCGACGAAGCGCGTGGTGGTGCTGATGCCGGAACCCATGCCCGTGCGCTCGCGCGGAATGCAGGCGAGAATGGCTTTTTGCGTCGTGCCGTTCAGCAATCCCGCCCCCGCGCCCGTGACGACCATGCCGGCCGCCACCAGGCCATACGACAGGCTGCCGGCGGCAAGGGCCGTGGCGATATTGCCCACGGCGACGATCAGCAAGCCTGTCACCAATATGCCGCGGTCGTCCAGCACGCGCATGGCACGGGGCGCCAGCCGCGACAGCGTCACCATGGCGACGGCAAACGGCAGCATGGCGCAGCCGGCCAGCACGGCGGAAAAGCCGAAGCCGTTCTGCAGGTACAGCGGCAAGAACGTCATCATTACCTGCGCCGCGATGGCGTAGCCGAACATGCCCAGCACGGCGCCGACGAACACGCGCCGGCCAAACAGCGATAAATCGACCATCGGCGCGCGCTGGCGCCGTTCCGCCAGCACGAACACCAGCAGCAGCGCCGCGCCGGCCGCAAAGCGCAGCATGGTGGCGCGGCTGGACCAGCCCGCCACGCTGGCGTCGATCAGGCCCCAGATGATGCAGAACAGGCCGGCGGAGAACAGCGCCGCCCCCAGCGGGTCGAAGCTGGCGTTCGACGCGTCCTTCGACTCGTCCACGTGCTTGCCTACCAGCCACATCAGGATGGCGACGACGGGCAGGTTCAGGTAGAAAATCCAGCGCCAGTTGATGGCGCTCGTGACGAGGCCGCCCAGCAACGGCGCCACCGTCATGGCCACGCCCATGGCCGCGCCCCACACGGACCAGGCCCGCGCCCGCTCCTTTTCCGCGTGAAAGGTGTGGCCGATGACGGCCAGCGCGGACGTGAGCAGCAGCGCGGCACCCAGGCCCTTGACGGCGCGCGCCACGTTGAGCACGAACGGCGTCCACGCCAGCCCGCACAGCAGCGAGGCCAGCGCGAACACGGCCAGGCCATAGAGCATGACCCTGCGGCGGCCCAGGCGGTCGGCGATGCTGCCAGCCGGCAACAAAAACGAGGCGAACGCCAGCATGTAGGCGCTGACCACCCATTCCACGTCGACGAAGCTGGCGTTCAGGCTGCGCGCGATCGACGGCAGCGAGACGGCGACGACGTTGGTGTCGAGCATGATCAGCGCGCACACGCCCGAGCACGTATAGAGGGTCCAGTTGGTATTCTTCATGCCCCGATTGTAAGCAGTTCCGTATTATTTCCTGTTATAAGACAAGCGCCTTATAATTTACCCATGGTGAATACAGAAAAAGACATGGAATTGCGGCACTTTCGCTGCGTGCTGGCCGTCGCGCACAGCCTGCACTTCGCGCGGGCGGCGGCCGAACTGGGCATTTCCCCTCCCGCGCTGACCAAGCAGGTGCAGGAAACGGAAAGCCTGCTGGGCACGCGGCTGTTCCAGCGCAGCAAGCGCGCCGTGGCCCTGACGGCGGCCGGCGAACTGTTCGTCATTGAGGCGCGGCGGGCGCTAGAGCAGCTGGCGCAGGCGCAGGAAACGGCGCGGCGCGCCGGACGGGGCGAGCTGGGACGGCTGGAAATCGGCTACGTGGCCTCGGCCGCCTATGCCGGCGTGCTGCAGGGCCAGTTTGCCCGCTTTCGCGCCAGCCACCCCGGCATCCATATCGGCGCGCGCGAGTATGCGATGGATGCCCTGCCCGGCTTGCTGGACCAGGGCCGGCTGGACCTGGCCTTCGTGCGCCCGCCCCTGCACCTGCCAGACGGACTCGACAGCGTGGTGCTGCTGCGCGACCGCTTCGTGCTGGCCGTGCAGGCCGACAGCGCGCTGGCGCGGCATGCGCAGGTCGCGCCGGCGGCCATGGCGCAGCAGGCGTTCATCGTGCCGGAACAGGAACTGGGAACATTGGAAGTGAGCCGGCGCGGCGGCTTTGCGGCGCAGGTCGTGTCGCGGCCGGGCAGCCTGGTGGCCGTGCTGACGGAAGTGTCGCTGGGCGCGGGATGCGCCATCGTGCCCCATTCCGTGATGGCCAGCGTCAGCCTGCCCGGCGTGGTGTTTCGCGAGCTGGCGGGGCCGCAGATCAGCTCGGAAATCGCGGCAGCGTTTCGCCGCCACGAAGCGGCGCCCGCCGCGCGCGCGTTTATTGCCCAACTAAAAATAACAGCGCTGTCCTTGAACCGCTAGTTCGAGGCCGGGACAAACCGTAGCCCGGCAGGTTGGTCCAGCTGTCATTCAAGGGTCCAGTTCCGGCGGCGGACGGCGCAGGGCCAGGTGTTCCCACACGGCCACCAGTACCAGCACGCAGCTGGTGATGCAGGCCAGGGTCAGCGGCGAATACAGGCGGCCGTACGCCATCGGGATCAGCGCCAGGATGATCAATATGCCCAGCAGGTGCGACAGCGGCGGCGCGGCGCGGTCGCTGCTGACCCATTTGAACAGCGCATTGCCCAGCAGATACAGGATTGGCCCGCCCAGCAAGGCGCTGATGCCGGCAAAGCTCGCTTCATCGGGATGCACGAGGGCCAGCTCGTCGGCCACGGCGGACACGATCACGCCGCCCACGATCAGCACGTGGATATACGTGTAAGCCTTGCGCGCGATGCTGCCCGGGTCTTTCGCGTGGGCGATGCGGTGGTGGCCCGCCTCGGCGCCCGTATCAAAATAAATCCACCACATGGCGATGCTGCCAACCAATGCCGACAGGAAACCGAGCCAGTTGCCGGCCGTCCACTCCAGGCCGGCGAACGTGGCGCCCGTCACCAGCAGGGATTCGCCGAGGGCGATGATGACGAACAGCGCGCAGCGTTCGGCCATGTGGCCGCCATCGACGTCCCAGTCGGCCGTCGACGAGCTGCCCAGGCCCGGCACGCCGAAGCGCAGCCACGGGCCGGCCAGGTCGATGGCCAGGGCCAGGCCCCACCAGAAGATGCGCTGCTCGGGCGACGCAGCGCCGCCGGCGATCCAGAACAGGCCGGAAAACACGGCCCACAGGCTGATGCGCTGGAAATTGCGGCGACGCGACACGGCGTCATGGCGCACGGCCCACCAGGCAAACAGGGGACGCCCCACCTGCATGGCCACGTAGGCGAGCGCGAACGCCAGGCCCCGCGTGCCGAACGCTTCGGGTATCGAGGCCGACATGATGAGGCCGCCCAACATCAGCGCAAACAGGCTGATACGCACGGGAATGCGCTCGGGATCGAGCCAGTTGGTGATCCACGACGTGAAAATCCACACCCACCAGACGGCCATCAGGAGCAAGCCCGTCTGCAGCCAGCCCATGGCGCTCAGGTGCGCCAGCAGGCCGTGCGACAGTTGCGTTACCGCAAACACGAACACGAGGTCGAAGAACAGCTCGATCATGCCCACCTTGCCGCTGTCCTGCCCGCCGCGCTTGCGCAGCAGCGATTTTGTCAATTCCATAAATATCTTTCATTCATACTGGTAAAACATTGAAACCCGGGCGTGCTGGCAGGATGCGGACGCCCGGGCGATGTATGCGGCGCCGCGACGCGCCGCCATGAGAGCGGGCGGCAAGGCCGGCCCGGCCGGCCGTTTACAACTTTACCGGTGTCAACAGCGGCAGGCCGGCGAAGTGCGCCTGCAGATTATCCACCACCAGCTGCCCCATGGCGTGGCGCGTTTCCACGGTCAGGCTGCCCACGTGGGGCGTGAGCACCACGTTGGGCAAGGCGCGCAGGGCGTTTGGTACGCGCGGTTCATCGGCGAAGACGTCGAGGCCGGCCGCGCCCAGGCGGCCATCGCGCAAGGCGGCGATCAAGGCTTCCTCGTCGATCAGGGCGCCGCGGGCGATATTGACCAGCGTGCCTTGCGGCCCGAGCGCGTCGAGCACCGCGCGGCCGATGATCTGGCGCGTGGCCGGCGTGCCCGGCGCGCAGACGAACAGGTAGTCGCTTTCCTGGGCCAGGGCCAGCAGCGAGTCCGCACGCGGCACGGCGCTCGCCGCAACGGCGCGCGGCTGGAAATAGCGGACCTGGACGCCGAAGGCGGCCAGGCGATGGGCGATGGCCTGCCCGATCTGCCCGAAGCCGAAGATGCCGGCCGTCTTGCCGCGCAGGCTGGACGCCGGGGCGATGGCTGCGCGGCGCTCCCAGCCGCCGTCGCGCACGAAACGGTCGAGCGCGGCGATGTGGCGGGCGCTGGCCAGCAGCAGGCCCAGCGCGAGATCGGCCACGTCGTCCGTCAGCACGTTCGGCGTGGTCGTGACGGCGATGCCCCGTTCGCGCGCCTTGTCCAGCGCCACGGCGTCGAGGCCCACGCCGTTGACGGCGACGATTTCCAACTTGGGCAGCGAGCCCATGTCGGCGGCGTTCAGGCCCAGCGCGCCCGTCGTGACGACGGCGCGGATGACCGGCGCGCGTTCGGCCAGCCAGGCATGGCGCTCGTCCGCCGGCACTTGCCAGGCGTGATGGCAGGCGTACTGCCGTTCCAGCTGCGCGTTGACGGCAGCCGACGGGCTGGGGGCGAGGATGAGGAGATCGGGTGGCATGGGCGTCCGGGGGCGTGTGTATGGATTTGCAGACGCAACTTAGCATATTTGACGCCCGGCCGGGGATGACGGCCCCGCAATCGCCGTCAAAACCCTGCGGCTGGAACGGTCTTTAGCCCGGGCAAGGCACGCGCTTGACCTTGCCGCCAGTCCTGCCGGGGTCGGCGCCCGCGCCCGGGTTCGCGTCCAGGCCGTAGCACGCGGCGCCGCCGGCGCTGACGACGCGCGTGACGGGCCGGCCGTCGGCCGTCTGGTACTCCTCCACGCGGATGATGGGGCCGCCGCGCCAGGCGGACGCGGCCAGTTTCTGGAAGGCGCTGTCGCCCGAGAATTCCGGCGCGGCCAGCCACGGCTTGTCTTTCTTCAGTTCGGCGCGCAGGGCCCGGTCGACCGTCCCCGCCGCCAGCCGGGCGCGCGTGCGCAGATCGTCCGCGGGTACGGCGGGAGCGGGCTCTGTCGGCATGGTGATGGCCTCGGCCGTCGCGGGCGCCGTTTCGGCCGGGGCCGGGGCCGGCGGCAAGGGGCGCGGCGCGGCGGGTGCAGTGAACCGGGGGCCGGGCATGGGCATCGGCAGGGCCATCGGCGGCGTGCGCGGCACGGGCCGGGGCGGCAGCAAGGTCATGAAGGCCACCTCCGTGTACTGCTTCAGTTGCCGCGCCGGCAGGAGGAGGAAATACAGGCCCAGCGCGTGCATGGCCAGGATCAGCGCGACGGCCGCGCCCTTGAAGCTCAGGCCGCGCCGCAGGCGCAGGGCGGTGGAACGTAAATGGTGGTGCAATGGCATGCGGGGTCCTGGAGGCGCGGCGCGCGGTGGCCTATTCTAGCGAAACTTGGATCTGTACATTAACAAATCCGCAAGGTATCGCCTGGCGCGCCTTTTTCCGCCAGATTCCGGCACCCGCGCCTGTCCCGTGTTGCATGCATGGCGACTTTTTTGTCACTTTCTCACACTTTCTCACACGCGGCACGGTGCTGGAATATAATGATAATCATTCTCATTATTATCCAACAACATCATGCGCTCCTTCCGTACCGTCCCTACCCCGTTCGCCCTGGCCGCCTTCCTGCTGGCCAGCGCCGCTGCCCACGCCCAGAACACGCCGGCCGGCGGCGACGCGCCAACCATGCCGACGGTGGTCGTGAATGCCTCGGCCGACGCTTCGGCCGAAGGCTTGTCGAAGGCCTATGCGGGCGGCCAGGTGGCGCGCGGCGGACGCATGGGCATTCTCGGCTCCGTGGACATGATGGATGCGCCATTCGGCAGCACCAGTTATACGCAGCAATTCATTGCCGACCAGCAAGCGCGCAGCGTGGGCGACTTGCTGCAGAGCGATCCGGCCGTGCGCCTGTCGCGCGGCTACGGCAATTTCCAGGAAGTGTATGTGATACGCGGCTTCGCCCTCGATTCCGATGACGTCGCGTATAACGGCCTGTACGGCGTCCTGCCCCGTCAGTATGTCTCGCCGGAACTGCTGGAAAGAGTGGAAGTGTTCCGCGGCGCCAGCGCCTTCCTCAACGGCGCGGCGCCCGGCGGCAGCGGCATCGGCGGGGCCATCAATCTGATGCCCAAGCGCGCCGGCAACGCGCCGCTGACGGAACTGACGGTGGGCGTGGAATCGGGCGGCCACGCCTATGCCGCCATCGACGTGGCGCGCCGCTTCGGCGAAAACCGGGAATGGGGCGTGCGCGTGAACGCCGCCAGGCGCCAGGGCGAGACGGCCGTCCAGCGCGAAGACCACGACGTGGGCATGTTTTCCGTCGGCCTCGACTATCGCGGCCGCCACGTCCGCCTGTCGGCCGACGCCGGCTACCAGAACTTCGCTTTGACGGCGCCGCGTCCGTCCGTCGCCATTGGCGGCGTGGCCGTGCTGCCGGGCGCGCCCGACGCCGCGCAGAACTTTGCCCAGCCGTGGAGCGATTCGAAGGAACGCGACGTGTTCGGCACGGCGCGCGCCGAAGTCGATCTGGCCAGGGACGTGGTGGCCTGGGCCGCCTTCGGCGGCCGCTCGACGAAGGAAGCCAACAGCCTGGCCGAACCGTCCCTGGCCTCGGTCAACGGCGACGCCACGGTGTCGCGCTTCGACAATGCGCGCAAGCAGCAGATCCGCACGGGCGAACTGGGCGTGCGCGGCAAGCTCCAGACGGGCGCCGTCCGGCACACCCTGGTGGCCAGCTGGTCCGGGCACTGGAATGAAGCGAAGAATGCGTATGCCATCGGCAACGCCTTCGCCACCAATATCTACGCGCCCGTCGACGTGGCCGCGCCGGCCACGCCGTATGCGGGCGGCATCATGAGCGACCCGCGCCTGACCCAGAAAACCATTCTCAGCAGCTATGCCCTGGCCGACACCATGGCCTTCCTCGACGACAAGCTGCTGCTGACCGTGGGCCTGCGCCGCCAGCAGATCAGGGATGCCGGCTACGACTACAATACCTCGGTGCTGCAGGGCAAGGCCTATGATGAGAGCGCCACGACGCCCGTGGCGGGCATCGTCTTCAAGACCGGCAAGAACGTGTCGCTGTACGCCAACTACATCGAGGCGCTGGTCAAGGGGCCGGCGGCCAGCGGCACCTACGCGGAAAACGGCCAGCGGCGCAATGTCGACAACATGGGCGAGGTGTTTGCGCCGTACAAATCGAAGCAGAAGGAAATCGGCGTCAAGTACGACGGCGGCAAGCTGGGCATGAGCGCCGCCCTGTTCACGACGGCCAAGCCCTTGCTGGCCGTGGCCGGCAAGCGGGCGGAAATGAACGGCGAGCAGCGCAACCGCGGCGTGGAACTGTCGATTTTCGGCACGCCGGTACAGGGCGTGCGCCTGCTGGGCGGGCTGACCTGGCTCGATGCCCGACAGAGCAGGACCGGCGTGGCCGCCAACAATGACAAGCGCCCCATCGGCGCGCCGCAAACCCAGCTGAGCGTGGGCGGCGAATGGGACGTGCCCGGCGCGCCGGGCCTGAGCCTGAACGCCCGCGCCATCTACACCTCGACGCAGTACGCGGACCTGGCCAACAGCAAGCAGCTGCCGTCGTGGACTCGCGTCGACCTCGGCGCGCGCTACCTGACGCAGGTGGCGGGCCATGACGTGACCTTGCGCGCCCGCGTGGACAATGCGACGGACCGCAATTACTGGTCCTCGGCCGTGTCATCGTTCAATATCGGCTCGCTGGTGCTGGCCGCGCCGCGCACCGTCGTCGTCTCGGGCAGCGTGGCGTTTTGACAAGCGGCGGCGAGCCGGAACCACCGCCATTGCCGCCATTCCAGGCGCCAGTCCGCCGCCGGCAGGCCCATGTCGCCGCAGTGGGGCGCGCCATCCTGGCCGTGTTGCCGAAGACAGCATTTGCCGCGGGATGAAGCGCATGATTCCGGGCTGGCCAGGTAAATGCGGGCATCCGCCCGCAGGCCCTCAGCTTGCGGGCTGGCCGCCTATTCTGGCCGGGATGTCACTCCTATCGTGCTCATGCTTATCCCGATATCCTGCGATGTCACGGGCCTGTCCAGCTCATCCAATTCGCGATAATTTTTCTGGTACAAATCGAGCCCCCCGCCCAGGTGAAGCTTGCTCTTTTTGTCTGGATGTTCAACTATCACATGACTTGCTTTCCATAATTTAGCGTGTTCTTTACTCATGCCTAGCGGGAAGTTGTCTTCTTTGAATCCGTTTACTCCTTTTCTCATCTCAAAATCCGGCTTATTCATCTTCTGTCGTGATGCATGCGCTTCCAACGTGATGAGTGTCTCACCGTCCTTGGCCACGACGGTGACGCCGTGATACCCACAGTCACTTAGTCCTGCCGGAAATTTATGTTGTAACATCGACCCCACCACCGGATCATCTCCCATACGAGGGCCGCTGGCGAATTCTCCGAATTCCGTAACGGCCTCCTTCTCCCTGCTTTCTATCTCGTCCCGTATCAAATGATGCAGCGTCCTGGCAAACAGCGCGCAATCATTGTTTCCAAGTATGCCTATCCGCGCCCCCAGTTCCATGGCTGCGGCTATCGATCTTTTATCAAGCTTAATTGCCTCCAGCCATGCTGCATTGATTTGCGCGTCGTTAATTTCGTATTTTGTCTTGTTCCCCTTGATCCAATCGAAAAAAGATTGGCGGTTGTGATCTTCCTTGTTGTTTTCCCTATTTTCGTCATGTGCCGACGTAAATCCCAGTTGTCGGTCTTTCGAGAAAAGTATGACGTTAGGCGTCCATTTTTTGACGGAATACTCATTCCCGTCACCAGTCACCTTTTCCTCCGTTTCCACATACAATCCGGCGGGACTCGGTTTTTGACTGGCGGTCATGCCATATAAGACCTTGGTATTATCACGATTGATCATGTACATGCCGTTGGCGGAGCTCAGACCAAGCTTATTCTTCTCGATCAGTTGCGCTACGCTGGCTGTGCCATGTGCTCCCATCCCTGGTGCCGGCCTTGTTGCGTCCGGCATTGCGGCCGATCCATACCGGGCCAGCTGCGCGGCGCCAAGCGCCCGCTCCCCCATCGCATCAGCCTCTCGTTCGAGACCGGCGTCATTGTTAATCTGCCTGCCATGCTTCATCTGCATCGTAGGCCTCACGCGACCCTGCGCCTGCTGCACCACATGCCAAGCCTCATGTGGCAAATGCTTCTCCTGCCCGGGTCCCAAATGGATCTCGCTGCCTTGCGCATATGCATGCGCATGCAATTGCGCCGGTTTCGCCGAGTTGTAGTGCACCTTCACATGATCCATGCGCATGCCGGACAGGGACTCTATCCCTGACTTCAGCTGAGCAGGCAGAGCGCCATTGCCGGCCTGCTCATCGCGCTGGCCCGCCTTCCACGCGTTGCCGCGAATGGCCTTACTCAATGCCTGTTGCTGCAGCACGCGCGGGCTGTCATCGATCATCGCGGCCAGTTTTCGTTGCGCCACCGCCTCTGGCCGCTTGTCCGCCAGACCCCGCCCTTGTGCCGCCGTCCTGGCAGTGTTGCTGTGGGCCGCAGCAAATTGCTCTTTCGCCTGGCGCGGTGCGTGCAGGGGTGTATGCATGATGAGGGCCTTTATCGATCGATGTTGTTATCAATATGACCCCTTTATCATAGCCCCTTTTTCAGGCTGCCTGGCGACCTGTTCTGCCCAAGCCGTGGCCATGCGATCGCCAGCCTGCCTCCAATAGCGTCCCTCGGACAATTTTTTTGCGTGCGCGCCTGTGCCGCAAGCCGCGCTTCGGCGACAATGCGCACATGACACTGCGCCCCGCCCTCCTCGCCCTGCTTTTCTGCGCCATCGCCGGCGCCGCCCACGCCCAGAAACAAGCCGCCTGCCCCTATGCCGCCTGGAAAAGCGGCTTCAAGGGCGATGCGCGGGCGCAAGCCACGTGTTTATTGCGTCCCGTCAAGCTATATGCGCGCCTGGACGACAGCGCGCCCTTGCCGGAGTTTCTCGACGCGCACATCGGCCGGCGCACGGGCATCCCCCCGGCCCGGCTGCGCGCCTGGCTGGCCGGGCAAGACATCGCGGAAAGCGAGCTGGGCGGCCCCGTCGACGCGCCCCTGTCGCGCGCCACGGGACGGCTGGCCGCGCCCATGGCCCGCTACTTCGTCATCCACGACACCAGCTACCCGAATTTCTTGTTAGAAAGCATTCCCGGCCACATCAACGACGCCAGCTGGGACTTCAACGACTTTACCTTGCGCAATCCCGCGCTGGGCGGCGGCCCGAAAGGCCATGTGTACGTGAACCGCCTCGGCGATTCCCTGGCCGTGCGCGACTTCGGCACGGCCGGCTACGCAAGCAAGCTGGAGAAGGAAAAGCCATCGCTGACGGGCCTGTTCCTGCACGTGGAACTGGTGCAGCCGCGCCATTCCGTGCCCGGCGGCGGCAAGGGCAACGACGGCCTGGCGCCCGATCCGGGCTTTACGCCCGCGCAATACGAGCGCCTGGCCCTGCTGTACATGGCCGCCAGCGTGCGCAAGGGCACGTGGCTGATCCCCGCCTTCCACGCCGTGCTCGATACGGGCTACGCGAATGGCCATGACGATCCGCAAAACTTTTCCCTGGCCGACTGGTCGCAAGCGCTCGACCGCCTGCACGCGGCCCTGGAAGCGGGCCAAGCGCAACGTCAGCAGCAGCGATGAAGGCGCGCCGGCCCGGCTGAAAAACCATCGCCATCCTCGCGCACCGCTGCCGGCCGCGCTTGCCCCGAGTAAAAAGACGCGGGGACGCTGACGTTCAGATAGCCATCCGCATGGGGGCTATCAACGCAGCATCAAACTGAAAGACAAACCCGGGGGGACGTTCCGGCCGGATCGCGTCCGAGTTGCTCAGGCGTTCATCTTGCGACAATCTCGCAACCAGATATATCTGTTCTTCCACAGGGTGATATAAAGGAGCGCAAGAAATGGTGACGCGTTCGGTCCGCATTCGAGTATCGCAGTCTCTGCAAGACGAACGTCGATGTCAAACTGCCGTGAATGACACCAGTCGATTTTCATTTGCACCGCGTGCTTTCCAGGCTCGACATCGGATTCAAGCTCCGCGCCATTGGATACCCTGCCAATTTCACACCCATCCAGAAGAATGATGTATTGCCGGCCCCTATCTTGCCAAATTGCCTTCTTGCGTCGAACAATGATTTTTGTCATTTCTTTGCATTCAAAATGAATTGGACAGTGGATCCGCCTGGCCGTCAGTGATCCATGACCATGCCAAGCCGGCAAGTAGAACAGCACGCATGGCCACGGCTAGCATTCCATGTGCAGGCTTTCGTTCCTTATGCCGCAGGCAAGGAGTACATCGACGCCTTCCTGATCATCGCAGTCTACCAACAGTTCGCCTGAATCGAGCACGGCAATGATCGGGACAGCTATTTCCCATGCGGGGTTTACCCGTATGCATAGCGACATCCCCGCTGAAACGGGTCCGGCCTGTAGCGCGCCGCGAACTATAGCAGTGCGTTGATCAGCATAGTCTTCAATCGCGGTGCAATAAAATTGGGAACGCATAAGGCCTTTTGAAAATAATCGTCAATACAAAAAATCCGTATAGTAGTCAGCATATAAACTGCTGCAAAAATACCAGATGAACTGGCCTCGCGCCATGCGGTTCCCGGCCCCTTGCCGAGCGCGATGGCCGCTGCACGGCCGCCGCCCGGAGATTCCACGGTCTTGGAGTTCTTTTAGGCAAAACAAATGCGGTCGCCCAAAAGTCGCAACATGAAGAGACGAACAGACACGTTCTTCCTTGGCCCTTCCGCAGTGCCTGCCTCAATTGTATCGTACAGCGGCAGCCAGGCCTGTCCTGTGCATGGGCCGCAAGCCGCGCCTCATGCTGGCCGTTTTTTACGCACAGGTCCACAGCCTGTCTCGTCTCTCCATCGGTCAGCCGGAACAAGAATTTCCGCTATGCCCCTGGCTTGCTCCCCTGCACAACACCCCTCTCACCAGTGAGGCCGTGACAATGCCTAAAAACCAATTCATGTGACTGTTCAACAACAATGTGACAGTTCGTGAGATTGGGGCGGCATATTCAGCGCAAAATTAATGTGCATTTGATATGTTATTCAATTGCCTGCAATATTGGTTAATAATTAATAAACTACACGAGGGGAATCAGCATGGCTATCGAAATTAAGGCATCGGAAAAAGTTCAAGCAAATGCCGCGTCCATGAAGGTGCGAATTGTCGACAATGGCAAAGCGCGCGTACGACTTGAATTCAGGGCCGGCGACATATTGCTTGATTTCGATGATATCAACGCGACTGATCTGACCAAGACCTTCGAGAACCGCAATAAAGGGACGAACAACGGCTATATTTTTCTCGACGTGTATGAATACGACGGGATGGGGAAGAATTATGATTCAAAGGTATTCATAGACGGGAAAGTCATTGCGAAAGCAAAAGGGACAATTAAAACTGGAAAAGATAGCGGCTATGCAAAAATCGAGTTGACACTCATATAAAATGCGGAGAATAAAATGATGATGCGCATGATTAGCCCTTTGCTGGCCCTGCTTCTGACTTCCAACCATGTCTGGGCCGAGGCGGAAAAAGGGGAAAAAACAGCGGCCAAACCCGGTTCAAAATCCCCCGCCGAGGACAAACTGGCGGCTTTCCAGGTCGATATTTCGCCGGCAGCCGTGTCAGCCGCTTCGATTGTCGGCTTGTCCGGCTCCGCCATTACTACGATACAGACGGCACAAGATATTGTTGCATTTTGGAATCCAATTGAATCCAGGGAATCGAAGGATGGCAAAGGTCTGTCGGTCAACCCCTATCGCCTGCCCTTTGTTCCCATCGGCGCCAGCTATTACGTGAATGGCAATACGCTGCAAAGGATGCTGGCGAATACCTCGCTCAGCTATGCCGAAAACCAGACAGAAATTTCATCCCTCAAGTTCAAAAAAAATGCGTTTGCGCTCGACACATATTTCTATTTAAAAGCCGACGATGATCCGATCCTGATGCTGTGGAAGGCATTCAAGTCATGCACTGCCAGCAAAACCATCGATGATGAAAAGAATGCATATATTCGAACGGAAATCGAGGCGAAAAGAATGCCTTCGCCGGAGGAAATTGAGAAATATGATCAACGGGCATGGACCGCGCAATCGAGCTGTGATACCGAGGAAAAAAAGAGAATCAAATGGAACGCCAGCCGTGTGGCCATTTCTTATGGCCAGGGGCACATACAGAATGACACGTCCGGTTCACAGAAATACCAGCTGGGCAAGAAATTCATTATCACCGGGCTGTTTGAAATCAGTGACGACGCCGGACTGTATATGACTTATCAATGCACGAGGAATGCCGTCGATGTGACGAAATTGGCAACGGCGGTAGAGTTGAGTAACTCCAATTTGCTCGCCGCACGATATGTGGTCGGCAGCGACAAGGCGACGCTGCGCTACCTGCTAGAGGTGAGCAACGCGAAGGCAAACAAGGGCGCGTCACACGAAGCAACGTTCAAGTCCGCTGTGGGTATAGACAAATTGGTACAGAAAGGAATCTGGCTGCAACTTCGTTATGGGAAAAGCACTACCGCGGACGGCAAGGAAACGGAAACCAAAGGGCTGATGAATCTGTCTTTCGCGATGAGTTGCATGATAGGAAAATGCAAGGAAATGGAGTGAGAAACAGAATGAGAAACAGAGTGAGAAACGAAAGCGTGTCGCGCCGCTTCTTCACGGCAGCGGCCCGTTTCCCCATAAACTGACATTAAATGCACCAAGCCGGTGCGGCGGCTGGCCTGCCGCCACAAAAATGGTCATTTTCATACCTTGCCGCCGTTGCCGCATGGCCACGGCTCTGGCACGATTTCTGCTGAGCTATAGTCAGACTCGGCTCAAGGGAAATCACACCATGGCAAATTTTTTCAATGAAATGACTGCAGATGACGTGGGAGCGGACAGCAAGGTACGCGACCACTATCGTGAATTTGACAGCTGGCTGGCGCAGCAATCGCCGGAAACCATCGCCCGCAAGCGGGCCGAAGCCGACCTGACCTTCCGCCGCGTGGGCATCACGTTTGCCGTCTACGGCGACGATGCCGGCACGGAACGCCTGATCCCGTTCGACACCATCCCCCGCATCATCCCCGCCGCCGAATGGGCGCAGATGCAGACGGGCCTAGTGCAGCGCGTGCAAGCCCTGAACATGTTCATCCATGATATTTATCATGAGCAAAACATCATCAAGGCCGGCATCATTCCCGCCGAGCAAATCTACAGGAATGCCCAGTACCGCCCGGAAATGCAGGGCATTGCCGTCGCTTCCGACATTTACGCCCACATCGCGGGCGTCGACATCGTGCGCGCGGGCCAGGGCGAATTCTATGTGCTGGAAGACAATTTAAGGGTGCCCTCGGGCGTGTCCTACATGCTGGAAGACCGCAAGATGATGATGCGGCTGTTCCCGGAACTGTTCGCCCGCAACCGCATCGCCCCCGTCGACCATTACCCGGACATGCTGCTCGACAACCTGCGCTCCGTCGCGCCCATGGGCGTGGACGACCCGACGGTCGTCGTCATGACGCCGGGCATGTACAACTCCGCCTACTTCGAGCACGCCTTCCTGGCCCAGCAGATGGGCGTGGAACTGGTCGAGGGCAAGGATTTGTTTGTCAACGACAATTCCGTGTACATGCGCACGACGCGGGGGCCCAGGCGCGTGGACGTGATCTACCGCAGGGTCGACGACGATTTCCTCGATCCGCTGGCCTTCCGCTCCGACTCCTCGCTGGGCGTGCCGGGCCTGCTGTCCGTGTATCGCGCGGGAAGAGTCACCCTGGCGAACGCCATCGGCACGGGCGTGGCCGACGACAAGTCGATCTATCCTTTCGTGCCCGACATGATCAAATTCTACCTGTCGCAGGAACCGATTCTGAACAACGTGCCGACCTACCAGTGCCGCAAGGCGGCCGACCTGTCCTACGTGCTGGCGAACTTGCCGAAACTGGTGGTCAAGGAAGTGCATGGCGCGGGCGGCTACGGCATGCTGGTGGGGCCGGCGTCGAGCGCCGCGCAGATCGAGGACTTCCGCCAGCGCCTGCTGGCCAATCCGGGCGGCTACATCGCCCAGCCTACCCTGGCCCTGTCGGCCTGCCCCACGTACGTGGACGCGGGCATCGCGCCGCGTCACATCGATCTGCGTCCGTTCGTGCTGTCGGGCAAGACCATTTCCATGGTGCCCGGTGGCCTGACCCGCGTGGCCCTGGGCGAAGGCTCGCTGGTGGTCAATTCCTCGCAAGGGGGCGGCACCAAGGACACCTGGGTACTGGAAGCGACGTCCGCCTTCGCAGGAGAAAAAACATGCTGAGCCGCACCGCCGATCATTTGTTCTGGATGGCCCGCTACACGGAGCGCGCAGAAAACACGGCGCGCATGCTCGACGTCAACATGCAGACCTCCATGCTGCCCCAGTCCGAGCAGGACGCGGAACAGGGCTGGCGCGCCACCCTGGGTATTTCCGAGCTGCAAAGCGCCTACGACCACAAATACGGCCGCGATGGTCAATTCCACACGCGCGACGTGCTCGATTTCATGGTGCGCGACCCGAACAACCCGTCTTCCATCCTCGCCTGCCTGACGGGCGCGCGCGAAAACGCCCGCGCCGTGCGGGGGACCCTGACGACGGAAGTGTGGGAAATCCAGAACGCCACCTGGCTCGACATGCAGAAGCGCTTGAAAGGCAATCTGCTGGAAACGGACCCCAGCGCCTTCTTCGAGTGGGTCAAGTACCGCTCGCACCTGTCGCGCGGCGTGACCCTGGGCACCATGCTCAAGGATGAGGCCATCCATTTCATCCGCCTGGGCACCTTCCTGGAACGGGCCGACAACACGGCGCGCATCCTCGACGTGAAGTTCCACGGCGCGCGCGACACCTCCAAGGACATCACCCAGCGCGACTTTTACTACTGGGCGGCCCTGCTGCGCTCCGTTTCCGGCTTCGAAATCTACCGCAAGGTGTACCGCGACGTGATCACGCCGGCGCGGGTGGCGGAACTGCTGATGCTGCGCGGCGACATGCCCAGGTCGCTCCTGGCCTGCATGGATGACGTGGTGGAAAATTTAAAACATATCCGCAACGACGTGTCGGCCGATACGGAACGGTTCGCCGGCAAGCTGCATGCGGAGCTGAAATTCGGCCATATCGACGACATCATGAAGGCCGGCTTGCACCATACCCTGACGGAGTTTCTGGAAAACATCTACGACCTGGGCAACCGGGTCAGCCGCGACTTCCTCGTTCCCCTGGCGGCCTGATGCAGCTCACCATCCGCCATGAAACCCGCTACGCCTACAGTGCGCCGCTGGCCCACACGATACAGCAGCTGCACCTGACGCCGCGCGTCGAGCCGCAGCAGCGGGCAATCTCCTGGCAAATCACCACGCCAGGCCAGTGCCACGCCTATACGGATGCCTACGGCAATCTGTCGCACATGCTGACCATCAACGGCAGCCATCAGTCGCTGAGCCTGGTCGCCCAGGGCGTGGTGGAAACCATCTACCCGCACAAGGGACGGCTGAACCTGGTCGATTCCCTGTCACCGCTGTTGTTTACCATGCCGACGCCGCTGACGCAGGCCAATCCCGCCATCATGGAACTGACGGCCGCCAGCCTGCCGGACCGCCGCGTGACGGCCGGCACGGGCCATCTGCTGCGCCTGGCCGAACACATCGTCGGCAAGGTGGCGTATGAAAGCGGCGCCACCATGGTCACCACCACGGCCGGCGGCGCCCTGGCCCTGGGGCGCGGCGTGTGCCAGGACCACGCGCATCTGTTCCTCGCCTGCTGCCACGCCTGGGGCATCCCGGCCCGCTATGTGTCCGGCTACATCGATCCGGGCACGACGGGCCACGCGGCCAGCCACGCCTGGGTCGACGCCTGGGCGCAAGACACGGATTTCACGGGCTGGGTCAGCATCGACGTCACGCATGCGCGGCTGATGACGGATGCGTATTGCCGCCTGGCCATCGGCCGCGACTACGATTCCGCGGCCCCCGTGCGCGGCGTGCGCCAGGGTGGGGGCACGGAAACCTTGCACGTGGACGTGCAGATCGTGCCCGTGTAAATCGGCAGGAACGAGGCTGGGCGGGGCTTGCGGCGGATAGCCTGGCCCCGGCTGGTGTAGAATGCGACCCCTTTTGATTTGATTTACGACAATGACTTACTGCATAGGCATGCGCCTGAACGAAGGCCTGGTCTTCCTGTCCGATTCCCGCACGAATGCCGGCGTGGACCAGGTCGGCACCTTCCGCAAGATGAGCGTGTTCGAGAACCCGGGCGACCGCATGCTGGTCCTGATGACGGCCGGCAACTTATCGATTTCGCAAGCCATCCGCCAGATCGTCGCCGACCACGTCGATGCGGACGGGCGCAGCATCTGGAACGTGGCCAGCATGTACGATGCGGCCCGCATCGTGGGCGACGCCGTGCGCGCCGTGCACCAGCGCGAAGCGAAGGCCCTGGCCGACTGCGGCATCGATTTCAATGTCAGCATCATCGTGGGCGGCCAGATTCAAGCGGAGCGCTGCCGGCTGTTCCAGGTGTATTCTGCCGGCAACTTCATCGAGTCGCACGATGAAAACACGTATTTCCAGATCGGCGAAGCCAAGTATGGCAAGCCCATCATCGACCGCGTGATCAATCCCGCAACCGGCCTCGATGAGGCGGCCAAGTGCGCGCTCATTTCCATGGATTCCACCCTGCGCTCGAACATTTCCGTCGGCTTGCCGCTGGACTTGCTCGTCTACACGGCCGGCAGCCTGGCCGTCACGCGCTTCGTCGCCATCGATGAAAAGAACCAGTACTTCCGCATGCTCCGCGACACCTGGGGCGAACAGCTGAAGCAGGTGTTCGAAGGCATCGCCGATCCCGTGTGGAACGCGGCGCCGGAAACCGCGGCGAATGTGCTGTCGTCCGCCAACATGCACGGCAAGCCCGTGCGCGTGGCCATCCCCGGGCACGTGAGCGGCGGCGTGACGGCGGCGCCCCCGCAATCGCTGGCGCAGCAGTTCAGCGACGACAAGCAACATTGATCTGCCGCGCACCGGTTGCGCGCAGTGCTGGACAAGTCGCTTTCCGCGTGCTTTTATGGCAATATGAGTTGATATTTAATTCATATTAATCAGAGAGGCAGGTGGCGCATGGACTTGATCACTTCCGCCGTCGTCGCGGCCATCGAACACGGCGCGCCCGGCCACGCGCCGGAAGCCGTCGCCAGCCACTATCAGCGCCTGAAGCTGGCCATCGCCAAGTTCGACGCCGCCGCCGCCATCCTGCCCGCCATCGCCGCGCTGGAGGCCGAACCGGGCAATAGCCAGCTGCAACTGGCCCTGTCGGCCGCCCTGGCTACGGCGAAGGTTCCCGACGACATGCAAACCCTGTTTGCCGCGCAAGGCTTGCTCGATGCGCTGCAGCGCCCGCCGTCACCGCTGCCGGAGGTGGAAGCGGCGCCCGCGCCCGCCGACAAGAGCGCCGTCGTGTCGAACTATGCGGTGGTCAAAGTGTATTTCGCCACGGACCGCCAGCGCGACCTGGGCAAGCCGCCGGCCCAGCGCTTCAGCAGCGAGCGCAGCCTCACGGGAGGCAATGGCGGCAACGATGGACCGCTCAGCTATGGCAGCTGCGACGTCAGCATCCCCCGCGACCACCGCATGGGCCAGCTGGAATCGCCGTCGCTGTGGCGCCTGGAGTTCCGCGAAGACCCGGCCAAGCACGTCGTGCTGCTCGACGCCACGGTGCTGGACCATGACAACTTCTTCGCCGCCTTGAAGACGCAGGTGCGCGCTTCGGCCGGCAAGAGCGCATTTATCTTTATCCACGGCTACAACGTGACGTTCGAGGACGCGGCCCGGCGCACGGGGCAGATGGCCTACGACCTGGGCTTTGACGGCGCGCCCGTGTTCTACAGCTGGCCGTCGAGGGGCGAGATCGCCGCCTACACCGTCGATGAAAACAATATCGAATGGAGCACGCCCCACATCACGGCCTTCCTGGCCGACTTCCTCGCCAACACGGAAGCGGCGCAGGTCTACCTGATCGGCCACAGCATGGGCAACCGGGGCCTGGCGCGCGCCGTGGCCGAGCTGATGGGCGCGCAGCCGCTGCTGGCGCAAAAGATCACGGAAATCATCCTGACGGCGCCCGACATCGACGCCGCCATCTTCAAGCACGACATCGCGCCGAAACTGGCCGGCGCGCGCCATCCCGTCACCTTGTATGCCTCGTCGCAAGACCTGGCGCTGGCCGCCTCGAAAGCCGTGCACGGCTACCCGCGCGCGGGCGACAGCGGCGCCGGCATGCTGATCGTGGCCGGCGTGGAAACCATCGACGCCACGGGAGTCGACACGAGCTTCATGAAGCACGCATACTTTGCGGAAAAGCGCTCCGCCCTGTCCGACATGTTTTATTTGATACGCAACAATGCCCGCGCCGACGAGCGCTTTCTCGATCCCGTCGACACCGTGGCGGGCCGCTACTGGACCTTCAAGCCCTGAGATGGCGGCCAGCCGCGCCGTTCAGCGGCACTTTTCGCAGCCACCGAGACGGCGGTAGACGCCGGGGGCGCTGCCGGTCCATAGCTTGAACGCCCGGCTGAACGTGGTGGGGTCATCGAAGCCCAGGCTCTGCCCTATCGCCGCGATCGTCAAATCGCTCTTGATCAGCTGCACAATCGCCATGTCGCGCCGCAACTCATCCTTTACTGTCTGAAACGAACTGCCTTCCCCGGCCAGGCGCCGCGACAGCGTGCGGACGGAAAAATGCAGCGCCTTCGCACAGGAAGCGATGCTCGTCACATCGGCCAGGCGCGAAGCCAGGTGGTCACGCAGCCGGTGCGTGAGGATCTTGTCATTGAATGGCACATATAGCCAATCGGCGGGCGCATTGCGCAGGAACTGGTTGAGCGCACTCTTGTCCTGGCGCAATGGCGCGCCCAGATGCCCGGAGCCGATGTACAGCGCGGTCTGGGCTTGCTCGAAATACAGGGGACCGGGAAACAGGTACACGTATTCCGCCACCCGCGCCGGCCGGGGGAACGCAAAATCGGCCCGCGCCAGCGGTATCTCGCGCCCTATCATCCAGGAAGCGAGGCCATGCACCAGTTTCAGCATCAGCTCATGCACGAGCACCCGCCCTCCCAGTGGCGGCGCATGTTCGATCAGGGCAATACGGGTCAGCTGCTTGCCGCGCGCGACCTCAAAGCCCATGTCATCGAGCAGCAAGCGGAAATAGCGGACGAAACGGTGCAGCGCGATATCCAGATTCGGGGCGTCGAGCATCGCCAGGCAGAGAAACTTCAGCGTGCCGTTGCGCAGGGGGCGGGAAAAGAAACGCGGGGTTTCGTCGTCGAGCAGGAGCGCCGTCTGGCGCAGCAAGGTAGAAAATTGCTCTATCGTAATGCGCCCCCCCTGCTCCAGCAAGAGTTCGGGAGCAATCCTGGCGCGCGCCAGGACGGTCCTGACCAGGTCCGAAGCGGGATCGAGTCCCGCCAGCAGATCGCTCGCCAGCCCCACCGAAATGGTCGCGCTCCGGTGGCTCATTAAATAATGCAATGCAACATTTTAGCTCCCGAAATTTGGCATGAAATGCACATATTTAGGCCATTTCTGTCACTAGGAAAAGACAAGGGCAGAACTATAATCATCGCATAAATATGGATAAAAAGATAAAAACCGCCATACAACAAGGGAGACATTGCATGAAAAAACCACCGCGCCTCAGCCGCTGTCCCACCATTGCATGCGCGAGCGCCATGCTCCTGCTGGCCAGTTGCGGCGGCAGTTCCAGCGAGCCCGTTGCCGCTGTCGTGCCGCCGCCGGCACTGGACGTCGTCGTCACGGCCGCGCAGATGAATGACAGCGACATGAGCAATCTGCTGTTTCGTCTCAGGGAAGGCTCCACCGTCATGCTGCCGGCCGGCAAGTTCCACTTTGACCGTCCCCTGATCATGAACACCAGCGGCGTGACGATCATCGGCAAGGGCAGCGGCAGCAATCCGGCCAGCGACACGATCCTGTCCTTCAGGGACGCCAGCAGCCGCAACGGCTTGCAGGTCAGCAATGTCAAGACCATCACGCTGAAAAATTTCGCGGTGGAAGACGCGGCCGGCAATGCCGTGTTTGTTTCGGCGTCGAGCAATGTGACCATGGATGGCTTGCGCGCGGAGTGGACCACCGACCCGACCCGCACGTCGAAAATGGCGTATGGCCTCTATCCGGTCAACTCCGACAATATCATCGTCAGGAACAGCAAAGTGATCGGTTCGGAAGATGCGGGCATCTATGTCGGCCAATCGCAAAACATCCGTGTCAGCAACAATGAAGTGTATTTGAACGTGGCGGGAGTGGAGATAGAAAACTCGCTCAATGCCATCGTGGAGAACAACGATTTGCATGACAACACGGGCGGCGTGCTGGTGTTCTCGCTACCCGGCACCTATCGCTTCAAAAAAGGGGCCGGGGTTTTGATACAAAACAACAATATTCACGATAACAATACGCCGGTCGCCGCCAATGCCACGGGCTTTGTCACATCGGTGCCCGTCGGCACCGGCATCATGGTGCTGGCGGCGGACAATACCGAAATCAAAAACAATGTCATCAAGAACCATCAGACCACCAGCATCCTGGCGCTCAGCTATCAGGCGACCGGTTTCGCCATCAACGACCCGGACTACAACCCGTATATCCATGGCCTGTATGCCTACGGCAATACCGTCTCGGCCTCGGGCCACGCGCCCGGCGGCGCATTCGGCAAGGAGCTCAAACCGCTGGTCGACGGCCTGTTCGCGCAGCTGGCATCGAACGGCTTGCCGACGCTGCTGCCGTACGGCGTGTGGGACGGCATCCTCGATCCGGCCAGAAGCAGCGGCCTGATCCCCTTGCCCGGCATGGGCGGCCTGGGCATCGGCGGCGTGGCCAATGATGACAGCCGCATTTGCATCATGAACAACACCGCGCTCGATACGCCCGTCGTCGACGCCGTGATTTCCTATGAAACACTGGATATCAATCTCATCGGGCTCAAGCTGGGCGCGTCCGTCGCGGCGGGGGAAACGCCGCCCGAAGCGATAGCCGGCATCCCCGCCGGGTTGTTGCAGCCGGCCTTTCCTTTCGCGCCGCGCATGCATTGTCAATTGACGCTGCCAGCCATTCCAGCCTTTCCGATCATCAAGTAGGCATGCCAGGGCCGCAGCGCGTGCCCGCGCCACAGGGCGCACTATGCTTGCCATCCACTTTTGCGCGTCAGGAGTCCATGATATGAAGACCAGATCGACCTTTTTTGCCGCACTTTGCCCCCTCCTGCTCACCATCAGCTTGCTCAGCGCCTGCGGCGGCGGCAAGACCGCCGGGGACGACAGCCTTGCCGCCGAGGTGAAACTGTTTGAACGCACCACCGCGCCGGACAAATTATCGAGCTGGAATTTGGTGCGGAGCGATGGCAAGTTGATGCGGCTCAATGCCGCCACCGTGGCGTATGATTTGAACAGCCCCCTGTTTTCCGATTACTCCAGCAAGCTGCGCGCCATTTATGTCCCCAGGGGCGGCAAGATCAGCTATAACGGCAATGGCGCCGATCCTTTTGCGTTTCCCAATGGCGCGGTCATCGTCAAGACTTTCTATTACCCGAAGGCGGCAGGCAGCGACGCCGGCTACATCGGCGCCCAGGCGGTCAGCCACCAGACGGTACAGGGCGACTCCATCGACCTGGGCAAGAACCACCTGATCGAAACCCGCCTGCTGGTCAAGCAGGCCGACGGCAGCTGGCTGGGCCTGCCTTACGTGTGGGATGACGATCAAAAAGACGCCACGCTGAAAATCGGCGGCGCCGTCAAACGCGTGGAACTGCTCAGCGAGAATGGATCGCGCCAGAAAATCAGCTATCAAGTACCGAGCGCACAGCAATGCCAGCAATGCCACGCCACCACTTCGGCTGGCGGGGGCGAGCTGCTGCCGATAGGCACCAAGGCGCATAACCTCAACAAGACGTATGTGTATGCGGCCGGTGCAAAAAACCAGCTCGACAATCTCAACGACCTCGGTTTGTTGAGCGGCTATACCGGCGCTGCCGCCGCGCCCAGGGCGGCCGACTGGAGCGATGCCTCGCAAACGCTCGATGCGCGCGCGCAAGCCTACCTGGAAGCGAACTGCGCGCACTGTCATTCCACCACCGGCCAGGCCCAGCAAAGCGGACTATTGCTGGGCTTTAAGCAGACGGCCAATCCGCAGGTTGACGCGATCAAGCGCGGCATCTGCAAGAAGCCGCTGGCCTACGGCGGGCCGGGACTACCGTACCAGTACGATATCGTGCCGGGCTCGCCGGAAACCTCCATCTTGTTGTACCGCACCAGCCATACGGATTCGGAATCGGTCATGCCCGTGATCGGGCGCGCCTCGAATCACGCGGAAGCGAACGCCATGTTGAGCGCATGGATCGCCGCCATGGCCAGGGCCGAATGTTCGGCGCCCTGAGCCGTGGCGCGTCCGGCGCCGCTGGCGCGGCCCGCCATCGCGGGCATGCTGGCGGCGCCGGCATGCCGAATTGACGTGCAAACCATGACGCGTCTTCATGCGGCGCGGCACGCATGCTAAGATATGGCCCAGAGGGTGCCAGGGGCACGGCGATCACGCCGCCCGCCCGTCCACCCGTAAGCAGGCCATATCATGTTGACATCTTCTTCTACACCGCAAGCCGAATCGCTGATCCGCAACACCAACGCCCGCGTCACCAAGACGCGCGTGAAGGTGCTCGACTTTTTAATGGCGCAAAGCCGTTCGCTGACCCACCATGAAATCCAGCAGGCGCTGTCGCAGGACAGCGATATCGATTCCGTTACCCTGTACCGCGTGCTGGAATGGCTGACGGAAAATGAACTCGTGCACCGCATCGCGGGCGCCGACCAGGTGTGGCGCTTCAGCGCGGGCGCCGGCCACCAGGCGCACGAACACGCGCATTTCCAGTGCACCAAGTGCGCCAATGTCACCTGCTTCAATGAAGTCAAGCTGCCCACGCCCGTGGCCCTGCCCGAAGGCTTCAGCGGCGACGAGGTCGATTACCTGATCAAGGGCCTGTGCCCGCGCTGCAAATAGCGTTTCCGCCTGCTTCCGTCACTTGAGCAGCAAGGCCAGGTGATGCTCGTCATAAAACAGCTCGCCCACGCGCATGGACCTCGGCTCCGTGCCGTAGCGGATGAAGCCCAGCGATTCATACAATTGCCGCGCCGAATTGTTTTCCGCATTCACGCTCAAATGCACCTGCAAGATGGCCGGGTCGTTCTCGGCCAGCGCGATACAGGCGGCGACGAGCCGGCGCGCCACGCCCTTGCCCCGCTGGGGCACATCGACAAACACGCCCCATAGCAAGGCCTTGTGCGACAGCTGCCGCATGGCTTCGCGGCGCAGGCCAGCAAAACCGACCAGGCGTCCGCCGTCGAAGGCGCCAAACGCGCGCTGCATGGCGCCGCCGGCGATGCGCTGCACGTGTTCCTCGGGCGTGCGGGCCAGCTCGTCCTCGCGCGACGAGGAAAACGAGCTGGGCGAGTTCTGGATGGCGCGCAGGCGCAGCGCGCAAAAGGCGGCGCTGTCGGCTGGCGTCAGCTGGCGGATGACGATATCGGGTGTGGACATGGGAGGAGTCGGCAGTTTTTTGCCATTATACCCACGCCCTGCCCTCATGCACGCACGCGGCGCAAGCCGTACAAGGTCCAGCCGTACAGGATGGCCATCAGCAGCAGCATGGCCACGCAGACGGCGACGATGGGCCAGCCCAGGCGGCGCCGCAACGCGCGCACGACATCCAGCGGGCCGAGCACGGTGCGCGCAGGAGAAAACCGCCGCGACGCCAGGGCGGCGACGGCCACGATGGCCAGCACGGCGAGGCCATGTCCCAGCACGGATCGGCGGCCTGGCTGCGCAAGGTCAGGCCGTTGACGGCGGCCAGGTGGTCCGGCTCCAAACCGTGCCGCATGCCGAGGATAAAAAGCAGCGCCAGGACGGCAAGAGCGCTTCCACGCTCATGCGGCCGGCTGGGCCGGGCTGGCTGACGTAAGCACGCAGCGGTCCAGGCCCCGGATCAGCATGTCCTGCGGCAAGTCGCGGCCAATAAAAATGATCTTGCTGGCGCGCGTTTCCCCGTCGCGCCACGGCGCGCCCAGTTCCGAGCCCATCAGCATGTGCACGCCCTGGAAGACGGCGCGGCATGGCAGGTCGGCAACATATAAAATGCCCTTGTAGCGCATCAGCTGGCTGCCGAACAGTTGCACCACGGCATCGAGAAAATGCTCCACCTGCTGCAGATCAAGGGGCCGGGACTGGTGGTAGACGAACGATTGCACGCCGTCGCCATGGCGGTGGCCCAGTTCACCGAGGAAATCCGGCTCCAGCTCGACGATGGCGTTCAGGTTGAAACCGCGGATGTTCAGGATGTCGCGCAGCGGCACATTGCCGAAACGCACTTTCTGTATGCCGGCGCGGCCATTGATGGCGATCAAACGCTGGCGCAGCGCGGCCAGTTCATCCTTGCCGACCAGGTCCGTCTTCGACAGCAGGATGCGGTCGGCAAAGCCCACCTGCTCCTGCGCTTCCCTGTGCACCGTCAATTGCTGCTGCGCATGGCGCGCATCGACCACCGTCAGGATGGCGTCGAGCATATAGCACTCGCTGACGGATGGCTCGGCAAAGAAGGTCTGCGCCACGGGACCGGGTGCGGCCAGGCCCGTCGTTTCGATGATCACATGATCAAACGCGATCGCCCCGGCGCTGCGCCTGGCGTGCAATTCTCCCAGGATGCGGATCAGGTCGCCCCGCACGCTGCAGCAGATGCAGCCATTGTTCATTTCCACGATCTGCTCGTCGCTGTCCTGCACCAGCAAGCCGTGGTCGATGCTTTCGGCGGCGAATTCATTTTCGATCACGGCGATGCGCATGCCGTGATCGCCCTGCAATATGCGCTTGAGCAAGGTGGTTTTCCCGCTGCCGAGAAAACCCGTGATGATGGTGACGGGGATCAATTCTGTCATGGCGCGCTCCCGGTCAAGCTAGATCTTCGAGTTCTTCCATCCGCTGCCATAGTGGGAACGGGTCGGGCAGCTGGCGCCAGCCGGCCATGCCCTGGCGCGTTTCCGTGGTGTTGAGTTGACATTTCCTCAAGTCCGCCTCGATGGCGGCCTGGTCCATGTCCTGGCCGATGAAGACGAGCTCCTGGTAGCGGTCGCCATACGTCTCGCTCCAGCCCGCCTTGACTGCCGCCAGCGATGCCGCATCCGTGGGCCAGCGCTCCTGCGGCACGGCCGCCCACCACAGGCCCACGGGTTCGACATTCATCAGCTTGCCCGCGCCGGACAGGCTGGCCACCCATTCGGGGCGGCTGGCCAGCCAAAAGTATCCCTTGCTGCGCAGCACGCCGGGAATTGGCCGGGAAATGTAGTCGTGCAGGCGCTGCGCGTGGAACGGCTCCTTGGCGCGGTACACAAAACTGCTGATGCCGTAGGTTTCCGTCTCCGGCGTGTGGCTGCCGGCCAGCTCCTGCGCCCAGCCCGGCATGGCGGCCGCCTGCTCCAGGTCGAACAAGTCCGTGCCCAGGATGGCGTCGAGCGGCACGACGGACTGGTTGGTTTCGAGGATGCGCGCGCCGGGATTCAAGGCTTTTAAAATGGCCAGCACCCGCAGGCGCTCGGCCGCCGCCACCATGTCGACCTTGTTGAGGACGATGACATTGGCAAATTCGATCTGTTCCGTGAGCAAATTGGCCAGCTGGCGGTCGTCGCCCTCGCCCGCGATCTCGCCGCGCTGCGCCAGGCTGTCTTCGCTATGAAAGTCCGTCAGCAGGTTGGCGCAGTCGACGACGGTGACCATGCAGTCGATGCGCGCCACGTCGTTCAGGCTGTCGCCGTGCTCGTCCTCGAAGTCGAAGGTGGCGGCCACGGGCATCGGCTCGCCCACGCCCGTCGATTCGATCAGCAGGTAATCGAAACGGTCCTCGGCAGCCAGGCGCCGCACTTCCTGCAACAGATCGTCGCGCAGGGTGCAGCAGATGCAGCCGTTCGACATTTCCACGAGTTTTTCTTCCGTGCGCGACAGCGCTGCGCCGGCCGCCTCGGCGCCATCGCGGACAAGCGCGGCGTCGATGTTGACTTCGCTCATGTCGTTGACGATGACGGCCACGCGCTTGCCTTCGCGGTTGCGCAGTATGTGGTTGAGCAAGGTGGTCTTGCCGGCGCCGAGAAAGCCGGACAGGACGGTGACAGGGAGTTTGCGCTGGGGCATGGGGAATCCTTCGAATTGGTGGGTGCATGATGGTGGATGCAAATGCAGTTCAATTGCATTGGCGAATTATAATGCAACTTAGTTGCATTGGCATGATAATCGTCACCTGTCATCCTGAACACGCCGCGCAGTCCAGGCCACGCGCTTCAGGGTGCTATAGTGGCATTGCGCCGGCCACGCTATCGAAGCGAGCGCCTGGCGACGGAACGGCTACATTCTCACAGCTCAAGGAATCGATGATCTTACGCAGCCATGCAACGTTTTTCGCACTAGTTATGGTGATGACGGGCAGTGCGATTGCCGCGGAAATAAAGCCCCCGATCAAGCACTATATTTACTTCAATCACCGTGAACCGGACGGGGAAAACATACGCTCGGATAAGGCATTGCACGATGCGCGCTTCAGCGGCGCCCAGATCGTGTACACCTGGCGAAGCCTGGAGCCGGAACAGGACCGTTACGATTTTGCGACGATCCGCCACGACATCAGCTATCTCGACTCGATCGGAAAAAAGCTGTGGATACAACTGCAGGAAAAATCCTTCACGCCGCGCCAGAATGTGCCCGCCTATCTGCTCGGCGATCCGCGCTACCGGGGCGGCATCATCAAGCAGAGCATGCTTTCGGCGCCGGAGCGCGACCCGAACAAAGCGGTGACGGATGACGAATATGGCTGGTCGCCAAAAATGTGGGAAGCGCCGGTACGCGAGCGTTATCAACGCCTGATCCGGGCGCTGGGCAAGGAATTTGACGGGAAGATCGAGGGCATCAATTTCAGCGAAAGCTCGATCGACATCGGCGTTGAAGACAGCCAAGGCAATACGACGTTCCCCGATGATTTCAAGCCGCAACACTATGTGGACGCCATCAAGGAGAACATGCAGGTCCTGGCCGCGGCTTTTCCCCGCACCACCACCATGGTGTATTTGAATTTTCTGCCCGGTGAATGGCTGCCGTGGAGCGACAAGGGCTATATGCGCAGCCTGTTTGCGCAAGCGCAAGCGCTGCAGATGGGCGTGGGCGGTCCTGACCTGATGCCGTATCGGAAAAGCCATATGGGCCAGAGCTACGGCTTTATCAGGGACTATCCTGGGCGCCTGGTCAAGGGCATGGCAGTCCAGGACGGCAACCTGCGCCAGATCAATCCCCGTACCGGGAAAAAAAATTCAGTCGACGATCTGCTCGATTTTGCCCGCCATTACCTGGACCTCGACTATATTTTCTGGGTAGAAGACGAGCCTTACTTCAGCAATGAAGTGCTGAAAAAACTGCCGGCCCATTGACAGGCAGCCGCGCCATCGCGCGCAGCCCAGCATCCACGCGACTTGCACGGCTGTCATCGCCGCGTCATATGGCGGCGTTACAGTCGCGTCCTTTGAATCTTTCCGAGGGCGGTAATGAAAACAAATTGGGTCATGCTGGCGGCGCTGGCAAGTGTGGGTTTGACTGGCTGCAACGGCAGTTCGACGACGGCGCTGGTCATTCCAGAGGGCACGACGGTCACCGTGGCGCTGCTGGAAACGACGGATATCCACTCGAATGTGCTCAGCTATAACTATTACGCGCTGGCCGAAGACACCAGCCTGGGCCTGGAGCGCACGTCGACCCTGATCCAGGCGGCGCGCGCGGAAAATCCGAACACTGTCCTGCTCGACGATGGCGACGTCATCCAGGGCACCCTGCTGGCCGACCTGCAGGCCGTGGCCGCGCCCGTGCCCTGCTCCGGCACCCTGGCCGTGCACAAAGCCATGAACGCGCTGAAATACGACGCGGGCGGCATGGGCAACCATGAATTCAACTATGGCCTCGCTTACCTGAGCCAGATCACCAACACGGACTTTGGCATACCGGGCGTGGCCAAGCCGGCGGGCAACTGCGGCGCGCCCGCCTTCCCTTCCGTGCTGAGCAACGTCGTCGGCGTGGCCAGCGGCAAGCCCATCTTCCAGCCTTACACCGTGCTGCCCCGCGATTTCACGGCCGTCAAGCCCGATGGCGGCAAGCTCGACGTCAAAATCAATGTGGGCGTGCTGAGCTTTGTTCCGCCGCAAATCCTCGAGTGGGATCAGAAAGTGCTCGCCGGCAAGGTCAGCGTGACGGGCGTGCAGGAAGCGGCGAAGCAGTATGTGCCGGAATTGCGCAGCAAGGGCGCCGATATCGTCGTGGCCCTGTCGCATGGCGGCCTGGACACCAGCGCCTACAGCCCGAAGATGGAAAACGGCAGTTATCACCTGACCAGCACGGGCATCGACGCGCTGATGATAGGCCACTCGCATTTGATCTTCCCGAAAGGCAAGGAAGAAGGCGCGGCCGCGCTGGACGCCTCGTTTGCCGCCTTCCCGGCCAGCGCCAGGATCGACGCCGTCAACGGTTTTGTCAACGGCGTGCCGACCGTCATGGCGCAAAGCTGGGGCCGCCGCCTGGGCATCATCAAGCTGACCCTCGCCTTCCAGTCCGGGCGTTGGGTGGTGCAGCCGGCCAGGACGACGGTCGAATCGCGCGGTTTCAAATACACGGATGGCAAGACGCTCGTGAAAGCCGATCCGGCCATCGCGCCGCTGGTGGCCACCGAACACGCGGCCACCATCGCCTACGCCAAGCAGCCGCTGGGCATCAGCACGGATTTCGAGATGTCCGCGTATTTTGCGCTGGTGGGCGATGTGAGCGCCATCCAGCTGGTCAACCAGGCCCAGCTCGACTACGTGAAAAATTTCATCGCCACCAGCACGGATGCCACCTTGTCCAGCTACAAGACCATCCCCGTCATCTCGTGCAGCGCGCCGTTCAAGGCGGGCCGCAACGGGCCGTCGGACTTCACGGACGTGGCGTCCGGCGCCTCGCCGGCCGCGCCGATCGGCTTGCAAGTGCGCAATCCGGGCGATTTGTATTTATATAGCAACAACAACCTGCAAGCCGTGAAAATCAAGGGAGCGGACTTGAAGGCCTGGCTGGAAACGTCGGCCAAGCAATTCGCGCAGATCGATCCGAACGCCACGGCCGAGCAGGACCTGGTGCCGTCGTATGGCACGATTTACAACTATGACGTGTTCTATGCGGAAAACAACGCGCTGACCTACCAGATCGACGTGACGAAGAAGCCGGGCAGCCGCATCGTCAACCTCACGTACAAGGGCGCAGCGGTGGCCGACGGCGATGACTTCATCGTCGCGACCAACGACTACCGCGCCGGCGGCGGCGGCGCCGTGCCCGGCATTGACGGCAGCAAGACCATCATCAAGTCGCCCGATGCCAACCAGGCCGTGGTCAGCAACTACCTGGCGTCGCTGAGCACCAAGGGCGGCAAGGTGACTCTGGCCAACAATGGCAGCGCGCGCAGCTGGAGCTTCGTCAAGACGGCCACGGCCGGCCCCGTGATCCTGCGTTCGGCGCCCGGTCACCTGGCGCTGGCGAAGAGCAGCGGCATTGCCAATGTGGCGTCCGAAGGCGGACTCGACGCCAGCGGTTTTGCCAAGTACGGCATCGACCTGAGCAAATAAGGTCCTTGGGCCGGGACTGCCGCAGTTCCGGCCTGTTTTGATGAAAGCTGATGCAGATGAAACAAGCGCTCTCCCTCCCCGCCCTCGTGCTGGCCGGCGTCCTGGCCGCCTGCCAGTCCTCGCCGCCGCCCACGGCGGCCGAAATCGAAGCCGTCGCCATGCATGCGCGCCAGGCGGACGACCACCAGGCCGAGCGCCGCGTGCGCAGCTGGGCCGGCAAGGACATGCCCGTCGCCAAACGCGAGCTGGCGCTGATTTACCAGCCCCGGCCCGAGCGCCGCGCCGAGGCATTGAGCCTGTTCGAGCAGGCCGCCCGCGCCGGCGACACGGAAGCGGCGTTCGAACTGGGCCAGATGCTGCGAGCGGCCGCACCGGCCCAGGCCTGGCCATGGTACCGGCAGGCGGCGCAGCAAGGCCATGCGAAGGCGGCCCTGATGCTGGGCTTGCTGGCCGCCAACGGCGAAGGCGTGCCGAAAGATGCCGCGATCGCCGCGCACTGGCTGGCCAAGTCCAGCGAACTGGGCAATCCACACGCCATGTTCCTGCTGTACAACGCCTACCGCGAAGGCCGCGGCGTGCCGCGCGACCTGGCCAAGGGCCGTGAGCTGCTGGAAGAAGCGGCCCACCACGAGTACCCGCCCGCCATCCAGGAACTGGCCATGACGGTACAGGCCGACGACGCCCTGCGCGCGGGCCACCTGATGAAGGAAGCGACGGAGCACCGGCACAATAACTGGAACAAGTTTTAAGGCAAATCAAGGCCAGCCCATATTGCTCAGTGGAATGCTTGCCGCAGGCATAAGCTTGCCTGGCACGCACATGTGGTCGTGCGCAATCTCAACGCGAGGCAGGCATGGCAGATTACCGCTTGGGTCCCATGAAAAAGAGCGACTTGCAGTTCAGCTATCCGGACGGCCCGGCGGACGGCGACGACCCGGCCCGGCGCGCCATCCCCGACAGCGTCCTGCTGAACCGCCACGAATGGTATGAAATGCTGTACAGCTGCAACAGCTGGTCCGGCGGCAGCCTGGCCACGGCCTTGAAATGCGAGCGCCTGATCCAGCGCCACTTGCCGGCCAGGATACGGGGCCATGCGGCCGTGCTGGCGTGGCTGCGCGCCAACTGGTCCCGCTACCGCTGACGCGCTGCGCAGTCACGCCGCCCTTTGCGCCAGGTCTACCGTGTTGGGCTAGACCTGGCTGACGAGCTATGATGATCATGCTGCCTTTCAACAGGCGGCGGGGAAGCAGCACGCCCCGAAGTGGCACACTGTATTTGCTTTTTAGAAATTTGTTACTCTGGACCAGCCAAGGTGAGCGTTGCAATGCTCAGCCCAGCCAGTGTTTGGGCAGGCCCTGACTCGTCCGTCGTCCTCCCTATAAAGAAAGAGTCCAATGAAAAAGCTGACCACCGCCTTTGGCGCGCCTGTTGTCGACAACCAGAACATCCAGACGGCCGGCCCCCGCGGCCCCGCCCTGCTACAAGATGTCTGGTTCCTGGAAAAACTGGCCCACTTCGACCGCGAAGTCATCCCCGAACGCCGCATGCACGCCAAGGGATCGGGCGCGCATGGCACGTTTACCGTCACGCACGACATCACGCGCTACACGCGGGCGAAGATTTTTGCTGAAGTGGGCAAACAAACCTCCATGTTCGCGCGCTTTTCCACGGTGGCCGGCGAACGGGGCGCGGCCGACGCGGAGCGCGACATCCGCGGCTTTGCCCTGAAGTTTTACACGGAAGAAGGCAACTGGGACCTCGTCGGCAACAATACGCCCGTGTTTTTCATGCGCGACCCGCTGAAATTCCCCGATCTGAACCACGCCATCAAGCGCGACCCGTGCACCGGCTTGCGTAGCGCCAACAGCAACTGGGACTTCTGGACCTCGCTGCCCGAAGCGCTGCACCAGGTGACGGTGGTGATGAGCGACCGTGGCTTGCCGCGCAGCTTCCGCCACATGCACGGCTTCGGCAGCCATACCTTCAGCTTCCTGAATGCGCAAAACGAGCGTTTCTGGGTCAAGTTCACGTTCAAAACCCAGCAAGGCATACAAAACCTGACGGACGCCGAGGCCGAGGCGCTGGTGGGCAAGGACCGCGAAAGCTCGCACCGCGACCTGTATGAAAGCATCGAAAACGGGGATTTCCCCCGCTGGACCCTGTACGTGCAGATCATGCCGGAAAAAGAGGCGGGCACGTACCACCTGAACCCCTTCGACCTGTCGAAAGTATGGCCGCACGGCGACTACCCGCTGATCGAAGTGGGCGTGCTGGAACTGAACCGCAATGCACACAACCATTTCGCGGAAGTGGAACAGGCGGCCTTCAACCCGGCCAACGTCGTGCCCGGCATCAGCTTCTCGCCGGACAAGATGCTGCAAGGCCGTCTGTTTTCGTATGGCGACGCGCAGCGCTACCGTCTCGGCGTCAACCACAGTCATATCCCCGTCAACGCGCCGAAATGCCCGTTCCACAGCTACCACCGCGACGGCCAGATGCGCGTCGACGGCAATCAGGGGGGAACGCTGGGCTATGAGCCGAACAGCGAACAGCAATGGGCCGAGCAGCCCGATTTCCGCGAGCCGCCATTGAGCATCGAGGGCGCGGCCGACCACTGGAACCACCGCGTCGACGAGGATTACTACTCGCAGCCGCGCGCCCTGTTCCAGCTGATGACGCCGGCACAGCAGCAGGCGCTGTTCGACAACACGGCGCGCGCCATCTCGGGCGCCTCGGAGCAGGTCAAGCAACGCCACATCGGCAACTGCACCCTGTGCGACCCCGCCTACGGCGCGGGCGTGGCAGAAGCCATCGGCCGGCTCAGCAAGTAAGGCAGGCTGACAGCCGGCAGCGGGAACCTCGGCCGCAAGGCCTGGCAACTGGCCATGCGCCGCTGCCGCCGCAGCGCACCGCGGCGTGCAGGCCCGCCAGGCCGGCTTTGCTGTCAGCGCTGGATATCGATCTGGCCCGTGATGCTCGTTTCCACCGGATAACCTTCGACCTGCAGCGGCACCCGCCGCTTGACGGACGAGTCGCGCAGATACACGACAAGGGCGTCGCGGCCCAGGGCCGTCTGTCCCAGGCTGACGCCTTCCACGCCGTCGATGGCCATCAGCGCCCGCTCGTTGCGCCGCCTGGCCGCTTCCAGGCGCCTGTGCTGCGCGTCAACTGCCGGCTGGCCGCCGCCATATGGGTCCCGGTCGCCGCTCCCCTCCGGGACATACGGCATGGCGGCATCTTCGAAGACGCCGTAGGGCGACTCCATGAATTTACTGTTTGACATGACAACCCCTTCCGATACTGCACCTGACCGTATCATCATCGTGCAAAAGCCCGCCTAGTGCAAGGCCGCCGCGCCATGCGGCGGCGCTGCCCGCCTGCGTAACGCTCAGGTGTACAGACTGATGTCGAGCGCCGCCACGACGCGCCGCATCTGGTTGGCGAACGTGATGTTGCCGCCGCCGGCAAACAGCAGGCCGACGGGATTGCGCTGCTGGTTCCACGTCCAGATGGACGAGCCGGAATCGCCGCCCGCGCTGAAGGCGCCGCTCACGCCCGTGATGGCGATCTGGTCCTGGAACAGCGCGATCCTGCCGCCGCCGTAATTGACGTTGATGGTGGCGCCCAGGCCCGTGACGCGGCCCTGCGTCAATTGCGTCGTGCGTCCCGATTTGCCGACCAGCATGCCCAGCGCGGGCGCCACCAGCGCATTGCTGATACGGAAATACGCGGGCACGCCGCCGCTCAGGTAGACCAGTTCCGGCCGCACGCGGTCAGGCCAGGCCCAGCCGGTGGCGCAATCGACGAAATTGACGCCGCCGCTGAAATTGATGGGCACGAAACGCTCGAGCACGGCGACCTGGTCTTGCGGGCAGCGGCCGCCGTCGATGGGGCCCGGCTGCACGATGCAGTCGTTGAACACGCCGCCGTTGGAATTGGCCAGTACGTGATTGTTGCTCAGGATCATCAGGCGGGTGTTGCGCGGCGGCGTGCGCCCCACGGCCAGGCAGCCGATGGTGCCGGCCGTGATGCGGAAATGCCCGACCGACACGCCGCCCGGCGCCGGACGCAAGCGGAAACGGTGCGGCTGCGCGTCGATCACGCCCGTGACGACGATATTCACGGGCGCCTTGTCGCTGGCCACGGCGCGCACGCCCATGGCGCCCACGATGGCGGCCTTGGCGCGGTCGACGGAGGTGGGCTCGGCCACGTACACGGTCAGCGCCGGCATGCCCGGTTCGCCGGACGAGCTGTCGCTGGCGCCTTCGCCCAGGCCGATGGACACGCCCTGGATATTGCCCGCATCGCTGAAGGCGTCGGCCGCGCGCACGCCCGCCGCCTGCGATATGGCCTGGCGCATGCCGTCCTCGATGCTGCGCTTGATCTCCAGTAATTCCATGCTGACGCCGCTCAAGGCGTCCGCTACCTCCGACACGGACGCGCTCTCGATATGGCCGTCGTCATCGCCCGGCGCGGCAAACTGCTGCGGCGCTTCTTCATCGTCCGCACTCTGTCCCCTGCCCGGCGCACTGCCCGGCGGGGCGCTGAAACCGTTGTCATTGCCGATCATCATGTTCTCCTCTTGGGTCGCTGCGAACGTTCAGTGTGGGCCGGCTGTGGCGGACGGTATTGATCTGGATTGAATGGGCGCCGGCGCAGGACGGGCGGCCCGCCCCTGTGCCAACTGCGCTGGAAATAGTTCCCTTTTCTGGCTTGAGCCAGATCAGGCGTGCAACTAGGCTGCGCGCCGTATACTGGATCGGCAGGCTGGGAGCATGGCCTGCACCACGGCAGTGCACGGCAACGGCAAGGATGGAGAAACGATGACGAGCCCAGGTAAGACACGCCTATCCAGCGACAACGATGCGCCCGCGCCGGCGGCGCAGGCGGACGAGGCCGACCGCCATGACGGCCGGGAGCAGGCCGACGGCGAAGACCGGCGCAACCGCTTCATGCACGGCCTGGCGGCGTATGCGGCGCAGCACCGCGGCAACCCCTGGCGCGGCAGCTTTGGCGACTTCCTCGAACACATCCTGCCCACGGGCGCCGCCCTGCTGGCGCGCAGCGCGCACCAGTATCTGTGGGACATGATGCGCTCGAACGGCGACACGGACGGCAGCGGGCGCTTCCGCTGCCGCCTGTTCGACGACGAGCTGTTCGGCATTGACGAAGCCATCGACCGCGTGGCCGCGTATTTCAAGGCGGCCGCCGCCGGTTCCGAGGTGGGCCGGCGCATGCTGCTGTTGCTGGGCCCGCCGTCGGGCGGCAAGTCGACCATGGTGATCCTGCTCAAGCGGGGCCTGGAAGAGTACAGCCACAGCAGCGAAGGCGCGCTGTACGCCATCGCCGGCTGTCCCGTCCACGAATCGCCGCTGCACCTGGTGCCACACAGCATGCGCGCGGGTTTTCGCGCCAGCTACGAGCTCGAGCTGCACGGCGAGCTGTGCCCCCATTGCATGGCCCGCCTGGAAGAGCAGTACGCGGGCGACTTCCTGCGCATGCCCGTCGAACGCATCTATATCTCGGAAGCGGGCCGCTGCGGCATCGGCACGTATGCGCCGCACGACCCCACGACGGCCGACCTGGCCGACCTCGTCGGTTCCGTCGACCTGTCGAAGGTGGCGCAGTACGGCGACGAGGGCGACCCGCGTGCGTGGTCGTGGTCGGGCGCCGTCTACGCGGCCAGCCGGGGCATGCTGGAAATGATCGAAATCCTCAAGGTCAAGCGCGAATTCCTGTACCTGCTGCTGACATTAACCCAGGAAAAGAACGTCAAGGTGTCGCGCTTCCCCCTGATTTACCTCGATGAAACCATCCTCGCGCACACGAACCTGGCGGAATTTCGCAAATTCCTGCAAGAAAGTGAAAACGAGGCCCTGCTCGACCGCATGGTCATCGTGCAAGTGCCCTACACCCTCAATTACCGCGAGGAAGCGCGCATCTACCGCAAGCTGATCCTGTCGGCCGCGCCCGCCTTCCATGGCGTGCACCTGGACCCGCATGTGCTGCACGCGGCGGCCGTGTTCGCCATCCTGAGCCGCCTGCCCGAGGGCGACGACAAGGAAGCGGAACTGGTCAAGAAGCTGCGCGTCTATGCCGATGAAGATGTCGATGACCTGCAGTATGCCGAGGTCAGGCGCATCCGCGAGCGCGACAAGGCGCCCGACGAGGGCCTGGCCGGCGTGTCGCCCCGCTTCGTCATCAACGCCCTGTCGCACGCCATCATCGCCGCCCAGCGCAACAGCCTGAGCACCATGGACGTGCTGCTGGCCCTGAAGGACGGCATCGAGAGCGATGCGCGCATCGAACCGCGGCGCAAGCGCAAGTGGATCGATTATCTCGTGCTCACGCGCAAGGACTTCTATAACCGCTGGGTCAAGGCCGACGTGCACAAGGCCCTGTTCGTCTCGTTCGAGCACGAGGCGCAGGACTTGCTGAACAAATATCTCGATGAGGTCGAAGCCATGCTCGACAACCGGCAGATCCGCGATCCCATCACCAGCGAGGAGCGGCGGCCCGACGAGCGCTTCCTGCGCGCCGTGGAAGAAAAGATCCAGATCAGTGATTCTGGCAAGCAATCATTCCGTCAGGAAGTGGTGCGCAAGGCCATGGGCGCCTTCAAGCGGGGCGAAGCGTTCGGCCTGGGCAGCCATGTGCAGCTCAACGATGCCGTGCAGCAATATCTGTTCGAGCAGCGGCGCGACGTGCTGCGCCTCGTCAGCTCGGCCAAGCGCCCCGACGACGACGTGCGGGCGAAGATTTCCGCCGTCGAGCAGCGCCTCGTCGACGAGTACGGCTACGACGCGCACAGCGCGCGCGAAGCGCTCAACTATGTCACTACCCTGCTGGCCCAGGAGTAACCATGCCCGCCGCCACCACGCCAGACAGGGACAGACGGGACGCCGCGCCGGCGGCGGGGGCCGCAGCGGCCGCACCCGGGCGCACCCTGGCCCAGCCCTGGTATGCGCTGTTCTCGCGCGGCGCGCGCGACTGGCTGCGCCATAACCAGAAGGTGCGCGCCGCCGTGCAGGCGCACTTGCCCGAGCTCATCGCCGGCCCTGACCTGATCGGCGGACCGCAGCAGCGCACCGTGCAAGTGCCCGTGCGCCTGCTCGAACACGCGCGTTTCCGCCTAGCGCCGGCGCGCAACAGCGTGGGCGCGGGCCAGGGCGAAGGCCAGCCCGGCGATATCCTGCGCGCCGCGCGTCCTGCCGGCGCGGGCGATGGCGAAGCGCAGGGCGAAGGCGGCAATGGCGAGGGCGAGGTGCGCCTGCTGCTCGAATTTGCCGTCGACGACATCCTCGACTGGCTGTGGGACGAGCTGAAACTGCCGCACCTGAAACCGCGCCACCTGAGCGCCATCGACGAGGTGCAGCTGCAGCGCGCCGGCCTGGACCGCCATGGCGCGCGCTCGCGCCTGGACCGGCGGCGCACCGTGAAGGAAGCCATCAAGCGGCGCGCCCTGCAGGCCCGGCCCGTGCCCTTCACCAATGACGACTTGCGCTACCGGCAAGTGCGCCAGCTGCCGCGCCCCAGCGCGAACGCCGTCGTGTTTTTCGTGCTCGACGTGTCGGCCAGCATGGCGCAGGCCGAGCGCAAGCTGGCCAAGTCCTTCTTCTTCTTTGCCTTGCAGGGCTTGCGGCGCAGCTATGCCAGGGTGGAAACGCGCTTCATCGCCCATACGACGCGGGCCTGGGAATTCTCCGAGGCCGAGTTTTTCCAGGTCAACGGCATGGGCGGCACCATGGCGTCCGGCGCCTTCCGCCTGAGCCATGAATTGTTGCAGCAACACTATGCGCCCGGCCGCTACAATGCCTATCTGTTCTACGCGTCCGACGGCGAGAACTTCAGCGAAGACCGCAGCGCGGCCAGCCGGGCGCTCGGGGACCTGGCGCCCCTGCTCAATTACATGGGCTATGTGGAAACCGTGCCCGGCACGGCACACAGCCTGGAAACGGAAATGCACCGGCTGTGGGCCGAGCAGGAACGCCAGGGCTTGCCCTTGCACAGCAGCATACTGGCCCGGCCGGACGACGTATGGGCCGCCATCCGCACCTTCTTCCGCCACGAAAGCGCCGGCGTGGAGGACGCGGCATGAGCGGCCGCCATGCCACGCACGAGCATGCCACGGGCCACGCCGGCGACAGCACCGCCCTGGCCAGCTACGCGGCCCGCATCGAAGCGCTGGCGCGGGAACTGGGGCTGGCGTTTCCCCGCGTCGATTTCGAGCTGGTGCCCGACAGCTTCATGGCCGAGATCGCCATCTATGGCTTGCCCGTGCGCATGCGCCACTGGTCGTTCGGCGTGCGCTACATCCACCAGCTGGTACACCAGAAGATGGGCAACTCGCACATCTTCGAAGTCATGTTTCCCGGCGATCCCTGCCACGCCTACATGGCCGAACACAATTCCGTGGCCGAAAACACCCTCGTCACGGCGCATGTGCTGGGCCACGCCGACTTTGCCAGCCGCAACGAACTGTTCCTGCGCTTCGGCGCCATGGCCGGCAAGAATATCCTCGAACAAAGCGCGGCGCGTGCCCGCCGCATCGAGGCGGCCCTGCAGCGCCACGGGCAGGACCAGGTCGAGGCCGTGCTCGACGCGGCGCTGGCCCTGGAACAGCACGTCGACATCCACGCCGCCCTGCACCGCCCTCCTTACCCCGACACGGGCGGCGCGGCCGATGCCGGCCAGGGCGCCGATGCGGGCGACGCCGGTCCCTTCGCGCGGCGCTACCGGCGCCTGCCAGGCGAAGCGGCCGCGCTGGCGGCGCACGAGGCGGTGCGCGGGCGGCTGGCGCAGCGTCCGCTGCTGCCGCCGCAGGCCGAATATGATGTATTGTGGTTCATCGCCCGCTACGGCCCGGAACTGGCCGACTGGGAGCGCGACATCTTCCTCGCCGTGCGCGAGGAATCGTTCTATTTCTACCCCGTGTATGCCTGCCAGATCATGAACGAAGGCTGGGCGTCCTACTGGCATGCGCGGCTGCTGCGCGAAGCGCGCTTCCTGCCGCCGGAACTGTACCTGTCGGCCATCAAGTCCCATTCCGACGTCGTGCGCCCATATGCGGGAGAACATCAACTGGCGCTGGCCGTCAATCCCTACCACCTGGGTTTTTGCATGTGGGAGCGCATCATCGAAAGGCAGGGACTGGCGCGCGCGCGCGAAATCTGCCGCGATGACGACGATTTCAGCTTCATCCGCAACTACCTGGACGCGGAGCTGGCCGACCGCCTGGGCCTGTTCGTGCATGAAAGCCGCCGCGATGGCGAGACGCGGCTGGCCAGCCGCGAACTGGCGGCCATCCGCGAAGCGATCCTGGCGCCCAAGTACAATTACGGCGCGCCGTGCATCGCCGTCACCCTGCTCAACGATGACGGCAGCCTGGTGCTGCGCCATGACCACCAGCGCGATGGCCGCGGCCTGGACCTGGAGCGCGCACAGCAGGTGCTGGCCTACATCGCCCGCGTGTGGCGCCGGCCCGTCACCCTGCACACGGCCGATTTCCGCGGCACGCCAAAAGTGCTCAACAGCAAAAAGGACGGCGTGCCGGAACCGCCCGCGCCGACCCCGGCGCCCGTGCCGCGCTGAAAGGCGCCCGCCCGGCTCCACCAGCTGGCTGCCGGCTGCCGGCTGCATCGCAAGCCGGGCCTGGATGCCCTGCCGGCAGCCGCGTCCATGGTCCCGAACTCCGAGGTGCTCCGAGGTGCTCCGAGGTTGACGGCGCGCCGGCGGGACCATGGCCGGTCCAGCCGGCGCGTAGCCGGGGCGGCTGGCACTGGCGAACGGCTGGGGCCTCGGGACCCTGCGTCCGCCTCGGCGCCGATACCAGTGTCCGGGCCGCGGCTTGTGCTGCCATTGGCTTGCGCTTGCGCTGGCATCGTCGCTGGCGCCTACGCTGGCGCCTGCGCCACGTACCAGGCGATGGTCTGGCGCAGGCCTTGCGCCAGGTCGTGCGTGGGGACGTAGCCGAGCAGGCGGGACGCCTTGGCGATGTCGGCCTGCGAGTGGCGCACGTCGCCGGCGCGGAAGTCGCCGTAGGCGGGCGCCAGCGGCCGGTGGCCGGGACAGGCGGCCAGCAGCATGCGCTGCATGGTCGCGTGCAGCTGTGTCAGGCTGGTGCGGGCGTTCACGGCCACGTTGTAGACCTGGTTGACGGCCGCCGGGTCGCTGCAGGTGGCGGCCAGGATGTTCGCCTGCACGGCGTTCTGCACGTAGCAGAAGTCGCGGCTGGTGGCGCCGTCGCCGTGGATCTGCACGGCCCGCTCGTCGAGCATGGCGGCGATCCAGCGCGGTATCACGGCCGCGTAAGCGCCCAGCGGGTCCTGGCGCGGGCCGAAGACGTTGAAGTAGCGCAGCCCCACCGTTTCCGTGGCATAGCAGCGCGCGTAGATTTGCGCGTACAGCTCATTGACGTATTTGCTCAAGGCATATGGCGACAGCGGTGCGCCGATGTGCTGCTCCACCTTCGGCAAGGCCGGGTGGTCGCCATACGTGGCGCTGGACGCCGCATACACGAAGCGGCGCACGCCGGCGTCGCGGGCGGCGGCCAGCATGCTGAGAAAGCCGCTGACATTGACGGCATGGCACAGCAGCGGGTCTTCCAGCGAGCGGGCCACGGAACCGAGCGCGGCCTGGTGCAGCACGTAGTCGACGCCGGCATGCGCCACGTTTTCCGGCGCCCCGCCTGGCTGCGCCACGCCGCCGCCGGCGGTCTCCCGGCGCGCCGCGCCCCCGTTTGCGACGTCCCCGGCCGCCATGCCGGCGCGCGGGCCTGCGGCTGCGGCCCGGCCACCGTCGGCTCCCGCAGCCACTCCGCCCCGTCCGCCACGGCCCGCAGGGGCGGCGGACGCGGCAGCAGCGGCGCTCGACGGGGCCGCGCCGCACGCGGCCGCGCACGCCTGAGGGTCGCGGATGTCGCCTTCGATGAAGGTGAAGCGCCGCCACGCCGCTTCGCCCACGCTGGCGCGCACCTGTTCAAGGTTGTGGCGGTGGCCCGTCAGGAAATTGTCCAGGCCGCGTACTTCCTGGCCCAGTCGCAACAGGGTTTCCAGCAGGTGCGAGCCGATGAAGCCGGCCACGCCCGTCACCAGCCAGCGCCGCGGCGCATGCGCCAGGCGCGCGCAAGCCTGGCCATACGCGCTGTCGCCGGCGGCCGGAATGCCCGGCGCGGCAGCGGCCAGGCCGGACTGCGGCGCAGCGCGATCGCCGGCCGCCATCACAGCCGCCACACGCGCAGGCCGCCGTCTTGCAGCTGGCGGGGGTCGAAATGCGACTTGATATCGATGAAGCAACCGTTTTCCAGCACCTTGGCCTGGTAGTCGGCCAGCGGACGGGCCAGCAGCGCCTCGTGCGACACGGCGCTGATGATGGCTTCGGCCCGCGGCAGCTGTTCCCAGCTTTCCAGCGACAGCCCGTATTCTTCCAGCGCCTCGCGGCCGTCGGCGACGGGGTCGTGCACGTGCACCTGCACGCCGTACGATTGCAGTTCGCGGATCATGTCGACCACCTTCGAATTGCGCAGGTCGGGGCAATTTTCCTTGAAGGTCAGGCCCAGCACATTCACGTGCGAGCCCTTCAGCTTGAAGCCGGCGCGCACCATTTCCTTGATGGTTTTTTCCGCCACGAACTTGGCCATGCCGTCGTTGATGCGGCGCCCGGCCAGGATCACGTGCGGGTGGTAGCCCAGCATTTCCGCCTTGTGCGTCAAATAGTACGGGTCGACGCCGATGCAGTGGCCGCCCACGAGGCCGGGGCGGAACGGCAGGAAATTCCATTTCGTGCCCGCCGCCTGCAGCACTTCCAGCGTGTCGATGCCGATGCGGTCGAAGATGATGGCCAGCTCGTTCATCAGCGCGATGTTCAGGTCGCGCTGCGTGTTTTCGATGACCTTGGCCGCTTCGGCCACGCGGATGCTCGAGGCCCGGTGCACGCCGGCCGCGACCACGCCTTCGTACAGGGCCGCCACCTGCTCCAGCGTGGCGCCATCGTCGCCCGCGACCACCTTGCGGATGCTGTGCAGGGTGTGGTCCTTGTCGCCGGGGTTGATGCGCTCGGGCGAAAAACCCACGTGGAAGTCTTCCTTCCAGCGCAGGCCCGAATGCCGTTCCAGCAGGGGAATGCAGATTTCCTCGGTGGCGCCCGGATACACGGTCGATTCGTAGATGACGATGGCGCCGCGCCGCATGTGGCGTCCGACGGCCGCGCTGGCGCCGGCCAGGGCGGAAAAGTCGGGATTGTGCGCGCTGTCGACGGGCGTGGGCACGGCCACGACGATGAAGTCGGCCAGCTGCAGCTCGGCCGGATCGCAGCCCACGCTCAGCCATTGCGCCGCCAGCAGCTGTTCCGTGCTCACTTCGCCCGTGGGATCGACGTGACGCCGGTAACTTTCCACCTTGCGCGCCGACAAGTCAAAGCCTATCGTGCGCTGCCGCTTGCCGAACGCCACGGCCAGCTGCAGGCCCACATAACCGAGCCCCACCACGGCCACCACATCGCCCCCCTTGCTTTCCATCTTGCTGTCCATATGCCTGTGCTCCGAATGGTTGCGGCCGGACTGTCGCCGTCCGGGAAATTCTACGGTCGCAGGCACGGCCATTCTTGAGCAGGAACAAGAAACACGGAGCGGACGCCGTCCGCCGCGCCATCATTCGGCGGCCTGTTGAGCGCAATCAATGAGCGCACAGGCCATCTTTTTAAAGTAGGCCATGCCGATTCCTCGTGCATGCCGCAACCGGAGACTTCCATGGCCCGATTCCTGTCACTTACCTTCCCCGCCCTGCCGGCCGCCGCGCTGTGCTGCAGCCTGCTGCTGCCCGTCCTGACCGGCTGCCACGGCACGCAGAACAGCGACACCCTGCTGGCCGACGCGCAGCAATACCGCCAGAAGGGCGAGGCGCGGGCCGCCATCATCCAGCTGAAGAACCTGCTGCAGAAAGACCCGGAAAACGCGGCGGCGCGCCTGCTGCTGGGCAGCATCTATATCGATACGGGCGAAGCCCTATCTGCAGAGAAAGAATTGCGCAAGGCGAAATCGCTGGGCCTGGCGCAACAGCAGGTGATGCCCCTGCTGGGCAAGGCCTGGCTGATGCTGGGCCAGGCCGACAAGGTTCTCGCCGAGATCGCCGACGATGCGGCCCTGCCGCCGGCCATGCTGGCCCTGCGCGGCGACGCCCTGCTGGCCCTCGAACGCCGCGACGAGGCGCGCACCGTGTATACGCGCATGCTCGAAGCCCACCCGGAGCAGGTCGAAGCGCTGCTGGGGCTGGCGCGCATCGCGGCGCTGGAGCAGCAGACGACGACCGCCGAGCTGCTGCTGGCGCAGGCGCTGAAAAGCGCGCCGTCCAGCATCGACGCCCTGCGCCTGCAGGGCGACCTGCAGCGGCTGCAAGGCAAGGACGACGCGGCGCGGCTCACCTATATGCACATCCTCAAGCTCAAGCCCGACAATACCCAGGCCCACATCGATCTCGCCAACCTCGACATCGCGCAAAGCCGTTTTGCGGAAGCGGGCGCGCAGCTGGCCTCGGCGCGCCGCACGGCGCCCAACAGCCTGGGCGTACTGCAGGCGCAGGGCTTGCTCGATTTCCGCCAGGGCAAGCCGAAGGCGGCCCTGCAATCGTTGCAGCTGGTGCTCAAGGCGGCGCCCGACCACATGCCGTCCATCCTGCTGGCGGCCGCCGTGCAGCTGTCGCTCGGTTCGCCGCAACTGGCGGAAGGTTATCTGCAGCGCTTCCTGGCCGTCTATCCCAAGCACCTGTATGCGATCAAGATGATGGCGTCGATCGAGCTGATGCGCAACAGGACGGACGCCGCCATCGAGCTGCTCCTGCCCGCGTTGTCCGCCTTTCCCGACGACGTGGAGCTGCTGTCGCTGGCGGGCGAGGCGCACTTGCGCGCGCGCCGCTACGACAAGGCCACGGCCTACTTTGAAAAGGCCAGCAGCCTGGCGCCGGACACGGCCAGACTGCATGCGGCGCTGGGCATCAGCCGCCTGGGCATGGGCGAGAACGGCCGCGCCATCAACGAGCTGGAGCGGGCCAGCATGCTCGACCGGGGCACGCCGCAGGCGGGCACCATGCTGGTGATGACCTTGCTGCGCAACAAGCAGAACGACAAAGCCCTGGCCACCGTCAAGATGATGGAACAGCAGCAGAAAGGCACGAATCCCCTGCTGCTGAACCTGAAGGGCGGCGTCTACCTGGCCTTGCGCGACTTGCCGGCCGCGCGCGCCAGTTTCGAGCAGGCGCTGGGCATGGACCCCGTCTACCTGCCCGCCCTGAGCAACCTGGCGCAGATCGACCTGGCCGAGAAAAAGCCGGAACAGGCGAAAATGCGTTTCGAGCGGGCGCTGGCGAAAGCGCCGAAAAATGCCGACCTGAGCGCCGCGCTGGCCAAGCTGGCCGCCTCGCAGGGCAACACGGACGAGGCGCGGCGCTGGCTCGAGCGAGGCCACCGCGACAATCCGGACGCCGTCGCGCCGGCCCTGCTGCTCAGTAATTTCTACCTGAAGACGGGGGCGCCGGACAAGGCGCTGGAACTGGCGCGCACCCTGCAAGCGGGCCACCCGGGCGACGCCGACGCGCTGGCCCTGCGGGCGCAGGTCGAATACAGCGCCGGCCAGGCGCAGGCCGCGCTCGACAGCTACAGCAAGCTGGCCAGCATACAGACGACGTCGGCGCCGCTGCAGATGCGCATCGCCAGCCTGCACCTGGCGCTGGGCGACCATGCGGCCACCTTGCAGGCCGTCAAGCGGGCGCAGGCGCTCGACCCCACCCTGCTCGACGCCCGCGTGGTCGAAGTGGCCATGCTGCTGGCCCTGAACCGCCAGCGCGAGGCGCTGGCCGTGGCGCGCAAGGTGCAGGAGCAGCAGCCGAAGCTGGCGGCCGGCTACAAGCTCGAGGGCGACGTGCTGATGGAACAGAAACTGCCGCAGCAAGCCGTCAAGCTGTACGAGCACGCGTTCCAGATCAGCCGCATCGGCGCCCTGCAGGTACAGCTGTACCGCGCCATGCAGGCGGCGGGCCAGGCGCGCGAGGCGGACGCGCGCATGGCGGCCTGGTTGAAGGACTATCCTGACGACCTGCCCACGCGCAACTACCTGGCCGGCACCAAGCTGGCGGCCAGGCAATACCGCGCCGCCATCGAGCAGTTCCAGTACATCGTTGCCAAGGACACGGGCAACGTGGTGGCGCTGAACGACCTGGCCTGGGCCTACCAGCAGGAGCGCGACCCGCGCGCGCAGGTGACGGCCGAACAGGCGCTCAAGCTGGCGCCGGACAACCCTGCCGTGCTCGACACCCTGGGCTGGATCGTGCTGGAACAGGGCGACGTGAAACGCGCGCTCACCGTGCTGCGCAAGGCGGCGGGCCTGGCGCCGGCGTCGCCGGAAATCCAGTACCACCTGGGCGCGGCCCTGGCGCAGTCGGGCGACAAGCCGGGCGCGCGCAAGCAGCTCGAGCAACTGCTGGCCGCCAACAAGGAGTTCCCGCAGCGGGCCGAGGCGCAGGCCTTGCTGACCCGGCTCTAGGCCATGCGCGCAGCCTTGCCCAGCCTGGCGGCGCGGCCGCTGGCCCTGCTCGCGGGCGCGGCCTGCGTGCTGGCCCTGCGCCACTATCCGCTCGAGCACGGCTGGCCCGGCCTGCTGTTCGCCATCATCCTGCCCGCGTATTTCCTGCTGCTGTGCTGGCGTCCCGCCAGCTGGATGTTCTGCCTGCCCGCCCTGCTGCCCGTGCTGGACCTGGCGCCGTGGACGGGCTGGTTCTTTCTGGAAGAAATCGACATCCTGCTGCTGCTGACGGTGGCCTGCGGCTACTGGCGCCTGGGCGGCCCGCCCCAGCCGGCGGCGGCGCGGCTGTCGCCGGCGGCCCGGACCTGTCTGCTGCTGTGCAGCCTGGCCTGGCTGGCGGCGCTGCTGCGCGGCGTGCTGCCGCTGCCGGCCAGCGACCTGAATGCGTGGAATACCTACCTGAGTCCCTACAACAGCCTGCGCCTGGGCAAGGCCTGGGCCTGGAGCATGCTGCTGCTGCCCCTGCTGCTGCGCGACGCCGGCGCCGACGGCTTGCGCCGCCATGCGCTGCCCGGCATGCTGGCGGGCCTGGCCATGGTGTCGCTGTTCGCCCTGTGGGAAAGGGCCGTGTTTCCCGGCCTGCTGAACATGTCCAGCGACTACCGCATCACGGCGCCGTTTTCCGCCATGCACACGGGCGGCGCCGCCCTCGACGGCTACCTGGCCCTGGGCCTGCCGTTTGCCGCCCTGTGGCTGGCCCGCGCGCGCAGCCGCTGGCAGGCGGCGCTGGCCCTGCTCCTGCTGGGACTGGCGCTGCATGCGGCCCTGACGACGTTTTCGCGGGGCCTGTACGCGGCCATCCTGGCCGGCGTGCTGCTGTTCCTGTGGCAGGCGCTGGCGGCAGGCCGCCGCGCCGCCCAGCCGCTGCCGCGCCGCCGCGCCTTGCTGGGCCTGCTGCTGGCGGGCCTGGGCGGGGCCTTGCTCGTCTATATGTTCAGCCTGGCCGGCTACCGGGGCCTGGCGGCCGCCGTGGTCCTGCTCGCCGCAAGCTTCGTGCTGGCCGCGCGCCCGCTGCCGTGGCGCCTGGCGCCGGCCAGCGTGCTGTGCGCGCTGTGCCTGCAATTGCTCCTGGCCAGCTGGTGGCCGGACCCCGCTCGCCTGGCGGCCGGCTGGCTGAAAGGGCCATATTTCCTGTTCCTGCTGGCGGCCCTGCTGCTGGCGGCCGTGCTGCTGCCCGGCCCCCCGCGGCCGGACGGCAGCGCCGCCAAAGGACCCGCCAGGCTGGGCCTGGCCATGATGGCGTGGACCTTGCTCGCCTGTAATCTTGGCTGGATCGCCTGGCATTGGGCCGGCAGCCCCGCCCTGCTGCCGGCCGGCCTCGCCGTGCTGCTGGCCGCGCTGATGCTGTGCAACCGCGCCTTGCGCCCGCCGCTGTGGCAGCTGGACCGCGCCAGCCTCGGCATCGCGGGCGCGGCCGGCATGCTGTTGCTGCTGGCCATCCCCGTTTCCGCCAGCTACTACGCCACGGAACGCTTTGCCACCAGCGCGGGCGACTTGCAGGGCCGCTTGCGCCACTGGCGGCAAGTGCTGGCCATGCAGCCGTCCGGCTGGGACAGCCGGCTGTTCGGCATGGGCATGGGCAGCTTTCCCGCCACCTATTACTGGCACAATCCCCAGCGCGACGTGCCCGCCAGCATCACGTATGCCGCAGAAGGTGGCCGCCCCGGCAACATCTACGTGCGCCTGGCCAGTCCCGGCTACAGCGCCGGCTATGGCGAGCTGCTGCGGCTGCTGCAACGGCTGCCCGTGCAGCCGGCCACGCGCTACACCCTGGCGCTGGACGCGCGCCGCGCGGGCGCCATGCCCGTGCTGCAGGTGCGGCTGTGCCAGCGACAATTGCTGTATCCACAAAATTGCGTGAACGCCCCGCTGCGCCTGCGCGCGCCGCCGCCCGGCGCGCCGGCCACGGCATGGCAGCATTACTCGGTAGAGCTCGACAGCGCCGGGCTGGGCGCGGGCGCCTGGCTGCTGCGCCCGCCCGTGCAGCTGGAGCTGGCGGCCAGCGGCGCGGCCGACTCGTCCGTGGTCGACGTCGACAACATCAGCCTGCGCGCGCCGGGCGGCGAGGAACTGGTGGCCAACGGCCAGTTTGCGCAAGCGCACAATGACTGGTTTTTCAGCAGCGACCACCATCACCTGCCGTGGCACATCAAGAACATGGCCCTGCAGCTGCTGGTGGAAACGGGCTGGTGCGGCGCCCTGTCGATGCTCGCCCTGATGGGCCTGGCGGGCGCGCGCGCGCAGCGCCAGGCCCGCCAGGGCCGCTGCGGCGCCCTGGCCTGCGGCGCCGCGCTGGCCGGCTTTCTCGTCGTCGGCCTGTTCGACAGCCTGATCGACGTGCCGCGCATCGCCCTGCTGTACTACCTGATGCTGCTGGGTACCCTGCTGCAGCCCTTGCCATCCCACCCCGCCGAAAGGGCGCCCCCATGAAAACACGGCTGTTTCCGTTACTGTTCTGCCTGGCGCTGTGCCTTGCCGCTGCGCCGTGCCGCGCCGACGCAACGCTGGCGCAAGTGATCGCCAGGGTCAAGCCCTCCGTCGTCGGCGTGGGCAGCCTGCAAAAGACGCGCACGCCGCCGATGAATTTCATCGGCACGGGCTTCGTCGCGGGCGACGGCTTGAGCGTGCTGACCTGCGCCCACGTGATCCAGAAGCTGCTGGACGCGAACGCGAACGAAGTCATCGGCATCCTCACGGGCCAGGGCGAGGCGGCGCAATTCCGCCCCGCGCAAGTGCTGTCCATCGACACCGAGCACGACCTGGCCCTGCTGCGCCTGGCCGGCGCGCCGCTGCCGGCCCTGGCGCTGGGCGACGCGGCCAGCGTGCGCGAAGGCCAGGCCATGGCCTTCACGGGCTTCCCGCTGGGCATGCTGCTGGGCTTGCACCACGTGACGCACCGCGCCACCGTGTCCTCGCTCACGCCCGTCGTCATGCCCAGCGAAAACGCGCAGCGGCTCGACACGCGGCGCCTGGCGCAGCTGCAAAAGGCGCCGTACACCGTATTCCAGCTGGACGCGACGGCGTATCCGGGCAGCAGCGGCAGCCCCCTGTTCGATCCCGAGACCGGTCTCGTCTACGGCATCGTCAACATGGTCTGGGTCAAGGGCCTGAAGGAAACGGCCATCAGCGCCCCCAGCGGCATCACCTACGCGATCCCGGGCAACCACATGCAGGCGATCTTATTGAAAAACAAATGAGCGTTCAGTTGCGCCCTTGCCGCAAGCGGTCGGTAATACCAGGCTCATCCCATGTTGGAAAAAAAAAGGGGTAAAACGACCGTTCACCCCCATGCTGTTCCATCAAGCCGCCGTATTTGCGGATCTGCGCGCCCATGTAGTCGAGATCGAGCCGCAGCAGCACGGCCGGCGCGCCCACGCGCGTACACTCCCGCTCGCCGCCGAAGTCCTGGAAGCCCAGCATGCGCTTGTAGAACACCACGTGGCGCGGATTGACTTCAATGACGTAATCCGTGAAGCCGTGGATATTGTGGGCATAGATGTAGGAAATATGAATCAGCGCCGCGAAGACGCGCTTGCTCACGCCCTTGTCGATGGCCAGGCGCGACGGTTCGCACAGGCGGCGGCCCTCTTCGCGCAGCACGTCGAGCTTGTCGCGGAAATTCTCGTCGGCCGGCAAGCCGGTCTCGTCATTGTCCAGGCACAGGGTCATGGTGCCCACGGTGGTGCCGGCCGTTTCCGCGAACAGGGTGATCTTGTTGAGCGCATGCGCGGTGCCGGGATCGACGGCATAGCCGCGCCAGCCGTACATCTTGCGGATCAGCAGGCTGGCCGCCTCGCGCCGTCCGCGCGAATTGGCCATGCGGATATGAAAGCGCTGCAGGTCCAGCTCGTGTTCCATGGCCGGATCGATCTTGCCTTCACCCACCACCAGGTCGCTGAATGCGCCGGGCGTGTCGAAGGAAATTATGGGTTCGTCTTCAAAGCTCATCTTGTCCTCACGTTCATCGGCCGCCGTCGAGACGGACTGAAGCCAATGCCTTGTGACAAGAGGAAAAGTGGAGAAGTTCCCACTCCGGGCAAAAAAAACAGAAGAAATGGGCTATTTCATAGCAAAATTACACGCTTAAATTTGCCCGCAAGTACAAAATTACACACAAAATGCTGTTTTGATATCGATGTTGCCGATTTAGAAAAAGCTCTCCGGTATCAGGAGCACGTCGCCGGGCCGCATCATGACATTCGCGGAAATATCGCCGTTCTTCAGTAAATCATCGAGGCGCACGCCCAGCTGCTGCTGGCTGCCGTCGCGCATGCGGATGATGCTGGCCTTGTTGCCGGCGGCGAAATCGGTGATGCCGCCCACGGCGATGAGCACGTCCATCAGCGACATGCCGAGCCGGTACGGCAGCGCCTGCGGCTTGGCCGCCTCGCCGATCACGCGGATCTGCTCGCCATACGGCCCCGAGAAATTGGTGACGATCACCGTCACCACGGGCTGCTGGATGAACTTGCTCAAGGCTTGCTCGACATCGCGCGCCAGCTGGGTCGAGGTCTTGCCGCTGGCCGCCAGGTCTTCCACCAGCGGCGTGGTGATCTTGCCGTCGGGCCGCACGGCCACCGTCAGCGACACTTCCGGATTGCGCCAGACGATGATGTTGACGGAGTCGCCCGGCCCGATCAGGTAGTCGTGCATGGGGGCGCTGTCGTCGGCGGGGGCCAGCGGGTAGCGCGCGCGGCAGGCGCCCAGCAGGCCGGCGGCGCAGGCGAGCACCAGCGTGTTGCGGACAAATACACGGCGAAACGGATTCATGCGGGGCCTCTTCGAGTCGATGGCGCGTCCATGGCCGGCCGCGCAGAAGCAGCCTGGGCCGCGAAGTTCCTATGATTATGAAAACCTGGCAAGCGAACCTTGAGGCGTATCAAGAAGCAATCATTTCGGGAAATCTTACTCAACAGCCGCCATATACTTTGCGTACCCGGCAAGCATTTTCCGCCGCGCGCCGGAGCGTGCGCGCCTTGGGCCCATCCACCACGAAGCACCGTCATCCGAAGGAAGCGACATGGAGGAACTGATACAGCAGCTGCTTTCCAGCCTGAAAGGCATCTGGAAATACCGCTGGCATGCGGTGCTCGTGGCTTGGCTGGTGGCCATCGCCGGCTTCATCAAGGTGATCAGCCTGCCCGACGACTTCCAGACGTCGGCCCGCGTGTTTGTCGATACGCAAACCATCCTCAAGCCGCTGATGGCCGGCATGACCAGCGTGCCGAACGCGGAGCAGCAGGTGGCCATCATGAGCCGCACCCTGCTCAGCCGCCCCAACGTCGAGCGCGTCATGCGCATGGTCGACCTCGACCTCGATTCGAAGACCGTGCGCGAGCACGAGGCGCGGCTCGACGAGCTGATGAGCAACATCAAGATCACGGGCACCAACGCCTACGACATCTACACCATCAGCTACAGCGGGCGCGACCCGAAACTCGTGCGCGACGTCGTGCAAAGCCTGCTCACCATCTTCGTCGAAGGCAGCTTCCAGGGCAAGAAGGGCGATTCGCAGAAGGCGGTGCAATTCATCGACGAACAGATCAAGAATTACGAGGACAAGCTGAGCGCGGCGGAAAACCTGGTCAAGGAATTCAAGATCCGCAACAACCTGCTGCTGCCGCGCCAGGGCATCGACTATGGCAGCCAGCTGCTGATGTCGTCCGACAGCCTGAACAACGCCAAGCTGGAACTGCTCGAGGCCGAGCAGGCGCGCAAGGCCATCCAGAGCCAGATCGAGGGCGACGAGCCGGTGCTGGACATGGAGCCGAACGCGGCGTCCATCACGAATCCCGAACTCGACGAGCGCATCGCCACGCTCAACAAGAACCTCGACAACCTGCGCATGCAGTTCACGGAGCTGCATCCCGACATCATCGCCTCGAAGCGCCTCGTCGCCCAGCTGGAAGAGCGCAAGATCGAGGAAAGCAAGGTCAAGGCGGCGTCCGGCGACCCGGGCAAGAACTACAGCCCCATGCTGCAGCAGCTGAAAGTGGCGCTGACGGATGCGGACGCCAAGGTGGCGGCCATCAAGGCCCGCGTGCAGGAATACAACGCGCGCAACGAGCGCCTGCTGGCGCAAAGCAATGCCGTGCCCGAGGTGGAGTCGCAGCTGGCCCAGCTCAACCGCGACTACATCATCAACAAGGAAAACTATGAAAAGCTGATCGGCCGGCGCGAAGCGGCCAAGCTGTCGGGCGAACTGAGCTCCACCACGGACATGATGGCCTTCAAGATCATCGATCCGCCCACGGTGCAGTACAAGCCCGTCGGGCCGAACCGTCCCCTGCTGTTCAGCGCGGCGCTGGGCGCGGCCCTGGTGGCCGGCGTCGCCACGGCATTGCTGATCAGCCAGGTGCGCCCCACCTTCCTCAGCCCGGCCGAACTGCGCGATGCGACGGGCTTGAGCGTGCTGGGCACGGTCGCGATGAACTGGACGGCCCTGCAGCAGGTGCGCCGCCGCCGCGCCCGCTATGGCTTCGGCGCCTGCCTGGGCAGCCTGTTCGTGCTGTACGGCGGGGTCATGACGGCCGCGCTGCTGAAATTCTAGACGACGCCACGGGAGCCACGATGAGCAGCAAGGAGCGCAGCACGGACAGCGGCAGGCAGGAACCGATCATCCTGGGCGTGGCCGAGGCCGCCGTGCCGTACGGCCCGGACAGCGCGGCCGGCGCCGGCGGCGAAGACGCGGCGGCCGCCGCCAATCCCCGCTACCGCGCCCTGAACCTGGCCCGGCTGCAGGAGCAAGGCATGCTCACGCACGACGGCGGACGCAGCGCCGTGGCCGAGGATTTCCGCATCATCAAGCGCCCGCTGCTGCGCCAGGCGCGCGCCAGCGGCGCCGACGCCATCCGCCACGGCAACCTGATCGTCGTCACCAGCGCCATGCCGGGCGAAGGCAAGACGTATTGCGCCATCAACCTGGCCATGAGCATCGCCATGGAAATGGACATCACGGTGCTGCTGGTCGACGCCGACGTGGCGCGCCCGTCCGTGCTCAAAGTGCTGGGCCTGGCGCCGGAACCGGGCCTGATGGACGTGCTGCTCGACCCGCAGCTGGCCATGGCCGACGTGATCCTGAAGACCAACGTGGCCAACCTGAGCATCCTGCCCGCCGGACGCAGCAACCGGCATGCGACGGAACTGCTGGCCAGCCGCGCCATGAGCCGGCTGCTGGCCGAGATCGCCAGCCGCTACGCCGACCGCATCGTCGTCTTCGACTCGCCGCCCCTGCTGATCACCAGCGAAGCGCACGCGCTGGTGGGGCAGATGGGGCAAGTGGTGATGGTGGTCGAGGCGGAAACGACGACCCAGCACGCCGTCAAGGAAGCGCTGCGCCAGATCGAATCGTGCGAACACATCCATCTGATCTACAACAAGACCAAATCGTTCGCCGCCAACGATTATTATGGCTATTACGACTAGCCGCCGCGCGCCGCCGACCCCGCCGCTGCTGTCCTTGCTGCTATTGCTGCTCCCCGCGCCGGCCTGCGCCGTCGACTGGCTGGTGCAGCCGTCGCTGCGCCTGCGCGAAAGCTATACCGACAATGCGCTGCGCGCGCCGCCCGGCCAGGCGCAGTCCGATTTCATCACCGAGATCGCGCCCGCCATCGCCCTCGTCGGCAGCGGCCCGCGCCTGCGCGTCCACCTCGACTACAGCTGGCACAAGCTGCTGTACCTGCGCCGCGCCGATACGGACCAGCATCAGCTGGACGCCGGGGCCGACGCCGAACTGGTCAAGGACTGGTTCTTTGTCGATGCGGCCGCCGGCGTCAGCCGGCGCAGCATCTCGCCGTTCGGCCCGCAGGTTATCGACGACCTGCCCGGCACGCAGAATGAAAGCACGGTGCGCACCACCAGCATCAGCCCGTACATGCGCCACCGCTTCCGCAGCCTGGCCACGGCCGAGCTGCGCTACACGCGCAATACGGTCGACAGCGGCGGCGACCTGCTGTCCGTGCACAGCGACGAAGCGCAACTGCTGCTCAGCGGCGAACCGCGCGCCGGCGGCTGGACCTGGAACGCCAGCTACGACGTGCGCCGCACGCAGGACAGCAAGCTGGCGACGCAGCGCATGGAGCGCGGCAGCGCCGGCCTGCGCTATCCGTTCAGCAGCAAATGGGCGGCCACGGCCAGCGCCGGCACGGAAAAGGAAGGCTATGAATCGAGCTCGGGCAAGGCGCCGCAGGGACGCTTCTGGACCCTGGGCGGCGTGTGGACGCCGTCGCCGCGCACCAGCGTGGCCTTCAGCACGGGCAAGCGCTTCTTCGGCCATACCTACAGCCTGGACGCCAGCTTCATGCAGCGCCACACCAGCTGGCAGGCGAGCTACAGCGAAAACATCACCACCATGCCCGCGCAATTCATGCGCCTGGGCAACCGCGACGCGGCCGCCCTGCTCGACCAGCTATGGCGCGGCATCTTTCCCAACGCGATGGACCGGCGCCTGCGCATCAACGCCTTCCTGCGCTACGCCAACGGGCTGGGGCCGGAGCTGGGCGCCATCAACTATTTCAGCCACCGCTATTTCCTGCAAAAGCAGGCCAAGCTGACGATGGCGCGCGCGACGGCAAAAAGCACGCTGCTGGTCGGCATCACCGCCGTCGACCGCACGGCGCAGACGGCCAGCGGCATCGACAGCGGCCTGCTGCCGGAGGTGGAATTCGGCAGCGAAGACCGCACGCGCCAGATCGGCGGCAACGTCGGCTGGAGCTGGCAGGCGTCCTCGCGCAGCAGCGTCAACGTCAGCGCCGGCTATGCCGGCACGCGCTCGCTGAGCACTACCCGGCGCGACGGCAACGCCACCGTGACGGCTGGCTATACCCGCATCCTGCAACGCAAAGTGACGGCCAGCATCGACCTGCGCCACACGCTCCACACCAGCAACCGGGGCGGCGGCTACCGCGAAAACGGCGTCAGCGCCACGCTCACCATGCAATTCTAGGGAGGCCGCATGCCGGATCACGCCCCGCTCTCCGCCGCGCCCGCGCACCTGCTGTGCGTGGTGGCCGCGCGTCCCAACCTGATGAAAATGGCGCCCATCCTGTCCGCGCTGGCGCGGCAGGCGCCCGCGCCGCGCGTGACCTTATTGCATACCGGCCAACATTACGATCCGGCCATGAGCGGCCAGGTGTTTGCCGACCTGGGCATGCGCGCGCCCGATGTCAGCCTGGACGTGGGTTCCGGCAGCCACGCGCAGCAGACGGCCGATATCCTGAGCCGCTTCGACACCGTGCTGCGCGAGCTGCCGCGCGCGCCCGACGCCGTGCTGGTGGTGGGCGACGTCAATTCCACGCTGGCCTGCGCGCTGGTGGCGGCCAAGCGGGGCACGCCCGTGATCCACGTCGAAGCGGGCTTGCGCAGCGGCGACCGGCGCATGCCCGAGGAAATCAACCGCGTGCTGACGGACCAGTTGGCCGACCTGTTGTTTACCAGCGAGGACGGGGCGCGCGCCAACCTGCTGCGCGAAGGCGTCGCGGACGAGCGCATCCACTTCGCCGGCAACGTCATGATCGACAGCCTGCGGCAGCAGTTGCCGCGCGCCGTCGACCCGGCCGCCACCCTGCGCGCGCACGGCCACGCCTGCCCGCCCGCCTACGGACTGCTGACGCTGCACCGGCCCGCGAACGTCGACGACGGCGCCCGTCTGGCCGCCCTGCTGCAGGCGCTGGGCGGCCTGTCCAGCCAGCTGCCGCTGCTGTTTCCCGTCCACCCGCGCACGCGCGCCACCCTGCAGCAGGCGGGACTGGACGCGCTGCTGGCGCGCCACGCCATCGTCTGCCTGCCGCCGCTGGGCTACCTGGAAATGCTGGGCCTGATGCGCGGCGCCCGCCTCGTGCTCACCGATTCGGGCGGCGTCCAGGAAGAAACCACGGCCCTGCATGTGCCGTGCCTGACCCTGCGCGACAACACGGAGCGGCCCGCCACCATCAGCGAGGGCACCAATACGCTGGCCGGCACCGACCCGGCCGCCATCGTGGCGCTGGCGCGCGCCACGCTGGACACGGGCGGCAAGCGGGGCCGCCTGCCCGCGCTGTGGGACGGCCACGCGGCCGCGCGCATCGCCGCCGTCACCGTGCCGTGGCTGGCCGCGCGCCGGGGCACGCCATGACGCCGCCGCGCCCGCTGCGCAACGCGCTGACCATCGACGTCGAGGATTACTTCCAGGTCTCCGCCTTCGCGCCGCACGTCGCCCGCGCCGACTGGCCGCACCTCGAATGCCGGGTCGAGGCGAACATCGAGCGCATCCTGCTGCTGCTCGAAAGCCGCCGCATCCACGCCACCTTTTTTGCGCTGGGCTGGATCGCCGCACGCTATCCGGCCATGCTGCGGCGCGTGGCGCAGGCGGGACACGAGGTGGCCAGCCACGGCTACGCCCACCTGCGCGCCAGCGAACAGCCGGCCGCGGCCTTCGCCGAGGACGTGCGCCTGAGCAAAACCATCCTGGAACAGGTGACGGGCCGCGCCGTGCTGGGCTACCGGGCGCCCAGCTTTTCCATCGGCGCCGGCAACCTGTGGGCCTTCGACGTGCTGCAGCAAGCGGGCTACCGCTACAGTTCCAGCATCTACCCGATCCGCCACGACCATTACGGCATGCCCGATGCTCCCCGCTTCGCCTGGCGCCCGCGGGGGCCGCAGGGCGTGCTGGAATTGCCCGTCAGCACAGTGCGCATGGGCCGGCGCAACCTGCCTGCCGGCGGCGGCGGCTATTTCCGCCTGCTGCCGTATCCACTGTCGCGCTGGCTTTTGCGGCGCATCAATTCGCGCGACGGGCAAGCTGGCATATTCTATTTTCATCCCTGGGAAATCGATCCCGGCCAGCCGCGCCCGCCGGGCATGAGCGCGAAGACGCGCTTTCGCCACTACCTGAACCTGGGGCGCATGGAAGCGCGGCTGGCGCGCCTGACCCTCGACTTCGCCTGGGACCGCATGGACCGCATTTTTCTTGAAAGCACATGATGCACGAGGCCAGCCTGCCCCCCGACCTCCCCGCGCCGCCGTGCGGCAGCCTGCCGCCGCGCGCCGCCGTCGCCGTGCGGCAATTGCCAGGCGCGGCGCGCGAACACGCGCGCTGGGACGCCTTCGTCGCGGCCTGTCCCGGCGCCACCTTCTTTCACCGGGCCGGCTGGCAAACCGTCATGGAACAGGGTTTTGGCCACGACAGCTACTTTTTGTATGCCGAGCAGGACGGGCGCATCGCCGCCGTGCTGCCGCTGGCCCACGTGCGCAGCCGCCTGTTCGGCTCGGCCCTCGTCGCGCTGCCGTTTTGCGTGTACGGCGGCATCGCCGGCGGCCCTGACGGGGCGCGCCAGGCCCTCGACGAGGCGGCCCAGGCGCTGGCGCGGCGCCTGGGCGTGGGCCACCTCGAATACCGCTGGCGCGATGCGCCGGAGCAGGCAGGCGCAGCCTGGCTGCAGCGGCCCCTGTACGCGACGTTCCGCCGTCCGCTGCACCTTGATGACGAGCAAAACCTGCTGGCCATCCCCCGCAAGCAGCGCGCCGTCGTGCGCAAGGGCATCGCCAACGGCTTGCACAGCGCCATCGACCATGATCTCGACCGTTTCTACCCGATTTACGCGGACAGCGTGCACCGGCTGGGCACGCCCGTCTTCGCGCGCCGCCATTTCGCCCTGCTGCGCAGCGTGTTCGGCGACGCTTGCGACATCCTCACCGTGTACCACGGCGTGCAGGCGCAGGCCAGCGTACTCGCGTTCTACTTCCGCGACGAAGTGCTGCCCTACTACGGCGGCGGCGCCTTGCTGGCGCGCAGCACGGGCGCCAACGACTTCATGTACTGGGAAGTGATGCGCCGCGCGGCCGCGCGCGGCTGCCGCCTGTTCGATTTCGGCCGCAGCAAGCTGGGCACGGGCGCCTGGGACTTCAAGAAAAACTGGGGTTTTGTTCCGCAGCCGCTGCCCTACGCCTACAAGCTGGTGCGCGCCACGGCCTTGCCCGAGGTCAATCCGCTCAATCCCCGATACGCGCTGTTCATCCGCGCCTGGCGCCGCCTGCCGCTGCCGCTGGCCAACCTGCTGGGGCCGCACATCGTGCGGCAGCTGGGCTAAGCAAGGGAACACACCATGCGCGAACTGCTCTTCCTCGTCCACCGCCTGCCGTATCCGCCCGACAAGGGCGACAAAATACGCTCGTGGCACATGCTGCAATACCTGAGCCGGCATTTCCGCGTGCACCTGGGCTGCTTCATCGACGACGACGACGACTGGCGGCACGCGAAAGCCGTCGCCTCCCTGTGCGCCAGCACGCGCTTCATTGGCCTGCGGCGCGGCGCGGCCCGCTGGCGCGCGGCGCAGGCGCTGCTGGCGCGGCAAGCCATGAGCGTGCACTATTACCGCGACGCCCGGCTGCTGCAATGGGTGGACGGCGTGATATCGAGCGGCAAGGTGCGCCACGCCGTCGCCTATTCCGGGCCCATGGCGCAATACATCGACGGCAGCGCGGGCCGCTCCCTGCACCGCGTGATCGATTTCGTCGACGTCGATTCCGACAAGTGGCGCCAGTACGGCGACAGCAAGCCCTGGCCCCTGTCGCAGCTGTACCGCCACGAAGCCCGCCTGCTGCTGCAGTACGAACGCCATATCGCGCAGCAGTTCACGGCCGCCAGTTTCGTCTCGCCGGCCGAGGCGGCCCTGTTCCGCCAGTGCGCCCCCATGGCGCGCCGCAAGACGGGGCATTTCAACAACGGTGTCGACGCCGTGTATTTCGCCCCGGCCGCGGCGGCGGCGCCGGGCCCGTACGCGCCCGGCGCGCAAGTGCTGGTGTTTACGGGCGCCATGGATTACTGGCCGAATATCGACGCCGTGCAATGGTTCGTGCGCCATGTGTGGCCCGCCCTGCGGCGCCAGTTCCCGCAGCTGCAGTTCTACATCGTCGGCAGCCGGCCGGCGCCCGCCGTCACGGCGCTGGCCAGGGTGGCCGGCGTGACGGTGACGGGCAAGGTGCCCGACATCCGCCCCTACCTGGCGGGCGCGGCCCTGGCCGTGGCGCCCCTGCGCATCGCCCGCGGCGTGCAGAACAAGGTGCTTGAAGCGATGGCAATGGGCAAGATCGTGCTGGCCACGCCGCAGGCGCTCGAAGGCATCGCCGCCCAGCCGGGCCTGGAATTGCTGCTGGCGCGCGACGACATCGAATTCATCCACCACGCGGCGCGCGTGCTGTGCAAGCAGCGCGACGGCGACGGCGGCGCCGCGATCGGCGCGGCGGCGCGCCAGCTGGTGCTGCAGGACCATGACTGGGAGAAAAACCTGCAGGGACTGGGCGCCATGCTGGGCCTGGGCGGCGGCGGGCCGGGCGCGGGACGGCCCGCCGGCCAGGGCGCGGCGCGACCGGCGCGGGAAGCGTCGACATGAACGTGCAACTCGACAGCGTCAATCGCCTGCCCGCGGCCCTGCTGCCGGACGGCCGCCGCGACCTGGCCCTGCCCGCCCTGCTGCTGGCCCTGGCCGCCGTCGTGCTGCTGTACCACGCCACGTTCTGGTCAATGGTGGAACTGTGGTCGCGTTCGCAGACCTTCGCGCACGGCTTCATGATCGTGCCCATCAGCGCATGGCTGGCCTGGCGCCGCCGCGCCCGCCTGGCCGCGCTGGCGCACCGCCCGTCGCCGTGGGGCTTGCTGCTGCTGGCCCTGCTGGGCCTGGCCTGGCTGCTGGCCGACGCCGCCAACGTGCAGGTGGTGGAGCAATACGCGGCCACGGCCATGCTGCCCGCCTGCGTGCTGGCCATCCTCGGCTGGCCGGCCGTGCGCGTGCTGGCCTTTCCGCTGGCCTACCTGTTCCTCGCCGTGCCCTTCGGCGAAATCTTCCTCGAACCGCTGATCGACTTCACGGCCAGCTTCACGGTGGCCGCGCTGCAGCTGACGGGCGTGCCGGTCTTTCGCGACGGCAATAACTTGTCGCTGCCCACTGGCAACTGGTCGGTGGTCGAGGCGTGCAGCGGCCTGCGCTACCTGATCGCCGCGCTGGCCCTGGGCGCCCTCTACGCCCACCTGAATTTCCGCAGCGCGCGGCGGCGCCTGGCCGTCATGGCCGCCGCCCTGCTCGTGCCCATCCTCGCCAATGGCGTGCGCGCCTACCTGATCGTGATGCTGGGGCACCTGAGCAATATGCGCCTGGCCGTCGGCGTCGACCACCTGGTCTACGGCTGGCTGTTCTTCGGCCTGGTGGCCCTGCTGCTATTCTGGATCGCCGCCCGCTGGCGCGAAGCGCCGCTGCTGCGCGCCGCACAGCCCGCGCCGGCGCCCGTGCGCGCGCCCATGGCGGACCGCCGCGCCGCCG